>NZ_JBLFEP010000010.1:0-8387 GCF_047345415.1 Maribacter corallii
ATCAGAAATCACTTCCTCCACTATTCGATGGAAATAACCGATGAACCTATCTATACTATCAGGTCTGAACAATTCAGTAGAATATTCCAAATTAAAATGCAACCTATCCCCTGACTCCATTGCTATCAACTCCATGTCGAACTTCGATATTCTAATTGGGTTATAAAAGGGCTTAAGTTCTAGTCCTGGAAGTTTAAATACTTCGTATCCATAATTCTGGAAACTAAACATCACATCGAATAAGGGATTACGATTTGTGTGTCTAGGTAAATCCAGTTCTTCTATCAAATTTTCGAACGGATATGACTGATTCTCAAAAGCAGATAAGGTTTTTGTCCTTACCGTTGTTAAAAACTCCTTGAAACTATAGCTTCCCTTTGGATGATTACGAAGCGCTATGACATTGACAAACATGCCAAGAATATTTTCCAAACCAGGCTCATATCTACCAGCAACGTTTGTACCCACGACTATGTCGAATCGATTGCTCAACTTACTTAGCAAAATATTAAATATTGATAGCACAGTCATGAACATGGTAGTCTCTGCCTCTTCACTAATTTCTCTTAATTTATCAGTGTCATGTTTATTAATAAGAAAAGATTTAATGCCACCTTTATATCCTTTAGTTCTAGGCCTAATCGAATCCATCGGTAAATTTAGGGGCATTATCTTATCAGAAAATTCCTGAATCCAGAATTCTTTCTGGATGTTTAAGTCCTCTTTATATTTATCTCCCTGCTGCCAAGTCGAATAATCCGTATATCGCAACCGTAATTTGGGAAGCTTTATTTTATTATACAAAGCCATAAAATCTTTTATTAAAATTTCTTGCGAGACCCCATCAGCAATAATATGGTGCATATCCACCAGCAATAAGTGGGACTTGTTTTTTAACTTTACCAAACCTACCCTAAGTAAAGGTGCCTCGCCAAGATCAAATGGTCTTATAAACTTTGTAATTACGGATTCAGAATTTGCTTCCGTAGATTCAGAATATTCAATGGAAAAGGCCGCTTCATTTTGTATCTTCTGAACTGGTTCCTCATCAATAGTTAAAAAAAGGGTTCGTAGGCCTTCATGACGCTTAATTAAGTCCTTAAATGCCCCCTCAATTCTATCCCGATCAATTTCACCTTTTAATCTTACTACCTGAGGTGTATTATAAGCCAAGGATTCATTATCGAATTTGTACAAAAAGTATAGCCTTTTTTGGGATGACGATAACGGGTAATATAATTTACTTTCAACATTATTAATACTATTGCTTTCAACCATAGAGTTTATACCATCCTTTGAAGGTTTTTGAAGTGCTTTTATTTTTTTCTCTATCAGGAGACCTTGCTTTTGTATCGTGAAGTTCTCAAAAACTTCACCCAATTTGACTCTGACGCCAAACGCAGAAAAAAATCTTGGTATTAATCTCATCATATTCAATGAGTTACCCCCTAAATGGCTAAATTTAACATTAGTTGAAATCTCATTTTGGTCTAAAATAGATTGCCATATGAATAGAATATTTTCCTCTATCACACTACTTGGCCCTACCAGCAAATCTTTCTTCTCAAAATCCAATAATGCTTGACGATTGACCTTTCCATTACTTAATAATGGGAAGGAATCTATGCACATTATTTTTGAAGGAATCATATAAGATGGCAAATGGTCTTCTAAGTATATTTCTAGTTCTTTCTGCAATTCTTCAGAATCATAATCACTCTTTTGAGAGGAAACAAATGCAGCTATTGCTTTCAATTTTTTATCATAAAGCACGATGGCCTGATCAATCAAGTCATTTTTTAAAAGAGTGTTTTGAATCTCATTAAGTTCAATACGAATTCCTCTCAACTTAATTAAACTATCTTGTCGACCTAACAGTTCAATTGTGCCATCTGTCAGCACTCGTGCATTATCGCCTGTTTTAAAAACCATTCCTGGATTACCTGTAGTCCTATCTAACTTGATAAACTTTTCTGCCGTTAACTCAGCATTATTAAGATATCCCTTTGATAAAAAGGGTGAAGCTATATATACCTCTCCTACGATTGGGGGTCTACATGCCTGATAGTCCTTATCCAACACAAGTAACTTTGTATTGGGTATCGGATTCCCAATTGGAATACTTCTTTTTGAAATATCTTCTGGTTTAATATTGTAGTAGGAGCTTATCATAGTAGCTTCCGTAGCTCCATATAGATTAACCAACTGAATACGGTCTTTAAAAGTAGCATACCAATGTTCTAGTTCAGAAGGAACAATTCTTTCTCCAGAAAGCAATACGTACTTTAAATTTTGAAAGTTTTCTTTAGTGGTAGATTTATTGTTAAAAGCTCGGAACATACTGGGAACACAATGTATAAAATTAATTTCTTCGTCATCAATCCACTTAATCATATTCTCCGATGTAAAAAAACCCTCTTTATTTGGTGGTATACAGATTGTTCCTCCACTCATTAGCGGAACAAAAATATCCCTAAGAAAAGCATCAAAATAAGGAGATATTAATTGGCTAAATTTTTGTTTGGGATAAATCTCAAAAGTTTCTAATTCCCAATTTATGAAATTCCATAAACCTCCATTTCTTCCAATAATACCTTTCGGTGTACCTGTAGACCCTGAAGTAAAGTATATATAAAGAGCATCATTATCGTCATAATCAGGAAATCTAATTAAACTCTCTTGAACACGTGCCTCCACAGCCGACAAACTAACTGAGGGAATATAAGTTGATTTCTGATCTTTGTCCGAAACAATAATCAAACTAAGTTCTGATTCCTTAATGATTTTTGAAAACCGTTTTTCTGGAAGAGAACTATCAAGAGGGACAAAAACGCAGCGAGCCTGTATTATTCCTATTATACAGACCACGAGGTCAGTAATATTACTAACATTTATTCCTATCCGAGACTCAGGAACAAATTCGTTATCCAACAAAAAAGCTGCAACCTTGGTCGATCTCGTACTCAATTCGGAGTAAAAAATTTCTTGTCCATTTTCTTTAATTGCAATACTATCACTGAGCGAACTCAGCCTCTTTAAAAGATTTTTTTGGGTATACATATATCTATTATTATAAATTTAACCTACTAAACAGGTTTCATTTTTCAATAAAATGTTCTAGAAATATTCCAAACGTTATTACGACTAGTAGAAAGTCGGTTTCAAAGGGAACATTAATACTAAAATTATCTTGGCGGTAGGTATTTTTCAAATTTTCCACAAAATCTGGGTCAAAATAACCCTGCCTTTTAATTGTATTGTATGATAAAAGGTCATTTATATACTCGATGTTACTCCGTAAAAGAAATGGGCTTCCCGGAGCAACAAATCCGAATTTTTCCCTATGCAAAATTTCTTTAGGGACGTTCTTCGAGGCTAATTTTCGAAGAATGTATTTTTCTGTTAAATCATGAAGCTTAAGTTCGGAAGGGATTCTTGTAGTAAACTCTACAATCTCTTTATCTAAAAACGGATATCTTATCTCAACTGAGTTTGCCATTGCCATTCGATCTCCGTGATCAGAAATAAGATGATCTACTAGTCTTAATTTGTAATCCACATATGATCTTCTACTAAGCATGTCTCTGCGATGAAGCTTGCTTTTATTAATTACGAAATGGTTTAAGCAATTTATCTCATCAAACGAATGTCTTAGGCCTTCAGAATATAATCGTTTTTTCTCGTTTTCGATATCACTAAAATTCGTCTCATAGAAAAAATCCGTACTACCCCATATTCTATTTCTCAAACTATGCTCTTTCTCTGAAATAGAACCACTATTCAATCCCATTCTCCTCATTTTATCAAATCGGTAGCCCACATAACCTGCAAAAAACTCATCAGCTCCTTCACCAGACAAAATAACTTTCAGACCATTTTCCCTGACTGCTTTAGACAAATTTAAAGATGCCGTATTGTATGTTTCTTTAATTGGGCATTCAGAATGTAAAATCGCTCTTCGCAACCCTTTACTAATGTCATCATTATAAAAAGTCTTTTGATATAATTCTGCACCGCACTTTTCAGCAATAATGTTTTGGTATTTCTCTTCTGAAATTTGTGAATCTGGAAATATAATCGAAAAAGCTTTTTGCTTACTAAAGCGGTTTAACTCAGAGACCTTCATACCAATCATTGATGAATCCAATCCCCCACTTAAGTAGACACCGGTTTCAACATCTGACCTTAAGCGCATTTTAACAGATTTTTCAAAGAGATAATGAAGCTCATCCAAATAATCCGCCTCAACAATTTTACAATCATTAAACTCTTTCTGAAAAGGTAAATCCCAATATTCTTCATCCGATATTTTACCATTGAAAGATATTGTCAAAAAATGGCCATTCTCCAAGGAATGAATATTCTTAAACATTGTTCGAGGACTAATCAAACCAGGGAAAGTAAGCACTTGGTCAAGCCCAACTTCATCAACATTCTTACTCACAAATGGATGCTGCAAAATAGCTTTTATTTCCGATCCGAATATGAAAGTTTTCTTTACATAGGTATAAAAAAATGGGATAATCCCTAGTTGATCACGTGCACAGAATATTATTTGTTTTTTTCGATCATAAAGAACAAAGGCAAACTGGCCATTAAGTTGGTTTAAAAATCTATGCCCTTTTTCTTCATATAAATGAAGGATAACTTCCACATCTGTGTTAGTCCTAAATTTATGTCCCTTATTCTCTAGGTCTTTTTTTAATTCTACGTAGTTAAAAATCTCTCCATTACATATTAAAATTAGACTTTCATCCTCATTATATATAGGTTGCATACCATTTTCCAACCCAATTATACTAAGTCTGTTAAATCCCAATGCAATATTGTCGAACAACAAAATATTTTGAGCATCAGGGCCCCTATGAACTAGGGTTCTATTCATTCTCTCTAATATTCCTACATCATCTGCAGTAATATTTTTTCCAGAGTATTTTATAAATCCACATATTCCGCACATAAATTTTAAGGATTGAACACTATCCCCAATGTTCGTATTCGTTGTTTAAAAAATAGAGATGTATTAATTCAGCAAGTCTCCGAAACTAGATTTAAAAAATAAGTCAATGAATAAACATATGGTTCTGCTTAATGGAAGTCAACGGGTTGTGACATCGCCGTCAAAATTTTTCGCTCACCTTTAAATGGATTCCTTCCATGTGAAAACATCATATTATCCAACATTAAAAAGTCATTTTTCTCCCATTTGAAAACAATAGAATTTTGTGAATAAAAATCTCTAAATTCTTGAATAACCGATTCTTCAATTTCCGAGCCATCACCATAATATGTGGCAAATGGCAAGTTTTCTTCATTAAAGTATTCTAAGACTAAAGGGTTATAATGACATTTTAGCCCAAAATACATATGATTGAACCAAAGGTTTTGATTAGTTAAGGGATGTTTCTGAAACGCTGAGAGCGTCCACTTCACCCTTAAATGATCACTATCTACCCATGAATATTCGAACTCGTTTGATTCTAGGTATTGATTAACTACTTTTTTGTCGTCCGTTTGATAGATAGTTCTCCAGTCCAAGCCAATACCCGGAGAGCTATTTCTTAGGTACTGAATTTTCTTTTGGTTAAATTTTTCGAGAGTCTCTTGCTTAAGACTATTTAATAATTTCCTTTCGTCTGCAATGGGTGTTTCTCCTCCTTCCAAAGGTGGGACCAAACAGAAAAAAGCTATAATCCTATTGTAAACAAGGGAATACGAATTTTCGGTATGCATATGAATTTGCTGATGTTTTGGGTGATTGGTAGAAGTATATACGTTATTGTAGACCTGTTCTCTTGGAGAAGTTCTATTCTCATATTTAATAGGATCACCGGAAACAGTAGAGAATAAGTCATTAAACCCTTCTGCGTTTCCAATATTAAACCCTCTAATGAGAATTGCTCCGTATATCGTTAAACAATCATTTAATTGATTTTTATATTTTCTTCCCCATTCAATAGAATTCAAGTTACTTTTTGCTCTTATTATAAGTGGATGTTCATTTGTTGGTAATTCAACTTCAACATCCTCGCCAAAAGTCGGTATATTACTTTTATTAACATTTGATTTACTAGATATTGTGTCCATAATTCATTAATTAGTATTTGTTGTTTTAAATTCAAATTTCAGTGAAAGTTTCTTCCCTACTTATCCAAATTTCAGATTCCTGATTTTAACTTTTTCATTGGTCAATACAAAATTCAAAATTGATTGGTAAGTTTCTAAAAACACCTGAATAGTATCTTCGTCATATAAAGAATTATTGTAGTGAAAGAAGATGTTAAAATTTTCACTGTTATCAAGAACTTCAACCTGAAGTTCATATTCAATACTCGTTCTTTCCAACAGGTGAACGTTCTTAAATTGTAATTTATCTATTTCTCGTTGGCTATCTATAATATTTAGAAAAGCAAAATGTACAAGAAAAAGCTGTTCAACTCTTGGGTCAATAATTGATAGAATTTCATTGAAGGGGTATTCTTGATGTTCAAGAGCTTTTAAAACGAGTTCCTTTACTTTGCCCAATAAGGTTGAATATTTATAACTGCCTTTTATTTTCATCCTTAAAGGAAGAGGATTTACAAATGTGCCCACTGTTTTGTCAAAAGATTCATTTCTTCCTAGGGAATCGGAACCTATGATAACGTCTTTATCGCCGGTTATTTTATTTAACATCAAGTAATAAATGGATAGAAAGAACATAAAATCTGTTACACCTTCTTGCGAACTAAAGGATTTTATACTTTTATAAGTTTCATCTTTAAGCCTTAAGGTCTTAGTTGAACATGAGTTACCATCAATGGATTCCCTCTCCTGAAGAATAGGAAGGTTTAGTTTCTTAATTTTTCCAGAAAGTTGAGTCGACCAATAGTTTCTATGAAATGCTTCATTCTTCTTTCCAGTTCTTACCCATTCAGAAAAGTCTGTATATTCATATTCTATCTTGGGCAATTTTTCTAAAAAATAAAGACCTTTTAAATCGCGTATCAAAATATTTATGGACATTCCATCACATACAATATGATGAATGTCAACAAATAAGTATTTCAGATTAGGACCATTAACTAATCCTAATCTTATTAAGGGTCCTCTTGATAAATTAAATGGCCTTATAAAATTTTCAAAATACTTTGGGAGCAGTTTCTTTTCGGGGCAGGTTATTGATTCTATTTTTAAATTAATGTTTGATTCTATTCGTTGGAAGACCCCACCATCTTTCAGTTCAAAACTAGTGCGTAACACAGAATGCCTTTGCACCATTTGATGTAGTGCTTTTTCTAAACGGACTATTTCTATTTCCTTTCCTAATTCTATAGAAGCGCTAATATTACGTCCAGTATCTTCTGTATCAATTAAATATCCAAAAAACAATCTTTCTTGTGCAGGGGATGCGCGATAATATGGTTTGATTTGGGCTTTATTTATAACCGTTTTGCTTGTAAGAGTATTGTTTCCAATAATAACCGCCATACCCGATACAGTATTAGTTTCAAATATATCACGTAAATCAATTTTTACAGAAAAAGCGTTCTGTACTTTGTTAATTAATTGGACGGCACGTATTGAATGTCCTCCGAGTTCAAAGAAACTTGTATTCGCTCCGATGACATTTGTAGGAAGTTTTAGAACCTCCGACCAGATTTCAACCAACTCCTTCTCTATATCATTTGATGGTGGTATAAAATTGTCTAGATTTATTTGAGGCTCTGGAAGGTCTTTTAGATTAACCTTACCATTAGAGAGTAAGGAGAAGTTCTCTAAATGAACAAAATGGGATGGTACCATATAATCCGGAAGCGTTGCGTATAAGTGTTTTTTTAAAACCTCCAATTCTATTTCCTTTTCGGAAGTATAATAACCCGTTAAATACTTGTCCTCTGCTTTCCCTTTCAGCCTTACTATCGCCTCATTTATTCTTTCATGACGAACTAACACGTTCTCAATCTCTTTAAACCCTATCCTATGTCCCCGGATCTTTACCTGGTCATCTAAACGACCTATATACTCAAGGTTACCATCTGCCGACCATACTCCTAGGTCTCCTGTCCTGTAAAGCAACGTACCTTCCTCAAAGGGGCTTTCGATAAATCGCTCGTCGACCACCTCTTGATTTATATATCCAGCGGAGACACCATATCCTTGTATACATATTTCACCAGAAACCCCTAAAGGCTGTAATTCGTTTTGATTGTTCAAAATCAATATTGAAGTATTTGAAATAGGTTTACCTATGGGAACTGTATACTTATTCTCGTCTTCGGTAGTATCCTCCACATAATACCTATCTACATTGTAATAGGTGGCATCGGCCCCTACTTCCGTAGAACCATAGATATTCACCAATTGAACTTTGCCCCATGCCTTGTAAAATTCCTTGGCCAATTGAA
>NZ_JBLFEP010000011.1:0-5678 GCF_047345415.1 Maribacter corallii
CCTTCAATTCGATAAGTCGGGGCAGGTTGTACGCCAACGAGGACCTGTCCATCTCATAGAGAAAGTACAATCGCCTTTGGGCGGCCGATAGATCGTAATAATCTCTTGAAGGGGCCTTTTGAACCGAAACATGTTCCATTGTAATGGGACCGGTACCGCCCGGTTCCGACAGAAGACCTGCCAAGCCCTTGATGGTGGGGTTCGTGAAAAAGTCCGATAACGAAAGGTTAACATTCAGCTCTTTGTTGATTCGCGCACTCAAGGTAAGTGCCTTCAGGGAATCCCCGCCGATCTCGAAAAAATCATCGTCTATATCAAAATCAGACCTCCCGAAAAAGTTGGCCCACATCCTTATCAGTAACTTTTCATTAGGGGACAGTCCAGAGATTACAAGTTCATCAACAGGGACTTCCTCAATCTCAACACCGGATATTGTTCCCTCCAACACCTTGTCCTTGCTTATCCAATCGTCCAGCCTTGGCTGAAGTTCTTTTGTCGAGACAACCAATTGGGGCAGCTCTTTTGGTGAAAGTGCATAACTTATCAGTTCCGGAAGCTCCCAGCCATTGATCTCCTCGCTCTGCCCCTCCCCGAAATCGATACCGTCAAAGTTTACCGATACCCAGTTCTGTAACCGTCCTTGCCTTTTATGAAATTGAACGAAGTAATCCATGAAGGTATTGGCCGTTGAATAAGCACCGAACCTCAGGCCGCCAAGAACCGATGCCAGCGAAGAGGTAAGCATGCAAAAATCAAGGTCCCTGTCCTTCAATGTACCATACAGGGTTCGAAGTCCTGATATTTTTGGAGAAAACTGCGCCTCGTAATCGGATCGTGATAAACGTTCTATCGCGTCCATCGAACTGCCGTTAACAACACCGGCCGCATGGAAGACACCATTAAGGGTACCAAAATGCCCCTCGCCTTGCTTCACTACTTCCAAGAACCTTTCGGTATCGGAAATATCGCAATCAAAATATAACACCTCGCCCCCTTGATCTTCGATGGACCTGATCTTTTTGAGCTTTTCACTTACCCCTTCAGGTGTATTACCGGCTCCTAGCATACGATCCCTATCACCCCTGGATGGTAAAGATTCCCTCCCCAGAAGTATCAACTTGGCCTTGAATTCCCTGCCAAGATATTCGGACACCGCATATCCGAACCCCCCAAGGCCCCCGGTAATCAGGTAAACGCCGCCATCCCTGAAAAGTGGCTTTGAAGCAGGCTCGGCCATCTTGACCTTCTCATAGACCTGCACCCACCTGCATGAGTTCCTGTGAGAGACAACCTTTCCCGGGCTGGCATCCATAATCTCGTTGAAAAGCTTTGACATAAAGGCCTTATCGATAGTCTCCGATAATGAAATATCGATATGGCCCGTCGTTATGGTCGGGTATTCCTGGCCGAGGACCTTTAAGAAACCAATAGCCAAGCTCTTAATGGGGGAGCAAGGGCCGCCCTTGTCCGTTATAGGATGGAGCCCATCTGTCAATACGGTCACTTCCTTCAGGGCGTTCTTATGTTCTTCAAGGGATTCGATCATGTTCAACAGACTATAGAAATAAAAACCCTTTAGCTCATCTTCGCCATCCCTATCGACCAAGTCCTCCCTTACGCCCAAACAATGCACGATCCGCTCCGGGAGCATATTGGCGGTACCCAGACTTTTGTATAACCGAAGGTAATCTTCCTTAACATTTGGATCGAGTATATATGTATTGGGCGTTTCCTGTTTAAAACCACTCCCGGGCCTAACGGTGACCACTTCCGTATTGTTTTGTGAAAAATGCTCGATGATCGATTCCCCGATACCTAGTCCATCTGAAAATACCAATGTTCGAAGATTGTCATCTAAGGCCATGGGTTTGGATGCCATTCCTGAAAGACGCCAAGTAGGGGCGTAAAACCAATCGGATAGCTCTTTCCTTTGCAAGGACTTGTCCGAGACCATATCCATGATCATAGCCTTTGCATCAACGTCCACGGGATATTTGGTCTTCTCGAATGAGTAGCCGGGAAGAGATACGTTATGACGGGTCTCCCCTTGGTAATAGCCTTCCCAATCAATTTCAACGCCTTGTTGCCAAAGCTTGCCCAATCCATTTGTAACAGAGAATAAACTGTCGTTTTTAGTGCCCAGAAGAGTGATGATTCTGTGACCGGGCCCTTTACCTGTATTGGACCCCACAAAAGAACCTAATGCTTTTCCAGGGCCTACCTCTACAAAACAGACTTCATCCCGGTTCATAAGGGAGCTTATACCATCCGAGAACCTGACCGTGCCCCGAAGCTGGCCGACCCAGTACCTTGGGTCCGAAATAGCGTCGTCCTTCGCCATCCTACCCGTAACGTTGGAGATGAAGGGAACCTGTTGGGAACCGAGCTTTATACCTGTAAAGGCCTGTTCAAATTCTACCAACATACCATCCATCATAGAGGAATGGAACGCATGCGAAGTATCAAGCTTCTTGTTCGTTATTCCCTCTCCATCCAACAATTCCTTAAACTTATCGATCGATGCATCTAACCCTGAAACAACACACGAGGTGGGACTGTTCACCGTGGCCAATGAAACCCCTTTATGCTTTTTAAGGTATGGCCCCAGATCCCCCTCGGAGACCAGTATGCCCAACATCGACCCTTTCTCCATATTTTGCATCAGTTCCCCTCTCTTTACAACAAGGCGCAAGGCATCCTCCAAAGTGAAGACGCCGCTCAGGCAAGCGGCCACATATTCGCCCAGACTATGGCCGATCATAACATCGGGACGTACCCCCCAGCTCATCAACAAGCGGGCAAGTGAATATTCTATCATGAAAAGCGCCGGTTGCGTATATTCCGTTTCATTGAGCTTACCTCCATCTTTTGAGAAAACAACAGATCTGATATCCTTGCCAGATTGACTAGACACTATCGAAAAACATTCCTCCATATGCTCCCTGAACACCTGCTCTTTCTCGAATAGCCCCAAACACATATTAACGTACTGGGAGCCCTGTCCGGGGAACATAAAGACCACGCTCTTTCTGCGAGAGGTCACCGGTAAGGGAACATGGTCCCCTGAAAAGGAAGACAGCGACCCGATAGCTTCTTCATGGCTTTTACAAACAAACGTACTCCGATAACCGAAAGGTTCCCTGCGGGCATTGAGCGTATAGGCGATATCCGACAGCTTCATATCCTCGTTATTCGATAGATGCTCCATCAAATTGGACACATTGCCCTTGAGCGCAACCGGTGTTTTGCCCGAGACGGTCAGCAATTGACATGCTCGGCCAGAAGAAGAGGCTTCCCGCATAGGGGCCTCCTCCAAAATCACATGGACATTGGTACCACCTATCCCCAAGGAACTAACCCCTGCACGCAAAGGGTGATCACCCCTGGTCCAATCCCTTAACTCCATGTTGATATAGAAAGGGGACCCATTGAAATCGATCTTCGGGTTGGGCTTTTCGAAATTGACGCTCGGTGGGATCTTCTTGTTCTTAAGGGCAAGTACCGCCTTGATAAGCCCCGCAACCCCAGAAGCCGTATCCAAATGACCAATGTTAGCCTTTACAGAACCCAAGGCGCAATAAGGAACTTCCGATCGGCCATAGGAACGATTCAAGGCCTCGACCTCGATAGGGTCCCCCAACACGGTACCGGTACCATGGGCCTCCAAGTAACCGACGCTCTCAGCCGGTATCTTTGACATCTTTAGGGCTTTCGTAATAACTTCAACCTGTCCCTTAACACTTGGCGCTGTATAGCCAATTTTGCTATTTCCATCATTGTTAATTGCCGACCCCTTTATAATCGCATGGATGGTATCCTTGTCAGCCAACGCGTCCTTCAAACGTTTTAGCACAACCACACCAGCTCCCTCGCCAAATATGGTACCACTGGCTCCCGCATCAAAGGGGCGGCAATGGCCGTCACCGGATTGAATAGAATTTTTTTGATAAAGATATCCTCTCTTGGAAAAATTATTAAGTGTAACGCCACCTGCTAAAGCCATCTTACATTCACCAAGTAACAAACTATTACAAGCTTCGTGTATCGCCGATAAAGATGAAGAACAAGCTGTTTGCAAAAACATAACTGGTCCATTCAGATTAAGTTTATAAGCTATCATCGAACTGAGGTGGGTAACACTACTCAACAATTGAGTAGTAATATCATCCACCAAACTTTTTTCTCCGTTTTTTAGCAAAGCATGAACAGTCCAACTTAATCCAGATGAACTCCCAGCGAAAAGCCCGATTTTATCGTCCGCCTTTCTCCTGCCGTAACCGGAGTCCTCAAGGGCATGCCAGCACACCTGGTGGAACAAACGCATTTGGGGATCCATCAGCTCTGCTTCGTTTGGTATGTAATTGAAGAACCCAGAATCAAAGTATTCTTTACTTCGCAAATATGACCCAAACCTTATGTACTTTGGATGTTCAATTGATTTCCTATCTTCCCCAGCATTGATTAGTTCTTCCTCACTAAACTCACCAATAGAGTTTTTACCACAGACCATATTATTCCAAAACTGTTGCACATTATCGGCCTCCGGAAACCTTCCCGAAAGACCAACAATAGCTATCTCAAACCCTGTAAAAGATTCAGCGTTATTTATTTTCATAACAATTAGTTATTTCACAAATTTTATTTGTGTTTTCTATAGAATATATTAACCTGTTAATTGGATTAAAAAATACACTAGGGCTTCAAAGACTCTGTTTCCCAAATAATCCTTATTAGGTCTCTTGATTAAATCAATTGACTAAGACTATATAATACTTTCTTGATTTTGCAATAAGTAAGAACAAAATTTATGGATATCTAATTTTGCATTACGCACCTATTTAGGAGGTCTTTTGTCCATTTTAAAACAATGGTTGGAATATGGATTACAGTATAAAGCGGTATATGAATACAATTAATCTGAACATAAAACATCCGACTATCCTTTATTAATATCTTCAAGTTCCAAGCTCTTGATCTATTAATCATATTTGTTTTTGAAATACTATTTTATCACTCTAAAGGACCTTCATCCCGTTTTAACGTTCTGTAATAAATATCCTATTAACCCATCTATTGGCTCTAAGCAAGAGCTACCAATATCAAAATTGAGATTAGAACCTTTAAATATTATAACTGAAGGATTATGAAGTTATAAGACAAACTATAGAAGAATTTCTCTTCTAAAGCAATTTAGGATGACATTATCGCAAATCAATATAATTTCACATAAGGATTTAAAGAACAATTTGAAAACTTTAACCGTTATACCCTTATTATGGTGTGGTTTGTAAATTTTTGATTAAGCGTACTATTTGGAGTTCCAAACAATTTTAGAAGGGTGTAAAATTTACTCATCACTCATATTAATCATATTTAGCATTTTATCTCTCAATTCAACTTCTTCAATCATTCGGGATTCAATAGAGTCCTCTTTATTCTCCAAGGCTAACATATTTGCTAATGATGCAATTGTTGGTAAATCAAATAAAATGGCTATTGAAAGTGATCGGTTAAAATTTTGATCTATTCGATCTCTTAATATCATAGTTTTCATAGAGTCACCCCCAAGGTCGAAGAAGTTGGTATTTACCCCTATGACTTCTTTATCCAGTTTCAAAAGATCACTCCATATCCCTATCAACTTTTCTTCTATTTCATTTGAAGGAGCTTCATAATCC
>NZ_JBLFEP010000012.1:0-5526 GCF_047345415.1 Maribacter corallii
AAAAAACCATCTTATATTTGCACCCGCTTTGGCAGTGATGTCGGGCAAGAAAAGGAAGTTCATTTGACATATTGTAGAGACAGCGCCCACTTTTATTAATAGGGGTGGGCTGTAAGTTTTTTGAATCATAAGAATTTGAATCGAGATTACGGGGCCGGGACGTTTTTTGGTCGTTGACTTAACATATAAATAAGACAACGATGAAGAGTTTGATCCTGGCTCAGGATGAACGCTAGCGGCAGGCCTAACACATGCAAGTCGAGGGGTAACAGGGAGTGCTTGCACTTCGCTGACGACCGGCGCACGGGTGCGCACCGCGTATGGAACCTACCTTTTACAGGGGGATAGCCCAGGGAAACTTGGATTAATACCCCGTAGTACCTTTTGTAGCATTGCAAGACGGTTAAAGCCTTCGGGCGGTAAAAGATGGCCATGCGTCCCATTAGCTTGTTGGTAAGGTAACGGCTTACCAAGGCAACGATGGGTAGGGGCCCTGAGAGGGGGATCCCCCACACTGGTACTGAGACACGGACCAGACTCCTACGGGAGGCAGCAGTGAGGAATATTGGACAATGGGCGGGAGCCTGATCCAGCCATGCCGCGTGCAGGAAGAATGCCCTATGGGTAGTAAACTGCTTTTATACGGGAAGAAATAGGGATACGTGTATCCTTTTGACGGTACCGTAAGAATAAGGACCGGCTAACTCCGTGCCAGCAGCCGCGGTAATACGGAGGGTCCGAGCGTTATCCGGAATTATTGGGTTTAAAGGGTCCGTAGGCGGGCCGGTAAGTCAGTGGTGAAAGTCTGCAGCTCAACTGTAGAACTGCCTTTGATACTGCTGGTCTTGAGTTATGGTGAAGTTGCCGGAATATGTAGTGTAGCGGTGAAATGCATAGATATTACATAGAACACCGATTGCGAAGGCAGGTGACTAACCATATACTGACGCTGATGGACGAAAGCGTGGGGAGCGAACAGGATTAGATACCCTGGTAGTCCACGCCGTAAACGATGGATACTAGCTGTCCGGGCCCTTGAGGTCTGGGCGGCCAAGCGAAAGTGATAAGTATCCCACCTGGGGAGTACGTTCGCAAGAATGAAACTCAAAGGAATTGACGGGGGCCCGCACAAGCGGTGGAGCATGTGGTTTAATTCGATGATACGCGAGGAACCTTACCAGGGCTTAAATGCATAACGACAGGTCTAGAGATAGACTTTCCTTCGGGCGTTTTGCAAGGTGCTGCATGGTTGTCGTCAGCTCGTGCCGTGAGGTGTCAGGTTAAGTCCTATAACGAGCGCAACCCCTGCCGTTAGTTGCCAGCATGTTATGATGGGGACTCTAACGGGACTGCCGGTGCAAACCGCGAGGAAGGTGGGGATGACGTCAAATCATCACGGCCCTTACGTCCTGGGCCACACACGTGCTACAATGGCCGGTACAGAGAGCAGCCACGTCGCAAGGCGGAGCGAATCTATAAAACCGGTCACAGTTCGGATCGGGGTCTGCAACTCGACCCCGTGAAGCTGGAATCGCTAGTAATCGGATATCAGCCATGATCCGGTGAATACGTTCCCGGGCCTTGTACACACCGCCCGTCAAGCCATGGAAGCCGGGAGTGCCTGAAGTCCGTCACCGCAAGGAGCGGCCTAGGGCAAGATCGGTAACTAGGGCTAAGTCGTAACAAGGTAGCCGTACCGGAAGGTGCGGCTGGAACACCTCCTTTCTAGAGAAGACGGCCATAAGAGAATCCGGTCCCGTATGACCGATTTGATATCAGGGGTTCAAAAAGGGTTACAACGCAATATAATGTCTCTGCAATAACGATATATAAAGGAACGGTGCCCTTAAGAAAGGCATCCGGGACAGTCCCGTAGCTCAGCTGGTTAGAGCGCTACACTGATAATGTAGAGGTCGGCAGTTCGAGTCTGCCCGGGACTACATTTCGCCGAAAGGCGTCGAAACGTTCATTGATTGAAATATTGAATAGGAAATTCTAGAAGTTGGGTGGTGGTTAGGAACTAACTACCGACTACTGATTGCTAACTACTAGTAATTGGGGGATTAGCTCAGCTGGCTAGAGCGCCTGCCTTGCACGCAGGAGGTCATCGGTTCGACTCCGATATTCTCCACGATTACAATGGTCGATATAACAATGATCAATAAACGATTATTGATTGTGTATTGTTGATTGCTGATTGTCCACTGTAAAAAGGTTCATTGACATATTGGGACAGATCCATGGTATCTATATTATATAGGTGCTATGGGATTTGAATAAAAGTTTTATTAGTAAAATAGAACACGAATTTTTTAAGTAAAGAGTATAGAGTATTATCGAATACGGCAAGAATTTGAAGGTTTGGCGACAAGCTGGAAAAGGGCGTATGGGGAATGCCTAGGCTCTCAGAGGCGATGAAGGACGTGATAAGCTGCGAAAAGCCATGGGGATCGGCACACACGATATGATCCATGGATGTCCGAATGGGGCAACCCACTATATTGAAGATATAGTACCCGCAAGGGGGCAAACCCGGTGAACTGAAACATCTAAGTAGCCGGAGGAGGAGAAAACAAAAGTGATTCCGATAGTAGCGGCGAGCGAACTCGGACTAGTCCAAACCGTTGTCGTTTCGGCGATAGCGGGGTTGTAGGACCGCGATATTCGAAAAGTGATGAACTGGAACAAGTTGGAAATCTTGGCCATAGACGGTGATAGCCCGGTACAGGTAAAGACCTTTTAGATAGCGGTATCCTGAGTAGCGCGGGGCACGTGAAACCCTGTGTGAATCCGGCGGGACCATCCGCCAAGACTAAATACTCCTGAGAGACCGATAGTGAACCAGTACCGTGAGGGAAAGGTGAAAAGAACCGTGAATAACGGAGTGAAAAAGATCCTGAAACCATACGCTTACAAGCGGTCGGAGCCCATATGGGTGACGGCGTGCCTTTTGCATAATGAGCCTACGAGTTACTTTTACTGGCAAGGTTAAGCCCTTCAGGGGCGGAGCCGTAGCGAAAGCGAGTCTTAACAGGGCGCTTGAGTCAGTAGTAGTAGACGCGAAACCGTGCGATCTACCCATGGGCAGGTTGAAGCAGTGGTAACACACTGTGGAGGACCGAACCCGTTGACGTTGAAAAGTCTTGGGATGACCTGTGGGTAGGGGTGAAAGGCCAATCAAGCTCGGAAATAGCTCGTACTCCCCGAAATGCATTTAGGTGCAGCGTGTTATTAGTTTCATAGAGGTAGAGCTACTGATTGGATGCGGGGGCTTCACCGCCTACCAATTCCTGACAAACTCCGAATGCTATGAAATGATGTAACGCAGTGAGGGCATGGGTGCTAAGGTCCATGTCCGAGAGGGAAAGAACCCGGACCATCGGCTAAGGTCCCCAAATATATGCTAAGTTGACAAAACGCGGTGGAACTGCATTGACAGCCAGGATGTTGGCTTGGAAGCAGCCATTCATTTAAAGAGTGCGTAACAGCTCACTGGTCGAGCGGTTCCGCATGGATAATGATCGGGCATAAGCATATTACCGAAGCCATGGCTTCTGATTTATCAGAGGGGTAGGGGAGCATCGTGCCTGCGTCGAAGGGACACCTGCGAGGGGTCCTGGAGCGTGCACGAACGAAAATGTAGGCATAAGTAACGATAATGCGGGCGAGAAACCCGCACGCCGAAAGACCAAGGTTTCCCCAGCTATGCTAATCAGCTGGGGGTCAGTCGGGACCTAACGCGGACCCGAAGGGGGAAGTGGATGGACAACGGGTTAATATTCCCGTACCCGCCCGCGCTAAAAGCGACGGAGGCGAGAGGTTGGTGCGTGCAGACGGAATTGCACGTTGAAGGGAGCGGTAACGCCCCGATAGTACACCGAGGCCACGGCCAAGGTGATAATCCAGCGTATCGACTTCCAAGAAAAGCAAGCGAGGCGGCCCGTACCGTAAACCGACACAGGTGGTCGGGATGAGTATTCTAAGGCGCTCGAGAGATTCATGGCTAAGGAACTAGGCAAAATAGACCCGTAACTTCGGGAGAAGGGTCGCCCCCCTTATGGGGGGCCGCAGTGAAGAGGTCCAGGCGACTGTTTATCAAAAACACAGGGCTCTGCTAAATCGAGAGATGATGTATAGGGCCTGACACCTGCCCGGTGCCGGAAGGTTAAGGGGAGACGTAAGCTTCGGCGAAGCGTTGAACTGAAGCCCCGGTAAACGGCGGCCGTAACTATAACGGTCCTAAGGTAGCGAAATTCCTTGTCGGGTAAGTTCCGACCTGCACGAATGGTGCAACGATCTGGACACTGTCTCGGCCATGAGCTCGGTGAAATTGTAGTATCGGTGAAGATGCCGGTTACCCGCAGTGGGACGAAAAGACCCCGTGCACCTTTACTATAGCTTCGTATTGACCTTGGTCAAACAATGTGTAGGATAGCTGGGAGGATTTGAAGTGGCGTCGCCAGGCGTCGTGGATCCGTTGTTGAAATACCAGCCTTTGTTTGATCGGGGCCTAACCCTTTTTTAAGGGAACAGTGCGTGGTGGGTAGTTTGACTGGGGTGGTCGCCTCCAAAAGAGTAACGGAGGCTTCTAAAGGTGCCCTCAATACGGTTGGCAATCGTGTGTAGAGTGCAATGGCACAAGGGCGCTTGACTGGGAGACATACAGGTCGATCAGGTTGGAAACAAGAGCATAGTGATCCGGTGGTTCCGCATGGAAGGGCCATCGCTCAAAGGATAAAAGGTACGCCGGGGATAACAGGCTGATCTCCCCCAAGAGCTCACATCGACGGGGGGGTTTGGCACCTCGATGTCGGCTCGTCACATCCTGGGGCTGGAGAAGGTCCCAAGGGTTGGGCTGTTCGCCCATTAAAGTGGCACGCGAGCTGGGTTCAGAACGTCGTGAGACAGTTCGGTCTCTATCTACTGCGGGCGTTAGAAATCTGAGTGGAGCTGACCCTAGTACGAGAGGACCGGGTCGGACCGACCGCTGGTGCACCGGTTGTCCCGCCAGGGGCATTGCCGGGTAGCTATGTCGGGATCGGATAAGCGCTGAAAGCATATAAGCGCGAAACCGGCCACGAGATGAGATTTCTTTAAAGGGCCGTGGGAGATGACCACGTCGATAGGCCATAGGTGGAAGTGCGGCAACGCATGTAGCCGAGTGGTACTAATTGCCCGTCAGGCTTGCGCACATACGTCGGCCCTTCCTCGGGAGGGCCGGACGGACCTTTATCGCTTACCGTACGATGATGTTCCATACCCTTTGCTTGAAAAATACGTGGTCTATCCACCACTGAAAAAACATTATTCGAAACTGTCCCATTATTATGTCACTTCGGCAACGCTCAGCGACCGAAGAAGATATTCAAGATTTAGGTGGCCATGGCGACGGGGCACACCCCTTACCATTCCGAACAGGGAAGTTAAGACCGTCAGCGCCGATGGTACTGCTATACCAAGTGGGAGAGTAGGTCGCCGCCTTGCTCGAAAGGTCCGTGCATCAATAGATGTTCGGACCTTTTTTTT
>NZ_JBLFEP010000013.1:0-5378 GCF_047345415.1 Maribacter corallii
GGAATATATGCTTCCCAAATACTATGTGCAGATGGATTCATTTCCGTTGACCCCTAACGGCAAGATCGACCGCAGGGCCCTTCCCGACCCGGAGCTCACTACAAGTGATGATTATGTAGGGCCAACCAATGAGATTGAAAAGCAATTGATAGATGTCTGGAGTGATGTGCTTAAAATTGATGCTAAAGCTATTAGCATAAACGCTAATTTTTTCAAACTGGGAGGGGATTCAATAAAAGCCGCGAAACTAATAAGTAAAATTAATCGACATTTTAATATTCACTTGAAGCTTTCCCATTTTTATGAGAAGGGCGAATTCAGAAGCCTAGCTGAACATATATTAATAATTAAGCAAGTAGAAATATCTAAAAAAAACCTTACCAAGTTGGTTAAGATTAAACTGTAATAAAAAAATATCCATTAGCGGTAATCACAAAAACTGTTATCAGGTTCCTCTTTTAACAATCGTAACAAATCATCACTATAACATTAATTATAATATCCATGGAAGATATATCTAGGTTTTTATATAATCTGCGAAGAAATAAAAATATTTCAATAGCAGTTGATAATACTGAATTAATTGTATCTGGAGAAAAAGAACTCCTTGATGTTAAATTAACTGAAGAAATAAAGCGAAGAAAACATCAAATCATAAAGTATTTAGAATCACAGCAAAGGAATCCAGATATTCAAATTCCAGAATCCAAAATAAAAGAATACTACGAATTATCTTCTGCCCAAAGCCGGGTATATTTTGAAAAAGCATTAAATCAAGAATCGGTAGCTTATAATATACCTACCATATTAAAACTTGACGGTATGTTGAACTTTGAAAAATTTGAAAATACATTCAAAAAAATTATAGAACGTCATGAAATCTTAAGAACATCATTTAAGTTGATTAGAGGAGAGGTTTTTCAAAAAATTCATCCTACTGTTGAGTTCAAAATAAAACTTAAAAAAACAAAAAAATCAATAAACTCTTTGGTAAGCTCATTTATCAAGCCCTTTGAATTAAGTCAAGCCCCTCTATTCCGGATTGGGTTGTTTCAATTGGCACCAAATGACTATTTATTAATATTCGACATTCATCACATTATTACTGATGGTGTAACTAACACTCTTTTAATAAAAGAGTTTACTCAACTATACAACAATGAAGAGTTGCCAAAACCTAAACTTCAATATAGAGACTATTCCGAATGGCAGCAGAGTACAGAATATAAAAACATTGTTGCAAATCAAAAAAAATTTTGGCAAAACACGTTTAAAGAAAAAGCAACTACCCTCAAATTACCAGTTGATCGAGCTCGATATTTTGCAAAAAAACCTACCGCTGATCACGTAAATATAATCATAGATAGAAAAAAGACAGCAGCATTAAAAAGGGTAATTAAGGATTTGTCAACTACTCAATTTACAACATTGTTGTCTATTTTTTACATTGTACTTAGTAAATATAGTAATCAGTACGATATCATTATTGGAACTGCTTCAACCGGAAGAGCGAATGAAGAATTAGAAAAATCTTTTGGGATGTTTGTTAATACCATTCCATTGAGAAATTTTCCTAAAGTAGAATATAGTTTCAAAGGGTTCTTAGAAAATGTAAAGATAAGTGTAGCGCAATGTTTCGATAACGAAATGTACCAATTTGAGAATTTGATTAATGACCTAAAAATAGAAAGAGAACCTAACCGAAATCCACTTTTTGATGTTTTTTTCACTCATAGTAACTATGATCAAAATGAGTTAAAAATTCCGGAAATGACGTTCAAGCCTTATGGTGAAGGCTTAACAAAAACAAAATTTGACCTAGAATTAGCCTCTTTTGAATCAGATGGGCAGATTTTTTTAACTTTTATTTTTAACTCAAATTTATTCAATAAAGACACAATTGAGCGATATAGTAATAGCTTTCTTAAAATAGTGTCGCAAGTAATTCTAGATTATGAAATAAAGCTATCCGACTTTGATTTATTAGCAAAAGATGAAAAGAATCAAATTCTTTTCAATTTTAATAATACTCAGTTCAGCTATCCAAAAAATAAGACCATTATTGATTTGTTTGAAGAACAAGTTGAAAAAACTCCAACAAATGTTGCGATAGTAAATGGTAATAATAAAACAACATATGAAGAACTGAATAAGAAATCTGATCAACTGGCTATTTATCTTCAGCATACAGTAGGGGTTAAACCAGGAGATTTTGTTGGACTTTTACTTGATAGGGAAGAGGAATTAATACCCTGTATATACGGAATACTAAAATCGGGTGCTGTATATGTGCCTCTATCGACAACCAACCCCTCAGCGCGACTGAATTCAATAATTTCGGATGCTGGATTAAAATGGCTTATAACACGTACGGATTATATTGATGATTTGGGAATTAAGATGGAATCGGGGTTACTAGATTTAAATTTAATATTAGAAAAAATCCAGGTACAGACATTTGAAAAAAACCTCAGGGGACCAAAAGGAAATGACCTAGCGTATGTTATATATACTTCCGGATCTACAGGCCATCCAAAAGGAGTAATGATTGAACATCATTCTGTAGTCAACAGGCTTTTATGGATGCAGCATGAATATCCTTTGAGCGAGAGAGATGTTCTTTTGCAAAAAACACCCTTAGCCTTTGATGTTTCAATATGGGAGTTATTTTGGTGGTCATTTACCGGAGCAAGTCTTTATATCTTACCTCCGAAACAAGAAACAAATCCAAAGAAGATTATTCAAGCTATCGAAAAACATAAGATTACAACAATTCATTTCGTGCCATCAATGTTGAGTGTTTTTTTAGATTATGTTGGGGACGATTATCATCAAGTAAAAACACTGAATAAAATTTTTGCTAGCGGTGAAGCTTTGCAAGTTAAACATGTAAATAGCCATAAAAAAATACTATATGCGCAAAATAATACAAGGTTAATAAATCTATATGGCCCTACCGAGGCAACAGTTGATGTATCTTATTATGAGTGTGATTTTTCAAAAATATATGAATCCATTCCAATTGGTCGACCTATACATAACACTCAGTTGTATGTTCTAGATGAAAATGGATATCCTTTACCTATCGGTGCCATAGGAGAACTATATATTACAGGGGTGGGTTTATCTAGAGGTTATTTGAATAAACCGAATCTGACAAATAACAGTTTCGTTTCAAATCTAGTTGATGAACAAAGTCTATTTTATAAAACCGGCGATTTGGCTTGTTGGCTTCCAGATGGGAATCTTAAGTATCACGGACGAGTAGACACTCAGGTAAAAATCAACGGTAATCGAATTGAGCTGGGGGAGATAGAATATGAGCTGCGACAAATAAACTCAATAAAAGAAGCCGCAGTAACCGTCCACCAGGGAAAGACTTTGGTAGCACATTACGTATCTGAAAATAAAATAGAAAGAGAAGAGTTTAGTAACTGTTTAAGTTTGAATCTTCCGAGTTATATGTTACCAGCCTATTATCTTCATAAAGAAAAAATGCCGCTTACCTCAAATGGTAAGTTAGATAGAAAACTTTTATCTGAATCGGAAATCGAATTTGAGTTAAACGGCATAGCTCCAACAAATGATTTGGAATACAAACTAATAAAGATATGGAGTAGCGTATTAAATATTTCCCATTTGGGTATTACAGATGATTATTTTGGTCTGGGAGGAGACTCTATCAAAGCCATAAAACTGATTTATGAAATTAACGAACAGTTAGGTTGTACGTTGGAACTAGCTGATTTATATAATTTCAAAACAATAAAATCAATTGGTGGTTTACTCATTAAAAATCAACACAAGGAAGTAAAGTTGTACTTGAATGCTGAAGAGGAAATTCGGCAGTTTCAGAAAGTCTATAAAGATAATAATGATTTTCATTCTCAATACCAAGAAGTATTCCCTATGAGTGGAATTGAAAAGGGTATGATTTTTTATACTATGCTTAAAGGAGAAAATGAGAGCTCTTTTGATAACATCCTATATCATGAGCAAAACTTCTATAATATCCCATATGCTAATTTTGATATCAATACATTCTATAAAGCGCTGGAATTGATGACTGATAAACATGATACTTTGAGAAAAGTTTATGACCTTGATAATTTCGCTCATATTATATTAAAAAAGATTGAACCTGAAATAGAGTATCTCGATTTAACCAGTTATTCTCATGTAGAGCAGGAGCAAATTTGGCAAGAAAAGATAAATTCTGGGAGATTAAGGGCATCCGGTAAATCGGGAGAGCTATTATGGTGGATGACTTTCTTAAAAATATCCGACGATTTTCACTATTTGCTTTTTGATATGCATCATTCTGTATTTGATGGATGGAGTTTACACTCTTTTTTAACTGAACTGAACAATATCTATCTAAAATTACTAGAAGATATTGATTTTGTTCCTGAAAGACTGGAATGCACATATGAGAATCATATTCTTGGTGAAATAGTTGATTCAAATCAAATTTTGAGTTTAGACTATTGGCAAAATGAATTGGATGGTTACAACCGTTTTCCTTTTTTTAAAATTTCCCAAGAGCATCGATTCATAACAAAGTATTTTCCAATGGACCCCAAGTTAAAAATCGATTTGAAGTTGTTGGCAACTAAATTGGATACTACAATAAAGGATCTATGTTTTTCGGCTTTCGCGTTTACAATGAGCATGTTGGCTCATATTGATGATTTTGTCGTGGGTTACTCCACAAACAATAGACCCCTAACAAAAGATGGCGAGAAAATTTTGGGATGTTTTATTAACCAAATCCCCTTTCGCGTGAATATACCTTCAGAAGGAAGCTGGAGTGATTTTATCCAAACTATGGGTAAAAAAAATAAGAAGCTAAAGTCTCATGAAAGAATGCCATTCTATAAAATTTTGGAATCAATAACTGAGGAACCTTCTGAAGAATGGGTCAACCCCGTATTTGACCTTGCTTTTAACTATATAGATTTTTGGGTAATAGGAGACTTAATCTCACCTGCCAATGTCTCTCAAGAAAATCCAGGATTTTGGCATGATGGCAATG
Source organism: Maribacter corallii (assembly GCF_047345415.1). Lineage (NCBI taxonomy): Bacteria > Pseudomonadati > Bacteroidota > Flavobacteriia > Flavobacteriales > Flavobacteriaceae > Maribacter > Maribacter corallii. The sequence goes on from NZ_JBLFEP010000013.1 coordinate 5,036, forward strand.
ATGTGAATCAAAATACTTTGTTTGATTTTCATGTAAAGACAACAATGGACACATTTACGGTTGTAATGGAGTATTCGACCACAATTCTCGATGAGGGAATGATATATAAAATTTTTAAATATTTTGAAAGTACTCTAAATCAATTCGTGAATCACTCTGAGGATCGTTTAAGTAAGGATATAATTCTTTCGGATGTTGAGCGCGATGAGCTTTTGCACGTTTACAATGATACGGCGGTGGCCTATCCTTTGGACAGGACGGTCATCGACCTTTTCGAGGACCAGGTCGAGAAGGCTCCTGATAATGTAGCTGTGAGTTACCTTTCCTCTGAGCTGAGTTATAT
>NZ_JBLFEP010000014.1:0-3864 GCF_047345415.1 Maribacter corallii
ACAATGGCTAAAATTCATTACTTGCGGATTTCCTAAACGGAAATCACGCGCAATAAGCTATCTTTAGGTTCGGCTGGATTGTCCTTCGGACGAATCACAGCAACGAACCTTAGCCCAGCCGTTAGGCAACATATCAATAACCCTATGACCAAAAAACTCAGAGATGGGTTAATTGACCCAAAAGAAATCCCTCATGAGGATGTGCCAGGTTATATGGCTGACACTTATAGAGGATATGTGCTTTCGATTAAAGAACGTATTGAAGTTTTTGAAAGAAATCAGCTGATTGACTTTGGGTATAGAGAACTTAATGAAGAGTTCTTCGCGCTTCAATGTCGATTAATAATGGAATTGATTGCCTTTATGGTAAGTACTTTTCATCAAAGCTCAACTCAACCAATTGGAAAAAGCAAAAGAACTGAAAATAACCCATTAAAAATTATTGCTTCAATTAACCAAGATTTTAGTTGGCCAAGACCTACTGACCCAAAATTTGAATATCCTATCAAAGAGAATCTAGAAGTTTCTATTCCGCACATTACATTTCCTATATGTGACTACGAAAAATTCAAGATTATTCATGGAAAACTTGGCAGTATACTGCACGAACAACAAAGACCTAGGATTGAGAAAAGAACAATAACGCTGGAGGAAATATTCAACACTCTAAAGCAACTAAAATTATTGGTTTTTAAACATCTGATAGTTGACAAACAAGGAAACGGTTGGTATATAGATGCAACTATGAAAGAACAACCGAGAGGAATAGGAATAATAAGATTAAAGCTTGTGTAAAAAATATGAATTGGACTGAATACCATGAAAAATTAACTGAAAATTTAAAGGCAACTTCTTCCAATCAACAAACGCGATTTGCAATTGAAGTTTGTGAAAAACTCTTACCTGACTATGATACTTTCCATAAAGAATTCAAATGGGGCGACCTAAACTCTATGACAAATGGACTAGTTTTATGCAAGCAAAACGCAAATGGACTTGACACTAATGTAAAAATTATTGAAAATCAAATATCCGAAATTGTAAAAAATACACCTAACACAGAGGATTTCGGACAAGTTAGCGGTTCTTTAGCCTTAAACTCCGCTGCGGCGATAAGTGAAGCTTTGAGTTTTATTCTGGACAACAAAACTGAACGGATTTTGGATATTGGGAGTTTAAGCTACGATTCTACTTATTTTAAGGCTTGCGAGAATTATCCAAAACTTTCGGAATCGGAAATTGAAAATCATCAGGATTTGCAAAATGAAATAAAATGGCAACTTGAAAAAATAAAATACGTTGCCTAACAAAACCTATAAACAATACGGGACTTAGGTCTTAATCGCAGCGTTTGCGTATTTTTATGAAGTCCGCAAAATCTTTTGGATTTTGCTCTGGACAGGAAAAAATAAATCAAAACCAAAAGATTTCGCTAAGTGCATGGCGGAAAGCAAACGCCAGTTTGCTCCTGTACTGTTCATAGCTCAACCGTTAGCAGTAATTTAAACCAACTCAATGAAAAACCAAATTTTAATAATAGCATTTGCCTTCCTTATAATTTCCTGCAAGAATTCGAATGATAATAAAGCGGAAACAAGCTCAACAAATTTAAAAGAACTGGAGGTGAAAATAGATTCGCTTTTCAATTCTAAAATCGGAATAAATGAACCTGGTGCTGCAGTACTAATTTCTTATGACCAAAAAATGATTATCGGAAAAGGCTATGGTTTAAGAGATTTAGAAACTAAAACGCCAATTACCATTAATACTAATATGAGAATGGGCTCTGTGAGCAAGCAATTTACTGCTCTATGTGTTTTAAGTCTTGTGGACGATGGCTTGTTTTCCTTGAATGATTCTATAACCAAGTTTTGGGATTATCCTGTTTTCAAGGATATTACTGTAAAGCAACTAATAAACCATACATCTGGTATTGCAGACTATTATGATAATTTCGATAAAAATTGGGATAAAAATAGAATAGTTGTAAATCAAGATATTTTAGAATGGCTAGCCACTCACCCTAGACCAATTTTTAAACCTGGAACAAAATGGAAGTATTCTAATACTGGATATATAGTTTTAGCCTTATTGGCAGAAAAAGTTTCAGGAGAAGAATTTGCTAGCTACGCCAAGAAAAACGTTTTTGATAAAGCCAATATGCAAGAAACAAATTATTACAGTCTTGCAAATCCTATTGAAATTAAAGAAAGAGCTTTCTGTTACGAAAAGGACAGTTTAAATATGTGGGTAAAAGCCGATGGCAATTATATGAATGGAATGTTGGGTGACGGAGCAGTTTATACCAGTATTAAAGATTTCCATGCTTATAACAATGCCTTACAAGAGCAATCCATTGTGTCTAAAAAAATGCACGAGCTAGTATTTAGACCTAGCTCTATGGCGATAAACGACACTTATGGCTTAAATTTTTTGAATAATGCAGAAGAAAAATATGGAGCAGGATGGTTTTTGACGAAGGATTTTGCTTTACATTCTGGAAGTTGGATTGGAGCAAGAACTATAGTAATAAAAGAATTAGATAGACCACTAACCATAGCTATATTTCTGAATTCCTCATCTTCTGATACACGAAAAATACTTATTGAAGAAACATATAAATTTGCAGATGAATACATAAAAACTGCTGCTAACAATGGCTATAAGTAATTGCTTGTTCTCGCCTACTTTGGAAATTCCTGCGGAATTTTCAACTTGGTGTGTACCTGCCTGCCGGCAGGCAGGCTTGCAAAGTTAAGTGCTAACCCACGCAACTACTCATAGCCGAGACCGTTGCCAGCAATTTAAGAGACCCGAAATCTATGATAAAAAAATTCATCGTTGGAATTTTAACAATCGGAATATTTGGTTGCAATTCTGACCAAAAGAAAAACAACTCGAATGAAACCTATCCCGACATTAATATTGTAGGTGCAATGAAAAATGTTATGTGGAAAGGGGAATTAGGTGGAAGTATCAGGCTCGATACAATTTCTAACAAAAAAGGTCTTTATGGACTTGGACCAGAAAGTTATCTAACTGGAGAATTACTTATCAATAATGGACAAAGTTATGTTTCAAAAGTCACATCTGATTCAACTATGACAGTTGAAAAAACTTTTGAAGTCGGAGCACCTTTTTTAGTTTATGCTAACGTAACTGAATGGAACGAAATAGAATTAGCCTCAAATATTAAGTCAATCAAAGACATTGAAAAATTAGTAGACGAAAAGACGACTGAATTTAAAAGACCTTTTGCCTTCAAATTAACAGGGAAAATTTCAAAAGCAATTATTCATATTCAAAATTTACCGAAAGGAACAAAAGTTTCATCACCAAAAGAAGCTCATCAAGGACAAACCAATTACGAACTGAAAGATGAAGATGCAACGATAATTGGATTTTTCTCTACAGAACACAAGGGAGTTTTCACACATCACGACTCAAATATTCATTTACACTTAATAACTAAAGACGAAAGTAAAATGGGACACTTGGACGAGCTGGAAATTCAGAATATGAAATTGTATTTACCGAAAAAATAAAAACTGCTGGCAACAATGGCTATAGCAAATAGGGCATAAAGTGCTATATTTAAAGGCTTGGGTTTATTTACTAAGTCCGCCAAATCTTTTGGATTTGGCAATTAAAAAAGAAAAAATAATTACAAAACAAAAAGCTCTGGCTCGCAGACCAGACGGAAACGAAAAGTTTCCTTGCCTGCCCTACTTGCCATAGCCGAACCGTTGTAGTTAATTTATGAGAAAAATCCTTTCCTTTTTAATCTTTCTAATACCATTTGGCATTTTCGCTCAAGAAATTGTCGAAGTCAAGAGTAGAAGGACTGACGAGGTTTTCCAAGCG
>NZ_JBLFEP010000015.1:0-3272 GCF_047345415.1 Maribacter corallii
GTAGGATATTATGTGTCTGAGCAAGAGCTGTTCCCGTCCGATTTGGAAGAACATCTATCGCTTTATCTCCCGGAATATATGCTTCCCAAATACTATGTGCAGATGGATTCATTTCCGTTGACCTCTAACGGCAAGATCGACCGCAGGGCCCTTCCCGACCCGGAGCTCACTACAAGTGATGATTATGTAGGGCCAACCAATGAGATTGAAAAGCAATTGATAGATATTTGGAAAGATTTATTATCAATGGATAAAACAATTATTAGTACAACTAGAACCTTTTTTGAATACGGGGGTGATTCATTGAATTTACTTGTATTATCAAATCTTATTTTTAAAAAGTTCAATGTTCAAATACCGATAATAGAAATGTTTGATAAATCATCCATAAAGAAACAAGCAGAAATCATAGACGCAATGGACAAGATTAAGAACTACAAAGGGGATGATATGGATTTAAATGAAGTTTCAATATAAAAAAATATAGAATAGAAGATTAATATAAGTTTTCATGAAATCGCGAGAATATTTTTTGAAGTCAAATGTAGTAATTGAACCTTTGATTGACCATTGGTATGCCTGGTCACATCTTATATCTCCCGTAACTTATGGTTTAAATATGATTAATAGGCATATTAAGATAATGAACTCGTACATATCCACTCCAGAATTACATGCAGAAGCTGTGAAAAACCCTAGGTTGTTAGGTGGTCCTTTTATGGATTATGAAACAGATAGAAGCCAAGAGGTAAGCAAATTGCTCGAGAATACTCTCAGAGAAAGAGAAAAAGTAATTCTATTTTCAAAGGCTATTTTGGACTTAGATAACTTACTGCTGAATGAGGCTAAAGGATATTCTATGGAGCCATTATATGAAAGAATTCCGCCCATTCTGAAAGGTTATGTTGAACTCGTATATGACTTACATAATAACCCAAGTTTTAGATTATTTGAATCACTTTTATATAAAAGTGAATACTATGATATAACATCTCAAAGCATTGCATTATGGGTCACAGATAACGACCAGAGACCGTTTTGCCTAAGTACGCCTAGATTAAATTCATCAAATATTTTACATTTAAAAATTCCATTTAAAAGTGAGGCTATCGATAAGATTAGTATGATGAAGAACAAACCATTTTCAATTGAACAAATAAAAGACATACTAAATATTAATAAAAATTCTCAGTTTATTGAAAAATTATTTACACGAGAACCTCCTAGAACATATGAAACTTATAAAGGAGATAAAATAAGAATGAGATATTTTGGCCATGCCTGTATTTTACTCGAAACATCAAGATTTAATATTCTAGTTGATCCTATCATAAGTTATTATGGTTATCAATCAGATGTGTCCAGATTTTCAGATGTTGACATGCCAGATACCCTAGACTATGTTTTAATAACGCATAATCACCAAGACCATGTACTCTTGGAAACATTACTCCCTTTGAGACATAAAATCAAGAATTTGGTTATTCCTAAAACAAAGGCCGGACAACTACAAGATCCTAGCTTAGATTTAATGTTCAAAGCTATCGGGTTTAAGAATATCATTGAAATTGATGATATGGAGTCCTTAGAATTTGAAGATTGTATTATTACAGGTATACCATTTATAGGAGAACATAGCGATTTGGATATAACATCTAAAATTTGTCATCATGTACGTATTGAAAATTTCAGTCTTATGTTTTTAGCGGATTCTTGTAATATTGAACCTGCCTTGTATCACCATGTTGAAAAGGAAATAGGCGAAGTTAATGTGGTCTTCTTAGGAATGGAGTGCGAGGGTGCTCCGTTGAGTTGGTTATACGGTCCCTTGTTGAATAATGGTTTAGATCGGGATAAGGATAATTCCAGGTGTCTTTCAGGATCTAATTATACTCAAGCTAAGGAATTAGTTGATATTTTTAAACCTAAGGAATTATATATTTATGCAATGGGACAAGAGCCATGGATTAAATTCATTAGCTCAAAAGAGTATACAGAAGAATCCATTCCTATTTTAGAATCAAATAAACTTCTTGAAGAATGTTCAGCAAGTGGCATTACAGCAGAAAGGCTCTTTGGGGAAAAGGAACTTTTCTATGATAAAGAATTAAACTTGAGAGCTTGATTAAACAAAATATATGCTTTACTCTTCTTAATGTTGCCTGACGAAATATTGAATTTACAATTAGTTTTTTATCGATTGAAATAAGAAATATACAGTAGAATTAATTGTTGAAAAGTAGAAATATTGGTAATTAAGGATTTACCTTATCAAAAAACTACTTGCGTATTTCAGTTGCAAATTTTTGATAACAAATAAATATTTAGATTTCTTTATTTTACAACTACTATCATTTAACTGTACCCATTACCTTAATTAATGCTTTTTAGTTTTGGAATTGCGGTTCAACAAATTTAAAATTTGACAAATCGCGCTACATGGCTGGTAACATAGTCTATTTCTATGACTGCAATTCTAACTCTTTTACACCTAGGCTGCTTGATTTAAGGATTATGCATCTTTATATTAAAACCTCAAAGAAGAAGTCTGGATAATTTCATTGTAAATAAGTTTGTCACAGTGAAAACAATACTACTAAATCATAACGTGCCTTCCTTTGACTAAGCCCTGCGATATCGGGTTTTAGGCGAATCCTTCCATAAGGAAATTTATAATGTACATAAATCAATAATTCTAGAACCAATGAGAATAGAAAAATATATAAAAATACTGGGTGAGCAAGGTATCTTTATTTCGATAAAGGAGGGTGATGAACTTAAAGTAAAAGCGAGGGAAGAATTATTAACTAAGCAATTGATATCGGAAATTAAGTCTAGAAAAAATGAAATCTTGAACTTTTATAAAAATTTCAGTGGAAACAGCGACTTTTCGGCAATACCTACTACAGAGCTAAAGACTCAATATAAGCTATCTTCTTCACAACAAAGACTTCATTTTATTTATGAATATGACAGGAATTCAATTGCTTACAATCTGCCATATGTTGTAGATATAAAAGGCGTGTTAGATAGAGAATTTTTGGGGGGTACGTTTGAGAAGTTATTAAAACGACATGAGGGGTTACGTACATACTTTAATTTTATTAATGATGAACTGGTACAAATCATAGAAAAGAGTAACAGCTTAAAAATAGAACATTACGAATCCAACGAATCCGTTGTTGGTTCTGTGATCAAAGAATTTATACGTCCTTTTGATCTCGGCAATGCTCCTTTGATTCGAGTTGGTCTTGTTCGGTTATCCGAAGAAC
>NZ_JBLFEP010000016.1:0-2873 GCF_047345415.1 Maribacter corallii
TTCAATTGGCCAAGGAATTTTACAAGGCATGGGGCAAAGTTCAATTGGTGAATATCTATGGTTCTACGGAAGTAGGGGCCGATGCCACCTATTACAATGTAGATAGGTATTATGTGGAGGATATATTAAGATACTTTACAAAACAAGAGAATATATTAAATCAGACCGAAAAGAATAATTTTAATAGTTCAATAACAAAACCAGATGTCGATATTGCCCATTTAACGAAAAAGTTTCAAACCTCTCAGATTCCCGAATATCCTTCCAGTACCGAAGAATACTATTCAAATTTTGAAAAAAATATATTGCCATATTCAATAAACACAGCTTCTCCTAAATTTATTGGACACATGACCTCAGTTTTACCGGATTATGTGCATGATATGAGTAAATTAATATCTCAATTAAATCAAAATCTTGTAAAAATTGAAACATCTAAATCTCTTACTTTTATGGAACGTGAGGCTATCGCAATGCTTCATCAGTTATTTTATTCGTTTCCCGAAAATTTTTATCAAGAACACATTCAAAAATTAAATTCTAATTTAGGAATAATAACGAGTGGAGGTAGTACTGCCAATATTTCTGCCCTTCTAAATGCAAGGAATAAGTTACTTTTTGAAAAAAACAACATAAATGAGAGTATATATCATATTCTAAATTCAAAGGGTTATGACGATTTAGTTATATTAGGAACCAGTTTATTGCACTACTCGTTTGATAAAGCTTCTTCTCTTTTAGGTTTTGGCACCAAGAATATAATTCATGTAAATGACACACCAGAAGGTGTTATTGATTTAGATGACTTACAGGACAAGATTGATTTTTGTAAAGAGCAAAAACTATTGATTGTAGCACTGATTGGAATTGCAGGGGCCACAGAAACAGGTCGGATTGACCCATTACGAGAAATGGGAGAGATTGCTAAAAAGAATAACATTCATTTTCACGTTGATGCAGCTTGGGGTGGATTATTAAAATTTTCTGATAAATATGCTCCGCTAATTAGAGGGATTGAGTTGGCCGATACCATTACTTTTTGTGGACATAAGCAACTTTTTTTACCTCAAGGCATAAGTGTTTGCCTTTTTAAAAATCCTTATCATCTTAACTATAATTCTACACTAGCCAGGTATCAAGCGACTGCAAATTCATTTGATTTTGGACGTTATACACCAGATGGTTCTCGTTCTGCATTATCTCTTTGCCTCCATGGTGCTTTAAATATCTTCGGAAAAAAGGGATATGGACTTTTATTGGAAAAAGGAATCGGTTTAGCAAATATGCTTGCCGAAATAATTAGAAGAACGAAAGGACTAGAATTAATTTCTATTAATATCAACATTTTGAATTACAGGTATATTCCAATTAAATACCGTTGTACTGAAGCTTATGAAGAAAAGGAAGTATTAGAGATAAATGAAGTAAATAGCAGAATTCAACAAAAACAATTTTTTAGGGGTAAAACTTTTGTGTCGAAGACGACTGTGAAGCATAACAATGTTGATATCGTTGTATTTAGAACTGTACTTTCTAATCCGCTAACTACTAAAAGTGACCTTGAAAGCGTAATTCTCGATCAATTCGAAATTATAGAAGAACTCTTCGATGAAGAAAATAAATTACCCTTAGAAGTTGATAAGAATGTGGATCTTGAGTCGTTTGAAAAAGATGGATTCTCTGAATTAGAGACCAAAATTATTCCAATAGGAAAGCCAATTTCAAATACGGAAATACTAATTTTAAATAGATATGGTGAATTACAGGTTAGAGGTTTCATTGGTGAAATCATTATTAATGGTGATGGTTTAGCTTCAGGTTACACCAATACGAAATATAAAACATCTTCTCTTAACTACGTTTCTATTGCGGGTAAATTGTTCCGCCGTACAGGTGATCTTGGCAGGTATTTACCTGACGGTAATATTGAATTTTGTGGAAGGCTAGACCGGCAAGTAAAATTAAGAGGACATAGAATCGAATTAGGGGAAATCGAAGCCTGTATAAATGAATATGAATTGGTTGGATTAAGTGCAGTTGTAATTTCTGCTATCAACTCTTCAAAAAAACTTGTCGCTTTTTATCAAGCCAGACAGGAACTAAATGTTGCTGAACTGATTGAGTTTTTAATGAAAAAATTACCTATTCATATGGTACCGGTAGATTTTATCTGGCTAGAAAGCATCCCAATTATGTCTAATGGTAAAATTGACAGAAAATTATTACCTAACCATGTTTTGAATGCAAGAACGAATTTTGTTTCCCCAACAACTGAAACTGAAAAAAAGCTACAAGAAATTTGGTCCAATATATTGAGTCTTGATAAAAATACTTTTGGAATACATTCAATCTTTTTTAGTCTTGGGGGTCATTCTTTGAATACTATTGTTCTATCTAATGAAATCTGGAAAATATTTAAAGTTAGGATATCCTTAAAAGAAATTTTCCGTAAAAACACTATTTCTGGACAAGCTAAGTATATAGAGGCAAACCTCTGGGCTCAATCTGGTCCAGACTATAGTGGAATTACAAAAAACAAAGTTGTCATTTAGTATAGAAAATGGAATACTTCATGGAAGCATTATTACTAGAATTAAGGAATAACAATATTGATATTACAGTTATTGATGGTAAAATTGAATTGAATATACCAGAAGGACTTGAAGTATTGGACCTGATTGAAAGAATTAGAGTTAATAAAAAAAAATTGTTAGAATATCTTGAGGAAAATTGTTTAACAAGAAAAAATATTCAAAAGGCCCCTTCAAGAGATTATTACGATCTATCGGCCGCCCAAAGGCGATTGTACTTTCTCTATGAGATGGACAGGTCCTCGTTGGCGTACAACCTGCCCCGACTTATCGAATTGAAGG
>NZ_JBLFEP010000017.1:0-2761 GCF_047345415.1 Maribacter corallii
GGATAGGCCACCGCCGTATCATTGTAAGCGTGCAAAAGCTCATCGCGCTCAACATCCGAAAGAATCGAAATATCCTTAATCGGGATTTCAACTACCTCCCCCATCTGATCGATTATCATCGAGAGATGCCGCGAGACCCGTTCCATTGTGCCTGTTGAGAACCTGGATGCGTTGTAATTGAAACTGATCGATACCTCGTCCCCTGGCTCAATTACCACGGACAAGTCGTAGTTCGTCTGTTCGAAGGCACGGATATCCGATACGCCGTAATCGTCATTACCTTTTCGCTTCCCTGCGATTTCTTTCGCTATGGGGTAGTTCTCAAAGACAAGGATATGGTCCAATAGAGCTTTGCCCAATCCACTCGATGATTGGATTTCCATCAAAGGGTCATAATGGTACGGCTCACCTTCCAACGCCTTACCCTGGACATCCGCCAATAGGTCCGCAACAGTATCCCCTTCATCATATACAATGCGTACAGGGACAGTATTGATGAACAGGCCAATCATTGTCTCCACTCCCTCCAATGTCGCGGGACGACCGGAAACGACCGCTCCGAACACCACATCGCCCGTATTGTTATACTTGCCCAACAATATACCCCAGGCACTTTGGAGTATGGTATTGATCGTAACTCCGTACTTCTGTGAAACCTTTCTTAAGCAACCCGTCCTTTCCCCATCCAACAACAATTGCTGCGTAGCCAGTTCAAAGGTGGCCGGCCCATAACCATCCCTCGGTATGCTCGTCAGCCCCTCATAGCCCGATAGGTAGTCCCGCCAATAATCCTTGGAGACCGATCTGTCACGAGCTTCCAACCATTCGATATAACGGGAGTAGGGACGTACCTCCGGTAATTCGACAACTTTGCCTTCAAGAAGGCCACGGTAAAACGCGTTGAATTCATTGACCAGAATGCTCATGCACCAACCGTCCATAAGGATATGATGGAAACTCCAAATAAACTCGTACTCTCCATCCCCGGTCAGGTAGACATGGAGTCGCATAAGGACATCTTCACTTAAATCAAACTTCCGGTTCTTATCAAGACGATTATATTTCCCTACCGTCGAAGCCCTACCGAACTCAAGTACTTCTTCCTTTACATCTTCATATACAAAGAACCCCTCCCGTTCCTTCAATACCAGCTGTAGAGAACGCTCATATCCCTCATGAAGGAAGATGGTCCTGAGCGTACCGTACCGGTCGATCAGTCCTTGGAAACTATTTTTTATCAACTCGATATCAAGGGAGCCAGTCAAGCGATAGTTCATCTGGTTGAAGTAGTGGTCCGCTTCCCCGTCCAATAATGAATGAAACAGCATGCCCTCCTGCATGGGCGACAAAGAATAAATGTCCTCTACCTCATAACGGCCCTGAAGCTCTTCCAGCTCCACTATGGACAGGTCTTTATAAGTAAGGTCAGAGGGGGTCAGCTCCTGCTTCCCGTAATCTTTGCAATGATTTATAAGATCTACAAGGCTCTTCTCATAAGTCGCCATAAGAACTTCCATTTCTTCTTTATCGTATTGTGAGGTGCTATAGGAAAGCCCCATCCATAACCTTCCAGAGGATACCATACCCGAGATATCCCAGTCATAGTCACGATCTTCGGACAAGGATACAGTATCTCCTGTTGGTTCGCTAGCTATGGAAAAAGCCTTCCCCTTAGTATCACTGTCGAACTGTCCCAAGTAGTTGAAACTTATACGTGAACTTTCTTCCGAATCCATTGCTACATCATCTGCCAAATACTTCCCTATTAAATAATCGACCCCATTATTGGGAACCAGCCTAAGAGATTCTTTTACAGATTTAATAAGAGTGGACAAGCCCTCATTTGATTGTGCCAATACTACTGGATAGATACTGGTGAACCATCCCACCGTACGGCCAACGTCCAGACCTTCGATTATCTCCTCGCGACCGTGCCCCTCAAGGTCTATCCTTACTCCACCGTCACCATAATGCTTGTTAACGCTCAAAAGGAAACCTGCAAGTAAAAGGTCGTTGATCTGTGTATTGAAAGCCGAATGAACCTCTCCCAGCAATTGTTTCGTCAGGGATTTGCTCAACCGAAAACCTAAAGTAGATACATCGGATACCTTGTTAGATCCTTTTGGATGGGTCCGTGGAATCTCCATATAATCCTCAGAAAGTGCTACCGACCAATAGGCAGAAGCTTTACGGTACATATCACTTTCGGGGTAGCTCTGGAGTCTCTCGGACCACAACTGGAAAGAATCCGTCTTCAACGGTAACTTTAGCGCAACGCCTTCCTTTAATTGGTCATATAATGTTCCTATGTCCTCAAAGAGGATACGCCAAGATATACCGTCCACCACAAGGTGGTGGATTGCTATCAACAAACGACTGCCCGAGTTCAAATCGAACAGGCCCAACTTAAAAAGAGGGGGGGACTCCAAATCAATCCCCGATTGTAGTTCATTGCACAAAGAAAGTAAACGCCTTTGCGGACGCTTCATATGGGACAAATCCATGTATGGGACCGCTACATCAAGTTCAGGGCCATGGTTATATTGGGCAACTCCCATCCCAGATGCACCGTAACCCATCCTCAAAGCATCATGGTGGCTCTGAAGTACAGTAAACAAAATACGTACTTCATCAACACTGATACCACCAGGAAAATCAAGCATCACCGACTGGTTATAATGTCCCTTCTCCTTTAAATCGCTCGTGAAAAAATGATGCTGGATGCCCGTTAACGGAACATTGCCCGTCACGGGAACTTGAT
>NZ_JBLFEP010000018.1:0-1970 GCF_047345415.1 Maribacter corallii
GAGTCACCCCCAAGGTCGAAGAAGTTGGTATTTACCCCTATGACTTCTTTATCCAGTTTCAAAAGATCACTCCATATCCCTATCAACTTTTCTTCTATTTCATTTGAAGGAGCTTCATAATCCCCTCCTAACGTTAACTCTGGATCTGGTAGGTTTTTGCGGTCCACTTTACCATTAAGGGTCAGGGGAAACACCTCCATGTGAACAAAGTATGCAGGTAGCATATAATTGGGCAGATTATCCAGTATATGGTTACGCAACTCTACCGTTGACAGCTCTTCATCGGAAACATAGTAGCCAATCAAATACTTCTCCCCGTCCGTTTCCCTTGACAGAACAAGCACTTCTTTTATTTTTGAGTTCTTGGATAAACAATTCTCAATCTCACCAAGCTCTATCCGATGACCATTTACTTTGACCTGGCCGTCCTTCCTTCCAAAAAATTCAATATTCCCATCTGGCAGCCAACGTCCTACATCACCTGTGCGGTACATACGAACTTCGCTGGCGGTAATAAACGGATCTTTGATAAATACCAATGATGTCTTCTCTGGCTGGTTCAGATAACCCCTGCCAACACCTATCCCAGAAACCACTATTTCTCCCTTTACTCCCCTAGGGCACAAACCCATATGCTCATCGACAATATATATATTCAGGTTTGGAAGGACTTTCCCTATAGGGATTGTTGCTCCTGTCGGTATTTCTTCCAATATACAGTGCGTAATATCGTCCGATGCCTCAGTAGGACCATATGCATTGACCATTTTGATATCTGGGTATAAATCAAACCATCTCTTCACAAGTGATTTTTGTAATGTTTCCCCTGTGACCAATAAATAGGTCAAATCTGGAAAGATATCTTTCACTTCCCTATCCTCTAAATACCCTATCAATACCGATAGGTAAGAGGGTACTACTTCAAAAATGGTAATACCATCCTTACCGATTTGATCTAGTAGACTTTCCGGTTCCAATACTTGGTCTTTAGAGTAAATAACCGTCTTTCCACCGACAACCAAGCCCGATAAAAACTGCCATATTGAAATATCAAAGGTCTCCGATGCATTCTGGGAGACTACACTAGTGGCATTTAAATCTAGGGCATCGCGCTTTGCCAATAAATGATTTAGCATCCCCCCATGTTCGATCATTACACCTTTAGGCCTACCGCTAGATCCCGAAGTATAGAGGATATAGGCCAAATTGGACGGCTTTAAATTTAACAATGGGTTCGTTACCGGTAATTCTTCCCAGTCCTGACGATCCATCAAGCTGACAGCCCCCTGATTCGAGTCTTTCTCCAAAGCCCAGGACTTTTCTAGAAAAGAAGTCATTTCTTTTTTATTCTCTATAGAATCCAGATAAATAATATGTAAACATGGCAGTACAGAACAAAGGGACCTAAGAAAATCAGTACTAATACTGGTCGATGTGGTTACCAAAAACTGTGATCGGGTATCGTGAAATACCTCGGTAATCCTAGCTAAAGGAAAATCCGGCGACAACGGAACATAAGCACCCCCAGACTTTAAAACACCTATAAGCCCTGCAAGCATATTTACAGAACGATTACAAAGAAACACTACGGGCATCTCTTCCGAAAGCCCCTTAGAAAGCAGTGCATTCGATAACTGATTGGCCCTATCATTAAGACCTACATAACTAAGCTCCTCATCATGATCATAAGAGCTTATCGCATCTGGAGTTTTACATACCTGTTCTTCAAATAGGGAAATAAAAGTCTTATCCTTTGGATAGTCCACCTTCGTATCATTGAATTTATCCAACAATTCGATACGCTCACTTTTGGATAAAATATCTATCTCGGACAATCTCTTTTCTCTATCAGAAATCACTTCCTCCACTATTCGATGGAAATAACCGATGAACCTATCTATACTATCAGGTCTGAACAATTCAGTAGAATATTCCAAATTAAAATGCAACCTATCCCCTGACTCCATTGC
>NZ_JBLFEP010000019.1:0-1895 GCF_047345415.1 Maribacter corallii
AAAGCGCGTAATGACCCTTCTCAGGTGCCACGGGTATAGACCGATAAAGAGATCTTTCGGAACCGCTCAGGTACTGGCCCAAACTGCGAATGTCCTGGTGACTGAATATCTCACGCAAGGGTAGTAGTACTTCAAATTCTTTATTGATTTTATTAACTAAAACCATAGCACTTAAAGAATTCCCTCCCAAAGCAAAAAAACCTTGGGTGACACCAATGGATCCCCTATCGAGCTTCAATACATCGCTCCATATACCCACAAGTTGTTCCTCTATATTATTGGAAGGTGCAACATAATCAACACTCGCGGTGAATACAGGATCAGGAAGGGCCTTGCGGTCGACCTTACCATTAGAGGTCAACGGTAAATTATTAAGATGTATGTAATACGATGGAATCATGTAATTTGGCAAGTGAAGTAACAAATGCCTTCTAAGGTCTGAGGACGACAGTTCTTCCTTAGATACATAATACCCCACCAAGTAATTATCACCCTGTTCCTCTATTACTGAAACAACAGAATCTTCAACACCTACATGCGACAATAAATAGTTCTCAATCTCACCCAATTCTATTCGGTAGCCTCGGAGTTTTACCTGATTATCTATCCTGCCCAAAAACTGCATATTCCCATCATGCAACCACCTAACTAGGTCGCCAGTTCGGAACATGAATTCGCCATCCCGATAAGGGTTCGGGACAAACTTCTCGTTAGTTAATTTTTCATTATTTAAATATCCCATGCTGAGCCCATCGCCACCTATATACAACTCCCCTATGGTCCCCTTGGGTAATAACGTTCTAAAAGAATCCAATATATAAACCTGGGTATTACTTATTGGTTTTCCAATGGGTATCCTATTTCCTTGCGACAGCTCGTCTATCCTACAGACTATTGAGGTAACTGTTGTTTCCGTAGGTCCATATTCGTTATAAAAATCATAAGAGGAATTAAAGCGTTCAATTAGATCGGATGTACATTCCTCGCCACCGGAAACAACTCTTCTAATAAAATTAGGCTTGTCTAGAAATATTACTTCCAAAAATGAGGGCGTCGCATGTAGATGAGTTACTTTGTGAGTCAAAAGACAGTCATTAAATAAACTCCTGTCCAGCATAATTGCTTTATCGGCCAAAATAAGGGGCAGTCCATTCGTCAGCGCCAACCATAGCTGCTCTACAGATGCATCGAATACGATTGTCGAAAATTGTAGGATTCTATCTGTTTCATTTATTCCAAATAGTACTTGTTGAGAGTAAACAAGGTTAACTATAGAGCGATGATTTACCATTACCCCTTTCGGTGTACCGGTACTTCCTGATGTATATATTACGTAGACCAGGGAATTCGATGGTATTGATAACCCTAGATTATTCTTTCCTCGTTTATTAATCTTATCACTTTTGATATTGATAACTTCAACTAAATCTGGATAAAGAATATTCTCCTTGTCAACAATCAAAGCAGTGGTATTACTATCTAGCAACATATAATCAATCCGTTTCTTTGGAAGAGATGAATCTAAAGGCAAATAGCCATTCCCTGCCTTAAGGATACCTATGATACCTACAATCTGCTCTATCGATCGTTCGATCATCAACCCGATGACCGAACCTTCTTCGAACCCTTTAAGCCTTAGATATCGCGATAATTGATTAGTGCGCTCATTCAGTTCTTTATAGGTGATGGATATATCATTATGTTCCAATGCTATAGCGTCGGGAGTGCGCCTTACCTGCTCCTCGAAAAGGGACACAAGTGTAGATTCTTTGGGATAATCGACCGCCGTGTCGTTGAACCCGTACAAAAGCTCATCGCGCTCCTCGGGGGTGATCATGGCTATGTCCGACAACCGTACCGCAGGGTCCTCTATGACACGACCTACTATATTCTCG
>NZ_JBLFEP010000002.1:0-1067557 GCF_047345415.1 Maribacter corallii
TGAAATCGGCACTGGACTGGTATGCCCCGCCGTTGAGCCTGTATTGGAATGGCGCTTCGCCCCCCGAGGTTACGCTGGCGGTCAGGGTGAGTCCCGTAGCGCTGTCGTAGCAAAGGCTGTTGGCGGTCACATCGAGTACGGGCGCCACGGTGGGCGACAGGGAGAAGGTCTGTGTGACCTCGCACCCGCCCGCGTCCCTTACGGTGACGGTATAGGCCCCCGACGTATCGGTAAGTCCTGTGAACGATGCCGTGGGCTGTGGCCCAACGGTCGCCCCGAGGGGATCCTCGAGTTCGTACTCATAGCTTCCCCAGCCATCGGCCGCGGTCACGGTGACCGAACCGGGAACGGTACCAAGGGCGGAACAGCTCAGGTCGGTAACGTCCAGAGCGGTGATCGCCAATGCCGCTGGTGGCGCCGCGATGGTCACATCGGCGGTTGCCGTACAATTTGTTTCATTATCCGTTACGGTAATGGTATAGGTTCCTGCAGCCAAACCGGTCAATGGAACGGTTGCATTGGTTTCAGCGGTTCCTGAAAAAGTTGCGGGGCCTGCAATACTATAATCATAAGTGGTATTGAAATCACCCACATTGAAAGTAGCTGCTCCGTCTGTCAGATTAAAACAACTAATGTTATTGTCTAGTTGGCTCGTAACCGAAATCTGATTAACAGGCGCTATGGTGAAATCTTCGGTATAGAAGCATCCCTTATCATCGGTAACCCGAAAGGTATAGGTTCCGGGCGCTAGGGCATCAAAATCGGCTGTATTACCGGTCGCACTTGTTGCTGCGATCGGAGCCGGAGCAATGATGTCAAATACAAAGGGCGTATTGCCGTTGACAACCGTTGCGACCACATCCGAAGTTAGAGCGGGGCAGTTCGGCGGGGTTGACGTAAAAGTCAAATCCGTTGGTGGGTTCAAGGGATCCAGAGTGACAGCATTGGTTGTTACGAGACAGTTATTAGCGTCGCGAATGGTAATGGTGTAGGCGCCATCAGTGAGGTTGGTAAAGGTATTCGCACCAGGGGTGGTGTCGGGAACAAAGTTAATTCCATCAATACTATAGGCATAAGGAGGCGTTCCTCCGGTCACATTTTGGGCTTGTATACTACCGTTTTGGACACAAGTATAGTCCAATACGATTGCCGCCGTTCCGGTCACCGCATCGACCGGTCCTCCGATGGTAAAGGTTTCTTCAATTTCACATGAAATCGCTCCACTGGATTGCACGATATCCAAAGTATAATTACCCTGTGGTAGATTGGTGAAATTTCCCGAAGTATTTGCATCGTTGGAACCATCAGGATAGGTCAAGAGATACCCTAAACTATATCCATTATTGTTGGTGACGTTCACGGTGAACGAACCATCCTCAAGACCAAAACAACTTTCGTCCACAACGGAAGTCGTATAGGTGATGGAAAGCTCTTCAATAGTAACGGTATTTGAGGTATAGGTACAGTTGTTGTCGTCAACAACTACGAAGGTATAGTCTCCTGGCGTAAGGATATTGAAATCTACGCTCGATTGGTATTCCGCTGGCGGGATATCTTGGGCGGTAGGATAGGAGGTGACGGTTGTTCCCCCTGCATCGACGTAAGTCAATATGGCGTAGGAATAATTGGGCTGTCCGCCCGTTGGTTCCATCGTGATTATTCCGTTGCCGCAAGTAATGGGCTGTGTCAGCCTAGCCGTCAACTCAAGATCGTCATTGTCAATAACCTGGACAGATTCCACATGAATACATCCGTCATCCGTTTTCGCAATGGCAAAGTAGTTGCCCGGATTAAGGCCATTAAACGTAAAATTGTTATCGGGTTGCGCAGTTTCACTATCGACCAATGTCCCTCCAGGGTGCTGGCCAAAATAAGGGTCATTGGCGGGCGGCGGTGGAGCTGGGTTACCATCATCAAGTCGTATTTCGTATTCATAATTGGGGTCGGCATCGGTCACCTGAAAACCTATGGTTCCTCCTGCTATACAGGTCGCTGGAGTAACACTTACATCATAGGTCACGGTTCGTTCCAGTATGCCGATGGAGGGTGTACTAAAGACACATGCATTTGGCATAGGTTGTCCGGCGGCATCTACTTGTGTCATTTCGACCCGGTATCCACCATTTTCGCCAGGACCAAAATCAAAGCTGCGAACAGTACTAAAACCACCACGTAATTCAGCACCTGTAACATCATCTACTAACCGGTATACATAACCACTTACGGGATTGGTAACCGTAATATTTCCCGGGGTGTTACAAAGAATATCATTGTGGGTCTCTTGAACGTTTAAGGTGTTCTGAAATACATTGAAATAGAAACGGCTGGTACACCCATTTTGATATGTGACCTGCAAGCGATATTTTCCAGCGCTTGCGACTGTATAATTATTGCCTGCGCCCACTTGGTTCCACGTGCAGGTAAGATTTCTATTAGCGCAATCATCGCCTGCCGATGTACAGCTTGATTCATCGAGTTGTTCCCAAAGGATGGTTTGTGCATCAACAATATTGATTTGTAAGAGACGGGTATCCGCGACACCACATAGAAAGAGTTTGGGCAACTCTGCATTATCGACACTACATTGCACGATTTCACCTGCCAAATCATTGGTTGGATCCGTATCGCTATTCACAGTATTGAAGTATTCGATGACCGGATTCGGAATAAGTCCGGTGCCATAGGGTACTACCTCAATAATTTCTTGAAAACCTTTACAAGGATCCGTATCTGCTTTATCTACGATATAGGTGCCTATATTGGTTACTGTCAGTGTATCGTTTCCTGGCCCTCCACTATTTATTAGGGTATCACCTGCGTCGATTAAGCCATCTTCATTTACATCAAGGTACCAATCGTATCCGTCGAACCCATCCCCTGCATCTAAAACGACCGAAGTACCACAAAGTTCAACGGTTCTGAAAAAATCACAGGCCGCAAGATCATCCAGCAAGAAGTTGGTAGCTCCTGGAACTACAAACCCACAAGCGTCAAAATCGGTAACACTGGGATCATCGGTAACTACGGCAGAGTTTTCTACACCTTGATATGTGGAATAGGCCAAGTTTTGAATAAGGTCTGAACAAGCATTGATGAAATCAAAACAGTTTTCCGCTACTTGAACCCTCATCCGTATGGTGTATATCGGATCATCTTCATTGACTAAATCATCGGGTACCGTAAAGACCAAGGTTTTTGTAGCTGCATTGTATACAGGCTGAGCCATACCTGCGGGCAATACGAAGTCCGAAGGTATGAAGTCGGTTCTTCCATCTGGGGGAGACGTGTTTAGGGGCAATATATCCCTGATGGTATAATTTGTGGCATCGTCATTACCGATGTTTTGGAAGGATAGCACATAGTCTAGTTCTTGGCCAAGATTTACACCTAAACCCGTAATGTCGGTGCCGCCGATATCTTCTACGCGCTTTTCCAATACGATGTTCGGGGCTATAATTTCGACATCGAAGGAAGTAAAAAAAACGTCGTACTTGTCCTGTGTTGAGCTTAACCGAAGAGTTGCACTTGTTGCATCATTCGGGATGATAGAGTTAAAATTATTGCGGAGATCCACTATATCAACATCCCAGCCCAGCGTGTTGACACTGTTGGGGTTTCTAGCAGTTAGCGTGACGTCATCTATACTAAGAGTAGAATTGAAAAAATTAATCTGTGTGGAGTTATTAGGGTTAATTGTATTACCTACAGGAAAAAAAGTGCCATTGGCATTTATTTCCAAGCCATCTCCATTTATTCTGTTGTCTCCTTCGAGGGCCCCTACTCCTATTTTGGCATTTACATCAAAGGGAGCGGGCAAAGTTGTAAAGCCGCTGATAGGGATATTAACGGGCGGGGCTGCGGACGCTATACCCGCATACCCATCAAAAGTGGTAATGTATTTGCTACCCGGAAGGTTAGGGTTTTCATAAACAATGACCAAGGTCCATCCACCGGAGATACCTCCGGAAATACTACTGCCCGAACTTGCCCGTACGTTGGCTACGGTATACACACCATCAGGATTCGTTAGCCCGGTGAGAATAGCGGTGACATCTTTGTAACAGGCATAGGGGCTGTAATATCCAAAATCGGCATCGCCGTCTCCATCAAAGAGAATTTCATCGGCGGTAAGGTCTTGATAAGCCCCGCCCGGCACCTGAAATTTGATGTCATCAATAGTGCTTCTATCCGGATTTACATAGACGGCCGACCAGTATAATCCAGCGTAGCGTATCAGGGCACAACCTTCGTCCGGGACGTCCAATGTGGCACTACTTGAGCTGAACGTATTGGTATCACTATCAACGTCAATATACTGCATATTGAGGTTGTCATTGTAGTCCGAGGCACTTCCTGTAAGATCATAAGGGTCTTCCGGTTCGACTGCAGGGTAGTTGGTGGTTACTTCCTCCCACCTTCTTCTACGCCTGTTCCAGACCCAGACGGTTTCTGTATAGGCATCTTGTTGTCTATTGACGATATTGTTGGCGATAAACGTAAGTTCACCACGAATATCAGCTTCATAACGAACTTCAAAGTCATTTTTTACTTGTGAAAAGAGGGTATTTCCACATAGCAGTGCCAGAAACACAAGCAATAGGACTTTCGGCAGGTTAATTTTCATTTGGTCGGCAAGTTTGATTAAGTCAAGTCCTCAGTGTTCCACTTGGAATTTTATACACTATGTGGTATGGCATAGCGTACGCTAAAAACGAGACGGTATTACTAACAAATATTGTCCTTTAAGACGAAGGCCGGAATTTATTGTTGTATCATGGTGGGATAATGTTGTGAAAGCCTAAATTCTTAGGGTTTGACAAATTCTGGACGAGCTTATTTCATAGTGAACTCTATATGTAGAACAAGCTGAGAACCAGAGGTTTTTAAAGGGTGAAGAGGAATTTCATGAGATGAAAAATGTGCTGTGGAGACCCAAGATTGACCTTGATAGGACGATGGTAAAAAGCGTTTATCGGCCTCAATTTTAGTGATCAAAATGGCAATTTCCTAACTGAAAAAGTTCATGCCGAATTGAATGGAAAAAGTGGTTTGGCAGCCGGGTGAAACACTTTGATTTCATTATCAAAATGTATAGCGGTCAGACCTGACCGCCTCAGGCAAATTGTTAGAACGCCTGCTAACTTTCCCCGGGTTTGTTGTCGATTTGACAAATTTAGTTTCTTTTGAAAACCTAGTGAAATAGCTTCGAGTTTGTTTGGTTCAAGAGAGAGACCGTTTTAGTAGGCTCGATGAACGGATGTTAGTTTGGTAAGCATTGTGAAAAAGAAAAACGAAATAATCTAAAAGTGAGATTAATGGAAAGTAGTTAACGAAGACCAAAGACAGGTGTTGCAGTAGCGAAAAATTGAGAAGAAGGTTCAAGAAGGGAAGGACTAAAACAGTGTTGAAACTATCATAGGAATCCAAAATTACAAGCAAAGACCAAGAAGAAAGTTGGAAAACTTTGGATATTTGAGTACCACAAAAAGAGCATTGCTCATCAAAACTCAATTTTGGAAAATAGCGCGGAAAAAAGCACCTCCTACTTGCATATCCTTTTGGGGATATTTTGTCATTGGAATAACTGACTCAGGAACCGAGATTTATGCCTAGCTTACGGCAGTCGGGCATCGCGATTTGGTAAATTTGGTTTCCTACGAATATCTTTTGACCTTGCCTTTAATAGCGGACAGGTTTGCCAAAGCTTGTTTACCGCAGCGGAAGCTTTACATCCTATGGGTCGGTAGTTAACAATGCTGATTTTTAGAGATGGTAAAAGTTCTAATCCGCAGTCAAGCAATCGCCTCTGACCTCACTCTCATTATCCACATCTTATCATCGTAGGCATCGTTCAATTTCGAGTAATAGGATATCAACGCATTGTTCCAAGATTCATGTCGTTTCAGATAGACATACCTCCAGTTATTTTCGGGGTTGATGAAGTAACTCGCGCTAAGCCCGTATGAGTTTAATAATTTTACAAACCGATTGGCATTATTGGGATTGGCGAAAACATTCGCAATAATATAGTATCCTTGGCCAATACCGTCTATTTTGTAAACACGTGATTTTAGATCACTCCTAGTGATTTTATCGCGTTCAACAACTTTCGGCTCCAAGACATCGGTACTGTATTTCGATGATTTCTGCTGAAGCTTATCGACATTGCTCGCATAACGTTCATTGGTATAGCGGTTGTCAACGTTCATGATCCATAAATCATCGGTATAGGACCCGTTCATATTGCTTTTGTAGGCTGCTGCTGCTTCGCTCCAGGTATCATAGCGCTCTAGGTATACGTATTTTAGGCCGTTGTTCGGGTTGTCGATAAAGTCTGAATTAAACCCTTTTCGGTTTAGGGAAGTCATGAACTTATCCATGTACTTGCCCCCTTTATAGACGTTGGCGACTACATAATATCCATCAGTAACCCCTTCTAGGTTTTTGAATTTTCTACTTTTGATGACATCCCTGTTGGCTGCATTTATATAATCAGAAGACTGCGTATTGTCTTGAGCTGCGATGGCAGTTGTTGTATTGGAAGGGTCGGAAGATTGAATGGCACTTCTCCTTTGGGTCGGAAGTACCTTCTTCTCACGGGCACTTGCCATACTGTTAGGAACATCTTTGGTGTTTGTTTTATCTTGGACTACTGCGGTAGCGATTCTTGTCGGGCGTGAATTCACTGTGTTGACCGCGTCTTGTTGCACTGTGGATTTTTGATTTTCACGAGCCGTAGTGGCGGCAACGCTATTTTCTGGGTTTTCGGAGGTATAGTCGCTCGCGTTCGTTCTATCGGTAGCGCGGGTGTTGCTTACAACATTGTTTTGTGTATTTTTCCCGGTTTTGAATAGGTCCTCCGCTCTTTTTTCCAAATCGGGTCGTGTTCCTTTTGTTTCGTTCCGGACCATACGCATGACCATTTCAAATCGGCGCTCAAGGTCATTTTGTCGATTGGCTTCCAAAGAATCTTGACGGAACATCAATTCGGCCAATACCTCTTCGTTTTCGGCAAGTTTTCTTTTCAGTTCTTCCAACTCTTCATTGGCGGCCAATGCATCCACTTGCAATTCATTGTTTTCTGCAAGCTCATCTTCTGCTTCGAGCATCACACGATCTTCGGTCAAGTTTGGCGTAAACGAGTACGCAAAGGAAATCTCATGGGTAAGACCAAGATTGTTGAAATCCGTTCCGAAACCCTTTTCCATTGTATAACCTAATGACATTCTACGGTTGATGTTGAATCCGGCACCCGCGGATGCACCATAGAAGGTATCATAACCGCCTTGAAGCCATCCCAGTTTTGGCAGGTCAAGAATCAAACTGCCTCCTAAGGAATAGTCGTTACTTTCATCTGTAATGGATTGATTCAAGGTGTTCAGCCGTACTCTGGCAAGCGGCATCAATCGTGCGCTTTCAAGCACACCATCCGCATTTTTAAACTGATGGGTATATTGTAAGTGAGCCGAATAGGTCTTATCTGAAAATTCAGTAAGCGTCTCACTGGTCTTTAAATTGTAATCAAAAAGGTTTTCGGCAAATACACCAAAATCAAATTGCCCATATGATAAATTGAATCCGGGTTGAAACGATAGAATATTGCTGTCTTCCGTACCGTTCAATCTAAAATCGTTCGGGTCGATAACGTCGACATCATTCCTATTCAGCCCGGTACTGTAGTAGGCAAGATTTCCACCAAAAGTAAAGTTACTTTTATCACTTAGCTTGATGCCGTATGCGTAGTTGGCCAAGACCCCGATGTTCTGTACGGGTCCTAAACGTTGCGTATATAAGCTAAGACCAAGGCCACTTCGATCACCCATTCGACCACTATAACTCAAAAAGTAGGTTTGGTCGTTATCTTGAAATTGTACCGATTGGTTTCTGTGTAGAAGGTTAATGTATGATTTATCTTCACGAACAGTCGTAAAGGTTGGGTTTATCAAAAATCGATTAAACTTCAACAGGTTTTGTGGAGCAACCCGATATGGCAAAATAGGATCATCTTCTTGGGCATTGAGCACGCTGACCATGGTCAATGAAGAGAAGGCTATTAGGGACAATGCGAAGAGGTTTCTTAGTTTCATTTAAGTTGGTTGTTATCGAATAACGGTAATAGTTCCTTGTTTTAGGGTTTCGTTGGCATCTTTAATGACGTAATAAAACACCATATTTTGTTTTATGAAGGTCATTGTTGAACCGGGCCAATTGTTCTGATAATTCGTTTGATTATATAGCTCTTCACCGTTGGTATTGTAAATAGTAACGGTGACATCGTTCTTGTTGGAGTAGGAATTAGGAATCACCCATTGATCGTTAGCACCATCTCCATTGGGAGTGATTACATTGGGAACATTGAACAAATCCAAATAGCTTGCCCGAATGGTTCGTGATACCTCACAATTGTCTACGGTGGCTATGAGTAGAAAATCACCTTCTTCCGCAAAGGTCATTGTCTCGTCACTACTGACCAATGTATTTGCGCTATCGAACCATTGATATGAGGTTCCACCACTTGCCCGTACGGTTTGTGAACTACCCTCAGGGAAAATGACATCGCCATCCACATCAAAGGAGATGAGATCTGAATCCAATGGGGTAATCGCAATCTCGTTTGAAACGAGGTCACAGCCATTTCTGTCTAGTACCAAACGGTATTTTCCTGATTCTGTAACGGTGAGACCTGTATCCGAAGTATTCACGGTGGTTGCATCGCGTTCCCATCTGAACGTTTCAGCACTCAGGTCAGTAGTGGTACTAATCGTAATTGCATCGGAAGAATTACAATAGACGGTACTCGTACTGCTGATGGTCAGGGTTTCATTGGTTAACAGTTGAACGGCTAACACGTTCGAAGTTTCATTATAGGTGTTGATGGAAGCGTTGACTTGGTAATCCCCATTTTCCGAGGTATCGGTCAAACTGATATTTTGAGAGGTAGCTCCGGTAACATCCGCACCATCTTTTTGCCATTGGTACGTAAATGAAGATTCTAATTGACTAGTTACATCGATGGTACTCCCATCGTTCGTTACGGCATTTATGGTCACCACCTCTAGCACTACATCCGTATTTACACAAGAAGTATAGGTTCCATTATAATCTGCAATAATTTCAAAGGAAGCAGGAACGACTGCCACTGTATTCTCCGAGTTTCGAACTGTACCCGGGCAAGTACCTCCTGATTGGGTCACTTCTACGAAGTAGGTGCCTGCTTGGGTAATATCAAGTGTACTTCCGGTAGCACCTCCAATAGCACCTCCATTTCTAAACCATTGATAGGTTGGGGATACCGCATTGGTCGTGACACGCAATGTTTCTGGACTAGAAGGCAAAATGACAATGTTCGACGGGTTGTCGCGGGTAACTGTAAAGTTGTCCGCATTGGTAATCGTTACCGGGTTCGAGCGTTGGGTACAAATACCAGGAGCAGAAATTTCGACTTGGTAATCCCCTTCAAAACCGACGATACTGGCATCGACGATATAGCTTGTGGTGATAGCACCTGTGATGGCGTTGTTGTCTTTATACCATTGGTAACTCCAAGTAGGATCTGTGGTATCTATAGTCAATGTTTCAGTATCTCCTGCACACAAGGCCGTATTGCTTGGCGGGCTGATGCCTACACCTGGACCAGTTGATCCGATGGTCGCGGTGACAATATTTGAATCGGTATTACCAGAACCCGTACAGAGGTCGCCGTAATAAATGACCGCTTGATACATACCCGACTGGGTCACGTTCAAGGTGTGCCCTGTTTCCGAGGTCAGTTCCGTACCGCTTCGGTACCAGATGTATTGGTAGGTTTCAGGGTTTGGAATATTATCGACTTGCAGTGTAATCGATGTTGCGCTACAAACACTACCTGGGGGATTTCCATCGCCCAATTCGCTAATGTTAAGGTTTGTGGTAACATCCATGTAATACATCGGATAAGAGTTGTCGGATTCTCTCTCCATTGCCGGACTTGTACTTCGAGCCCGTATCTTGTAGCCGTCACCCCTAGCGTTAGTAGGGATGGAGAATTCCATATCGAACTCTTTGGGGTTGTTGGTATTCTGGTCATCTGCCCGGCCCAGTTCAACGGCATTGGTAAAATCGCCATTGGCATCTGAAAGCTCTAAGATGAATTCGTTGTCGGCATTTGCCGTACCCGCCCAACTGATTCTGGCGTAGTATTGGTTGAACCCTCCAACACCTGCGCAAATACCGGCATTCCATGGCGAATTACCTGCCAAATTGGGGTTATCCGCTGGTTCAGGGGGTTGAACCAAAAGCTGTGAAAAGGCTTGTGTAACAATCAAAAAGAAAGCCGTCGTGATGAAAAAGCGAGTTAGTGATGTGTGTCTCATAAGTAGTTGTAGTTTTTGGGTCACTACAGTTCTATTTTGGATTTGGGTCCTGATAAAACAATAGGCGTTCATATTAATTTGCGGGTATCGCCCATTTCCGCTCTCGTCTTACTTTAATCTATATTCAAAACAAATATGTCTTTTTAATGCCGGACGGGGAATTTAATGTTGTATCGGGAAGGGATTTTGTTGTGAAACGCCCATATTTGTATGGCGACCTTTATTTTGTAGTCCGTATTCAGGGCTTTTTTGCTACTTTTGTAGCTTCTTAAAATCACCCTATGAGCGAGTCTGAACGATCGTTGAATTTTTTGGAACACATCATCGAGGAAGACCTAAAAAACGGATTTCCGAAAGACCAGTTGCGCTTTCGTTTTCCGCCAGAACCCAATGGGTACCTCCACGTTGGCCATGCTAGTTCGATTTGCCTCAATTTTGGGTTAGGACTGCGCTATAATGCCCCGGTGAACCTCAGGTTTGACGATACCAATCCCGCTAAGGAAGAACAGGAGTACGTCGATGCGATAAAGCGAGACGTAGAATGGTTGGGATACGAATGGAGTACCGAACGGTATGCGTCCGATTACTTCCAGCAGCTCTATGATTGGGCCGTTTTCTTGATCAAGGAGGGGAAGGCCTATGTGGATAGCCAAACTTCTGAGGAAATGGCAACTCAAAAAGGGAGCCCTACCGAACCTGGAGTCGAAAGTCCATTTCGGGATCGATCTGTGGCGGAAAATTTGGCCTTGTTCGAGGGCATGAAATCGGGAGATTTCGAAGAAGGGAAACACGTGCTTCGCGCTAAAATTGATATGAGCTCTTCGAACATGCTCATGCGCGACCCGATTATGTACCGCGTGCTGCACAAGGAGCACCATAGGACAAATACCGATTGGTGTATTTATCCGATGTATGATTGGACACACGGGGAGAGCGACTATATAGAACAAGTATCCCATTCACTTTGTACATTGGAGTTCGCCATGCATCGTGAACTCTATGATTGGTTTTTGGACCAGGTGGTCAAAGATGAAAAGGTGCGTCCGAAGCAACGCGAGTTCGCACGGAGAAACTTGAGCCATACTGTGGTAAGTAAGCGAAAACTATTGCGGTTGGTAGAAGAAGGAGTAGTCAATGGATGGGACGATCCACGTATGCCGACCATATCAGGTTTGCGAAGGCGAGGGTTTACACCGGAGTCTATTCGAAATTTTGCTGACACCATAGGTATTGCCAAGAGGGAAAACCTGATTGATGTCTCACTATTGGAGTTTCAGGTTCGGGACCATCTGAACAAAGTGGCTCCGAGGGTAATGGGGGTTTTGAACCCGTTGAAAGTGGTGATAACAAACTACCCTGAGGGAGAAGAAGAATGGTTGGATGCCGAGAACAATCCTGAAGATGATTCAGCAGGTTCGAGACAGGTGCCCTTTTCAAGAGAGATCTACATTGAGAAAGAGGACTTTAGAGAAGAGGCCAATAAGAAGTTTTTTCGGTTGAAACTGGGAAAAGAGGTGCGATTGAAGAACGCCTATATCATAAAGGCCGAAAGCTGTACCAAAGACGAGAACGGAAACATCATCGAAGTGCAGTGCGCATATGACCCAAAAAGTAAAAGTGGTAGCGGTACTGAAGAAAGTCTTCGTAAGGTAAAAGGAACACTGCATTGGGTTTCGATCGAACATGCAATCGAGGCGGAAGTGCGTTTGTACGATCGTCTATTTACGGATGAAAGTCCGGATACCCATAAGGATAAAGATTTTATGGAGTTTATAAACCCTGATTCGTTACAGGTCGTTACAGGCTACCTAGAGCCTAGTTTAAAAAATGCCCAGATTGAAGATCGGGTACAATTTCAACGTTTGGGTTATTTCTGTGTAGACCCGGATACCAGTCCAGAAAAATTGGTGTTCAATCGTACCGTAGGGTTACGCGATTCCTGGGCAAAAATTCAACAAAAAAGTTGACATAGAATCTCTCTATACCAAAAATTATATCAATCGGTATTTTCTATCCGAATGCGCTTTGTTTCATAGGGTTTAAGCGCGTTTTAAAACTACAGCATGTATATAGCTGCGCTTGCTTGCGAAGCGTTGAAAAAACGCCTCTAAAAGGCCGAAAACTAAAAATCCCGCTTTGTAACACACAAAGCGGGATTTTTAACTTGAATTTCTGTTATTCCAGTTTTTTGGGTTTTGCTTTTTTCATGGCCTCACCGATTTGATTGCTCGCCGTAAAGCTCGCGACCATGTCGTTTAACATTTGGCTACCGGCCTGAGGGGAATTTGGCAATAGGATCAAATTGCTATTGGTTTCCTGTCCGATGGATTGTAGCGTGTCATAATGTTGGGTGACCACGATTAAGGCAGAGGCTTCCTGAGAATTGATGCCCACCTTATTTAAGACCTCGACCGATTCTTCCAAGCCTCGGGCAATTTCACGGCGTTGATCTGCAATACCCTGTCCTTGTAATCTCTTGCTTTCCGCCTCGGCCTTTGCTTTTTCGACGATAAGAATTCGTGCAGCATCTCCCTCGAACTGTGCGGCGATTTTTTCACGCTCCGAGGCATTGATACGGTTCATCGCCTCTTTGACCTGCGCATCAGGGTCAATGTCGGTCACTAGGGTTTTGATGATGTCATACCCATATTCCATCATGGCATCATTGAGTTCGGATTTGACCGCGATGGCGATATCGTCTTTTCGAACAAAGACATCATCCAATTTCATTTTAGGAACCTCTGCGCGTACTACGTCAAAAACGTATGAGGTAATTTGATCATGTGGGTAATCTAGCTTATAGAAGGCATCATATACCTTGTCTCTGATGACTTTGTACTGAACGGAAACTTTTAAGCGTACGAATACATCGTCAAGGGTCTTGGTCTCTATGATGACATCGAGCTGTTGAATTTTTAGACTAAGCCTTCCTGCAATTCGATCGACCATAGGAATCTTAAGATGAAGCCCTGAATGCCGAATGCTATGGAATTTACCAAAGCGTTCGATAATGACCGCGGTCTGTTGCTTGACAATAAAAAATGCCGAAATCAAAATAATGACTGCGAAAAAAATAATAGGTATAAAGAAGAAACTGCCCATGATAGTGTTTTTTAGATTTATAATTGAAGATAATAAGACTTTAGCTTATCTGTAGGATTTTACCAGCTTTTGTTACAAATGTGGCCCCGACACCGAATAAGAGGGCCAATCAAATCAAACGCCGTACTACCCCAATTCTGCAATGCCTTTTTCGATCCTTTTGATACTTTCTTCCTTCCCGATAAGTTCCAGAATGTCAAAAACATGTGGGCCTTGCAATGCACCGACCAGAAGCAAGCGAAGTGGAGCCATGACTTTGCCCAAAGATAGTTCGTTGTCGGTAATCCACTGTTTTACTCGATCTTCAAGGTTTTGACTAGAGAAATCGGTGATGTCCTCTAAAATCGATACCAATTGGTTCATAATCGAACCAGTGTCCGGTTTCCACTGTTTTCTTACCGCTTTTTCGTCATAGTGTTCAGGTGTAGTGAAGAAGTAATGCGACAGTTGCCAAAAGTCGGAAACAAAGGTTGCCCTTTCTTTGATTAGGGAAACGACCCGTTCAACAAAATCATTATCGAAGGAAAGCGCTGAGATATCTTTTTCGAGCAGTATCGGTCTGAACAAATCGGCCAGTTCATCGTTGGCCTTTTCTTTTATATAATGCTGGTTATACCATTTCGTCTTATCGGGATCAAAACGAGCGCCCGACTTATTGACCCGGTCAAGGCTAAAGCTCGAAATCAATTCTGTTAGACTGAAGATTTCTTGTTCCGTGCCCGGATTCCAACCCAGTAGTGCCAAAAAGTTAACAACGGTTTCTGAAAAATAACCTGCTTCCCTATAGCCCTGTGACTCGTTCCAGGATAAGGGAAATACCGGAAAACCCATTTTTTCCCCATCTCGCTTACTCAATTTCCCTTTTCCCACAGGCTTCATAATCAATGGCAAATGCGCGAATTCGGGTGCATTCCACTCAAATGCATTATAAAGCAACTGGTGAAGGGCCAAAGAAGGCAACCATTCCTCCCCACGAATGACATGACTGATGTTCATTAAATGATCATCCACTACATTGGCCAAGTGATAGGTAGGCATGCCATCGGCCTTGAAAAGAACCTTATCATCAAGAATATTGGTGTCGATTCGAATCGTTCCGCGAATCGTATCTTGAAGTAGTAGCGTTTCGTCTTTCGGGGATTTAAAACGTATCACATAATCTTCACCAGCATCTATTTTCTGTTGCGTCTCTTCGGCTGAAAGGGAAAGAGAGTTCACAAGTTTTAGTCTATTGTGCCAGTTATAGATGAAGGTTTTGCCCTTGGCCTCGTGATCTTTTCTATGAAAGTCGAGCCGCTCCGAAGTGTCAAAGGCATAATAGGCCTTCCCTTTTTCGACAAGAGCGTCTGCATATTGTCTATAAAGTGATTTACGCTCACTTTGGCGATAGGGGCCGACCGATCCTTCTTTTCCGGGCCCTTCATCAAAAGGGATACCGCACCAATTCAAAGCGTCAATAATATACTGTTCCGCACCTTCAACATAGCGGTTTTGATCGGTATCTTCAATCCGAAGCACAAAAACACCATCGTGCTGTTTTGCAAAAAGGTAATTGAATAAAGCGGTACGTACGCCGCCGATATGTAAAGGTCCAGTAGGACTAGGTGCAAACCGAACACGGACTTTCTGATTCATGGGTGAGATTTTAAGGTGCAAAGATAGGAAATACGTCTAGCCCAGAGGGGGCATTCTTTTTCGATTTAAACCGGGACTTCTTTCAATTGTAGTTGGAAGGCCTTTTTTGAATCGGAAGGCGTTCGAACCAGAAAAACCTCGTGATAAATACCAGGAGGCTGAAAACGAGACCGGATTAGGGTCCTAAATCTTTCAAAATCGGCAGCTTGTCTAAAAACGGCCAAGGAAAGGGTTTAACACGAATTTGATAATTAAATTTGTAAGAACCAGTATCTTGCTAATAAAATAGCGGAATTTGAATGCGTACGAAAATATAATAGCCAAGCTAGGTCAGTTTACCAAGCGGTACTATACCAAGTTATTGATTAAGGGTGTTTTGTTGTTTGTGGCATTTGGACTACTCTTTTTTATAGTGACCTTGAGCTTCGAGTACTTTCTTTGGTTGAGTTCAAGTGGAAGATTGATGCTACTTTTAAGTTTAGTGGTCATTGAACTCGTATTGGTATTTCGATATATTTTGACCCCGTTGTTCTATCTCTTCAAGCTAAAGCGGGGCATTACCAATAAGGAGGCCTCTTTGCTCATCGGGAAACATTTTCAAGATGTCGACGATAAATTGTACAATCTTTTGGATTTGGCGGAAGATAGCAATCGTTCCGAACTTTTGGCGGCTAGTATAGAACAGCGTTCCGAGTCATTGAAACCCGTTCCTTTTGGTAAAGCGATAGATTTTAAGGAGAATTTGAAGTACCTGAAGTATATTACGATTCCCCTATTGATTTTTGGATTGATTTGGATTAGCGGAAATTTAAGTGATTTCTTTGGTTCTACGAAACGCATCGTCAACTATGACTTGGCCTACGAAAAGCCGGCCCCATTTCAGTTTCGTTTACTTTCGAATGATTTGGATGTATTGAACGATAAACCGCACACTATTGATGTTGCCGTTGAGGGTGAAGTGCAGCCAGAAGTGGTTTATATTGAGGTGGATGGAAAACAACTACAGCTTCAACGGCAAAATGGTACCTATCGGTATACTTTTTCTCCTCCATTTCGATCCACCGAATTCTTTTTCCTGGCAAACGAGGTGAGGTCACAGACCTACCGCTTGACTGCGCTAGAAACACCGGCAATCGAAAATTTTGAGCTGCTGTTGGAGTATCCTGCCTATACCGAACTGAAACGTGAAGTGTTGAAAAGCACGGGAAACGCCAATTTCCCTGAAGGAACGAAAGTTACCTGGAAAATTGATGGCAAGAACGTGAAGCGGGTCGATTTGGTGACTTCAGATACCGCACGTGCCTTTGATATGGAAATGGATGTATTTCAGTTGTCAAAACGAATTTATGATGATTTGTCCTATGAAATTGCTACTTCAAATGAGAACATAAAAGATTACGAACGGTTGGCTTACAATTTTGAAGTAGTCAAAGATGCATATCCCTCTATAAAGGTGAAACAAGTATTTGATTCCCTTAACCCTAACATTTCCTTTTATGCGGGGGAAACTTCAGATGATTATCTGGTGCGCTCGATTCGATTAGTCTGTTATGCCGATGAGGACCCTCAAGAGCAACAGCGCATAACCATAGAAGAACCGAATACCAACTACAATCAATTTTATTACACTTTTCCTTCAGGACTTAACCTTGAAACGGGGAAGGCGTATAGCTTCTATTTCGAGGCCACCGACAATGACGGTATTCGCAACGGAAAATCCACTAAGAGTCAGGTATTTAGTACTGTACTGCTCAATACAGATGAACTGAAAAACAAAGCCTTGGAGTCGCAGCAGTCCATTATCAACAATATGGACAGGTCATTGGAGCGGTTCAAAGAGCAAAAAGAAACCCTCAAAGAAATCAATCAAGGTCAAAAGGAAAAGAACCAACTCAATTTCAATGATCAGAACCAGATCAAGGATTTTCTTCGCAAACAACAGCAGCAAGAAAATATGATGCAGAAGTTTAGTAAACAGCTTAAGGAAAACCTTGAAAAGGACAACAAGAATGATGAGCTTAATGAGTTGTTGCAAGAACGCTTAGAGCGACAGGAAATTGAGGCGAAAAAGAATGAGAAGTTATTGGACGAGCTGAATAAGATCGCGGATAAGATCGATAAAGAGGAATTGACAAAACGCCTGGAGGAACTAGCAAAAAAACAACAGAATAGTGAGCGTAATCTAGAACAGTTGTTGGAGCTCACTAAGAGATACTATGTAACCGAAAAGGCGGCGCAGTTGGCCAAGGATTTAGAAAAGATGGCGGAGAAGCAACAAGAACTCTCCGAAAAGAACGTGGGTGAGGAGTACGAAAAGGAGGAGCAAGAGAAGTTGAACGATGCTTTCAAGGAACTGTCCAAAGCGTTGGAAGAGCTGCGTAAGGATAATGAAGATTTGAAGAAGCCTATGAATTTGGATACGGACTCCTCGAAGGAAGATGCCGTAAAGGAAGATCAGCAGGATGCATTGGAAGATCTCAACAAGAGTCAGGAGGCTGAGCCTGCTGAGAGCGAAAAGAAGCAACAAAGCCAAAAGAGCGCAAAGAACAAACAGAAGTCTGCTGCGGAAAAAATGAAGGAAATGAGCGAGAAGCTGCAACAGTCATCTGCAGGCGGGGGCGGAGGATCCTCCATTACCGAGGATGCTGAGATGTTGCGACAAATACTAGATAATTTGGTTACATTTTCATTTAAGCAGGAGAATCTGTTCGATAACTTGGAAAGTGCAGAGTTGGATATGCCACAGTTTTCAGGGAGTATTAAAAAGCAACAAGAGTTACGAGAGTTGTTTGAACATGTTGATGATAGTTTGTTTTCGCTATCGTTGCGTCGAGCCGAGCTTTCAGAATTCGTCAATGAACAGATTACGGAGGTTTATTACAATACGGATAAGGCCCTTGAGAGTATTGCAGAAAGTCAAATCTACCAAGGAGTTTCCTATCAGAAGTATGTTTTAAATGCTGCCAATGAGCTATCTGATTTTCTAGCTAATATTTTGGATAATATGCAAGAAAGTATGCAATCTGGTGAGGGCGAAGGAGAAGGTCAAGGGTTTCAACTTCCTGATATCATTAAAAGCCAAGGCGAATTGAAGGAGAAGATGGAAGGACAGGGGCAATCCGGTCAAGGTCAACCACAACAAGGGCAAGGTAGTGAGGGCAAGTCTGGAGAAAGTGGTGAAGGAAAGGAAGGCGGAAAAGAAGGAGAAAGTGGTGAAGAGGGTAAGCAAGGGAATAGTGGTGAAGGTGAAAGAGGGAAGAACGGCGACAAGGGTGAAGGAGAAGGCGGAGAAAAGGGTAGCGGGAAAGGTAATGGAAAAGGGCAAGGTCAAGGTGAAGGAGACGGCGGTGATGGTGAGCAGGTAGGTCCTAGCGAGCAGGAACTTAAAGAGATTTACGAAATATATAAGGAACAACAGTTGATTCGACAGAAGTTGGAGGAGCAACTAGAAGAGATGATCAATTCAAGTGACCGTAAATTGGGTGAAAAACTGGCGCGACAAATGGAGGAATTTGAAAACGATTTACTGGAAAATGGAATTACGCAGAGGGGCTTGAATAAGATGAATACTATTCAATATGAGCTTTTGAAGTTAAAGGACGCTGCGATGAAGCAGGGTAAAAAGCCTGATCGGGAGAGTAACACCAATAAAAGAGAGTTTAAAAATCCGATTACAACTAAACCAGTGCAGTTACAGAATTATAGGAATGAAACCGAGGTTTTGAATCGGCAGGCCTTACCTTTGAGGCAGAATTACAAAACGAAGGTAAAAGAGTACTTCAAAAAGAATGATTGAATATCATTATACAGCGGGTTTTAGACTTGATGATGAATCCTTGTATTCCGATTGGTTAAATAGGGTAATAGTCTCTGAGAATTTCAAGCCGGGGAGTATCAGCTATATTTTTTGTGATGACGCCTACCTCTTGGATTTAAATATGAGGCATTTAAATCACGACACCCTAACTGATATTATTACCTTCGATTATTCTGAGAATGGCTGCATAGCAGGCGACATATTTATTTCCTTTGAGCGTGTTATGGACAATGCAAAGGAATACAAGGTAAGCGGGGATGAGGAGCTACACAGGGTGATGGCACACGGATTACTGCACATGATGGATTATAATGATAAGACAAAAGAGGATAGTGAAGTCATGCGCCAAAAAGAATTTGAAAAAATGAAAATGTTCCACGTGGAACAATAGAGCTAAGGAATAATGTTTGAAAAAGAATATGATGTTATAGTTGTGGGTGGTGGTCATGCAGGTGCAGAGGCTGCCGCTGCCGCTGCCAATATGGGCTCAAATACACTATTGGTGACCATGAACTTGCAGACTATTGGCCAGATGTCCTGTAACCCGGCAATGGGAGGTATCGCCAAAGGACAAATTGTTCGAGAGATCGATGCTCTTGGAGGATATAGTGGAATCGTAACTGATAAATCAGCAATTCAGTTTAAGATGCTGAACAAGTCCAAAGGACCGGCAATGTGGAGTCCGAGGGCGCAGAATGACCGTATGCGTTTTGCCGAGGAATGGAGAACGGCATTGGAGGGTACCCCAAATTGTGACTTTTATCAAGAGATGGTCAAAGGTTTGTTGGTCGAGAAAGATGCTGTTGTAGGGGTCCGGACTTCTTTGGGTATCGATATAAAGGCAAGGGCGGTGGTATTGACCAACGGAACTTTTTTAAATGGATTGATTCATATCGGGGAAAAGCAGTTCGGGGGCGGAAGGGCAGGCGAGAAGGCTGCAACCGGAATTACCGAACAGTTGACGTCTTTTGGTTTCGATAGCGGTAGAATGAAAACAGGAACGCCTCCTAGAGTTGATGGGCGATCCTTGGATTATTCCAAAATGATTCCGCAACCAGGGGATGAGCGGCCTGAGAAGTTTTCTTATTCGGAGACCTCGGTTTTGACACATCAGCGTGATTGCCATATGACCCATACGAGCGCTATTGTACATGAGTTGCTGAAGGAAGGTTTTGATCGTTCCCCTATGTTCAATGGACGTATTAAGAGTATTGGGCCTAGGTATTGTCCTTCTATTGAGGACAAAATAAATCGTTTTGCCGACAAGGATAGTCATCAGTTGTTCGTTGAGCCCGAGGGATGGAACACGGTTGAAGTATATGTAAATGGTTTTTCGACTTCGTTACCCGAAGATGTTCAGTTTAAAGCATTACGTTCAGTTGTCGGTTTTGAAAAAGTAAAGTTTTTTAGGCCTGGATACGCTATAGAGTATGACTACTTTCCACCTACCCAGTTGAAGCATACATTGGAAACCAAGCTAGTGAATAACCTTTATTTTGCAGGGCAGATAAATGGCACTACGGGTTATGAGGAGGCAGCATCTCAAGGTTTGATGGCTGGTATTAATGCCCATTTAAAAATTAATGAGGAGGAGCCTTTTATATTGATGAGAGATGAGGCGTATATCGGAGTACTTATCGATGACCTGATTACAAAAGGAACGGAAGAGCCTTATCGTATGTTTACTTCCAGAGCCGAATACAGAACCTTGTTGCGACAAGATAATGCCGACTTGAGACTGACGCCCAAGGGATATGCAATTGGTTTGGCCAACGAAGAGCGGTTGAAGCGTATGGAAGATAAGCAGAAGAAATCGGAGGCCTTTGTTAAATTTTTTAAGGATACTAGTGTCTTGCCTGAAGATATTAATCCGATTTTAGAGAGCGTTAATTCTTCTTTGGTCAAGCAATCCGATAAGATGTATAAGGCCTTTTCCAGACCGAAGGTAACTATGGAACATATGCTGAAATTGGAATCTGTTTCTGATTTCGTGCAAAAAAACGGACTAAATAGAGAGGTGTTAGAACAGACGGAGGTGCAGGTAAAGTACTCAGGGTACATCGCAAAAGAAAAAGTCAATGCCGACAAATTACACCGCTTGGAGAACATTAAAATCCCGGATAACTTTGATTATTCAAAGTTGAAATCCTTATCGTTTGAGGCGCGCGAAAAATTAGAAACCATCCGACCCGTTACCATTTCGCAGGCCTCAAGAATCAGTGGGGTTTCACCTTCCGATATAAGTGTGCTTTTGGTTTTTATGGGACGATAAGGCGCATGTTCCACGTGGAACATAGTAGAACTTCAGTAAACAATAGACAAGTTCGCGGCAACTTGTCTGACTATCTTCAGGCCTGACCGCGGTCGGGCAAGCAAGCATATAGCTCGATTCTCAGGTTATAAGAGCGAAACTTTTTGCCGCTTCGTTTTACATATAGTATGACTATTACACGGTCAGTCTGGCCTTAAAAAAGGAACGATTCTTGATATGTTAGTTCAGTTATCCGACCTTTATGAAAAGAACCATACTATATATTGGTTTTGTTTTTCTAATTCAATCTTGTATACCACTTCGTATTGCTCCGACGATTGAAGATTACAAGCTGACCAGAGGCAAAAAATTCAAACGTAGTCTCTCGAAGCGACAGATGTTCATTTTCGAAGACCCAAAAGAAGCGGGTCACTTTTATGATTATGTCAATACCAAGTTTGATCTGAATCATGAAGATGTCTATGACGATGTGCCTTTCAAAATTGACTCCTCAACGTTTTTTTTTGCGTTTTATGAGGTGAAGATTCCTGACAAAACGCTTAGTCTCGGTCCTCTAATGCTCGACTTGGTTTTAAATGCGGCACTCGATAACGAAGATCCTGAACGCTATGTTTCGAATGAGTCAAGTGATATGATACGAAGGGATAATTGGTATATCGCCATGGAGGTGTATAGTGATGCCGAAAAAGATTGTCTGCAGGAAGAATCGCTTTCAAGAGAGCTCGTTTTAAAGTATCTTCGTGCCTTGAAAAACGAATACCTGTCGACGCATAACTACAATGAAACTGTTTTTAAAAACTAAGGATTTTTCAATTTCAGGAGAGGAGTTTGAACTACACTATGACGAGCTTCTTGATATGTTGGTTACTTCACCACAACCAGAGAAACTTGATGCGTATTACAAGAGTGAGGCTTATATTTCGCATACCGATGCAGATACCACCCTTACCGATAAATTGTACCAACGGGTCAAAAAGTATAGTTTGCGCAAAAAGGTGGCTTTGATCGGTCGATATCTTAAAAAGGATAACAGTCTTTTGGATATCGGAGCCGGGACGGGAGATTTTTTGGTAGCTGCAAAAGAAGCGGGGTGGGGCATAAAAGGAGTTGAACCAAGTGTAGCGGCTAGAAAGCGTGCAGAGGACAAGGGAATTGAACTCAAGGCTGACTTAGAACTTCTGAAGCACGAGAAGTTCGGGGTCATTACCTTATGGCATGTATTGGAACATCTGCCGGATTTAGAGCTTCAGATTTCGAAAATTGTCACACACTTAGAAGAAGAGGCCACTCTGATAATAGCTGTACCTAATTTCAAATCAAAAGATGCCGAACATTACGAACATCATTGGGCCGCCTATGATGTTCCGAGACATTTGTGGCATTTTTCAAGAAATAGTATAGTGGAGTTGTTTGCCAAGCACGAACTCAAATTGATAGAAACCAGACCTATGATTTTCGATGCTTTTTACGTAGCCTTGCTTTCCGAGAAATACAAAAATGGGAATACAGGTTTTTTCACATTGTGCAAAGCGTTTGGTGTTGGGCTGTGGTCAAACTTAAGTGCCTGGCGGACTAAAGAGTATTCTTCCCTGATTTACATCTTAAAAAAGGACTGATTTTCGTTTTAAGGACATTTACGGGCATTTTGAGGACATAAAGAGGTCTTGGCCCTCGGAATTCGAATTTTCAGTCCAGAGCGAGCTTTGGATGGTCATTTTGGCATAAGATGTCTCGATTTGGATTTTCATAACCATTGATTTTCCTTATGACTCAGATATGCAACAAGAACCGTCTACGGTATGCGTACTTTTTGCGGAAAGTACTAATTCGAGGAAAATCGAAGAATAGATTGAAAAAGCTTTCCTATTTTTGCGCAACCGAAAATTTCCGCTATAAAATTGTACATCGCAATTCGGAAAAAAAATAGAACGATTATGAAAAAAATAGTATTGGCACTAGTGACATTGATTGTGTTTTCATGCCAGCAACAAAAAATTGGATATGTCGACAATGTGAAGTTGATGGATGCTTACCAAGAGAAAATCGATATCGAGGCCAAGTTCAAATCGAAGGCTGAAGTCTTGGGCAAAAAGAGGGACAGCATTACCCAAGCTTACCAAATAGAGGCACAGGCCTTTCAGTTAAAGGCTCAAAAAATGTCACAACAGAAGGCTCAGGAAGAATATGGGGTGATGCAACAACGCGCTCAGTTCATCGGGCAACAACTGCAGCAAGAAGATCAAGCTTTACAAGCATCGGGCCAAGTGGAGATGGATAGCATGGTGAGCAAAGTGAAGAAAGAGATAGAAGCTTATGGAAAGGCGAATGGATATGTCTACGTCTTAGGGGGTGGAGAAGGTGGAGCCGTTCTATACGGTACCCAGGCCAACGATCTTACAGATGAAATCGTGAAGATCTTAAATGACAAATACAAGAAATAAAGTTCCTTCGAATAGAACGTATTTCCAAGTAGTAATGCCGCAATTTCGATTGCGGCTTTTATTTATTTATAAGCTACTGAAGTAGAAAAACCAAAAATACGGCAGGGATAAAATACACTGCTATGGTGCGAGCTCCTTCATAATCCTTTGCAACCCGCTGACCGAATAGCAACATTAAAAGAGCGATACAAGACGCGATAGCACCATAAAAGGCCAATTCTTTTGTGCCAGAGGTGAGCAACTGAAAAATACCAGCTACGGAAAGTAGGCCGGCTACCATTTCTATCAAGAGCACCGTGCCCAATAACAGCGGTACCATGGTTCGTAATGGTGTCTTTTCAAAATGGCCTTTTAGCCATCCCAGATTACCTTTCCAATCGACGATTTTGTCAATTCCACTCTGCAAAAAGGTAATTGCCATAAATGCAAGGAGCAAAACTTCGGCCGGGTGTTCCAAAAGGATATTCATATGGTGAATTTAGATATTATTTGATGATCACAAATCCCTAAGCCGCCTTTCGGTGCAAAAGGCGAGTCAATTTAATGGATAGGTCGGTCAAAACGATTTTTGAGTTTCCATTGCGTTCGATATGATACATGGCTTCTTCAAGCTCTGCAACAATGTCCAAAATGTTGCTTTCATGAATAAAAGGCGCAAATTTTTCGAGTTTAAAGTTATCCACATGAATTTGCATATAGGCCAATTCATCAGCTCCAAAGTTGATCAATAGTGCCTGCCGCATCACGGAAAGACAATACTTCAAGAACTTTTTCTGTGTTTCCCGTCCCGTTTTGGCCACTTCCTCGCTCCACATAATCAAATCGTGTATGGCGGCTTTGTTACCTTTGGCCTTAAAAGCACTGCGGACCCATTGTACAAACCATTTTTCAAAAACCAAATCCTCCGAATCACGGTTCATTAGATCGATGGCCTTATTGAAGTTACCGTTGGCCTCATGTGCCAGACGTAGGGCTTCTTCACGAACCAGACCTTTTTCTACCAAAGCATTCGCAATGGTTTCCTCCGCCAACGGGGGAAAATGAAGTATCTGACATCTTGAACGAATCGTTTGCAGGATTTGTTCTTCATCTTCCGTAATCAATAAAAAGATGGTCTTTTGTGGCGGCTCTTCAATTAACTTGAGCAGTTTATTGGCTGCCGCGGTATTCATTTTTTCGGCCATCCAGATAATCATGACCTTATATCCGCCTTCATAGGATTTCAACGCTAATTTTTTGACCACGTCCATTGCCTCGTCAACGCCTATTTGACCCTGCTTTTTCTCTATGCCGATCAATCGGTACCAATCGAACAGATTTCCGTAAGGCTGTTCCTTTACAAATTGGCGCCATTCATCCATGTAATGATTACTGACCGCATGACTTCTCACCTTATCTGAATTTGAGGTGGGAAAAGCAAAATGTACATCAGGGTGTGCAAGGGAATCAAACTTCAAATTACAAGCTTGGTTGCCTCCTAGGTTTTCTCCCTTGGTATTTTCACAAACCAAATATTGAACATAGGCGAGTGCCATTGCAAGGGTGCCCGAACCTTCTGGGCCAACAAAAAGTTGTGCGTGCGCAA
Source organism: Maribacter corallii (assembly GCF_047345415.1). Taxonomy (NCBI): domain Bacteria; kingdom Pseudomonadati; phylum Bacteroidota; class Flavobacteriia; order Flavobacteriales; family Flavobacteriaceae; genus Maribacter; species Maribacter corallii. Next base: position 25,205 of record NZ_JBLFEP010000002.1, read on the forward strand.
TACGGCCCCGATCCGCACTGAGGGCCAGATGGTTTTTAATGTGGTCAAGCCCCAAAACATCCTTAAAAAGCATGCCTCAAATATAAGGTATTCCCAACTTAAAAAACGAAGCGCCCGAATGGAGTAGCGTATGTACCCGAATCCAAGGCCGACTACAGACCAAGCGGTCTGTAAAAACAGGGTTTCTACGGCAAATTACTGTAAGCATTGGGCTAAGCGAGGTGTTTGGAAGCAATGAACGTGTCGTTTCCGGCATCCCAAAATCGATAAACCGACTATTGGGTCGGAAAATGAGGTAGGCTTTTTCATAATATGGAGGGCCACACTTCACCTGAACCCCAGAAATCTTTACATTTGCGATTCCTAATAAAAAGCATCGCTATGAAGACTCTTGAAGATTTCAATTTTGAAAATAAAAAAGCGCTGATCCGTGTAGATTTCAACGTTCCTTTGGATGGTGATTTTAATGTGACGGACACGAATCGGATTGAAGCAGCGAAACCTACGATCATCAAGGTTTTGGAAGATGGAGGAAGCGCCGTCTTGATGAGTCATCTTGGAAGACCCAAAGGAGAAATAAATCCCGATTTGTCATTGGCACACATTTGCAAAACGGTTTCGGAAGTACTCGGGGTACAAGTAAAGTTCGTTTCTGATTGTACAGGTGCGGAGGCTGAAGCCGCTGTTGAAAAGATGGCTATGGGAGAGGTTTTGCTTTTGGAGAACTTACGTTTTCACTCTGAAGAGACTAGCGGAGATAAAAATTTCGCGGAAGAATTGTCAAAATTGGGCGATATTTATGTGAACGATGCTTTTGGAACGGCACATAGGGCACATGCTTCTACCACCGTGGTCGCGCAGTTTTTTCCCGGAAATAAATGTTTTGGGTATTTGTTGGCCAAGGAAATCGATGCGATCGAGAAAGTGATGCAAACGGGTGAAAAACCGGTTCTTGCTATTTTAGGTGGTGCGAAAGTCTCCTCGAAAATTACGATTATCGAAAATATTCTTGACAAGGTTGACCATTTGATTATCGGTGGGGGCATGACCTATACCTTTGTCAAGGCCAAAGGCGGAAAGGTAGGCGATTCTATTTGCGAAGACGATAAAATGGACTTGGCCTTGGAAATATTGAAAAAGGCGGACGATAAGGGAGTAACTGTTCATATCCCCGTAGACGTTATTGCGGCAGATGACTTTTCAAATGATGCGCAGACCCAAATTACAGGTTCCGATGCTATTCCGGAGGGATGGCAAGGTCTGGATGCCGGCCCTGAAACGCTAGAAAACTTTAAGAGCGTTATACTTCAGTGCAAGACCATTCTTTGGAATGGCCCTGTTGGTGTATTTGAAATGGAAAACTTCGCCAAAGGCACCATTGCCGTAGGTGACGCCATAGACGAAGCTACTCAAAATGGAGCCTTTTCCTTGGTTGGAGGAGGTGATTCGGTAGCTGCGGTCAAGCAATTCGGTTTCGAAAATAAGGTAAGTTATGTGTCAACTGGTGGTGGCGCTATGTTGGAGAGCCTTGAAGGAAAAACGTTACCAGGAATCGCTGCAATAATAGACGGGTAAGGGCGTTATCGATAAAAGGACGTTTGTGTTTTATGGCACGAAAATTTTATCCTTTCGGGAAAAAGTGCGATTTTAGTTCCCCTTCTCCTTAATTGTACACTTCTTATGAACGCAAAAATGAAGCACTACCTATCTTTTCTTTCCTTCCTAATTGTTGCAATCCCTCTATTTGCACAAGAAAAAGACAGCGTGCAGATTCAAAAAGACAGTCTGAAAATAATTCAGGCCAAAGATGTTTTGCCAGACACCACTGCCATGGACATGAAGGGGGTAGAACAAATGGAGCTTATGGAAGCGGCCCCCGGATTAAAGGATAATCCTCTAATGCTTGTAAAAAAAGGAGATAAAGGGGCGTATAATCTAAAAGACCACGAGCTCGCCGCCACTTATGACAGTCTTTGGATGAAAGAGCTCTATGAGATTGCTTCGCACTCCGATGAGATGTATCAAGAGGTTTCGGAACTCGATATCGAAAAGACTTACGAATATGATTTACCTACCGACACTTTAAAGGCACGTTTGGCCCGAATCAATGAACGAACGCCGTTCAATGTGGTGTATAACCCATCTCTAGAGAATGTGATTAAATCGTTTTTGACTCGAAAACGCGATTTAATGAATCGCATGTTGACCGTAAGTCAATTTTATTTTCCGCTATTCGAACAGGAATTGGACAATCACGATATTCCATTGGAGATGAAGTATCTGGCCATTGTAGAATCCGCTTTGAACCCAAAGGCCAGATCTCGAGTAGGCGCTACAGGCCTTTGGCAATTTATGTACGGCACAGGAAGAGAACACGGCCTTAAAGTAAGTAGTTATGTCGATGATCGGAGTGACCCTATCAAATCTACAAGGGCTGCATGTGAATACCTCAACCGAATGTACAAGGTTTTCAATGATTGGGATCTGGCCTTGGCGGCCTACAACTCTGGCCCTGGTAATGTGAACAAAGCAATTCGAAGATCTGGTGGATACAAGAACTATTGGAACTTGCGCCGTAATTTACCGCGGGAAACCGCAGGCTATGTACCCGCCTTTTTAGCTACGATGTATATTTTCGAATATGCAGAAGAGCACGGCCTTAAAGGAAAAAAAGTGGAACGCCCCTATTTTGAGACCGATACGGTGCACATCAAAAGCCTAATCACCTTTGACCAAATCTCGGAATTGATCGGTATCAGCACTGAAGACCTAGAGGTATTGAACCCCTCGTACAAGCTAAAGGTCATTCCTCATATCAAAGGAAAGAAATATTACCTGCGACTTCCTAAAAAAGCAATGGGTAAATTCGTGGCGAACGAAGCCGCTATTTACGCGCATGTAGAAAAGGAATTGAAAAGCAAGGAAAGCCCTTTACCAGCTCTGGTCAAAGCGGCAGAGGCCAATCGAATCAGGTATCGTGTGCGGAGCGGGGATTATCTGGGAAAAATCGCCGAGCGATACGGAGTTCGTGTCAGTCAGATCAAAAATTGGAATGGCCTGCGAAGTAACAATCTGAGGGTTGGCCAACGTTTGACCATATACCCTCGAGGCTCTCGCGGTATTTCGAATGTTGCCAAGAAGAGCAGCACAAAAAGTGCGGCAAGCCCAACGGTAGCAAGCAATGGAAAGGTACATACGGTGCGTAGCGGCGATTCACTTTGGACCATCTCCAGAAAATATCCGGGAATTACCATAGAAAATTTACGAAAATGGAACGGTATTAGTGGTAACAGTTTAAAACCGGGTATGAAATTGAAACTATGTGATTGCCCATCCTAAACCACAGTATACATATGAAACATTTTAAAGTATTGGCCGTGTTGGTGCTCTTTTTGGTCGTTTCCTGCAATGATGGGAAGCAACAAAAGTATCTACCTGGATCTATAGGTGCTATTAACTCGGTAACGGTCGTCATCGATAATGAGCTTTGGAAAGGAGCGGTAGGAGATAAGATAAGGGAACACTACGCATCTCCTGCAATCGGCCTCACCTGGGACGAACCGATTTTCACCTTAAATCATGTGCCTAAACAATCATTTACAGGGGCCTTGAGAAAAACCCGCTCTGTCATTTATGTGGAATTGGACACCCTCAATGAAGCCGAAATTAAAACGGACTTGTACGCCACACCCCAACGGGTCGCTGTGATTAAAGGGAAAACAGAAGAAGAACTGATTCAGAACATTGCGGAAAAGGCGCCAGGGGTTATTTCTACTTTTCAAGGGCTTGAATTGAAAGAAGCCCAAACGAGATTTTTGAAATCTCTGAATAAAGAAAAGGCCCTAACGGAAAAATTCAACGTAAAATTGAATGTTCCGTCGATTTATAAGGTTGGAAAGCAAGAAAATAATTTTGTTTGGATCGACCGTCAAATTCCGAAAGGGCATGCGAACATTATTGCGTATGCCATGCCCGCGAATAGCCTATCTAACGACTCGACGCTGGTCAGGGATATTGTTAGAATGCGTGATTCCATAGGCGCCAGATATTTGCCCGGCGAGGATGTTCCCGGCAAAGTGACCCATATGCGTACCGAACCGGCATTCTCACCTTCCGTTTTTGAAACTGAAATAGCAGGTAGAAAGGCTTACGAAGTTCGCGGTATTTGGGATGTTAAAAATGATTTTATGGCAGGCCCTTTTCTCACGTATATTATTGATGATGCCGTAAATAATAGGAAATTGGTACTTGAAGGCTTTACCTATGCTCCGGCCACCAATAAGCGTGATGACATGTTTCAATTGGAAGCGATATTAAAGACCGTTCGTTTCTTGTAAGGAAAAGGACATATTGAAACCAAAAACGCCCTCTAAAGGGCGTTTTGGCGTTTGTAACCTATACGTAGAGCTACTAAATAGCCTCGAAGCTAGCTTAATTGCCAACAAAGGCAGGATCAATAGAGATTCGAAGGAAACCAACTAGTTATCGAATCAACGCCCCCTGCCGTGTGGGCAGGCACGTTAGCTAGGTATAAATCTCGATTATAGAGTTAAAATGCAAATCCGGTAGACAATCTGAAGACGAATGCATAGAGCACTACGATCAACAGAAAAGCACAAAAGACAGAGAACACCTTAAAATACTTATTGAGTAGTTTTTGAGTCCAATCTCTAAACGCCTCCAAATAGATTTCTTGTAATAGTACTAATTTCCTCATACCTCATTATTTTAAGTTAGACAGGTACAAAGGTTTGAAATAAGTAATGGAGTCTTCAATAATTTTGGCGTAAGGCCCAGAAAACTCGCCGATAAGGTGAAATAGTGTTATTGCTCGACGAACAACATATCTTTTGAATTTAAGGCAATCTGAGGCAAGATACGGGACTTTAATACCGATTTTATTCGATATGCAAAAATGTCTAACATAGATAGGCCCAAAATAAAAAAAGCACCTTATTAAGGTGCTTTAATTGGTTAGATTGGTTATAGTTCCGTTAATCAAAGGCAAAGCCAGTGATAAGTCTAAAAACGAATGCGTAAAGTACAATCAAGAAACTGGCGAAGCAGAACCATGAGAATATTTTAAAATATGACTTTACGAATTTGTGGCCTAGGTTTCTAAAGGCCTCTAGATAGATTTCTTTGATAAGTAGTACGTTTTTCATAGTATTTGAGATTTGGGATTAAACAGTCTAACGAACGTTTCTATAATAACTGAAAATCGAGGAAATCCGTATTTCACCGACCCTTTTTGTTGTCAAGTGGTGACGTAGTGTTGTGAAACCGTGTTATTTACTTTTGTTACTAAGACAAAAGCCTGAGAAGAAAAGTCAATGAAGGCAAAAAGCCGCATTCTTTAACGAAACACGGCTTTTTCTATGAATATATGATTAATGATGAGTGTACTTACATGCCTACGATAATAAATTCGGAACGACGATTTTTGAAGTGCTCTTGTTCTGTACATCGTACAGTACCGTTGCAGCGGTTGAGCAACCGTTCTTCACCGTAACCGATGGCGCTTTGAATTCTTTCAGGGGATATCCCTTTGGAGATAATATAATCCCTAGTCGATTTGGCCCTCTTGTCAGAGAGGTATTTGTTGTATTCCGGCGCTCCTCTCGAATCGGTATGCGACTCGATTTTGATGACCATATTTTGATATTCGTTCATGACCTCGACCAATTTGTCAAGCTCATTAGAGGCATCTTTTCGGATGTATGATTTGTCAAAGTCAAAGAAAATCATTTCGGTCTTCAACTTTTTAATACCATCTTCGATAGCGATCATTTCTTGGAGCCTTTTCATTTTGAGATCAACATTCACGGTATCGTTTTCTACGGTAGTAACATTCTGAATATTTTCGAAATAGTCATCTTTCTTAACCTGCACAGTATACTTGGTATCCGCTTCAAGATCTTCGAATATAAAATTGCCTTCGTCGTCCGAAACCATTTCTTTTAACTTGATTCCATTTTCGTCTAGCAATTCGATCATGGCTTGTGGCATGATATCACCTGTGATCATTTCAGTTACGACCCCGGCGATAGCGTTTGAAATCTCAGGCACTTCTTCAACAATCAATCGCTTGAATGAATAGATATCGTCATCGCCCTTGCCTTCTGCCCTATTCGATGCAAAATACCCCTGTTGATTTTCTTCATTGACGATATAAGAGAAATCATCTAGATTGCTATTTACCGGTTGCCCTACATTTTTAACTTCTTGAAATCCCTCTTCTTCAGAGTACGAGGCCTCATAAATATCAAGTCCACCAAGACCTATATGGCCATCTGAAGAAAAATAGAGTTTGGTCTCATTGATAAATGGAAACATTTCTTTGCGCTCCGTGTTGATTTCCGGACCGAGGTTTCTTGGTTCGGAGAATGTATTTCCCTCTAGGACATCTACAACGAAAATATCAGTTTGGCCTATGGTACCTGGCATATCGGATACAAAATAAAGTTTTTTACCATCAGGACTAAGTGCTGGGTGGCCCGTAGAATACTCATCGCTATTAAAAGGTACTTCTACAGCATCCGTCCACTCATCGCCAATTTTTTGAGAAACATATATTTTAAGGTGGTTGACCCCGTTCTTGTCTCTCTTTAACTTTTTGCCATAATTGTTTCGTGTGAAGTACATGGTCGTATTATCGGGCGAAAAGGTGACAGAGGCCTCATGGTATTTGGTATTGATGTTTTTTGAAAATTTGATGGCGTCTTTTAAATCTTGTGACTCTTCATTGATTTTGGCCACATACAAATCGAGATAAGGTTGGTCATTCCATTTATACCGTCTGGTATTAAAAAATGAGGAATCTTTTGCCGAGGCGTACACCACTTGGTTTGAATCCAAAAACATTGGGGAGAACTCTGAGTATTCAGAATTGATGGCCAAATTTTTGAGTTCGTAGTTCTTTTTCGAGCTCAATATGCCGTCGAGCGTCTTTTCATTCGCCGTTAGCGCTTCGGTAGTATCAAGTGAACCTATATCACCCTTCTTCATTTTTTTATTGTACAGGCGCATAAGGCGTTTTGAGCGCGCGTATTTTCCCGTACCCTTTAAAGAATGTGCATATTTAAAAATGTTATCTGCAGACATGTCTTCGCCATAGTTTGTATACAATATGCTATACCATTCATAGGCTTTTTCCATATTGGTATTGAAGTAATGCGAGTCCGCTGCTCTTTGTATGACGTCATACGAATAGTACTTATCACCTTTTGCCAATGCTTGCTCATATAACTGAGCGGCCTCGGCGTACCACATTTTATCAAAGAAGAAATCAGCTTTTTCAATCAACTTGCTCTTTTTGGGGGTATCCTTGATTTGAATTCCCTCAGTGCGCGTTTCTTCCGATTCGTTTAGAACATCATAATTTACATCAGCCACGTCGAATGAAGTGGTCTCTCTTTCAGAGGCGGAGCTGTCAGTCGACTCTGCAATTGCCAAGCCGTTATCCATGGGGTCGCTATCCACGACCTCTAGAATCCATACATCATCAGTATATCTTCCATCGAATTCCGATAAGTAGGCATCGATAGCTTCAAGGCCAAAAGGAAAATATTGAATATAGACATAGTTTAAACCGTTCTCTGAATTAGTAATTGAATTTGCCTCAAATCCTTTACGCTTCAATTTTTTAATGACCTTCTTAAGATTCTTGCCTTCGCTATATACCCCGACAATCGCGTAGTATCCGTCAGAAACACCATCTAAGTTGTTCATCGTTCTGAAAGCAACATCGTTTTTGTTCGCGGCTTCCAAAAAGGTTTCGGTGACAGGTATGATTTGTGTAAGACCACTATTTTCATTTGTGGTATTAAAAGTGATGTCTCCGCTTGTCCCGGAAATAGAATTCCCAGGAGCGGTCTGAGCTCCCATCAAGAGAGAGGCCAGCAAAATGTAGGTTGATATTAGTCTTTTCATGTTTAGGTAATTAGAAAAACCTTTGGGGGATTTTAAAGTCTTGTTTTTTTACGAACGATCAAATAATATGAAATACTTGTTTTACACTTCTCATGCAACCTATTGTGTAGTTCATTCAAACTAAAATTATTGGAGTTGCGAGCCGTATTGGGCACTTGATGAAATTTTGATAGTGGCTTAACGTTGTAATCGCCCTGTTCGTAACCAAAGCCTACATACGGTATTTTGCGCATCAAAAGTTTCGAGGATCTCTGAGTAGCACATACAGAGCCTGAAGCTTGCGGGACAGAATGATATGCAGTTGCCATACCTAATATTAGTAATGTGTTAACGCAAAGAAAGATCTTTACGATGCATCGCATACCCACTTTGTTGTGAAACGTTCAATATATGAGGTATGCGCGGAGAATACTGTAGGCTAGGATAATTAAAGAGAAGAAATGTTAAGAAAATCGTCGGTCTTATGCTGAAGCAACATAATAAACCAATAGGTATATAGTGATGGGCAATATTTGAAACGAAAAAAGCCTTCGTCGATTAGAGAAGGCTTTTTTAGACAAAATTTTTTGATTTTTCTATTCTTTGTTTTCCTCTAGCTTTTCATCGTCCTTAGAGGCGTCTTTAAACTCTTTGATTCCACTTCCCAATCCGCGCATGAGCTCAGGAATTTTTTTACCTCCAAAAAGAAGAAGTACAACAACGACCACCAAAATTATCTGGGGTGCTCCTATGGCCAAGAAAGTATGTAGTGCAATCATAATAACGTATTTAATGGATAACAAATGTACTAAAAAAGTTGTTAGTCTTATCCGATTGAAACTATAACGACCATATTTTAATTTTATTCGACCAGAAGTGTATTTGTTTCGTATATCTTAAGGTTTAGCATTACAATTCAAAAATCCATTAAATTTAAGGGAACCGTTACAAAATTGATCGCTTACATTATCTTTGCACTCTATGGCCAAAAAGAGAAGGGAAATAAAGAAAAAGTTACTTCATAAGTACCGCTTGGTCATTCTTAATGAAAGTACGTTCGAAGAGAAAATTTCCTTTAAGTTGAGCAGACTGAACGTTTTTGTCACCGGATCGCTCTGTATCATCGGATTGATTGGGTTAACAACCCTTTTGATCGCCTTCACCCCCTTGCGAGAGTACATTCCGGGATATTCGTCTACGAGACTTAAAAAGCAGGCCACGGAGCTCACCTATCAAACAGACTCCTTGGTTAGGGTCTTGAACAATTCAAATCGCTATTTGGACAATATCAGAATGGTGCTCAAAGGAGACATCGAAAATAATGTTATCAATCGCGATTCGCTTCGTGACCAATTCAAGTTAGATCCGAATAGTGTCAACCTTACACCTATCAAACAAGATTCACTTTTACGTGCCGAGGTAGCGTTGGAAGATAAATACAACCTTTTTGAAAGAAGCGGCGTAAAGACCGATTTGGTTCTTTTCCCTCCTGTGAGCGGTACGTTGACGCAGAAATTCGATTTAAAGAAACGCCATTACGCGGTTGACGTGGTAGCGCCTCGAGAAACACCGGTCAAAGCGACAGCCAACGGAATGGTCATTTTTGCTGAATGGACGGCCGATACAGGCCATGTAATTATTCTGGAACACGAAAATGGTCTGATCAGCGTGTACAAACACAACGGTTCGTTAAATAAATCTCAGGGTGATATTGTGCGTACCGGCGAAGTGATAGCTGCCGTGGGCAATACAGGTGAACTTACCACCGGTCCACATCTTCATTTCGAGATTTGGCAAAACGGGACACCGATCAATCCACTGGATTTTATCGATTTCAAATAGAAAACATGTCATTAAAAGCCTTTGCTGCACGAATCTTTGCCAAGAGAGTGGCCAGAAAAACGGCGAAGTGGGTTGCTAACCCCATCAATACCCAGAAACAGGTTTTCAAGGAAATAGTGGAGCGGGCGGCGCAGACCAAATTCGGGAGGGACCATGAGTTTTCCGAGATAACCACCCATACCGACTTTGTTCAAAGGGTGCCGATTCGCGATTATGAAGCGTTAAAGCGCTATGTGGATGAGGTAGTCGAGGGAAAAAACGATATTCTATGGCCGGGCAAACCTTTATACTTTGCTAAAACCTCGGGTACCACCTCAGGGGCAAAGTACATTCCGATTACCAAAGAATCGATTACACATCAGGTTGAAGCTTCGCGAAACGCCATTCTCAACTATATTCATGAAACCGGCCACGCTGATTTCGTAGACGGTAAAATGATTTTCCTTCAAGGCAGCCCTGAAATGCAGGAAAAGAATGGTATTCAACTAGGCAGACTTTCAGGTATCTCGGCCCATTATGTGCCCAACTACCTACAGAAGAACAGACTACCAAGTTGGGAAACCAACTGCATCGAAGACTGGGAAACCAAGGTCAATGCCATAGTGGATGAGACCAAAGATGAGAATATGACGGTCATCGCCGGTATTCCGTCATGGGTACAGATGTATTTTGAAAAGTTGAATGCGGCAAGTGGCAGAAAAGTGGGAGACCTGTTCCAAAACTTTCAGCTATTTATTTATGGGGGAGTAAATTATGAACCATATCGCGCAACATTCGAAAGTCTTATAGGCAGAAAGGTCGATAGTATTGAGCTATTTCCGGCAAGTGAGGGATTCTTCGCCTACCAAGATTCCCAGAAGGAAAAAGGAATGCTGTTGTTGTTGAATTCGGGTATTTTCTATGAGTTTGTCAAAACCGATGAATTCTTTGAGCCAGATGCCAGACGGATTACCATTGAGGCAGTCGAACTGCACGTCAACTATGTAATGATCATCTCTACGAATGCAGGTTTATGGGCCTATAACTTAGGAGATACCGTTCAGTTTATTTCTTTGAACCCCTTTAAAATTGTGGTTTCAGGTCGTATCAAACACTTCATTTCGGCTTTCGGAGAGCATGTCATTGCAAAAGAGGTCGAAGAAGCCATGCGAGATGCTATTGCCCAGACCGATGCCCAAGTGAACGAATTTACCGTAGCGCCACAAATTGTGCCTCCAGCAAATGAATTGCCTTATCATGAATGGCTGATCGAATTTGAAAAAGCGCCAACCGATATGCAGACCTTTGTACGGATATTGGACACTACGCTGCAAAAACAGAACAGCTATTACTTTGATTTGATAGAAGGTAACGTGCTTCAGCATCTAAAAGTCACTCCTATTCGAAAAGACGGTTTTAAGGGGTATATGCAATCCATAGGAAAGCTCGGAGGTCAAAACAAAATTCAACGCTTGTCCAACGACCGAAAGCTCGCGGATGGCTTGTTGGCATTCAAAGCGTAACGGGAATTATTTGGCCAAAGTACTCTTTTTGGTATCGAAAACCCACTTATCGGCATACATGCCATATACCAATCCGATTTCGTTTTCTTGAACGTACTTTTCGTCCTTTCCCGGGTCGAAATTCACATTGTAGACGTATACACGAATTCCTTGTTTCTTTAGTTCCAGCATGAACTCTACATGATTTTTGATGATTCTTCGCGACAAAGCGACATGCTTCACATTGTTGATTTGGAGATAATCTATTTTATCACCTTTAAGGCCCAAAAGTGGTTCTTGTGATATCATTACCCCGATTCCATTTTTAGAGGCCTCCTCTATGGCCATAAGGCTAAATAGTTCCATTAGAAGGCGATCTTTATCTACAAAAGCATTGGCAAAGGCCACTGGATCGTTGAGTTTGTCGGTCACCAAAATCGCGTCAGGGTGATTGGCAAACCAATCGTTAATTCCCTTCATGTCCAGTGTCGTGTAATCCCCATAGATTTTGTGTTTCTTGAATTCGGATAGACTGGGTGGTAACGTGCCCTGATAGTCTGTAAATCGTGCCCACATTTTCCAGTCGTGAGCTGCAACCAGATGCCCATCGGAGGTAGTGATGATGTCAAGCTCGAAGAGGCGAAACCCCTTGTTATAGTTCGCATCCAAAGCTTGTTTTGAATTGGTCGATTTCACTCCATCTATTTCGCCGCCTGCATGGGCGATATAGCGATCATTATTTGGGGTAAATTCATATTTGATTCTGGGAAAATAGATGTGGTTATCTGAAATGGTATCGGGAATATCTATGTTCATCGATAGCCGTAAATCGTCTATACTTTCTAGTAGGGCTCCCTGAAGGTTGTGGGCAATGTACGCTTGCCGGCTCTTGATTTCGCTTAGCTGGTCAAATCCCATTTTTTGCAATTCCCCTAGCTCGGAGACTAAGCTTTTGGCAGCGGAATCATGGGCGAGTAGGGCATAGCGAGCGTTGTTTTTTTGCATTTTCCATAAGACTTCGACCATTGCTTTCGACTGCTTGGGGTCGGCATGGGTGTCAAAGGTTTTGAACTCGTATTTCGTCGCGCTTAAGAAGTGTATTAGGGTAAGACCGCGTTCCAAATGCTCTGTTTGGTCGCCGACAGCGAACAGACTTCTCTTTTTGGCATTAAAGCCATTGCTTTCCAGCAACAGGGCCGTGTTGGGAGCTTCCCCTTTCACTGTTGAATCCGAATAGATGCTAGCGCGGGCGTTAAAACCCACGACCAATAGGAACAGGCCTATTGAAAATCGGGTCAGGAATTGGAGCTTTTTCTTCATCATTTTTATTCTTGAATCAAGATGTTACCTTGAGGTAAGGCAAACTCTAGCTGTTGATACACAACGTCTTTGCTTTCGTGATATTGTGGTAAAGGGCCCCTATACGTGGGTTTGTTTTAAAATTATGTGCCTGGTAGGAGAGCTGAACATGATTTCAGGAAATGGGAAGCAAACCCTTTCGAACCGCCAAAGCTGATTTTTATTTGTAATTTTGCTCGAAATTCTTCAATGAGCAAAAACACGACAACCACCCGAGCTCAAGAATCGACCAACGCTATCGAGCGTTTGTATATTACGATGCGGCATTTGTTTAACCGGGGGTTCTACAAACCTACGGGCGTATCTGGCGAATCGTTGAAAAATGCGCTGTTACAACTTCGGCCTGAGATCTATGGAACCATTGCGGAAGAAAAAACAGAACTAAACGGACTTGTTTATGTTCTCGAGCGTTTGCCACAAGGTATTGAACAATGCAAGTACATCAACCTCACTTCCGACGAAGGGTATGGCAAATCACACATCGATCCGATCGTACCGCCTAAGCGACGAAGAAACTGTTATCGAATCGATGAGGAACAAATGAATATTGAGATTACCCGTGGACGCTCCGATATTTACGACATCCTGACCCATTTGACCTTTCTTTTTATAGAATCGCAAAAAATCTGCGAGCGTGTGCTGATAGAAGAAACCCAAAAAACGATTCGAGACTGGCAGAAGTTGGAGGCCGCCGTGAACGCTAAAGAGCTTTCTCAGGCAAATCGTGAAACCACTTTGATCCATACAGCGAATATTCTGGGCCGTAGTTTCGAGGAAACCATGGTTTATTATGAGAAATTTGCGACCGCTGAGAATCCCGAACGTTTTCTGGAAATCATCTATTGGTTGGGGAAACTGGCCATCGAAGAAGAATTGACCGATGAAAAAAGAGTCATCACCTTTAGCACATTGCTAAGAGAACGCTTAGGGCATCATATTCATGGAGACCGTTGGGCCAATACGATCAAGAAGGTTTTTAAGGATCGGGGCTTGCTAAATAGGCCGATTCATATCGTAAGTGCGAATATGCACAGTGTGATGAATTCCCTCTTTGCCAGAAAGGCACTGAAAAAGCAGTTTCCAAAGGGCGAAGCGCTCAAGATTTATGAAGCTTTGAGTGCATCCGGCAGTTCCGATTTGCGCAATAAGGTGGAGACCATGGCCAAAAAGAACGGTATGATTTCCATCGACGATGTCTCGGGTACGAATATCGATGTTCAAATATTCGATTTAGCCAAGTTGGGCGACGATGCCTGTTGCTATGAATTTTCGAAGGAGATAATCGAAGTACAAAAACCTGTTATCTTTGTGATGGACTATGCTTTTGGCGAGCAGGCATACGAAAGTATCGATGAATTATTGAAACCTTATGATGACCAGAAAAATGGGGCGGTCTATTTGAACATTGCTTCTATTTCGATTATGGGAAAGGCGGGTATTTTAGAAGGTGGAAAGGGAGATTTGATGATACCCTCGGCGCATATTTTTGAAGGTACGGCAGACAACTACCCTTTTGAGAACGAATTATGTGCGGCTGATTTTGAAGGGCACGGGCTAAAGGTCTTCGAAGGAACCATGGTTACCGTATTGGGGACGTCTTTGCAGAACAAGGACATTTTGAAATTCTTTCATCAGTCCACGTGGAATGTAATCGGCCTGGAAATGGAAGGCGTACATTATCAGAAGGCGATTCAATCGGCTTCGAAAATTAGAAAAAGTATCGGTGAAGATGTAAAAGTCAGATATGCCTACTACGCTTCGGACAACCCCCTGGAAACGGGGAGCACGCTAGCTTCGGGAGGCCTTGGCACTACAGGTGTTAAACCGACTTATTTGATAACCGACAAAATTCTAACCCAAATATTCAATTCATAACAAATGGCTGATCAGACACCACAAAAAAGTCCAAACGCTTCAGACGAAATAGACTTGGGGCAACTCTTGGAACTGATTAACAAAGGAATCAAAAGCTTCGGTAATTTCTTTTTGAGGATTTTCATTTATCTGCGAAGAAATGCCTTGAAATTACTAGGTCTGATACTGCTTGGTATCGGTATTAGCTTTGGGTTAAATCAAATCATCTCAAAAAAGTATAAGGCTGATATCATTGTCAGACCCAATTTTGAGAGTAAGAATTATTTGTACGATGTAGTAGAGGAACTGGCAGCGAATCTGGGGTCAAGGAATAAAAGTTTCTTCCAAGAAATGGGAATCGCAGTGGAGGATTTGGAAGGCTTCAGAATAGAAGTGAAAGCTATTGAGGAAGAAGAGGGAAAAACCGAAGAAGTGGCCCTAAATGAAATGAAGTATTTAGAATTGCTCAAAAATTTTAAAGACGAGAGTTTTGTAATTGATATTTTGCGTACCGAACTTTCAGAGAAGAGCGTGTTAAACCACAAAATCACTTTTACCTTCAAAGACCCCACAAAAGGACCTGGCGTGATTGAAAAGTTAATACAATACATAAACACCAATACATATTTTAATGAATTGAAGACGGTTTATGCAGAGAACGCCAAATTGCGAATCGAGAAAAACACCCTTCTTATTAAACAGATAGATGAATTGGTTGATAATTACTCGAAGGCATTATTGACCGAAAAACAAAAATCGGGTACGGGAGTAGTATATATGGAAAAGGAAAATACGTTGAATGTACCTTCCTTATTGAGTCTAAAGGATAGGCTGTTGAAGGAAATCGAAACGAAACGATTGGAAGTCGCACAACAAACAGGGGTTTTGAGTATTTTGAATTTTGGAAAAACACAGCAGGTAACGAAGTCTTTTTTTAATCAGCCCCACTTTCTTATCCCAACGCTGTTAGTGATCGGTTTTATTCTGCTCTCCTTCTTTAGGTATTTGGATGGCAAGGCAAAGGAAATAGAATAAACATGTATGAAAGCAAATAAAAGAACCCTTTTAGTAACTGGTGGAGCCGGGTTCATCGGTAGTAATTTCATACCGTATTTTTTGGAGAACAACCCTCACGATTATATCGTGAATCTTGATAAACTTACTTATGCCGGTAATCTCGCCAATTTATCGGATTTAATGGATAATGAGCGCTACGACTTGGTGGAAGGTGATATTTGTGATGCCCAGCTCGTGGCCCGTATTTTTCGGGAATATAGTATTAATGGTGTCATTCATTTTGCTGCAGAATCGCATGTAGATAATTCTATTGCCAGCCCAGACACCTTTATTAAAACGAATATTGAGGGAACGTTTACACTACTCGAAGCGGCTAGGACAAATTGGTTGGAATGTCCGAACCAGGTAAAAGCCGGGTTTGAGCATGCTCGATTTCATCACATTTCGACGGATGAGGTCTATGGCAGCCTAGGATTGGAAGGTTTCTTTACCGAAGACACCGCCTATGCACCGAACAGCCCTTATAGTGCTTCAAAAGCCTCATCGGACTTTCTGGTACGGAGCTATTTTCATACTTATGGGCTGAATGTGGTGACCAGCAATTGCTCCAATAACTATGGCCCAAAACAGCACGACGAAAAATTGATCCCAACCATTATACGAAAGGCGTTGAATGGTGAGGCGATTCCAATTTATGGCGACGGTACCAACGTTCGCGATTGGCTTTTTGTATTGGATCATTGTCAAGGGATCGAACGGGTTTTCAAATCAGGACAGGCCGGTGAAACTTATGTAATTGGCGGCAATAATGAACACAACAATCTGTATATAGCGGAGCGTATTTGCGACCTGCTCGATACAGAGTATCCAAAGAGCGAGGGAAGCTACCGTGACCAGATCAGTTTTGTGAAGGACAGGCCGGGCCATGACTACCGTTACGCCATAGATGCCACCAAGGTAAAAACGGAATTGAGCTGGACGCCTCAAGAAAATTTTGATTCAGGGCTTCGGAAGACCATCGCCTGGTATTCAACAAAATACCAAAAAGTATAAAAATGAAGGGAATCATATTGGCAGGAGGGTCGGGCACGCGTTTACATCCCATAACACTGGCGGTTAGCAAGCAATTGATGCCGGTGTACGATAAACCGATGATCTACTATCCAATGGCCACATTGATGTCGGCCGGCATCCGGGAAATTCTACTGATCACCACGCCACAAGACGCGGCCTTGTTTCAAAAATTATTAGGTAATGGTTCCCAACTCGGGTGTCAGTTTCAATATGCGGTTCAAGAGCATCCGAACGGATTAGCTGAGGCCTTCATCATTGGCGAAGATTTTATTGGCCAAGACAAGGTGGCTTTAATCTTAGGGGATAACATTTTCTATGGCTCGGGACTTGCCAAATTGCTACAGACCAATAATGACCCCAATGGAGGGATTATCTATGGCTATCATGTACAGGATCCGGAACGCTACGGCGTTGTGGAATTCGACTCATCTGGGAAAGCCATTTCCATTGAAGAAAAACCCGAGCAGCCCAAATCGAACTATGCAGTACCCGGAATTTACTTTTACGATAATGAGGTAGTCGACATCGCAAAAAACATACAGCCCAGCAAAAGGGGCGAACTGGAGATTACCGATGTGAACAAGGCATATCTGGAAAGAGGCAGACTACAGGTCAGTATTTTGGATCGCGGCACGGCTTGGTTAGACACGGGTACTTTTGGATCGTTGATGCAGGCGTCGCAATTGGTGGAAGTGATTCAAGAGCGTCAGGGCCTAAAGGTAGGTGCGATTGAAGAGGTTGCCTATACTATGGGTTATATTGATAAAGAACAGCTGCATGCGCTGGCCAAGCCACTTTTGAAAAGTGGGTATGGCAACTATTTAATGTTATTAAAGTAAAACGTCCGTGATTGTAACCGAAACACCCTTAAAGGGATGCTTTACCATAGAACCTAAACTATTCAAAGACGAAAGAGGAGTGTTCTTCGAGTCTTTTCAAAAGGAAAAGTTGGAAAAGAAATTGGGGCAGCCTTTGCACTTTGTGCAAGACAATCAATCCATTTCAAAAAAAGGGGTATTGCGAGGTTTGCATTTTCAAGAGGGCCCCTATGCCCAAGCAAAATTGGTACAGGTGATCCAGGGGACCATCTTGGATGTTATTGTTGATTTACGAAAAGAGAGCGACACTTTTGGGCAACACATTAAGATTAAACTTTCCGATAGTCGTAAAAAATCCATATTTATACCAAAAGGTATGGCGCATGGGTTTGTCGTATTGAGCGAAGAGGCTATTTTTGCGTACAAGTGCGATACTTACTACCACCAGCCTTCGGAAAGGGGTATTGCTTTTAATGACACTACGTTGAATATCGATTGGGAATTTCCTGCAGAACACCTTATTCTCTCCGAAAAGGATGCACAGCTTCCTTCTTTTAATGCGCTATATCGATGAAGCGCGTATTGGTCACAGGAGGAGATGGCCAACTCGGCCAATGTCTGCGAAAAATTTCGAGTGACTACAAGGATCTGCAATTTGAATTTCATAGTTCCAAAACACTTGATATCACCAATTCTGAAAATGTCTCGTCGATTTTTTCAAAAGGGAACTTTGCCTATTGTATCAATTGTGCTGCCTATACCAACGTGGAACAAGCCGAAAAAACACCGGAACCTGCTTTTGCGATAAACGCCGAAGGTGTCCGAATTTTGTCGGAACAATGTCGCGACCATCAGGTCACCTTACTCCATGTTTCCACGGACTATGTTTTTGATGGCACCAAGAAAACTGGCTATTTCCCTGATGATGAAACGAACCCCATCAATGTTTATGGAAAATCAAAACTTGGGGGAGAGCTGCATGTTCAGGAGCTATTGGAGCGTTATGTTATCGTTAGAACCTCGTGGCTCTATTCAGAATATGGAAACAATTTCTATAAGACCATCTTGCGCAAGGCAAAAGCTAGAGAGGATTTAGAAATTACCGAAGAGCAAACAGGTTGCCCCACCAATGCGAATCATTTGGCTAAATACCTATTGGGGTTGATAGCGAAAGGAAATCCGGACTATGGCGTTCATCATTTCACCGATGGAGAGGCCATGACCTGGTACGGTTTTGCCAAACGGATTTTAAGGGAAAACAATCTGGAAAACAAAGTGAAACTTGAGAAGGGCCGGAATTATCGTACTTTAGCTAAGCGGCCGAAGAATAGCATTCTCTTACGGTAAAGACGTTGATTAGTTTTGGTTTAGCACTAAACTTTATGAACCATAAATAATTCGAAATCAAATTTTTAACAAACATCTGGCGTAAACTTTCAAACTCAGAATTTTCAAGAAATGTTTCGTCCCAGATCTTGGGGACAGGAATTGCACAGGCATTGCCCGTTTTAGCGATGCCTTTGTTAACCCGGTTGTTCACAGAAGAGGATTTTGCATTGTATACTTCTTTTTTTGCAGTGGCCAGTATATTTGCCGTTGCGGTTGGGGGAAAGTATCAATTGGCCATTGTACTTCCTAAGTCTGAGGAAAATGCCCAAAAGGTCTTTACCCTTAGTATTTATTTGACACTCGCATATGCTTTGGCCATAGCAGTAGTTCTACCACTTTTTCATAGGTTTTTTCCGGAGAATTTACGGAGTGTATTGTACTACGTGCCTTTGTATGTTTTGTTTTTCGGCGGTTGGAGCGCATACATCAACGCATCCATTCGGCACAAAACGTTTACGACCAATGCCATCGCTAAAGTACTTCAGTCTATCGGCTATATCATCGCGGCGATAGGCTTAGGGCTCTCAAAGGTATTGGCTTTCGGGCTTGTCATTGCAAAAATCACCGGAACAATGGTGTCATGGGTGTTTCTTTCGAGGAAATCCCCTATTTCCTTTAAACCAATACCATTGCGAACATTGAAAGAGATGGCCAAAACCTATATCGACTATCCTAAATATGGCATTTGGCCTTCATTTTTAAGTACCATTTCATTACAAGCGCTAGTCTTGATATTGACCAAGTTCTACACCCTAGATGACTTGGGGCATTATGGACTCACTTTTATGGTTTTGAGTGCACCTTTGACGCTTATAGGAAACTCTTATAAAGACGTATTCTTCCAAAAAATGGCCTCGTTGATGAATGACCAACGGTATAAAGAAGCGATTGTTTTTTTTGAGAGATCGGCCATAGTGCTTTTCGTGGTAGGAATTCCAATTTGTCTTGTGTTGTATTTTTTTGGGGAGCCCCTGTTCGCTTTTGTTTTTGGGGAGAAATGGGAAAGATCGGGCACGTTCGCGTCCATTTTAGCTTTGGCCTTTGTGGCTCGCTTGGTCATAAGTCCGCTCTCATCGACCTTCAATGCGACCAATACTCTTCGTATCGCCTCCAAATGGCAGTTGCTTTATTTCGTTACCACCTTCATCACTCTTTTATATTCTGCAATGATTATGAAATTGGCCGTAGAAAGCCTGTTTTTTGTGTACGTAATTCACGAGATAGTTCTTTATGGATTTTATTTTATCATCCAATATCGGACTGTCAAGACATATTCTAAGACTTAGGAAAGTATCTTCACCGGCAATGGAGCAGAGCATGTAGAGGATATTGACTACGGACAACAGGTTTTACGATATTGGAAGTATCGTTGGCCATGATTTCATTTAAAAGAGGGCTAAGCAAAGATATTCGGTTGAATAAAGCAAGCCTTGATAAGGCTAAGAATTGTCGTACTTTTGCGGCACAATGAACGAACGGTATACAGATTTCCTCTTTTGAAAAGTAATTATGCGAAGAAAGCATTTTATATTTGGTCTGAGCTGCATTCTTTTTTTAAGCCTTAGCTGTTTTCAACTTAATTCGTGTAAGGGGAATGGAGAGAAAGAAGTGTTCGAGAATCCTCATATCTTTGCCGAAAAGGACGATTTTGATCTTCTTAGATATAAGGTAAAAGAAGACCATTTTAAAAAAAATGGCTTCAAGCCCAAATTTGTAACAGTAACTTTGATGGGCGTGAAAGAAGGAGAATATGAACTGAAAATGGCATTTGATGCTGTGAATTTGAAATCAGAAGAGCATTCGGAAAATTATGTAGTGTTCTCTCTATACCCGAAAGATGAAGATTTGGAGATGCTTCATTCCGAAAGGCAAAAATATGGGTTTGAGTCGTATACCGTGAAAATAAAAAGAAACAAGGAGGGAATACTAACTGCTTCTCGACAGATCAAAACGAAACTAAAACATGCTAGGGCAATCACTATAGCTATTGTAAGCTACAAGAACAAAGAAAAAAGTATGGAGGTTGTACTACGCGATATAAATCTATTACATAAAAAGCATGGCAATGAACTTTGAAATGAAAAATAAATCGTTATTGATAACCGGTGGAACAGGCTCCTTGGGCAATGCACTCACGGAACACATTTTAAATAGATTTCCCGATATCAGAAGGTTGATTATTTTTTCTAGAGATGAGCAAAAGCAGTTTCAAATGGCTCAAAAATATCCTATTGAAAAATACCCTCAGATTAGGTTTTTTATTGGAGACGTAAGAGACCGAGACCGCCTGATCAGAGCTTTTAAGGGAGTTGACTACGTTATACATGCAGCAGCCATGAAGCATGTTCATTTAGCTGAGTATAATCCCGAAGAATGCATAAAAACCAACATTGGAGGTGCTCAAAATGTAGTGGATGCCTGTTTCGAGACCAATGTTGAACGTGTGGTTGCGCTATCTACGGATAAGGCCTGCGCTCCTATCAATTTGTATGGGGCAACAAAACTTACCTCCGATAAACTATTTGTGGCGGCCAATAATATAAAAGGGAACAACCCTATTCGATTTTCCGTTGTTCGATATGGAAATGTGATGGGGTCCAATGGATCCGTGATACCTTTTTTCATCAACAAAAAAAAGGAAGGGATCTTACCGATAACGGATCCTAAAATGACCCGTTTCAATATTTCATTAAAAGGCGGAGTTGATATGGTTATGCATGCATTGGAGCACGCCTGGGGAGGAGAACTATTTGTCCCCAAAATTCCTTCATATCGAATTGCGGACGTGGCGGAAGCCATAGGTCCTGATTGTGATAAACCGGTAGTAGGAATACGACCGGGAGAAAAGATCCATGAAGAGATGATTACACCATCCGATTCTTTCTATACCTATGACCTTGGTAAGTATTATACGATACTCCCGGCCACCCATCAATGGAAGCTAACTGATTTCATTGAAGAATTCGGAGCAGAAAAGGTTTCAGAGGGCTTCAGCTATAATTCCGGCGAAAATACGGAATGGGAAACCGTTGAGAGCTTAAGGCAACTTATTATGGAACATGTAGATTCAAACTTTTTAGTATGACCAGAAACCCCATACCTTACGGGCGACAGCACATTACCCAAGATGATATTGATGCCGTTGTAGAAACGCTACAGGCCGATTATTTGACCCAAGGCCCTAAAATCAAAGAATTTGAGGAGGCATTCGCGTCATATGTAGGAAGCAAATATGCGGTCGCCGTTGCCAATGGAACAGCGGCTTTGCATTTGTGTGCCCTCGCCTTGAACGTGAAACCAGGAGACAAGGTCATTACGTCGCCCATAACCTTTGCGGCCTCAGCGAATTGTGTCCGATATTGTGGAGGTGAGGTACATTTTGTCGACATCGATCCCAAGACCTACCTGATTGATATCAATGAAGTAAGAAAGCTCTTGGAATCTTCGCCCCAAGGCACCTTTAAGGGCATTATTCCAGTTGATTTTGCGGGCCGAAGTGTTGATATGGAACAATTTAGGGGCCTGGCGGAAGCCTATGACCTTTGGATAATTGAAGATTCATGTCATGCGCCTGGAGGTTATTTCGTTGATAAAGAGGGTGAAAGACAATTTTGTGGTAATGGTAGTTTTGCTGATTTATCCATATTTTCTTTCCACCCGGTAAAACATATCGCAGCGGGTGAAGGAGGAATGATCACGACCAATAGCGAAAAACTCTATCGTGATGCCATGATGCTGCGAACCCATGGCATTACAAAAGACAAGAATGCTTTTCGGAATGACTTGACCATGGCAAACGGTACTGAGGGGAATACCGATTATCCAGCATGGTATATGGAAATGCAAGACCTCGGTTTTAATTATAGGTTGACCGATTTTCAATCCGCATTGGGCCACGAACAATTGAAAAGAGCTCCTGAAGGTATAAAGAGAAGAAGGCAGATTGCGAGAACATATGAAGAATGTTTCAAAAGCAAGGGCTTTATTAAAGGTCAGTCTGGTGTTGTAGAGGGCCATGCTTATCACTTGTATGTGATTGAAGTAGAAGACCGTTTGGGTCTTTATAACTACCTAAGGAGTCAGAAAATATTTGCTCAGATACACTATATACCGTGTCATCTGATGCCTTACTACAAGGCTCAAGGGTGGAAGGAAGGCGATTTGCCGAACGCGGAAACGTATTACAGAAAGTGCATTAGTTTGCCGATGTACCCAACTTTGACAGAAGAGGAGCAAAATTTTGTAATCGGCCAAGTAGTGTCATACTATGAAGGCACTTGAGAAAATAGGAATCGGTACTGTTCAATTCGGAATGAAATACGGTATTTCGAACACAACGAATAAAACCGACGAAAACGAGGTGGGCAAGATTTTGAAGTATGCCTCTGAGAATGGAATGACTACCATCGATACCGCATCGGCCTATGGTGATGCGGAAACCGTATTGGGAAGATTCGATTTATCTCAATTCAGGGTAATTACCAAATTTATGCCGCCTGAGGGCACAGAGTCTATCGGCGATGAACTGGAGAAAAGCCTAGACCGGCTGAATTTGAATAGAATTGAAGGCTATTTGGCCCATAGGCCTGGGTTTCTAATTGAAAACAGGCCGTTGTGGAAGGTGTTGCAAAAATTAAAGGCCAATGGGAAGATCAATAAAATTGGTTTTTCACTGAATCATCCGGCAGAGGTGCGACAATTTTTGGAAATGGATATGGTTCCTGATTTAGTACAGGTACCTTATAACTACTTAGATACCAGATTCAGAACCGAAATGATGGCATTGAAAGAAAGAAAGTGTGAAATTCATACGCGTTCAACCTTTCTTCAAGGCCTATTTTTTATGGACCCTAAATCATTGCCCGTACATTTTAATCCGGTGAAAAAGATTTTAACGGACCTTCAAGAAAAACACAAAGAGAATTTGTCTGGAGCCTTGTTGAAATATGTCCTGGAGCAAGACATTGTGGATACCGTTATTATGGGAGTTGAAAATCGCGAACAGCTACAACAAAATATCGAGGGCATTTTGAAGGCCTGTACAATGGATTCGATTGATGTCCAACTAGGGGAGAATATAGTATCTCCGTCATTATGGCCGGCTAACTAAAGAATCATGATATGGTGAAAACATTTGATTTAACAGGAAAGACGATACTTATCACGGGGGGGTATGGTTTCTTAGGTTCCGCGATTGTTGAAAGCTTGCTTTTTCACGGGGCAAATGTCTACGTTCTGGGAAGGAACGAGGTCAAGTTCACCAAGAGCTTTTCAAGTGACGGCAAATCAAAACAGCCTCAGTTTTTGGTTTGTGATGTTGCAAGTTCGAATAGTATAAAGATGGCTATTGAAGCCGCTTTCAATGCAGAAAAACAAATCGATGTTCTCATCAATAATGCGTTTTACAGCAAGGGTAATTCTCCAGAAAAAATGACAGATGAGGATTGGCAATTTGGAATAGACGGGTCGCTCAACAGTGTTTTTAGATGTATTCGGGAAATTATACCCTACTTCAAAAAACAAAAAGGTGGAAAAATCATTAATGTTTCATCGATGTATGGAGTGGTGGCGCCCCAATTCGAAGTATATGATGAGCATCCTGATTTTTTAAACCCACCACATTATGGGGCTGCAAAGGCGGGGATATTGCAGCTAACAAGATATTATGCAAGTTATTTAGGACAGTTGGGCATTACGGTAAATGCCGTTACGCCCGGGGCTTTCCCCTCAGATAACGTAAAAGAAAATATATCATTTGTAAATGCCTTGGCAGATAAGACATGTCTGAAAAGAGTGGGTGTGCCCGAAGAATTAGCAGGCACTTTTGTTTTTTTATCAGCAGACGTTTCAAATTACATAACCGGACAAAATTTAATTGTTGATGGAGGGTGGACCGCAAAATAACTCTGTAGCCTGTATCGTGCAGGCGAGAATGTCTTCTAATCGTTTGCCCGGAAAGACCTTAATGCCCATTCCGATCGCGAGCGATAAATCGCTACTATTATGGATTGTCGAAGAAGTGAGAAAGTCCAAGTTTCAACCGAATATATACATTGCCACCTCTTTAAGTAACGAAAACGACGTACTTGAAGCGTTTTGTGCAAGGCACAATGTACATTGTTTTAGAGGAGATGAAGATGATGTATTAAGCAGATTTGGTGCAATCGTAAAGAAGAGTAAACCAGCTACGGTTGTCAGGTTAACTGCCGACAACCCGTTGATTGACGTAGAAGCACTGGATGAAACTATTGCATATCATCTTGAACAAAAAAATGATTACACGAAAACAGAGGGCCTTCCTTTGGGAATGAATTTCGAAGTAGTTTCCTCGCAAGCCATTCTAAAGTCTGATTCTGAGGAACTTTCAAAATCGGAACGAGAACATGTAACCCTATTTATTCGGAATAATAAAGGCTTCAAGAAAGAAACGTACCAATTTGCTACCGAGGGTGATTTGAAAGAGCTGCGACTTACGGTAGATTATCCATCTGATTTTTTATTGGTGTCGACCTTACTTGGCTTTGCACTCCAAAATGAGACCCTAAGGGGGTTGCCGCTTGTTCAGAAGATATATAGGAAACATCCATGGCTTTTCGGCGCAAACGCAATGAACGTTCAAAAAAGACAGTTCTTTTCTTTGGCTGAAGAGTTAAAAGTAGCTTCGGAAACTTTAAAAAATCTAGAATATCATAAGGCAGCATCCATTTTAGAAGCGCATGAAGAAAAAGATACTATTTAGAGCCGATGGAAACCAGTTCATAGGGTTAGGTCATTTATACCGTCTTTTTGCCGTGATAGAAATGTTGAAAGGCAATTACGAATTCGTTTTGGCCACTAAATCTTCATCCACCACTGTAATAGTCCCTAATGACTATGAACTATTTTTGATTCCGGATGAGATTGATATCCCATCCGAGCCGAATTGGTTAGGGCATAATTTCAAGGCCTCGGAGTATATCGTTGTCGCTGATGGTTATCAATTTGATTCGCGCTATCAAGAGCAAATCAAAAGGAATAAATACCAATTAGTATATATCGATGATCTAGCGCAAGAGCATATGTTTGCCGATATTGTCATCAACCATGCACCGCTTTTGGATATCAGCTCCTATACTGCGGAAGAATATACCCGATATGGCTTAGGCACTAAATATGCTTTACTGCGCCCTGCTTTTTTGGAAAGCGCCAGAAGAGAAAGGGCGGTATCCAATACTGACACGGCTTTCGTGTGTTTTGGAGGTGCCGATATGTTAAACCTATCTGCGAAAGTTACCAAAGGTCTTTTAGCGACTTCTTTTACCAATACAATACACATAGTTTTAGGGGAAGCGTACAAACACAATGAGATATTCGATCTAGTGCGTCACCCCGGTAAAAAGGTCCACATTCATCGCAATTTATCAGAAGTCGAATTGATAAACGTGATGTCTTCCTGTAATTTTGCAATCGTTCCGACCAGCACTATCTTTTATGAACTGTGCTGTGTAAAGATGCCAATTTTAGCAGGATATTTCGTCGAAAACCAAAAACTGATTTACGAGGCCATGGCGAAAGAAGAGGTGATTTTAGAGGGCGGTGATTTTGCACAATATTCCGTGTCTGATTTCGAAAAGGTATTTCGTCATAAATTGGGCGCAATCGACCCCAAAGCGTATACTGCAAAACAACATGTGATTTTCGATGGTAATAGCGGTAAACGCGTTTTAGGATTGATCAATGGGCTAAATGTTTCGTTTAGAGTCGCTGAGGAAAGTGATTTGCAACGTACCTTTGAGTGGTCAAGTGATGCAGAGGTAAGAAAAAATTCATTTCATTCGGAGACGATTACAATTGAAAGCCACACAACTTGGTTTCTAAACAAGATTGTTCAGTCGAGTACGCTTTTTTTGATAGTTTTGGTGAACGGTTGTCCTGCGGGGGTGGTTCGGTATGAGAATAGTGCGGAAGCAACGGTGGTTGGTATACTCATATCCGCAAAATTTAGAGGTCAAAATCTTGCCTCCCCTATTTTAAGAAAATCTGCGGATATTTGTTTTGAGAAGTTCGAAAGTCCAATTTTGGCGTATATTAAAAAGGAAAATATAGCCTCTTCACGATCATTTGAAAAGGCTGGGTACGCTTTTATTGAGGAAAAAGAAATACAAGGTCATGAGAGCGGTGTCTATAAATTAGAGCAAGAAAAATGAAATTTAAAAACTGTTTTATTATAGCTGAACTCTCGGCGAATCACGGAGGGAAGTTGAGTGTGGCCCAAGAGACCGTTAGAGCGGCAAAAAGGGCAGGTGCCGATGCAATTAAGTTGCAAACATACACAGCTGATACAATTACCTTGGATGTAAGAACGGACGATTTTAAAATTAACCAAGGAACCGCTTGGGACGGTCAATACTTCTATGACCTTTATAAGGATGCGGCCTTACCTTGGGAATGGCATCAGACCTTGTTCGATACAGCAAAGGAAGAGGGGCTGATTTGTTTTTCATCTCCATTTGACAAGACGGCGGTCGACTTTTTGGAAGAATTGAATACCCCCATATACAAAATAGCATCATTTGAAATTACCGACATTCCACTAATAGAATATGCAGCCTCTAAAGGCAAGCCTATGATCATCTCAACTGGTATTGCCACGACGGATGACATCAAGTTGGCTATTGAAGCCTGTAAGAGAATGGGGAACCATGATATTACGATTTTAAAATGTACCTCTGCTTACCCAGCTGCACCTGAAGATGCCAATCTAAATACCATACCTGACATTGCCCGAAGATTTGAGGTCACTTCAGGCCTTTCCGATCATACGATGGGTATCGAGGCAGCAGTCGTTGCGGTCTCCTTAGGCGCAAAAGTAATCGAAAAGCACTTTATTTTAGATAAGGCCATTGGTGGTGCCGATGCCCATTTTTCACTAGATGAGGGCGAATTCAAACAAATGGTCGATGCCGTTCGACTAGCCGAAAAAATGATGGGTCAAGTGAATTATGAAATGACCGAGAAGAAAAAGAAAAGCCGAGAGTTTTCTAGATCGTTATATGTTGTGGAAGATGTAGAGGCCGGCGACCAAATCACAACTAAAAACGTACGATCGATACGCCCGGGGTATGGTATGCATCCGAAGTATTATGGGGAAGTATTGGGTAAAACTTTTCGCAACGCGGTAGTGAAAGGGACACCGCTACAAAATGAAGTAATCGAATAAAAACTGATGGCAGTCGCGTCAAGCATAAAGATTTCCAAAGAGAAAGCTACTTTTATCATTCACGCGGCTATCTTGATCATTGCTGGCTTAAGTACTATTTTAAGGCCTTCAATAGAAAGTAATATCACCTTATTTAGAGTGGTGCTCCCTTTCTTATTTTTAGGCTTTTTTGTAGTAAATACAAAAAAAGCAATTACGCTTTCCGTGGTCATCATAGTTTTTCTTATCTATTCGTTGATGGTCTCCCTTGCAGGAAAGTATCATGCTTTTAGTGTGGTTTTTAACCTCTACTACATAACGGTGTTTTTCTTTTACTTCTATTGTGAAGAAGTTGTACGAAGCTGTAAGCCGGAAAGCATCCACCGCCTGCTCGTCTATATTTACAAAACGATTATCGTTTTAGCCTATATCCAACTTTTTTTCGGAGGTGTTTATTTCAATACCCAAGACAGACTTCCTGCGGTAAATATCTTTTTTTGGAATGAAAACGAGCTGTCGGCCGTTATCGCCATTTTCACTCCCTTGTTTTTCTTGAAAAGCAAGAGTAATTTCAAGTATTTTTGGCTTGCTGCTGCCATTTACATGATCCTTTACAACGATGCCAAACTTGCACTATTATCGTTGATCGTTTTTTTTGGAGGTTATCTGATTATCAAGTTCAAAGTTTTTAAAATACGGTATATAGGGTTCATATTTTTAGGGGCCTTAGGCCTTATTCTCCTGTTTTTCCTTCGAGAGTATAGTATACAGGGAAAATATACCATAGAGTATTTTTTGTCTAGACTGGCTAATGGTGTTTGGACTCAGCAGCCTTTGGAACATATTGGCACGTTCAATTCAAGATCCAATGCCATTATATTGGGTGTGAGAGATTTGTTGGATTCTTATTTCTTAGGTATCGGCCCGGGTAATTCGCTACTTATGATCAAAGAGATTGTCGTGCCAGGTACCGAAAGATATTCGGCCTTGAGCATGCATAATTTCACCTTACAGATAATAACCGAAATGGGTATTTTCGGAATTGGGATCATTGGCTTTTTCATTTTAAAAGTGAACCAAGCGGCAAAAAGGAGTTACTACCCCGTAAATTTGGTCTTCCTCTTTTTTATCAGTAGTTTGATTTCGATTACCTTATTATCCGGTGCGTGGTCGAATTACTTTTATTTATTCATTCTTTTTTATGCGGTCGACTTTTTTGGTAAAAATGTATAAAGCTCAAAACTAATTTACTTTTGGAGTCTATAAAACGATACTTACTGGCGGCTTTGTTTTTTTCTATTCCCCTATATCCCAAGCTGACAACCTTATGTATTATGGGCTATGCCCTATTTACTTTAGTAGGTTTCAAGAAGAAAAATTTGTCCCGTTTGTGGGACCGAAAGACGCTCCTCCTCCTTGCAATACTCTATGTGCTATTCATCATAGGTCTTAGTTATACTATAGATGTGCAAACCGGGGTGTCCAAAATTCAAACGCAAGCCTCTTTTTTTGTAATCCCATTTTTTTTTATTGATAGTTTCCACGGTAAAGAGGATAGGAGTTATTTTTTTCAATGGTTTAATTGGGGTTTATTGGTTACCGTACTCATTTGTTTTTTAAACGCTTTCGGACGCGTGTTCAGTAATACCGGGCTGTATGTTGTTGATGCGTTTTCCAAGAAGCACAATATCTTTCTATATCAAGAATTCTCGGGTGTTTTAGACCTGCATCCCACCTATTTCTCTTTGTACCTTGGGCTGGCCATATTTTATTTGCTTTTCGCTTTTCGGGTCGAATCGAAATACAAGCCTGCACTAAGGTGGACCATGATCGTGATTTTCTTTATCGCTTTGTTTCTAACATCAAGTAAAGCCGGCATCTTTTCGTTCATGCTCATATCTTTTGCATATCAGTTGTATCGAACGATAAAGATGAAGAAGAAGTCAGATAAACTCATTTTTCCGATTTTGATTTTAGGGTTTGTACTTATGTTCATGGCCAACCCTTTGATTTCCAAAAGAACCTTTCAAGCATTCAAGTCAACTCAAAATTTCATAGTAGACGAGGGACAGAGCAATGAGTCAACGAGTAAGAGGTTCAGTTTGTGGCATGTGTCTGTGAAAAGCATTGAAGAAAAAATGTTTTTGGGGTATGGTACAGGTAGTGTAAACAAAGTTTTGAATAATTCGTGCATCGAGTTTTTCAGCTTTTCGGTATGTGAGGGAATTAGAAATAACAACACGCACAATCAATATTTAAATTTAGCTTTATCAAATGGTTTACCGGTACTCATTCTCTTTGTGGCAGCTTTGCTTTTAGCACTTTTCAAGGCTGTTTCGAACAGGGATGCACTTTATGTTCTGTTCACGCTTTTTTTTGCACTAAATTTTTTTTTCGAAAGCCTTTTGGAGCGGGAAAGAGGCGTAGTTTTCTTTATGGTTTTTATGGTTTTATTGCACACGACTTCAGACATCGATACTGATCCCAAAAAGAGATATGAAGAATAGTAAGGAGGTCAGTCTAAGCGATATCGAGAAGAAGTATGATGTTGAAAAAATAACATTGAACGGTGAGTGCATTTGGCCCGTTCTTCGCTTTAAGTTAAATGAGGAGCTGCGTACGTTTAGCGGTCTGAAATCGAGGACATTCAAACTTGATGCTAGCATATTACCAAAGTTGATAAAGACCCTTTTCTATGGCTTCCATGAATTATTTAGAATAAAGTCTTATGATTACTGGGTGTTTTCGTCGTCCGACAGGAGAAAGTCACTAAAAGACGTATACGTAGATAGGGTTATAGAGCCATTTTCAACGCAGTTCGAAAATACCTTGATGATAGAAAACCCCTATCCATTAGGGTTTCATTATAAAAAAAGTGAAATCCCCAAGTGTAATATCGTAAGTCGGACCCCCTTCTTCCTAGCTATTAGGATAATCAAGTTTTTTTTAAGAGAGAAGCTAGAAATCCGAAATGAAAAAGTGCTGGCCAAAATACTGCAAGACACAGGGGTGAATATAAACTATCTTGCTATTTTGAAGAATCATCAGGCCCAATATCGACTGATGAAATTGATGCTGAGGTTAAAGGTTCCTAAATTGGCCTGTTTCGTCTACGCGGCTTCTTCCATGGGGTTCATTAAGGCCTTAAAGGAAGCCGGAGTACCTGTAGTTGAGGTCCAACACGGTATCATAAATGCTATGCACCATGCCTATAACTACCCAAAGGATTTTGGTGAAAATTTGACCCCTGATTATTTACTGACGTATGGTGACAATGAATTGAAGGTTTTTGACGAAAACAATTTTTTCATAAGCGACCAAAGAGCCGTCATACCAGCGGGCTATTATTATATGGACGCCATTAGCCAAATTCCATTACGTAGTGCTGTTGAAGCCAAACTACGCCAGAAGTATAAGAAAATAGTTGTCTTTAGCCTGCAAGATCCTTTTGAGGAATTCACATTCCCCTTTATAAAGGAAGTGGCATTGCAAGACCCCTCGGTCTATTACCTTTTAGTTCCAAGAAATGTGAATAAATCCTATCAAGACCTTACCTTAGAGGAAAACATGGGCATGTGTAAAGATTTGAATGTTTACGAGTGTTTACAAATGGCTGATTTTCATGCGACAATCAATTCTACATGTGCGATTGAGTCGCTCTTTTTTGGGGTACCTAATGTTTTGTTCGACTATGAAGAGTGGGCCTCTGATTATTATCAGGATATTCTCAATGACGCCAAGCATACGAAATTCGTAAAATCATCCCAGGAGTTTGTTGAAGTGATTCATTCAAGTCCGTTTTATCCTAAAGCCAAAATAATTGAGGAGTCTCGCCTTTTCATAAAAAGAAATTTTTCCGAGAATATGAAGTATGCGGTAAACCACAAGATATTAGGGTCACTTAATGAACAATAAGAGCCTCCTTAAGAATATTTCGTTCTTCACGTTTTTCAACGTGATCAATTCGGCAATACCTTTTTTATTGTTACCGATTTTAACTACTTATCTCAGCCCTGCCGATTATGGCATGGTCGATATTTTCTATAATATCTCTTTAGTTGCCTCACCTTTGATCGGGCTAAGCATCGTACAATCAATAAGTCGGTATTATTTTGACGAAATCGACTTATCGAAATTTATAACTACGGTTTTCACTTTTTTGTTGGGTTTTGGGTCGATTGTCATACTGGTAATTTTGGGCATTGCCCTAGTCATCGATGGACTTGTCAGTAATTTGGGGTTTCCACCTTTACTAATTGTAGTCGCTTTGATTTATACGCTGTTCTCGCAAGTAGCTGAAATAGTATTGGTCTATTGGCGGGTATCGTACCAAACCGCAAAATTCGGAATATTTAGAATAACAAAAACCGCGGCTGATTTGGGTTTATCTATAGTATGTATTGTTGGCTTGGGAATGGGTTGGACAGGTAGAATACTTCCACAGGTTTCCATCGCCTTGATCTTTGGAATCATAGCCGCGATAATCTTATCTAAAAAAGGACTTCTACTTAGACTTAAAGTTGACAAAGCCTATAAAAAAGAGGCGTTGTCATTTAGTACACCATTGATATTTCACACCTTGGGCGGAAACCTTATCGGCTTTTCAGATCGCTTTTTTATTCTTTTCATGCTGGGTTTAAGCGATGTTGGTATTTATTCCGTTGGTTATCAAATAGGAATGGTAATCGCATTGGTCCAAAACTCTTTCAATCAAGCTTGGGTCCCCTTCTTTTTTAAGAAATTGAAGGAAAATGTCTATTCAGAAAAACTGCGGATAGTTAAAATCACGTATTTTTATTTTGGCTTTATGCTAATGTTAGTGCTGTTATTTTACTTTTGCATGCCTTATGTGTATCGCTATTTCATAGGTAGTTCTTTCGAATCCGGCGCTGTGATCGTTTTCTGGATCTTATTGGGTTATGCATTTAACGGAATGTATAAAATGCTTGTCAACTATCTATTTTACCTTAAGAAGACAAAACTGGTCGCATTTTGCACGCTAGGTTTAGGGGGGGTGAATTTAATCTTAAATTACTTTCTAATTCGATTAAATGGCATTGAAGGAGCGGCGCAAGCTACTGCAGTTACATTTTTATTATTGTTCATCGTAATCTTTATGCTAAGTAAGAAGATGTATAAGATGCCCTGGAACCTCAAACCAATCGAATAATGATGTTTTTGATTAAGAAGTTAAGATCCCTTTTTTATACCGCTTTGGCGAAGTTTTCATGTAGAAATTGGAAGGCCGGGCTTAAAGCTAATGGGTATACCAAACTTAGCGCAAATACCGTTATCGGAAAAAATGTAAATTTTAACGGTCTCGTTGTTTATGGAAAAGGAAAGTGCATTTTCGGAGATAATTTTCATTCGGGGTTTGGCTGTAAAATACTGACAACATACCATAATTATGAAGGAGAGGCTATTCCGTATGATAGTACAATGATAACGCGTGACGTCATCATTGAAGACAATGTGTGGTTGGGAATCGATGTTACGATTCTTTCAGGGGTTACCATTGGCGAAGGTGCTATTATACAAGCTGGGAGTACTGTTGTAGGAGACATTCCAAAAATGACGATTGCAGGAGGACACCCCGCTAAGGCATTCTCAAAACGAAATGAAGAGAGGTATCTTGAATTGAAGGAACAAAAACGCTTTTATTAACTGGTCTTACAGGTTGATTGGAGTACCGCCTTCGATTAACAACCCGGGACCACGAAGACCATTATTGAAGTTCATGCCCGTATGCCATTTTGCATGCAATAGATGTATACATCCTTTGCGCTAACCATTAATCTATGAAGATAACCATAGTAAGTAATTATTTATTTCCTGAAACCGGTGCTGCGGTATCGAATGGGATTGCCAAAATGACAAATAAACAATGGATGATTCTAGAGCTAATTTTGACCTACCGCAACAATCATCTTAATTTCTTCAGATTTAGACGAGTGGCTTCCTATGAACATAAACTTTTTCGATGATAGTGAAGGGCGCGCCAATACATTTGAATTTACTTTTCATCCGAATTCCCGAGAGACAATGTGATTGTTGAATTTTTAATTGCACCTACAGGTTCGTGGTGGTTATATAATATCTCAATGGGGCGATAAGCCGAGCTCCAAGTAGACAACCTGGCTTGAAGATTATCACCCCAAAGGCAGAAGTATTCCCCTTAAGGCACCTCCTTTTCGAATCTCTGTATCTGACCCTTAGGCCTCTTGTTATTGAAAAAGAGCGAAGTTGCCGATACTAGGTTAACTCATAGGATTATCAAACTAGTCATTTCCTCCCATTATTTCGTGGTATAAGTAAATCTATATATTCAGAGGTAATTTTACATTTAATTAAAGAAAAATTAAAATAATATTTGTAAAAATAGTACTACTTTTTGTATTATTGAATCTTAATAAAGAAGTAATCGTAAAATTTAGACTATTATGAAAATCAATCTACCCTTGACGCTTGTCTTATTATCCGTTATTCACATTTGTACCGGCCAAAATGAGACCGTAAACGGCAATCTCACCATAAATGGAGGCACAGGAGGCACTTCCAATAAATTGATCTTCAAGACATCGGATAACGGTGACCTTTCAAAATTTATTGCCACTGAAAGTTACTGGACGGTTATAGGGGCCAACGGAAACGAAGGGTGGAAGTTTAAGGATGACTCCGGTGACGTATTGATGCAAATCAATGGGCTCGGAAACAATGATGGTAACGTAGGTATTGGAACGACCGCTCCTACTGCAAAACTTCATGTTAACGGTATTTTTAGGGCTCAAGATAAGATTTTGGTAAATAGAGCAGGCAGTTACCGAATTGCGCTCAACGGTGAAAATGACAGTTATATTAAAGGCCGTAATGCGACTTCGGAAACTAAATTTGAAATCAATACCAATGGGGTCACCTATTTTAATGGAGGTGATGTTGGTATCGGAACAACGGCACCTACGGCAAAACTCCATGTAAATGGAATTTTACGGGCTCAAGATAAGATTTTAGTAAACAAAGACGGCAGCTATCGCTTAGCACTCAATGGTGAAAATGACAGTTATTTCCTAGGTAGAAACGCGGCTTCGGAAACCAAATTTGACATTCGCACCAACGGCAACACCTATTTCAATGGAGGCAATGTAGGCATAGGTACTTCGACACCGGCAGCCCTATTTGAGGTGAATGACAATATCAACAACGATTGGTTGTCTAAAATGTATAATGGCGGAGGTGACGGTTTTGGTCTGCTGATTCAAAGCGGTTATGGTGGCGCGCAATCGGCAAATGTGGGCACCATTCTCCAATTGGAAGATGGCAATGGTAACCTAAGAATGAAGGTGCAAAGCAATGGTAAAGTGGGCATAGGCACGAATGATATTCCCAATGGCTATAAACTGGCCATAGCTGGCTCTGCTATAGCCGAGGAAATTGATGTTCAGCTTCAGGGGCAATGGCCCGATTTTGTATTTAAAGAAGCGTATGAACTACCTTCTTTAAAAGAGGTCGAGACCCATATTCGTCGCAAAGGCCACCTTCAGAATATTCCAAGTGAGGAAGAAGTAAAAGAAAAGGGGATTAATTTGGGTGAAATGGACGCCAAGCTCCTTCAAAAGATCGAAGAGCTGATGCTCTATACCATTCAACAGCAAAAGGAGATTGAAGATTTGAAAAAAGAAATTCAAGACTTGAAAGGCTAGTGTTTGCCACAAGTCAAAAGAAGTTATGTGTTCATTAACTAAAAATCTCCAAATGAAAAAATATACCCTATGCTTTATAGTTTTTGCGCTGTGCTTTTGTAGCCTTGCCGCGCAAGATGAATATAGAATACAGTTTAGTTATGATGCTGCGGGAAATCAGGTTCTTCGCGATCGCGTATGCATCAACTGTAATTCAGGTAAATCTGAAATAGATTCAACAGCCGTTGCCGCCCTTGACGAAAAACTCGAAGAATTGGGTTTGGATGAAGAAAATCTTTCCAGTTCATCCATTACGGCCTATCCCAATCCCGTGACTAATGTGCTTCAAGTAGAATGGTTAGGTAATGAAAACATTGTGAAAAGTGTACTGTTGTTTTCAGGTATTGGCCGCAAACTTCAAAGCAAGAACATTAGCCCCAAGGCGACCAGTATGGGTCTAAATTTTAGCGGGTACCCCCCAGGGTCTTATTTCGTTATCGTACAGTATGCCGACAAGACCAAAGAATCCTTTCAAGTCATTAAAAAATAACCTGCCGAAACATGAAAAAAATCACCATACTCCTGGCTCTTTTCGCTTCGGTCACTCTTTTGTGCCAAGAAAAGAATAAAGGATACAAATCCAAAAATATCCATACCGTTGTTTTGGGGGAAATGCCAGATTCCCAAGAATCGGGCAAATCAAGAAACACAGACGTTAGCGCTCGCACAGGCACCTCAAATGGTAGTATAGTTGCTGATTTATCGGTTTCGAACACTGGAGGGGTTAATTATACGATACCCATTAATGTCCCACCCGGATTAAACAATGTACAACCTGATATTGCCTTGACTTTCGATAGCCAGTCGGGCAATGGATTGGCCGGTTGGGGTTGGAATATCTCGGGTATATCTGTAATAACCCGTATCCCGGCCAACTCGTTCTACGATGGCAGGGTGGGGGGTGTAAATTTAGATCTGAATGATCGCTTTGCCCTAGATGGTCAGCGTTTGAAGTTGGTTTCAGGGAGTTATGGTGCCAGTGGATCAGTCTATGAGACCGAACAAAAATCGAATATAAAGGTGGTTGCCTACGATACCCACTCCGATGTAAACGTACAAGGCCCAAAATATTTTAAGGTCTTTTACCCAGATGGATCTATAGCGCATTATGGGTTTTATGCCGACTCAAGAAGTCCAGTGGACTATGCGATATCTTACTGGGAAAACCCCCAAGACATTCGTGTTTCTTATTCATATACCAATGCCGATAATACTCTTTCTATAGATAAGATTAAGTATGGAAGTCGAGGTACAGCGACTGCCATCAATGAAATCGAATTTATGTATGATGATGTACCGAATAATAGAATCATAGAAACAGCCTATGTAGGGGGCAAACGTTTTATAAGAAATAAGAATTTAAGCGATATTCTGGTGAAAGGACAAGGAGGTTCTTTATATCGTAAATACCATCTTGACTATTCGCGTTCGTCGCTTAGTTATAAAAGATTAGAAAAAGTATTTGAGGAAACCGGTGATGGGTCTGAATCCAGAAACATTGCATTTCAATATTCCGGAAGTGCATATAGCAGCAATCAAATTCATAATGCAGGCTTGGTTGAGGTGTTAGATGAAGCTACGCAACTCGATGTTGGAGACATTGCTTTGAATAATTCAGGAGTAGTCTCATTAGATTTGAATGGAAATGGGAAGATGGATTTTATACTATATCCAAAAACCGGAAACGATGCGAAGAAAAAGTTCTGGTTTTTCGAAGATGTGCAGAATTCTGGTGGATTTAACTATAATCTTGTAAATACTGGCTTGTTTCAAGATGTGTTCCCAGTGAATTGGCTGAACCAAGATAGCAGGCTAATGCCAAATCAGGCACTTGCTCTGGTCAAGAATATCGGCGACCGTGCCTATTTTGATATAATGGTCAAAGCAGCCCCCTCGGCGGGTAATACCTTGTATACCGCTTACTCCAAGACTTGGGATTTGCCCCAAGTGAATAACCCTTATTCAAGTGGTCAGTTGACTGTGCCTCAAAAATATGTTTCTGGTGATTTTGATGGAGATGGACTTTCAGATATTTTGGCAATAGGGGAACAGGTAAATGCTCAAAATGGTCCCTATTCTGTACCCGTTCAAAACATTCCAAGGGTACACGCCATTAAATTGGATCGCAGAGATGGGAGTGAAGTGGGTATTGATTTAGGTCTTCTTAACAATGCCTTGTCCGGTAACGATCAGCTTTTTGCATTGGACGCAACCGGTGATGGAAAAACAAACTTGATCCATTTCGAGCCAAATAACAAGGTTCAAGTATACGGTTTGAATTCTTCAAACACGGCAATTGAACTGTTGTGGGAACATACAGATGGTGACCTCAATATGGAATTTGTACCAATGCCTGGGGATTATAATGGAGATGGGAAAAGTGATTTTTTAATCCCGCTCGCCAACAATAGCGATGCATTTTTCATGTTGCTTTCTACTGGTAAGGGCTATGATAGAAAAGAGTACCTGCACCAATCTTTTGAATATAGAAATACCGATTACAATGGTAAAGGAACACTTTATGGGTATAACTTGTTTCCAGCAGATATTAATGGCGACGGCAAAACCGATATCATTGAGTATAATACAATAACCTACAATGGCAATGATAATGGTGAACAATACATTCGTTTACATCAGAATGCGACAAAGTATTTAAGTGCTGACCAGCCAAATTTTATTCCGACTGACCCCCTAGAACCGCCCCCGGGTGATTTAAGGCATTATCCAATACCGATCTTCCTTTCTTCCAATGACGAGAATCCTAGTTTAGAGTTTGCTACGATTAGCAATAAATGGGTACGGTCCTTTAGATCCTTAAAGGATCATCGCGAAGATGTTACTTTAAGCGGAATTACCAATAATGGGGTTCAGACTGATATTAGTTATGATCAGGTCAATATACATTATGTTCATGATGCTGATCCAAATTATGTAAACTCCTATAGTGCTTCAGCCCAAGTATTGAATCAAGTTTTTCCGTTTGTGAACGTAGATGCGGCACCATCGTTTAAAGTGGTGAGGGAATTGCTACAAACCGGTTCTGGAATCAGCAGAACCCGGAGCTTCAAATATGAAAACGCAATCTCTACGGCCAACGGTCACGGGTTTGTAGGTTTTGAAGTGGTCAAACAGAGCAATTGGTATGGCACCAATGTACCGGCGGTCTGGACTATTTCAAAATACAACCCCTTGCTCCGGGGTGCCTTATTTGAACAGATCGTTTCAGACTCCTATGCCAATAATCCGAGTCAATATGCCAGCAAGGTCAATTACTTTTACGACTATCAACTGATAGACAATCCCGTTTTTCCTGCTGGATCAGGTTACCCCTTTACCTTGAACCCAACTTCACCGGTCACGGTATCAAGAGTTGATGAAGCCGAGTACAAAATTACCCTATCACCAGGTTTTAACGCGAACGCTAGCAACTTTGATTATTCCGCTAGAATCATTCCTCCAATTAACCAATCCGGTCAGGGGGGCTATACTGGGGCCATCGACATACGCCTCAAACGTATGGAAACCGATAATGGACTCACCGGGGTGCTCACCACCGAGACCTATGTGTATGACCAATATGATAATCGCACTAAGATCAGTACGGTATTTCCTGGCGGGAGTCGCGTAGTAGATTATACCTACTACAACAACCCTTCTGCCACCAATAATACCTATCATGTAGGTCGGC
Source organism: Maribacter corallii (assembly GCF_047345415.1). NCBI lineage: Bacteria > Pseudomonadati > Bacteroidota > Flavobacteriia > Flavobacteriales > Flavobacteriaceae > Maribacter > Maribacter corallii. Next base: position 64,555 of record NZ_JBLFEP010000002.1, read on the forward strand.
AAAAGACCATGAAGGAAACCATGACCACCTATGGAAACACCTTTAGTACAGAAGAAGAGTACGAATACAACAATAACCTCGTCACCAAGATCAAACGCAAAGGCAATGGCACCCCTTGGTTGGTACAAGAACTTGATTATGATATTATAGGAAATATCAAGAGCAAAACATTGAAGGGTGGCACACAAGCCGATCGAGTACAGCAGTTTGAATATGAGCTCAATGCTCCTTATTTCGGTCGTTTTATGACCAAGTCGACTGCTGTAAACGGTCTCGCGGCCACCTTTGAATATGACCCTATTGATGGTAGTTTAACATCGTCCACCGGACCTTATAACCTTGAGACCAAATATGATCACGATAGCTGGAACCGTATTTGGAAGGTAACCGATTATCTTAATCACGATACGTTACATACCTATACACCCCTTAGTGGAGGGGCATTAAAGCATACCGTCGATTACCCTGAGGGAGGTATGGATGAAACCGTTTACAACGCTTTTGGATGGACAACCCGTTCAGGGTCCCTAAGCCTGAACAACCAATGGGTATATACCGATTATGAATATTATGTTTCCGGGCAACTGAAAAAGACCAGTGAGCCGCATCACGGCTCAGCCTCGCAATGGAATACGACCATTTACGATGAATATGGCCGCCCCCTAACGGAGCAATTGTATACGGGCAGAAACATCAACATCTCGTATAATCAGGGCACCCTATCTTCCACGGTCAATGATGGGGTAAAGAGTGTAACGACCACTCTTGATGCTTTGGGCAATGTCGCCAAATCACAAGATCCAGGGGGTATGATAGACTATACCTACCATGCTAGTGGGCAGTTAAAGACGGCCGACTATGGGGGGCATGTGGTCACCATTGGTGTTGATGGTTGGGGCAGAAAGACCAGTTTGAACGATCCCTCCGCAGGCACATATACCTATGAGTACTATGATGATTTCGGCGATTTAAAGAAAGAAACCACTCCCAAGGGCACCACCACCTATACGTATGATGACTTTGGTCGTGTCGATATGAAAACCGTGGTAGGCGATTTAACGGACCTATCATTGGATTATATCTATGATCCCAACACAGAACAACTTTCTGACATCAATGGATTTGATAACACCAATGGGAATCGGGCCTATACCTATGAGTATATCTATGGCGCGTATGAACGTCTGATGACGATAACGGAAGATACCGGCCTAGCGGATTTTGAATACAGCATGACCTATGATCAGTATGGTAGGGTAGAAACGGAAACCCAAATCGCCAATTTGACAGGAGGCGCCACCAAAAGCCTCACTACTAAAAATGTGTATGATACTTCAGGACTCCTCAAGGAAATTTGGAATAATGGCACCCCGGATAAATTATGGGAATTAAATGATATCACCGCTCGTGGCCAGGCAAAGACCATTGCATTGGGGAATGGCATAAATAAGGTCAAGGAGTATGATACCTATGGGTATTTGGAGAAAATCGAGGATAAGGAAGCAGGGAATAATCCTAGTCCGACAGTCGCCTTACATACGGAATATGATTTCAACCAGCAGCGAGGAACGCTCAACAGCCGGGAGAATTTTGGGTTCAATTGGCAAGAAGGGTTTAATTACGACGCTCAAGACCGTCTAACGACCATCACAGGTGATGTCGTAAAGACTATGGCCTACGACGATCGCGGAAGGATTGATGACAATACGGATCTGGGCGACTACACCTATGCCACACCCAAAGATTATCGCTTGAACGAAATAGACCCCAACCCGGCAGGGGAAACCTTCTTTCAGCAACACCCCACCCAACAGATTACCTACAACGCCTTTAAAAAGCCGATTGACATCCATCAATCGGGCCATGGGCGGGTGAGTTTTGAGTATGGGCCGATGATGAACCGCAGCACGGCCTATTATGGAGGCGAAGATCAAGATAAGACACTAAGGCGCTACCGCAAACACTATTCGAGCATTATACCCGCTGAAATTGTGGAGGACACCCAAACAAGCAGTACCAAGATCATCAATTATGTAGGGGGCGACGCCTATTCGGCACCCATTGCCCATATCAAACAAACGGGTACCAATGCCCTTGATGAATACCATTACCTGCATCGCGATTATTTGGGCAGTATTTTGGCGATTACCGATGCCGCTGGCAATGTCAAGGAAGAACGCCACTTTGGGGCCTGGGGTACGGTAGACAAGTTCTTGGACAGTTCTTCAGGTACCACCTTTGATCACACCAGTTTGTTAGGTCGGGGGTATACCGGTCATGAGCACTTTTTTGAAGTGGGGCTGATCCATATGAACGGCCGGATGTACGATGCCAATTTGGGTAGGTTCTTATCACCGGATAACTATATACAAGACCCCTTCAATACCCAAAATTACAATCGGTACGCTTATGTGTTAAATAATCCGTTACTATATACGGATCCCAGCGGAGAAATCGCAATTGAGAGTGCGGCCGTGGCTATTATTGTTAAAGCAGTTTCGATTATATCCGCCTACGTTGCCGCTCATGTACTAATATCCGAGTTTTTGGTTGACAAAGTTTCTATAGGTTCGGCAGGCGGAGCACCAACGCCTTCAAATATCCAAAATAACTCACAGACCACTTCGAGCATATCTAGGCAATCACGAGGTAATGGCAGTCTTAACGATGGAGGTAGAATACCGCTTAATATTCCTGCGATAGAATTCCCTGATGGGGGTGTGACTACTTTTGATAATATGTCATCACAAAGTAGCGGTGTTTACGGTATTTCACAAACTGGTAGTGCCGATCCCTTGCAAGGCATTCCGAAACCAGCTAATTTTGTCCCCAACGATGGTTTGGACGACCCTTTGGCTGACGAAGGGTTTAACATCACTGCTGAGGATGTTATAGACACTGCTCTGGATTTCATTCCGGTGGTGGGAGGCGCAAAGGATATTTACAAAGGTATTCGGGATGGAAATGGCTGGATGGTTGCCCTTGGAGTAGGATCTATTATCGCAGACGTGTTTACATTGGGAGGAGCATCCATTGCTAAAGGGGCCATAAAAACTGGAATTAAAGCAGGAGGAAGGGTTCTAACTAAAAAAGCGCTCACTAATAGGCAATTAGTACAAAAAGCAGCAAACCTGGCCAATAGAAATGTTAGAAATATCAGACGCACTGCGCGAGGTACTGGCACCGCCAAACATTCGCACGCTTCGGAATTATTGAGAAGATATCAACGTAGATATGGTGATCGAGGGCTTCAAGTCAATGAATACTTTAATAATAATGCACTACTTGGACCTGGAAACAGAGGGTTTTTAGATGTACGAGACATTAAGGACAATAAGATTTATGATTTTAAATTTGGAGACGCAGGCTGGAGTCCGGGACAATTTGAAAAATACCAAGGCAACTTTTTGGATCACGCTCTGGAACTTATTAGACCTCAATAAATAAAAATTTAAGTATGTCTAAAAAACAAATTTCAAAAGATTGGCTTGATGCTTTTCCAGAACTTAGGATTTACTCAGCAAATAGATTTTACAAAATTCTTGGTCCGACTATAATAGGTTTAGAGCTTACCAAACTCCCTAGGGTGGAACATTATAGGCCACATTTTGTTATATATTCTTTATGTGGCAACAACGCAGGGAATGATTTAAAGTCCTGTATGTCAGGCCCAATTCTACTCCGACAGTTTTACAATAAAAAAAACCTTCAATTTTCAATTCCTTATAATGATCACTCGAAATATTTTCAAGAGGTTAAAGCAGTGGTTAGAGACCAAGCAGAAATATGCACTGAGGGAAATTACCCATTAGGAAAAGCAATTCAAGCATTAAAGGAATACTCTAAAAAACCTCCTATGGGAGTTTCTCCAAATTCGTATTTACAAGCAATGTTTTATGAAGCTTTACTTAAAATAACTCTGTATTGTGATTCTTTAAAGGAGATAAGTACAATTCTAGATATAATTGAATCTAGAAAATGGGACGCCAAACATTTCAAACTTTTTGGGACAGATATTGATTCTTGGCTTAATAATATAGTGGAAATATCTCAAAATCAGAGTCAGATTATTTCAATAGTAAATACAAACCTTAAGGATTTAAGATTAACTAAATTATTAAAATCAGAACTGGTTTAATGGATTCCATTTGAAGGTTCCCATGACTTTGTTTCAACAAGGTAGTTTTAGTCTATGCTACCCTTTTTGTTATCTTATAAGGAGTATAAGAATCGATTGATAAAGATAAGAATTAATAGGCTTTTAGGGTTTCATTTCTTCGTCTGTCGTATGGCTGTAAAAGCCTCTTTTTCATTACCCAATCCCTCAGTCAAACTATGGGTCTTTGGATAGCGAGATAACCTTGTCATCGGTCTCCCCAGCATCAATTAGCTTTAAAAGAGAAATCGGTATAATTTGGTAACGGCATGCCTTCTGGCGCTTTCCGAGAGCGCCAATACGGCTAGAGGTGTCACTACCATACCCGGCTAAGCTTTGGGATAAGATCGACCGAATAGAACCATAATGCGTAGGAGTGTCCATATGGCTACCAAAGCCTTGTTAAACCAGCAAGAGAATTCGTGGTAGTAGTACTTTTTAAGGGATGTCGTTTTTAAGTGCATGTACTACACCAATTCATTGTGGTACAAGAGGTTAATCCCATTGACATACTTCGAATTTTTGGAGAGACGGGCCCCAATTTGTTGCGAGAGTTGTCGGGCTTCGGCATCGTCTGCTGTTGCATATTTGAGTTCTAAGACCACATCGGCGATTTTTCGTCGACTGTACCGCAGCTTTGTGTAATTGGGGTTGTAGAAGGCCTGATTAAAGTCTACCGTAATGCGGTAGCGCCCACAAAACGAGAGAAAATAGCGTCGCTCATAGGTATTGATCAGGGTAGGATGCAAGCGTTTTAAGACCTCGTGAACTGGCCCATGGTGTTCGGTGTTGGCAATCAAAAGTTGGTGCATCTCATCGGCCGTTTGGTCAGCCAAATCAAAGGAAATACCGGTCAGCCGAAACGAATCCTTATCGCCGGCCTCCCCCATTTTTTAGGATCGGCGACCCCTTCTACATTCTGTTTGTAGAAGTTGTAATTCGAATCATCGAAGTAAATGTTGTTAACCTGACGCTTGTGAAAGATCTCCCGAAAACCAAAGGAGTGGCGAAAGACACTTTCTACAATATCTTGAACATGGCTATTTTGAAAGAGAAACTTGCGTTCAAAACGAATGTTCGATTGTTGCACGGGCTTATCTGCTACTTTTTCCATATTCATTGCCGTACATTTTGTCGATGACGTTCGCCGATTTATCTTCTTAGACTACACCATCGATAATCAGATCGGAATTTTCCGCGATCAGATAGGGCACTTCGATACCCGTTAAGCGTAGCTTTTTTAAATACACGATTCCAGGTCCGAATTCGCTTTTCTTTTGAAAACAGGGAATACCCAATCGCGTATGTTCTATAGTGACATCCGTCAGGCTAATGGTCGAGAGATCTTTGCTGACCACCCCTATTTCGTCCTTACTGACCTTGATATTGTGCCCGGTCATGGTACTTCCTTCCCCGGCACTCAGACCTTTGTCCGCAGGGTTTTCAATGACGATATTCGCCAAGCTCAGGGTAGACCCTGAAACATCGATACCATCGTTGCCCGAATCGATAAACGTAGAATTGGTGATATTGCCCATTGTAAAACCCCGATCAAAGGCTATCATAAACTGAGTTTTGCAGGGTTCAAAGGGTGCAATTTATGCAGAAGCTTCCAAAGGCGAGGATAGGTAGAAAGTGGTGTCTGGAAGAATTTCTGATTCGAATTGAAAAACCCCAATATTAAGCATATCTTGCCTTGAGGATAATAGCACGAAATCTCCATGAAAATCACCATAGTCAGTAATTACCTTTACCCCGAAACCGGTGCTGCGGCCAATAGAATCACCCTGATGGCAAAAGCGCTGTCGGTGCATCATGAGGTTACCGTACTGGCGCCCTTACCCAACTATCCTACCGGAAGCATTTTTAAAGGGTATAAGGGAAGATTTTTCATGAAAGAATCATTGGAAGGATTCACGGCAAGGCGCTATTGGACCTACAATACCATTTCAAAAAGCCCTATGAAGCGATTTCTCGCCATGATTTCCTTTGCATTTTCGATGCTTTTTGAAATTTGGTATTGGTTACGGCATCCGCCGGAAATGATGATAGTACAAAACTCTCCCTTATTGGTCTCAAGTTGTGCTATTTTCTATGGGAGGCTTTTCACCAAAGCCAAAATTGTGCTTAATGTTTCCGATTTGTGGCCCCTTTCCGCCTTAGAACTCGGTGCGATGAAAAAAGGCACGTTCTATTCCCTCTTAGAACGACTAGAGCTGTATAACTATCGAAAATCAGGGCTCATTTTAGGCCAATCACAAGAAATCATTGATTACGTTCGAACAAAAGTGTCGGGTAAGACCTATTTCTTATACAGAAATATACCTGTGCTGAAAAAAATGGATGATATAACCAAAGCAGATGAAAACGAACGCCCCTTAAGGCTCGTTTATGCCGGATTATTGGGTGTGGCCCAAGGAATCATGGAGATATGCCGTCAAGTCGATTTTGACGGTTTAGGTGTAGAGTTCCATGTTTATGGAAAAGGAAATGAATTAGTGGAATTGGAAGAATACATTGCCACAGGAGAACAAGAGAACATTCAGTACAAAGGTTCCTTTGATGCCGATACGATTCGTAAAAAATTGAAGCAGTATGATTTTGCCCTGGTGCCTCTGCGAAACCGGATATACGGAGCGGTCCCTTCAAAGATTTTCGAGTTGACCCTTTTACATGTACCCATTATTTTTTGTGGAGGAGGAGAAGGAGCTGAGATTATTACCCAAGAAGGCATAGGACTGGTTTCGGAACCAGGAGATTTTGACGGACTGGCGAAGAACATCGTCAAGGCCAAATCGCTTTCTGAGGCCGATTATCAAGAAATGGTTCAGAAGTGCAAGGTTCTGGCTCGGGAGCAGTATGATTTTCACGCACAAATTAAGGCTTTGAACGAGGTATTACATACGTTCGGTGCTTCTGGCGAATACCCTTAATTTAACCCATAAGTCCATCTGTATTCAGAAGTGAATGGGAAGCGCTTTGTGATTTGAGCGACACGACGGATCTAAAAAATAACGATTGGTATAGCCCAAAAGATGGCATACTTCCCATTTTTATTGGCTTGAAGTAGATGCTCGATTAGTTCAGATCGGTATTTTATCTACTTTCCGCTATTATTTTAAAATTGAAAAGTTACTTTTGAATGACTCAAGATGAGTTTCTTAAATTGGCAAGCTAACCATGGCCCGACCGTCCATTCTTAATTCCGTTGAACGCAAGTTTATACTGCTCGTTATAGATGTAGCTATTATTGTGGCGGCCATAAATGTCTTGGTGAATTTTGCCATAGACTCGGAGTTTATTTCGTTGCGGCTGAAAATCGGGGTGTTTGGTTTTGGAATCTTCACCTATTTGGTCTTGGCTTACGTACTGGAGTTTTATAATCTTGAAAAAATCACTAAAAGGCGCTACATCGTATCCCAATCGCTCTATGTCAGTGCAATTTTCGTATTCTTGGTGTTTATTTTTTCGGTACTCGTCTATGACGTTAGCTTTTGGCGGATACCCTTATTGTCTTTCCTTTTGCTAACCCCGGTTCAGATTGCTGGTTGGCGGCTGTTGTTCCGAAACGTTTTCGACATTATACCCGACACCAAAAATGTCTTATACATCTATGACGAAAATACCTATGGCAGCCTTCAAGATGATATCAAGGTCATCAACGGTGATGATATGAGGACCTTTTACAAGGTTAAATTGACCTATTCCCTGCAAAAAGACTCTGCCGTGAATAAGAAATTCTTCCTGTCGGCAACGGATAAGATCGATGCCGTAATCGTCAATATCAAATCGTACAATGACCTCCCCCAAAGTTTGGAAAATATGGTCTTGAAATCCATCCTAAATGGTAAAGAGGTGATTTCCTTTACGACCTTCTATGAAAACACCTATGAGGCCATGCCTATAAAGTCGCATAATGATAGTTTTTACGAACTGTTACAATTGCGAAATAAGAAAATCAGGTATTTACAGCGAATTTTTAGTTTTTTGATTAACTTTTTTCTTTCCTTAATTGTTGGGGTTGTCTTTGTAGCCAGTATTCCCTTCGTTTGGATTCTGAATTTGTTCTTCAACCGGGGCCCATTATTTTACACACAATACCGGGTGGGGCTCCATGGGAAGGAGTTTAAAATTTATAAGTTTCGCTCAATGGTGGTTGATGCGGAGCGTCAAGGTGCCAAAATGGCTACCAAGAACGATGCTCGTATTACCCCCTTTGGTAAAATACTCCGGCTATTTCGGGTAGATGAATTGCCACAGATTATCTCGGTCATCAAGGGTGATATGCAATTTATCGGCCCTAGACCCGAACGTCAGGTCTTTGTCGATGAATTGAATCAATTGACCTCATTTTACAACGTACGGCACCTCATTCGACCGGGAATAACGGGTTGGGCCCAAGTAAAATACAAATACGGGGAAAATTTAGAAGATTCCATCAAGAAACTGGAATACGATTTCTATTATATCAAGAATAGATCGATTACATTGGATTTACGTATCATTTTCAAGACGATAACTACCGTTTTGTTTTCGAGAGGCGTTTAGAATTTCTTGCTCTATACATTTTCGGGGATGATAAAGGGAAAGAACGTTTTTTTCTGACCCGATGGTGTTGCCTTCAATATTGGTAGCTGCTTCCCTGATGGAATTGCGAATTTGTTTTTTGGAATTTGAAGGCTTTAGCGATCTTGAACAAGGGTTTTCGACAGTTTACCTAGTCTATTTGGTCTTTCGTAAGTTCAAAATTACATTTGCCATTCAATTTTTACGAAATACTTACGTTACAACCTCAAACAATAGTATCACATGAAACGAATCTTAATCACGGGCGCAGCGGGTTTTTTAGGCTCACACCTTTGCGATCGATTTATCAAGGAAGGTTTCCACGTCATTGCGATGGACAATCTCATTACAGGAGACCTAAAGAATATTGAACATTTATTCAAACTTGAAAATTTTGAATACTACCATCATGACGTGACCAAATTTGTTCATGTTCCAGGCAAATTGGATTATATCCTTCATTTCGCCTCACCAGCGAGTCCGATCGACTATCTAAAGATTCCGATTCAGACCTTGAAGGTGGGCGCATTGGGTACGCATAATCTGTTAGGGCTTGCCAAAGAAAAGAACGCTAGAATCTTGATTGCTTCCACATCCGAAATCTATGGAGATCCGTTGGTACATCCACAAACTGAAGAGTATTACGGAAATGTCAATACAATAGGCCCTAGGGGCGTATATGACGAGGCGAAACGTTTTCAAGAGTCCATTACGATGGCCTATCACCGTTTTCACGGTCTGGAGACTCGTATCGTACGTATTTTCAATACCTATGGCCCACGTATGCGACTCAATGACGGGCGTGTGATTCCGGCATTCATGGGGCAAGCACTACGAGGAGAGGATTTAACCGTATTTGGCGACGGCTCGCAAACACGTTCTTTTTGTTATGTAGATGACGAGATAGAAGGAATATACCGCCTATTGATGAGCGATTATGCGTTGCCGGTGAATATTGGCAATCCACATGAGATTACCATACGCGATTTTGCCGAAGAAATCATAAAACTGACCGGGACTACCCAGAAAGTGATTTACAAAGACCTGCCTCAAGATGATCCGATGCAACGGCAACCGGATATTTCAAAAGCAAAGGAAATTTTGGGTTGGGAGCCGAAAGTCGGACGGGAAGAAGGTATGCGAAAGACCTTCGAGTATTTTAAGACCTTGTCTCAGGAAGAATTACAACGAACGGAACATCGTGATTTCACACAGCGTAACAAGAAGTAAAGAAAAAACTCAAAAAATAAATTAAAAAACCGGACTGATTTCAGTCCGGTTTTTTAATTTATACCAAGTGCTCCATTTTTGAACTGATTTCTTCTATATAAGGAATATTCCAGAGGCCAGAAGGCTCTAAAACGAAGCACAAAAATCGTATACGATTTTTGTGCTTATTAATGAAATCCCGTGTTCGCGGTAGATTAACGGTTGTATTTAGTCGATGAGGTGCTTCTATTTACATTAAAAGGAACAGTTCTAATGCGAATATGATTTTCAGATGAAAAAGGTTTTTAAGGGCCGATATTAGGGTCTATGAATCACACTATTGACATCTTATCCTCTTTTCGCCCAACGAGCATTGCTATTGCCTAGAACATTTCTATTTTTACGGCAAATCTTATCCAATGAATATTTTGATTCTAGGCTCGGGAGGTCGCGAGCATACATTAGCTTGGAAACTGAGCCAAAGCCCTCAACTGAAGAAATTATACGTCGCTCCCGGAAATGCCGGTACCGCGAGCATTGCACAAAACATACCGATTGGTGTAAATGATTTTGAGGCCATTAAGAAGACCGTTCTTTCAGAAGATATAGCCCTAGTGGTCGTTGGCCCTGAAGATCCTTTGGTTCGAGGGGTACACGATTTTTTTCTTAACGATGGCGAATTGAGGGATATCCCCGTGATAGGTCCTCAAGAAGAGGCAGCGCAGCTTGAGGGAAGTAAGGAATTCGCCAAGCAGTTTATGATACGCCACGCTATTCCGACTGCTGCCTATCAAAGCTTTACCGCGGCGGATTTGGAAGAGGCCTATGGTTTTCTTGAATCGTTACACCCACCCTATGTGCTGAAGGCCGATGGTCTTGCCGCTGGCAAAGGCGTTGTGATACTAAAAGATCTCAATGAAGCTAAGGCCGAACTTCGCTCGATGTTGGTAGATGCAAAATTTGGTGAGGCGAGTGCCACGGTAGTTATTGAAGAGTTTTTAGACGGTATTGAGCTCAGTGTATTTGTATTGACCGACGGTAATGGATACAAAGTATTACCTACCGCCAAAGACTATAAACGAATCGGTGAGGGTGATACCGGATTAAATACAGGCGGTATGGGGGCGATTTCCCCGGTTCCTTTCGCCGATAAGACTTTTATGGATAAGATACACGAGCGAATCGTTAAACCGACCGTAGAAGGCCTTAAAAAGGACGAGCTCCCCTACAAGGGGTTCATCTTTATCGGATTGATCAAGGTGGGCGATGACCCCAAGGTCATTGAATACAATGTACGTATGGGCGATCCAGAGACGGAAGTGGTCATCCCCAGGATCAAAAACGATTTTCTGGAAGTTTTACAGGCCGTAGCCCAAGGAACCTTGGATGAGGTGGTTTTGGAATTGGATTCCCGCTCAGCAACAACGGTCATGTTAGTATCTGGAGGCTATCCTGAGGCTTACGAGAAAGGAAAAGAAATTACAGGCTTTCAAGATATCACCGATTCGCTGGTGTTCCACGCAGGTACCAAGCTCAATGAGGATGAGGTTGTTACGAACGGAGGTAGGGTAATGGCAATAACCTCCTTGGACGAGGATTTTAGACAGGCACTTCAAAAGTCCTATCAAAATATAAAAAAGATTCGGTTTGATGCGATGAACTATCGCAAAGATATCGGCTTTGACCTATAGGTACGAATGTGAAGAGATGCTTTTGTCTTCTTCGCCCTTGTCATTGTACTTTTTCAGTTCGAGCATCCAGTAGACGAAAGCAACCATTCCAATAAGGGCCAACAACCAATTCACCATGTTGGACGCCCACCAACTTTCCATGAAACGGAAAAAATCATAGGGCCAAAAAAGTACGTTTACGAATAAATCCTCAATGCCTTCAAAGAATGCTCTCATCTTAATAGTATATTTACATTGCAAAAATAGGGCATAAAACACAACTTGCAAAATCTCGAATACCCGATACAATGATCTCAAGCATTTTTGGAAAGACGAAACCCATAAATTATATCATTGTACTGGTTTTTTTATTTGTTTTTTACTGGTTTTGGCACGCTATGATGTCAACCATGCCTTCCGAATCTGAAGTATTTGCATTAAAACTTCTGGCCTCGGCGGTGTTGCTGCTCAGTGTTTTTGTGGCTGATTTTATAGTGAAACGAAACAAACTGACAGAACCGAATTCCTTTGCCATTTTGTTCTATGCGATTTTAGTCCTTGTTTTTCCTGAAACATTATTGGACAATGATGCCGTCTTCTGCAGCCTTTTTTTGCTATTGGCCTCAAGACGGCTGATTAGTATCCGGTCATTGAAGAATATCAAGCTCAAGATTTTCGACGCCACGGTTTGGGTTATGGTATCCAGTGTTTTTTATGATTGGGCTATCTTGTATCTGCTACTTGTATTTGCGGCGATCTATATCTACGAACCTAAAAACATCAGAAACTGGATGGTCCCTTTTGCCGGCATCTTTACAGTATTCATGATTGGGTATGGGATACTGGTTTTGGCGGGAAACACAGCCTACATCACCGAACATTATCAACTTCGATTCAATTGGGACTCGTCTTACTTTTCCAATATCGCAAATAGCTCTAAACTGATCTTGTACATACTGCTTATATTTGCTTTAAGCATCTATGCCTTCTTAAAACTGGGAAAGGCAGGCCTCGGTAAGATTGTCACGATGCGCTTGATAGCATTTTCGTTCGTAATCGGATTGGTCGTTAAGATTTTGACGAAATCAAGTGATGATTATCCCATAATGATCACGTTTTTTCCTGCTGTGATTTTTTTGACCAATTATGTAGAATCCATTAAAAAAGCCAATATCAAAGAGTTGGTCTTGATGGCTTCCATTGCCGTACCCCTATTGGTGCGTGCTATCGGACTTATCATTGGTTAGTGTATTCGTGGGAACCCTGCATTTGCCCCCAAAACTCAATTGACCCTCAGAGGAGAATATTCTATCGAACAAACCAAAAGTTGAATCGAGTTCAATAACTTTGCATAAAATAGCACACCTATGTTCAGCACAATGGCCTTTGGCATTTTTGACGAAAGTATTACGAAGTACCATATTGTGGACGATGTCGATCAACCCTTTGAAAACCCATATCCGAAGGATGAAATCGCTCATTTGCTATATCGCAAAAACTGGATAGACACCGTACAGTGGCATTACGAGGATATCATTCGTGATCCAAATATAGACCCTGCTGCGGCCCTGGTCCTTAAACGTAAGATCGATGCCAGCAACCAAGACCGCACGGACTTGGTCGAATTTATCGACAGCTATTTCTTAAATAAATACCAATCGGTAGAAATTAAGAAGGATGCCAATATCAACACGGAGAGCCCAGCTTGGGCCATCGACCGCCTATCTATTCTAGCCTTGAAAATCTATCATATGAACGAGGAGGCTACCCGAGAGGATGCCACTTCCGAACATTTGGAAAAATGTCGCGCCAAACTCGCAGTCTTGCGGGAACAAAAGCATGACCTTTCTACGGCGATCGACCAATTGCTCTCCGACATCGAAAACGGAAACAAGTACATGAAAGTGTACAAGCAGATGAAGATGTACAATGATGCTGAATTGAATCCAGTGCTCCGAAATCAAAAGTAAGCCTTACCCATCGCCATGAAACCCATTAAACACCTATTGGTCATACGCTTGTCGGCCATGGGAGATGTCGCGATGTCCGTTCCCGTTCTAAAGGCATTTTGTAATCAATATCCAGATATTAAGGTCACCGTACTAACCAAGGCTTTTTTTAAACCCATTTTTTCTCAGTTGCCCAATGTTGACGTGCATATTGCGGGGGTAAAGGGCAACCATAAAGGAGTTTTTGGCTTATATCGCTTGTACAAAGAACTGAAATCGAAGAAAATCGATGCGGTGGCCGATTTACATCGGGTGTTGCGCAGTACAGTGTTAAAGGTATTCTTCAGATTCGGGGGTGTTCAGTTCGTTCGAATAGATAAGGGTAGGGCCGAGAAAAAAGCCCTGGTCAATGGCAAAGCCGGTGGGTTCAGACAATTGCGAAGTACGCATAATCGATACCGTCAAGTGTTCGTCCAATTAGGATTTGAACTCGAAGTCCCGAAAAATTCGGTAGTACCAACACAACCCATGAGCGATAAAACAAAACAAGTTTTTGGGGAAGGACAACAACAGGTCATTGCAATTGCCCCATTTGCAGCCTTCAAGGGAAAAATGTATCCGCTTGATCTGATGAAAGTGGTCGTATCCAAATTGAACGCATCCAATGCGTATCGCATACTTCTCTTTGGAGGGGGTGAAAGGGAATTGAAACAGCTTTCACTTTGGGAAGGAGCGTACCAAAACGTGACGAACGCCTCGAGGATACTCAATTTTCAGGAAGAGTTAAGCCTTATTTCACATGTAGACTTGATGCTAGCGATGGACAGTGGCAATGGACATTTGGCCGCTATGTACGGAGTGCCTACGATTACCCTCTGGGGCGTGACACATCCGTTTGCAGGCTTTGCCCCTTTTGGGCAACCCCAGGAAAATTCCCTGCTCGCTAACCGTAAGGAATTCCCAGCGATTCCAACCTCCATTTATGGCAATAACATGCCAGAAGGCTACGAAAAGGCCATGGAGACTATTGCTCCGGAAACAATTCTAAACAGGATAACCGAGCTTACTAATAAATAGTATCATTCGGCTGATTCTCGGCTCGAGACTCTATCGATTTGAAATATTGGCGCAGTTGCGACATAAATCGATATTTACGTGCACTCGGGGCGGTTTCAACCATTAAGGTTCTGATTCCAATAAAGGAGCTCATCAAATAGACGGCGACACCTTCGGCGTCGACATGCCTATCGATATGCCCGTTGAATTTTCCGCGTTGAATCGCTGAAACCAACGTCACCTCCCAAATTCGTAAGATCTCATTGAGATGCTTCATTATTTCCGGATTTCGACCATTGAACTCATTAATGAAATTGTTCAACAAAAACCCATAATCCAGCTCATTGTGCACTGCGGTTTCCAAAGCATCTTCGAAACAATTGGTAATCAACTCTAAAGTGTTTTCATGGCCTTCTATAGGTTCGATGAGCATACTGTAGACTTTACGTACCACTAACTGTTCTATAATCTGTACAAAGAAATCCTCCTTCGAATCAAAGTGATAATAGAAGGCACCTTTTGAAAGCGATAATTCTTTTAGAATATCATCCACACTGGTGTTGTAGTATCCTTTTTTATAGAACAGATTAAGTCCGGTGACTTGCATCCGTTGCATGGTCGCCATGCGTTTTAGATTTTTTTCCATATAATTTGGGGGTTTAATGAAACCGACCAACAGGTCGGATTACTATAACTGGTAAAACATATAATTGTTTTACACCCTCGGTTATTTTTGATGAAAAAATCGTTGAAATACCTGAAAACAGGTAAAATGCGACGCTTTTTGGGCTCACCCGACCCATCAGTCTGTTTCATTAGGCTGTGGCAATGATTTAAATAATGCCTATATGGTCGATTTACTTCCCACTATTTGATTGTCACTCACAATTCCGTTAACTTAAGGGGTCTCATATAACCAACACACGACCATGAGGTTTTTGGAATTTTACAATAACGTCTTATACGATGAGGAACCAGTGAAAGACGTTCCTTTTCCCATAGAAAAAGTGTTTTTCGCAAAAGGAAAAGTAATCACACCTTTTGATGCAATCGAGGGTTCCGTTTATTTTATCAATAAGGGCATCGTCGAACTTAGTATCAAAAGCTATATGACGGAGAAGATCATTGACTTCTTCTTTGAAAATGAAATGGTAGCCAGTTTAACCTCGTTTTTACTGCAGTCGAAAAGCGATGTTCAGGTAACCGCACTTTTGGATTGTGAGCTAGAAAAGGTCACCTATGGGGATCTCATGACGGCGTATCAAAAAGACCTTCGAATCAACAAGTTCGGGAGAAGGATTATGGAAGGGGCCTACATTCGAAAGTCAGACCGAGAGAAAGCCCTGTTGACCAAAACAGCAGAAGAGATCTATGGGGGGATGTTCGAAAAGCAACCTCGTTATATTTCTTATATACCGGTAAATAAAATCGCCAAGTATTTGGGTATTCATCCAGAAAGTCTCAGTAGAATACGTAAAAAGCTAAATTCCTAACATAGGTCAAGTCCGAATTTTAGGGTGCTGTTTTTTCCACAGTTAGTTTTGCGGAATTAATTGTAAACCGTAAAATCATGGAAAGTTTAATACAGCAATGGCCATCGCCAATTGCTATTTTAGTTGACCCCTTATCGATTGTTGTCTATTTCATTTTTGGCGCCCTATTTCTATGGGAAACCCTTTTTCCGGCCAGAATACTTCCTCAAATGAAGTTTTGGAAAGTTAAAGGACTATTGTTCTTTTTCGCGTATCTCTTGTTTACCACCTACATCCCATTGCTCTGGGACGGTTTCTTGGCACCCTATCAACTTATGGACCTCAGCGCATGGCCATTGGCCGCGCAACTGCTTTCAGGAGTGATTTTATTCCAATTGGTACAATATGGGTGGCATGTCAGTATGCACAAATCCGATTTTCTATTTCGTATATCGCATCAAATGCACCATAGTGCAGAACGCCTTGATGTGCCGAGCGCCTTTATGTTCAGTATACCCGATATGGTCGGCCTGTCATTGGTAGGGTCGATTAGTTTTACCTTGTTTATGGGCCTTTCACCGCAGGCGATTACGACCATTATACTTTTATTGACTTTTTTAGGGGTCTTTCAACACGCAAATATCAAAACCCCGCGGTGGTTGGGCTTCTTTGTACAGAGACCGGAAAGTCATTCGTTGCATCATGCCAAGGGTATCCACAAATACAACTACGCCGATTTGCCTATCATCGATATGATTTTCGGAACGTTTAAGAATCCAAGATCTTTTGAAAAGGAAACGGGTTTCTATTTGGGTGCCTCCAATCGGATATGGGATATGTTGTCGTTTAAGGACATTACCCATAAAAAGGGTTAGAACGCAGCACCAAGAAATAACTGTGCTATGCAAAAACCAACCAATATTCCTTCAGTTGGTTTTTGCATAGTACCGAATGGTGCTTTAGCGTCATTTTATTTTCTAAGCCACCGTCCCTTGACAACTACTGCCCGCCCCTGCCGTGCAGCCATAACAGTGCTGTGAGATGATAATATTTCGATCATTTAGGAGGTCTTCATTGTAGTCTTTGATATGTTTGACTTTACTCGCGACCTTTAAGTCTAGCATCTGATTAAAGTCACAATCATAGATCCAACCGTCCCAACTAATGGAAATCGTATTGGTGCACATTACGTTTTCTACAGCGGCCGGATTGTAAGCCTCCACTAGGGCGTACATATAGTCCTCATAATTCTCCGAGGCGATCAAATAATCCAAAAAGCGAGCGATGGGTAGATTGGTAATGGCGAACAAGTTGTGAAACTGAATATTGAAATCTTCATCCAAGGCCTTTTTGAAGTCCCTTTCCAAGGCCATTTGATTTCCTGGCAAGTAGGCCCCCGAAGGATTGTAGACCAAATCGAGACGCAAATCACTATCCGGCATGCCATAACCGACAGCGTTCAACTCTTGTAATGCTTTGATCGACTTATCAAAAACACCATCGCCTCGTTGCTTATCCGTTTTTCCACGGGTATAGTGGGGCATAGAGGAAATGACATGTACGTTGTGTTTTTTGAAAAACTCCGGAAGATCGTAGTATTTCTTGTTCGCTCGAATGATGGTCAGGTTCGACCGCACGATAAAATCGGTAATCCCCGCCTTAGCGGCCTCCTCCACAAACCAACGAAAATCAGGGTTCATTTCAGGGGCTCCCCCGGTGAGGTCCAAGGTATGGGCTCCGGTATTTCGAATAATATCCAAACATTGCGACATGGTTTCGCGGGTCATGATCTCTTTTCGGTCGGGGCCGGCATCTACATGACAGTGCTCACAGACCTGGTTACACATGTAACCGACATTGATCTGTAAAATCTCGAGCTTCTTGGGGCGCAAAGGATACTGTCCGATTGTAGCGATTTTGTCTTTGAAATAAGGGAGTTCTCCATCGGCGAAGATACCCCCGTTCAAGATTTCCAATTGCTTATTGGTAACGGCAAGGGAATCTTGCCTCGCTTTTAGTGATTTTGTAGCCATACTTCTAATTCTCAGTAGTCAAAACAAGCTACGGTTGGGCAAAGATCGACCATCCGCTGCGAGCAGTGCATCATCTACGGTTTACATGCTTAATTTGTTGTACTTATTCATCATTTGTACTCCGTGAACCAAGGTGGCACCACTTTCAATAGCCGCTCCGGCGTGTACAGCTTCCATCATTTCTTCCTTGGTGATTCCCTTTTCGAGACCATCCTTGGTGTAGGCATCTATGCAATAGGGGCATTTGACCACATGGGCCACTGCTAAAGCGATTAATGATTTTTCGCGGGCCGAAAGTGCGCCCTCTTCAAATACTTTTCCATAATACTCAAAAAATTTAGTGCCGATTTCTTCACTCCATTCCGTAATCTTTCCGAATTTTCGCAGATCTGCCGCGTCATAATATGGGTTTGCCATGTCGTAATAGGTTTAAAAAGTTAAAAGGATGGGATTACTGAACGAACCTATGATCAGGTCGGGAATCCAAATGAAAATGCTAAAAAGGTCTTCAGAAAAGGGAAGGAATCGGAGACCCTTTATTAAAGGGAATGGAATAATTAACCACTTTTAGACAGAGTGATATCGGAATGTCATTTCTTTTGTGTTCGAAAAGAATCAATTCAATCGCTTTTAGCACTCGTCTTGAGGAGCGCAGCGTCGATTTGGCCATAGCCTTCACATCGAAAAAAGTATCGATATCCGATAATTGATTTAAAGCAAAGACTTTTTTCTCTTTGGGTAGCACCATATCGATTACTTCCTTCCGAATGGAGGAAGTCTGCCAAGAAAGCTTTTCGAAATTGGCTTTGTTGAAGTCGTTTCGGTGCAATCCCATAAGATAGAACCCTCCATCGGAAGATGGACCGATAACCAAATCTTCATTTTGTAATGCCAAAATGGCCTCCTCAATATGGGAAGAGGTCAGGTGTGGACTATCATTACCTATCGTAATGATTCGGTTGTACCCTTTATCAAAAACCATTTGAATGGCATTGGAGAAACGTACCCCGAAAGAAACACCGTCTTGCTGTGTTTCATTAATATGAAAATAAGGGAGTTGGGTTTTTTTGACCTCAGTTAGAACATGCCCTGTCAACGCATCGAATAGCGATTTGCCCCGTCTGATTTTCTTATGCCTTAGTTCTTCTTCCGAAGAACGGGCAAAAACCAGAATGGCCGTGCTATTTTTTGTAATGACTTTCATATAACGAAAAGTATCCTGCGCTAAATTTACGATAATTCTGTATGTAATTCTCTGTCGAAAATGTTGTTTGTCCATTACATGCGCTGCTAAAAGATTCTTCCGAAATCAGATTACGCTGTTTTTAATACCATAACAATAGCTCCCATTTATAGAAAGGACGGTAGGACTGCACTTTAAAACAAAATCTATTTTATTGTTGAATGGGAAGATGGGAGTAAGGAATTTGATTTATGTAATTTAGAGGTCTTATCGAAGCATTTTTGATACGGCCTCTTAATTTTAGATACTCGGATGAACGACTTGACATCAAAAAAAATCGGATTGGTCCTTTCTGGAGGAGGTGTGCGCGGGATGGCCCATATTGGAGTGCTCCGCGCGCTCGAAGAGTATGGAATATCGGCGAATATCGTATCCGGTAGCAGTGTCGGCGCCTTGGTCGGCGCCTTGTACGCCAATGGAATTGCTATACAAGACATGCTGACCTTTTTTAAGGAGACCCCTCTGTTCAAATACAATTTCATTACTATTTTAAAGCCTGGCCTTGTTGATACCGAACGGTATTTCGATATTTTTAAAGACTATTTCCCGGAAGACAGCTTTGACCACTTGCAACGGGAACTGCATGTCGTGGCCACCAATCTTCAAGAAGGAGGGGAAGAGTTCTTTCATGAGGGCGAACTTATTCTACCCTTACTTGCTTCGGCCGCATTGCCCCCGGTTTTCAGTCCGGTCGAGATTAACAATTGTCTTTATGCAGATGGCGGGATCATGAACAACTTTCCCATAGAACCACTTTCCGGAAAAGTTGATTACATCATCGGAAGTAACGTTTCGGTCATTAAAAAGGTGGATAAGAAAGCCATTGGTTCTTCCCTTCAACTGGCGAATCGTACTACGGCTTTGATGATTTATGCCATTAACAGGCAAAAAATCAGACAGTGCGATTTGGTTGTTGAACCTTTGGAGTTGGAAAGTATAGGCGTCTTGGATAAGAAGGGTATTGAAAAGGCGCACACAATAGGTTATGAGTCGGCCCTAAAAAAATTGAGCACTTTACAGATCAACCGGTCTACGTAATGGCCTAAAAACCTACTTGTACAATTTTTCGAGGCATTCATACAATTCCCAATGCGACTAATACAAGTATAACTCGTCTTGATCTATCAATCGTTAATTTGAAATCCAATTCCAAAACAAAAGCAGGTAACTATGGAAAAAAAGTATTTCAAGTGTATGGTGTTGGCTAGTTCAATGCTTTGTATTTCGGCATGTTCCGATGATAATCCCTTAAACCCCCTAGGTTCTTGCGGGAGTGGTTCCTGGGCCACTGAGGTCACTAACGAATCTGCGGCACTCTCTGCTGCACAACAAGCGTACGACAATGACCCAACGGTTGCAAATTGCAATGCGTACAAAGCTGCGGGCGTCAGTTATTTAGATGCGCTGGAAGACGCTCAAGGATGTGTAGTCGCCCTCACCCGGGTGGCTTTCGATGAAGCCGTCGACGAGGCCCAAGCTGAAATCGATGCGATCGATTGTACAGAGGGAGGCTCCTAGTCTAGTATTTATCTGAACGAATCAGACATCGTCATAATCTACTTTCAAGGTTGGGGTAATCGGTCGCGCTTGGCAGGTTAGTATAAAGCCTTCGGCTATTTCGCCATCGGTCAGAATTTGGTTGTTGGCCATTTCGGCCTTTCCTTCTGTTACACGGGCAATACAGCTGCTACAAACCCCACCTTGACAAGAGTAGGGAGCATCGATATTTTCTTTCAATACCGCATCTAGCACCACCATTTTCTTATCCATGGAAAATGAAAAGGTCTCATCGTCGACCAACACTTCAATCTGCGCTTTTCCGTCAGCGGCAACGGGTAGTTCATCTTTGATTTCCGTAGGCGTAAAAAGTTCAAAATGAATGGCATCCGTGGTCACTCCATTTTCCTTGAGGGTATCACTTACCTTATGGATCATAGGTTCAGGGCCACAGAGGTAATACGCATCGAAGTCAGCATTACTATGCTTGTTTTTTAGGGCATAGTTGACCGTAGACACATCGATACGGCCAAAAAGAGAGTCGTTTGAACGAACTTCACTATGCGTGAAATAGATAAAAAACCGGTCCGAATGATCTAATTGCATTTTTACCAAATCCGTATAGAACATGGTTTCTTTTTCCGATTTATTGCCGTAGACGAGCACAAAGGTGTTCTTAGGATGACCATCCATGACCGTCTTTGCGATGCTCATGATTGGGGTAATACCACTTCCGGCGGCAAAAGCGGCAATCGTCTTGGGCTTTTCTGAGGGTGTGAATACAAAACGCCCTTCAGGGGGCATCACTTCCAAAACATCGCCAGCGGCGAGTTTGGTATTCGCATAATCCGAAAAGCCCCCTTTGTCCACCTTTTTGATACCAATGGTTATCGTATCCGCTTTTGGTGAGGAACTTATGGAGTAGGCCCTTCGCAATTCCTTTCCCTTGAGTTCTTTTTTTATGGTAATATATTGGCCGGCCGAGAAGGTGAACGTTTGCAGTAATTCTTTTGGAATTTCAAAGGTAACCGCCACAGAACTTGGGGTCAGTGCTTTAATATTTTTTACCTTCAGAGAGTGAAAATCGGGCATATGTGAATTTTCGGGCAAAAATAAGCATTGACACGTCCATATAAAATCGGAAGACCAAAAAAATCTCCTTTCTTCGGCTTTGTATGCATGTGCGAAATGGAAAGTTTTCAAGACGCTTCATAAAAAATGCGTTAAAAGTGTCCTCCTATGTGCAAATGGCCTCGTCATAAGGGCAAATAGTAATAACCTTTAAATAAAAACAATGAAAGATTTTATGATGATTTTTATCGGAGCGGATTATCAAGAGTTGGGCCTATCGCCTGAGCAGATGCAACAGCGCATGGGCAAATGGTTCGGTTGGAACGACAAAATGACGGAAATGGGCATTGTCAAGGCCGGAGATGCCTTGGTTCCAGAGGTCAAACGAGTTTCCGGACCAGACCGCACGGTGACCGATGGTCCTTTTGCCGACAGTAAAGAGTTGATCGGCGGATACTATATCGTAAAGGCCGAAAATGCCGATGCCGTTGTTCAAATTGCACAAGACTACCCTGATTATGATTTAGGAGGAACGGTCGAAATACGCGAGGTAATGGTTTTTGATCAATAATGAAAGATCAGAAAATTGTCGACCATCTCTTCCGGCACCATTACGGGAAGATGGTCGCTATTTTGACGCGATTTTTTGGGTTAGCCCACATAGAGACCATTGAAGATGCGGTTCAAGATACGTTTATCAAGGCCACCCTACAATGGCGGAAACAGCTTCCCGACAACCCCGAGGCCTGGCTGACACGCGTGGCCAAAAACCGTACGATAGACTTGCTACGCAGCATCAAAGCGGAAAAGAAACGAATTGAAAAGATATCCAATGGCCCCTCCTCCATTCCGCTGAATGAGTTGTTCTTGGACCATGAAATCGCCGATAGTCAGCTTCGCATGATTTTCGTGGCCTGCCACCCGAGTCTAAAACCGCAAGAGCAAATTGCTTTTGCCTTAAAGACCATTTCCGGTTTTAGCACTCCTGAAATTGCCGCTGCGTTATTGACAAAGGAAGAAACCATCTCCAAACGGTTACAACGTGCTCGTAAGACTATTGTCAAAAACGAGATTGAATTTGATTTTCCTTCTCCCGCGAATCTCCAAAACCGATTGAATCGTGTCATGGAAGTAGTCTATTTAACGTTTAATGAGGGCTTTCATTCGACCAACACCGATACATTGATTCGTGAAGATCTCTGTGGTGAGGCGATACGGCTGTGCAAGCTTCTGATACGAAAAGAGGAATTCAGATCGGGAAGTCTTTACGCGCTCTTCGCCCTGCTTTGTTTTCATGCGGCACGCCTGAAAAGCAAGACCAATCAAGACAATGAGATTGTTGATATTCGCGAACAAGATCGTAGCCAATGGCACCTACCGTTGATTGAAATAGCCAATCGCGCCATGTATAAAGCGGGTACGTATGAAGATATCTCTATTTACCATTACGAGGCGGCCATAGCCTGCGAGCATATCAAGGCAAAGACTTTTGAGGAGACGAATTGGACGAACATTCTGAAGTGGTATTCCAAATTGTACGAGCGACAACCCACACCTTTTACCCTATTGAATATCGCTATTGTCTACTTGCAGATGAATGAACTGCCCGCGGCCAAGAGCCTATTGGAAGAACTTGAAAGTGCTCATTTGGGCCAACGACAATACCTATATTTTGGAAGTCTTGCGGAATACCACTTGAAATTTGACGATCGCACAATGGCCAAAACCTATTTTGAACAAGCGATTGCTACAACCTCGAACGGACTTGAAAAGCGGTATCTTGAAAAAAAGTTGATGCAATTGAGCTGAGGTTTATGAACCAAATCAAAGATGTAAAGGGCTAACATCTGCGATAAACTCTTGGGTACGCTCCAAAAAGAAAGAACCGACTTCTCGGTCGGTTTTAGGTCATTTAAAAAACTTCGGAAAGCTGAAAAAAATCGTTTTCTGGTAAAGAAATCTGTTCGAAATACCGAAAAACCATTGTCTATTCGATAAAATGGTGAAAAACAGACTGAGGGGTATGTAAGGAGTGCGGACTTTAGAGCACAAACCCTCCACTATTTTTCGCATAGTGGAGGGTTTGTGAAGACCAATGGTCCATCTTATCGGGTGAATGCCCTTAGGGGGCTACCCAGCTGGATTCATAGGTGTAAAGAAAAATTGTTCCCAAACGATTTTACCGTTTTCCGCTTTGTACAGACATACCTCTTCCATCGTATTTCGCGGAGCTCCCTTGAAAGTAACATCCATTTTCATTGAAATAGCGAAAAACTTATCGCCGACGACGGGATCTGAAACCTCCATTCCATGAACTTCTTCGACCATCTCGTTAAAGTTTTTCGTTTTCTCTTTAACGGCTTCCAACCCTCTTACTTCTTTTTGGGGAGCTCCGTCCGGCTCGATGCTCACGATATCCGCTCCATAGAGTTCATTAATGGCCTCGTTAAATTGTCCTTGTTTACAGTAATTGGCCAGTTTGTCGGCCACCTCTTGTGTAGTCATAAATGTGTGTTTTAAAAGCAGAACCTTTCGGAACAGCAACTGTTGATGAATATAATTGTACTATTTATTGTAACGCCTTACTCAAATAATCGTTTAGTGGCCGAATGGCCTCAAAATGCATTAGAATTTCCTCTGTCAATGTGCTTGAGTTGTAAAAAGGGGCCAACGGAAACTCGACAAACGCATAGAATTGCTTATGCTGTATGAGCTCCGTTCTTTGAAGGACCTCCTGAAAATCCTTGTCCAATCTTTTTGCTTTTTCGCCCTTGAGCACTCCGAAATTTTCGATGAATTTGGGTGCTTTTGTAATTTGAATCAATTCATCCGTATTGGCCGTAATATGCTGCCGAATCTTTTTAAGCTCAGGTGGACGAATCATGAAAAGACCTCCGCCTACATGTATGTGTTCTGCATCAATACCCAAATAGTAACCGGGGTCAACAGACTTTTTGCCTCCAGGGGAAAGGCCGGCCTTCATCATAAGGTTGTAAGGGGTCTTGTCCTTTGAGAAGCGCAGATCTCTATTGATTCTAAAAAGCGCTTTTTTTGGATCTGGTAAAATGGCATTTTCCCATTCTCTCAAAACGGGTATAATCGTCTCCAGCAATGCCACGAATGGCTGTCTTACCTCCTGTTCATAGTGTTTCTTATTCGTGTGGAACCATTCTTTGGTGTTGTTTTTTTGCAAATCCTTAAAAAAGGAGGAATACGTCTCTCGAATCATAAGATGGGTTTTAGTTTCCGTTTTCCTTAAGACGAACCCATTCTGAAATAACGGACATTAAAGCCTCTTTTTTTTGTTCGATATCCTCCATATTCATAAAACGAGCTACTCGAGCTTCTTTCCCATCACCCTCTAAGAGGCCATGTTCATCTTTGATCAAAGCCCCTTTGTGAAACATGAGGCTTACGAACTTTTTGGCGTTCATGAAGTAGGAGGCAATATTTCCTTTGTATATAAAGGTTGGACTCTTCCATTTAATAGCTTCGGTGATTTTCGGATCAACGGACAAAATGATTTCTCTTATCCTTTGAATTTCCTCGGTCAAGGGATGGTTTTTTTCTTCTAGAAAACGATCTACTTCAGGATTTGTGTTCATCACTTTTCAAAAAAAATGTTCGCGTTAGTTTCCAAGGAGTATTCCTCAATATCAAAAGCTATTGCCTCACAAAGGCCGACCTATATTCAAATGTATGAAACTTAAAAAGCACTAAAAATGGCTAAATCAGACAGTTTAAAGGGTTGATTGTGCCAAAAAAACAAATTACTTTTAAGGGTGAAGAAAAATAGATCCCATGAAACATGTAAGCATCTTGGTTCCGAAGAAAAATGCTGTGTTAAGCAGTATTGTTGGCCCTTATAAAATATTCAGTGCGGTCAATCAGTTCATGGAAAGCCGAACTGATCGAAAAACACCATTTTTCGACATCCATCTCGTGGGTATTGAACCGAATACGGCCCTGTACCAGGGGGCCTTCAGCATCCACTGTGACCGTATCCTTGATGAAATAGACAAAACCGATTTGATCATAATACCTGCTTGCACGCCGCATACCTTGGAAAAAGACCTACAGGAAAACTATGATTTTGTACCATGGATCAAGAGGCAGAGAGAAAGAAATAGTACTGAGGTAGCGAGTTTTTGCCTCGGCGCCTTTTTGCTGGCCGAAACTGGACTGGTCAATGGCAAAAGATGCACTACACATTGGGCAGGGATGGAAATGTTTCGAAAATTATACCCTAAAGTGCATTTGATATCGAATAAGGTGGTAACCGATGAAGATGGTATTTACACCAGTGGTGGCGCGTATTCGTTTCTCAATTTATTGTTGCATTTGGTAGATAAGTACTGTGGCCGTGAAACCGCTATCTACATTTCCAAGTTTTTTGAAATAGAAATAGATCGTGATAATCAAAATCAGTTTGCCATCTTTCAAGGGCAAAAAGATCATGAAGACGAGGCCGTCAAAAAGGCGCAGCAGTATATTGAGGGTAATGTATCACAAAAAATTACGGTAGAACAGTTGGCCGAAAAGTACGCGATAAGCCGTCGCAATTTTGTGAGACGTTTTAAAAAAGCTACTCAGAATACCCCATCAGAATATATTCAACGGGTAAAGGTGGAAGCGGCGAAAAAAAATCTGGAGTCTACCCAATATAATGTGAACGAGGTCATGAACAAAGTAGGGTATATCGATCAGAAGGCCTTTAGAACTGTTTTTAAAAAATATGTGGGCCTTTCTCCTTTCGCTTATCGTGGAAAATATAACCGAAAAGCACTCGAATTCGGGGAAAACCTCACTGCGTGGTAGCTACTTGCGGATAACCGCTTCGAAAGGGGATGTTTGACGAGCAACTGACTCATTAGTCGGTTGTCGCCTTGCAAAAACCTCAACGTAAAGGGCATAAGGCCGTTCTAAAGTTGCAAAAACACTATGAACGGGCATTTGCGATGGTTTGTAACCTCCTGTTTTCGATAGGTACAGACCGAGTGGTCCATAACATGCTGTGATTTGAAAGTAGGTGTCGGCATGCAGTTGCGTTCGGTGTAGAAAATTTACCTCAATCGCGACTGTCCCAAGACTTGAATTGGCGGTATGGTGGATGTTGCGGAGGTTCATTTTGGACATATATTTTCGAAGGATTACCATATTGTGCATTTTATCGATGAACTGTATAATAATCTGGTTGTTTTTCAGTTAAGTTTACAGACGAATACTTGCAATTTTGAACTTTCGAATTAAACTAGTCATCACAGCTTTTCTTGGGGTCCTTCTTTTTAATGCCTGTTCGGTAAAAAAAGATAAGTTCATCAACCGTAATTGGCATGCCTTGAACACAAAATACAATGTGTTGTACAATGGCAATATCGCCTTTGATACCGGTCGGGAAGAATTGAATTCGAGCTACAAGGATGATTATTGGGAAGTGCTTCCTGTAGAACGGTTGGAGGTCACCGAAGAAATCAAACTCGATTCGGAAGATAACAATCCCAATTTTATCATTGCGGAAGAAAAAGCGACCAAGGCCATACAGAAGCACAGTATGGATATCAAGGACGAAGAACGCAATCCGCAAACAGACGAGGCGTTTTTGTTATTGGGCAAGGCAAGGTATTTTGATCAACGGTATATTCCAGCGCTCGAGGCCTTTAATTACATCATTAGAAAATATACCTATAGTGACAAGCTGAACGAGGCACATATTTGGAGGGAAAAAGTCAATATTCGGCTTGAAAACGAGGAGTTGGCCTTGAAGAACCTCAAACGACTTTTCAAATACGAAGAGTTAAGAGATCAAGAATATGCAGATGCCCGTGCGATGATGGCTCAGGCCTTTATCAACCTCAAGGCACCCGACACTGCCATTCAAAATCTGAAAATAGCCGGGCACTACACGAAGAAAAATCCTGAAAAAGGACGGTACTACTATATTATCGGGCAATTGTACAATCAGTTGGGATATAAAGACAGTGCCAATTATGCTTTTGACAAAGTCATTGATCTGAATAGAAAGTCCCCACGGGTGTACATGATCAATGCGGAGATTCAAAAAATCAGAAACACTGAAATCACGCAAGAGAACAAAGAGGAACTATTCGAATACTTGACCGATTTGGAAGAAAATCGTGAAAATCGACCCTTTTTGGATAAAATTTACCGTCAGGTGGCCGAGTTTCATTTAGAAAACAATGCCGACAGTCTGGCAATCGTCTATTTCAATAAATCGTTGCGGGCCACACAGAACGAACCCAAATTGAATGCGCTCAATTACGAAAACTTGGCGGTATATAACTTTGATGGTAACGAATACAAGATGGCAGGAGCCTACTACGATAGCATGTTGACCAACCTCAAAGAGAACACGAAGAAGTACAGAACGACCAAAAAGAAACTGGACAATCTGGAGGATGTTATCAAATATGAGGATATCGTACAATATACCGACAGTGTGATTACCCTTTATCACATGCCGAAAGACGACCAACTTGCTTATTTTCAAGAATTCATCGATGAGATGAAAAGAGCGGAAGAAGCTGCTGCAAAAGCTGCAGAAGAGAAGCTTACGGCGAGTTTCGCGGCATTTGGAGATTCTAAGGGAGGTAAGGAAAACAAGGGTAAATTCTATTTCTACAACATTCAAAGCCTTGGTTTTGGCAAAAATGATTTCACCAACCGCTGGGGCAATCGTGAATTGGGTGATGATTGGCGTTGGAGCAACAAGGCCAGGGTCTCACCGCAAACACAAGATGAGACACTAGCCGCCAATGATAGCCTTAGCAGTGGTCCAACGGACGAGGAAAAGTATTCGCTGGAGTTCTATATGGATCAAATTCCTACCGATATCGCCGTAATCGATAGCCTCAACAAAGAAAGAAACTTCGCAAATTACCAATTGGGGCTCATCTATAAAGAAAAGTTCAAAGAGAACCTTTTAGCCTCCGGAAAACTTGAAGATGTACTTGGGGCGAATCCTGAAGAGCGCTTGGTACTGCCGTCAAAATATAATCTGTACAAGATTTATGAAGAAGAGGGCAGTCCGCTCATGGAAACCTTGAAGAACGATATCATTCAAAACCACCCCGGATCCCGGTATGCCGAGATTTTGTTGAATCCGCAGGCGGTTTTGGCGGCCAATGAAGATAGTCCTGAACAGCGTTATAATGCCCTGTTTCAAAAATACCGGAATCAAGACTTCTTGCAGGTAATCACGGGTGCCGAAGAAAATATCAATCGATATACGGGAGACCCCATCGTGCCCAAATTTGAAATGCTTAAGGCAAATGCCATTGGAAGATTGAATGGTTTTGAAGAATTTAAAGAGGCATTGAATTATGTTGCCCTAACGTATCCGAACAATCCCGAAGGGAAAAAAGCGGAACAAATGGTCGCCGAACAACTACCCAAACTAGAGCCGAAAGAGTTTTCTTCGGAGGTAGGTTCAGAGGGATCCGGAAATTGGAAGGTAGTATTTCCGTTCAAACGGTCTAAAAATGAAGAAGCGTTAAAATTGAAAGAACGACTCGAAGAATCGATAAAAGATTTAAAATATAGGAACGTAGTTTCAAAAGATATTTATACCTTGGAAGACCAATTTGTAATCGTACATGGCTTTAAATCAAAAGATAGGGCTCTCGGTTACTCTGAATTGTTGCAAAAAAATAAAGACTACAGGATCAAGGATCCGCGCTTTGTTATATTATCGTCCAATTATAAAATAGTGCAAGTACACAAGAATTTAGAGACTTACAAAAACTCAGTTTTAACCCCAAAACCATAAGTGAACAATGTTTTCAGACAACAAAAAACCTAGAACTATGAACGAGATCGGAGGACAACCTAACAGAATTGAAAAGAACACGAAAATCAAAGGAGATATCATTTCCGAAGCTGATTTTAGAATTGACGGAAAATTAGACGGCAACGTAAAAACTTCCGGCAAGGTGGTGATTGGTAAAGATGGCTACATTCACGGTAAAGTAGAATGTGTAAATGCGGATATCGAAGGAAGCTTTAATGGTGAACTTTTAGTTTCGGATTTACTTTCTCTAAAATCTTCCGCGGTCATCGAAGGTACAGTGGCCGTAACGAAATTGGCCGTTGAGCCGGGTGCTACTTTCAATGCTTCATGTACGATGAAGGGCAAAGGCGGTTCGTTAGGTGGAAGTAAGCCAAGTGCGGCTTCCTCTTCTGGCGGTTTCAAGTCGTCTTTAAGTTCTAGCTCAAGCAATAGCAATGGGCCAGCAAAAGCATCCTAAGAAAAAGAATAACCTTAAAAACATAGCGATGCTTTCAGGCATTGCTTTTGAGATGGGCGCGATCATCTTCTTGGCTGCAAAAGCAGGCATATGGTTAGATGAACACTATCAAACTGAAAAACGGATTTTCACTGCGATTGCCACACTAATTGGTGTGGCAATTTCTATTTGGGTAGTTTTGCGCCAACTAAAACGAATAGAGTATTAAATGCCCAAATTAAACCCGATACTGCAATTTGTCGTATTGCTATCCATTGTACTAGGAATCGCTTTTGGCACACATACCTATCTATTGGGCCAAGCGGAACTTCCAAAATTTGAGAACAATATCGTTTTGGCCTACAGTGTTAATGGTCTGTTGGCGGCCGCTATCTTTGGCCTCCTCTATTTCTACAGGCTCAAACTCAAAAATGCTATTGGTTTTTTGTTCATGGGCGGCAGTTTCATAAAGTTCATTTTCTTTTTTCTACTATTCTATCCGGCTTACAAGGTCGATGGCGAGATCGATAAATTAGAATTCGCCGCCTTCTTTGTGCCGTATACCCTAAGTCTGGTTTTTGAAACGGTTTTTACCGCTAAAATGCTGCAAAAAATGGATTAAAATCCCAAGAGGTTTACGTTCAGAAACCCCTTAAAAATAAACATCTAAAATGCTTTTTTCTTTTTAGAAGAATAGCGTACATTTGCAGCGATTTTTAGGGACCGATTTTTTAAAGGAATATGAGCAGATACTTCACAAGATTTCTTTTGGTAATGGCACTTCTTTTGAGTGCCAAT
Source organism: Maribacter corallii (assembly GCF_047345415.1). NCBI lineage: Bacteria > Pseudomonadati > Bacteroidota > Flavobacteriia > Flavobacteriales > Flavobacteriaceae > Maribacter > Maribacter corallii. The sequence continues at coordinate 95,518 of NZ_JBLFEP010000002.1, forward strand.
TCTTTTGCAAAGGAAAACGAGACTTCTTCCGAGTCGGGAAAAGACCTCAAAACAGAGATAAAGGAGTACATCCAACATCACTTGAAAGATTCGCACGACTTTTCCCTGTTCTCCTACACAACCGATGCTGGCGAGCATAAATACGTTGGGTTTCCCCTACCCGTCATTTTATGGGACAACGGCCTCAAAGTATTTTCCTCTTCCAAATTTCATCACGGTGAAACCTTGGCCGAGGTCGATGGTAACTTCTACAAGTTGTACCACAGTAAAATATACAAGACCGATGCCCAGGGAACCATCAATTATGATGAGGCGCATCACCCGACAAACGCAAAGCCAATAGACTTTTCAATTACCAAAAGTGTCGTAATGATTTTTATAACGGGTCTTTTGATGTTCTTGCTGTTTAGAGGGTTAGCCAAGTCGTACACTAAAAACAACGGTATACCCACGGGAGTCGGCCGCTTCTTTGAACCGATCGTGCTCTATATCCGTGATGATATCGCAAGACCGAATATCGGCGAGGAGAAATATAAAAGGTATATGCCCTACCTGTTATCCATATTTTTCTTTATCTGGTTCTTGAATATTTTTGGTTTAACCCCGCTCGGAGTGAATGTGACCGGAAATATCGCTATAACCTTCGCATTGGCGTTATTGACCTTCCTGTTCACGAATTTGACCGGCACCAAAGACTATTGGATGCATATTTTGGATCCACTAGGTGATTCAATGCCTTGGTATGGCAAGTTGTTTTTATACCTAATTTTGATTCCAATCGAATTATTGGGGATTATAATCAAACCCTTTTCGCTATTGATTCGTCTATACGCGAACATGCAAGCTGGTCACATTGTCTTGATGAGTTTGATTGCCCTAATGTTTTATGCCAAAAATGCGGTAAATGTAGATACAGGTTTGGAAGACCCTAGTTGGTTGGGGGTTGTTTTGTCATATTTTTTAGCTTTTGCCATATCATTAATAGAAGTTTTGGTAGCCTTGTTGCAGGCGTACATATTTACGATGCTTTCGGCTCTGTATTTTGGTTTCGCCGCTGTAGAGCATGATCATGCTGAGGCCCACTAAGTAAAGAGTTGATAAGTAACGGTTGCTGAGCGCAGTCGAAGCAAAGAGTGAATTTTAATTTTTAAACTATATATATTATGGAAATTCCAGTAATGGTAGGTGCCGGTTTGGTAGTAATTGGTGTTGGTATGGGTATCGGTAGAATCGGTGGCTCAGCGATGGAAGCAATTGCGCGTCAGCCAGAAGCTTACGGTAAGATTCAGACTGCGATGTTGATCGCAGCTGCACTTATTGAAGGTATTGGATTTGCTGCACTTTTCGCAGTATAATTCTACGTATTCAGAGTAATGGCTACGACGGTTGGTCGTAGCTGTTACTTTATTTAAAAATTAAAAGGCTTATAAAGTATTTAAAGGATGGAAAAATTATTAGAGGAGTTTTCGTTAGGGCTGTTTTTTTGGCAGTGTCTTTTGTTCGGTTTACTACTTTTCCTATTGTGGAAGTTCGCCTGGAAACCGATTTTGAATGCGGTCAACGAACGTGAAGATGGTATCAAGGATGCCTTAGCTGCCGCAGAAGATGCCAAGAAGGAAATGCAGAACGTTACGGCGGATAGTGAGAAATTGTTAAAAGAGGCCCGTGCTGAACGTGAAGCGATGTTAAAGGAGGCCCGTGAAATCAAGGATAAATTGATCGCGGACTCCAAAGAACAGGCGAAAGTCGAAGGGGATAAGATGTTGAAACAAGCCCAAGCCGCAATAGAAAGCGAAAAGAAGGCTGCCGTTGCCGATATCAAGAGTCAAGTGGCCAATTTATCGGTCGACATTGCGGAAAAAGTGATCAAAGAGCAGCTCTCCTCCAAAGAAAAGCAGTTGAAGTTGGTCGAAGATATGTTGGGCGACATCAAATTGAACTAAGCGAACATGGGTAATTCAAGAGCAGCAGTACGGTATGCAAAGGCGATTCTTGACCTAGCAGTGGACAACAAAACCACTGATAAGGTAGAAAAAGACATGCGTAGCATTGTAGCCACGGTAGCGGAAAGTGCCGAGCTTAGAAATCTATTGGCGAGTCCGGTAATCAAATCCGCCATTAAAAAGGAGACACTTTTAAGTATTTTTAATGGAAGCGATGCCGTTACGGAAGGATTGATTACGATTTTGGTCGATAACAAGCGGGTAGACTTGCTCGATGAGGTGGCCGAAAAGTATATCATCCTCAATGAGGAGTTAAAGGGTAAAGATTTGGCCTATGTGACCACAGCTATTCCTTTGACCCCCGCGTTGGAAAAAGAGATATTAAAGAAAGTAACCGAATTGACCGGTAAAAAGGTGACCATCGAAAACAAGATCGATGAAAGCATCGTAGGGGGCTTCGTCCTTCGGGTAGGAGATTTGCAGTATGACGCAAGTATTTCCAACAAGCTGAACAATTTAAAGAGAGAATTTACAAATAGTCTATAAACAAATATTTTGGGATGAGACGTCTGACGTCTTATCTCTTACGTCTTATATCTAGAACATATGGCAGGAGTAAAAGCCGCTGAGGTATCAGCAATTTTGAAGAAACAATTATCAGGATTCGAAGCGACCGCTTCATTGGATGAGGTCGGAACCGTATTGCAAGTAGGTGATGGTATCGCACGTGTATACGGCCTTTCTAATGCTGAATATGGCGAATTGGTGGAGTTCGAAGGCGGACTGAAAGGTATCGTCTTGAACTTAGAAGAAGATAATGTTGGTGTCGTATTGTTGAGCCCTTCAAGAGACGTAAAAGAAGGTTCGGTAGTAAAACGAACACAAACAATTGCCTCTATCAATGTTGGCGAAGGTATCGTGGGCCGTGTGGTAAACACTTTGGGGTTACCTATAGACGGTAAAGGTCCTATCTCAGGTGAGACTTACGAGATGCCATTGGAGCGCAAAGCGCCAGGGGTTATCTTCCGTGAGCCGGTGACTGAGCCCTTACAGACCGGTATTAAGGCGATTGATGCCATGATTCCCGTAGGTAGAGGACAAAGAGAATTGGTCATTGGAGATCGTCAAACAGGTAAGACCACAGTTTGTATCGATACCATTTTGAACCAAAAAGAATTTTACGATGCAGGTGAGCCCGTATATTGTATATATGTAGCCATTGGACAGAAAGCTTCAACAGTTGCCGGTATTGCACAAACCTTGGAAGATAAAGGTGCTTTGGCGTATACTACTATAGTCGCTGCAAATGCATCTGACCCTGCTCCAATGCAGGTGTATGCTCCTATGGCAGGTGCGGCGATTGGAGAGTACTTCCGTGATACAGGTCGTCCAGCATTAATTATCTATGATGATTTATCAAAACAAGCGGTTGCCTATCGTGAGGTATCACTTTTGTTAAGAAGACCTCCGGGCCGTGAGGCATACCCTGGTGATGTTTTCTACCTACACTCTCGTTTATTAGAGCGTTCTGCAAAAGTCATCAATGATGATGCGATTGCAAAAGACATGAATGATTTACCTGATTCATTGAAACCAATGGTAAAAGGGGGAGGTTCTTTAACTGCATTGCCAATCATTGAGACACAAGCAGGTGACGTTTCTGCATATATTCCAACGAACGTAATTTCGATTACGGACGGACAGATATTCCTTGAGCAAGATTTGTTCAACCAAGGGGTGCGACCTGCAATTAACGTGGGTATCTCCGTATCGCGTGTAGGAGGTAACGCCCAGATCAAATCGATGAAGAAAGTGGCCGGTACCTTGAAGTTGGACCAAGCACAGTTTCGTGAATTGGAAGCATTCGCCAAATTCGGTTCTGACCTAGATGCAGCTACCTTGAACGTTATCGAAAAAGGACGTCGAAATGTGGAGATTTTGAAACAAGCACAGAACGATCCGTTTACTGTAGAAGACCAAGTAGCGATTATCTATGCAGGTTCCAAGAACTTGTTACGCGACGTTCCTGTCGATAAAGTAAAAGAGTTCGAAACAGACTATATCGAATTCTTGAAAGCAAAACATCAGGATGTTTTGGATACTTTGAAGTCTGGAAAACTGACCGATGAGGTTATTGACACCTTGACAGCGGTTGCTAAGGATATTTCTGGAAAGTATAGAAGCTAGTTAAGAGTTATGAGTACGGAGTTATGAGTAGATTAAATGAAAGCCCGATTCGAAAGAAAAGCTTTCTATTTGCCTGCGAAATAGTCCAGTACTGCGATCAACTCAAAGAAAAAAAAGATTTCGAATTAGCTTCTCAACTTTTAAAAAGCGGAACAAGTATTGGTGCTAATACAAGGGAGGCCCAAAGAGGAGTTAGTACAAAGGATTTTAAAAATAAGTTTGGGATTGCATTAAAAGAAGCCGACGAAACCATTTATTGGTTAGAAATATTGGAGGCAACTGGAAGACGAGTTCCCAAAGACATGAAGGAAAAGTGTGAGGAGTTAATTAGAATTTTGGTTGCTATAATCAAAAACTCATAACTCTGAATTCCGAACTCATAACTTAAAAAAATGGCCAATTTAAAGGAAATCAGAAATAGAATAGCGTCGGTATCGTCAACAATGCAGATTACCAGTGCCATGAAAATGGTATCTGCTGCTAAGTTGAAGAAGGCTCAAGATGCTATTACTGCCATGCGCCCGTACTCTGATAAATTGACGGAACTTCTTCAGAGTTTAAGCGCAAGTTTAGATGGAGACTCAGGAAGTAAATTTTCAGATAACCGAGAGGTAAATAAGGTATTGATAGTTGCGATAACCTCAAACAGAGGTCTTGCAGGGGCATTTAATTCCAATATCTTAAAACAATGTACTACGTTGATAGAAGAGACTTATGCTGGTAAGCAGGTTGATTTTATTACAATAGGCAAGAAAGCAAATGATTTTTTAAGTAAAAAATCTACTATACTTTCCAATCATAGCGATTTGTATGAGGATTTAACCTTCGATAATACCGCGATAATCGCTGAAGACTTGATGGAGAGATTCACTTCAGGGGAATATGACAGAATTGATGTCGTTTACAATAAGTTTAAGAATGCGGCAACTCAAATTGTAATGACAGAGCAGTTCTTGCCTATCGTTCCTATTGAAGATGAAGAAGGTTCTAGCGGAGACTATATTTTCGAACCCTCCAAAGGCGAAATCGTTGAGCAGTTGATTCCGAAGTCTTTAAAAACACAGTTGTATAAGGGAATTCGTGATTCTTTTGCCAGTGAGCACGGGGCTCGTATGACGGCCATGCACAAAGCGACCGATAATGCTACCGAGTTGAGAGACCAATTGAAGTTGACCTATAACAAAGCAAGACAAGCAGCGATAACCAATGAGATTTTGGAAATTGTGGGCGGTGCCGAGGCATTAAATAACTAAAGTGTCATCCTGAGCTGCTGACCGAGCGCAGCCGAAGGAACATAACATAAAATTTGAACAATAAAAACCTCACAGCAATGTGAGGTTTTGTTTTTTTAACCGATTTTTGTCGCCGCCATGCAATCCAAGAAAACCGCCTTACTTTTTATTTTCATCACCATCTTGGTAGACGTGATCGGTATCGGAATCATCTTGCCGATAATTCCTGATCTGATCATGGAGTTGACGGGCGAAGGTACGTCGATGGCCGTTATCTACGGCATGTGGTTGACTACCGCCTTTGCGGGCATGCAATTCTTGTTCTCCCCTGTTTTAGGTGAAATTTCAGATCGGTTCGGAAGAAGGCCCATATTACTATTGGCACTTTTGGGACTAAGCATCGATTATATGATCCACGCCTGGGCGCCTACCATTATGTGGTTATTTGTCGGGCGCTTTCTTGCCGGAATTACCGGTGCAAGTTTTACGGTAGCATCGGCCTACATCGCCGATATCAGCGCCCCAGATGAAAAAGCAAAGAACTTTGGATTGATTGGTGCCGCTTTTGGATTGGGTTTTATCATTGGTCCTGGTATCGGTGGGTTTTTCGGTGAGATCGATATCCGGCTACCCTTTTATATCGCAGCCGGCTTGACGTTCGCTAATTTTGTTTTTGGATACTTCTTCGTACCCGAATCGCTGACCGAAGAAAATAGAAGACCTATTGAGCTATTGAAAATGATCCCAGGGGTTTCTTTAGTAAGTCTACGCAACTACAAAGGGGTTTTATTGCTCATTTTTGCCTTCTTTTTGGCGAATTTGGCTGGACAGGCCTTACCGTCTACTTGGTCGTATTACGGTATAGAGCGATATGACTGGAGCCCTCAGGACATCGGAATATCACTTATGGTCGTCGGATTACTCGTGGCTATTGCACAAGGCTTTTTGGTCGGAGTGGCCGTAAAAAAATTCGGCAAACAGAATGTGGTAGTATTCGGCTTCTTGATGTGGACTATAGGAATGTTCCTCTTCTCGTTGGCTTCCGAGCCATGGATGTTGTATGCCTTTTTGATTCCATATGCCCTTGGAGGGGTCGCCGGACCCACGGTTCAAGGGGTTATCTCTAATCAAGTATCCGAAAAGGAACAAGGTAATCTTCAGGGTGCCATTACCGGTTTGGTGAGCATCACCGCCATTTTAGGACAGTTGATTTTCTCTCCGGTGTTCTACTTCTTTATTCGCCCGGAAGGTAACACCTACTTCCCAGGAGCTCCCTACGTACTGGCCGCTATCTTTTTGTTCGTAGCACTTATCTTCGCAACACTGGCCATGAAGCGCATTGCAATCAGTGAAGAACCTCTTGGGCAATAGCCTATTTTTGATCAAAAGAGGTATAGGAGGATGTTTTTTTGATTTTCAGTGTAACATTTTTCAGGTCGTGTATCTAAAGGAAAGAAATCATAAAAAGATACATCATGAAAACCATTCAAAAATTGATCGCTTCCGTTCTATTGCTCTCCCTTTCGCTCGTTTCAGCACAATACAAGGCCTTTGAGGTAGAAGTTAGCGGAGCAGGACAACCGATATTATTGTTCCCAGGATTTACATGTACCGGCGAGGTATGGGAAGATACCGTTACCGAACTCTCCAAAACCTACGAATGCCATGTCTTTACCTTTGCCGGATTTGGGGATGTTCCTCCTTTGGAAAAACCATGGCTACCCAAAATCAAAATAGCCGTTCAGGAATACACCAAAGAAAAGCAACTCGAGAACCCGATGATTATCGGGCATAGTTTGGGGGGCGCCTTGGGTCTATGGCTAACGACAGAAGAAAACCATCCCTATTCAAAACTGATTGTAGTAGATGCATTGCCCGCAACTGGAGCGTTGATGATTCCGAACTTCAAAAGCGAGAATATGGCTTATGAAAGTCCATGGAATCAACAATTGCTAGAAATGGATGAGGCTGCTTTTGCACAAATGGCCACTCAAATGGCGGCCGGTATGGTATTGGATACCGAAAAACATCCACTTTTGAAGCAGTGGATCATCAACGCCGATCGCGAAACCTATGTGTACGGGTATACGGATCTCTTGAAACTTGATTTAAGACAGGATATCGCCAACATTGACATTCCTGTAACCATTTTGGCAGCGACCCACCCGTATGGGCTTGAAATGACCAAAAGCACGTACGATTCGCAATATAGTGCGCTTGACGCCTATAACATTCAATTCGCCGAAGGATCCGCTCACTTTATTATGTATGACAAAACCACTTGGTTTATGGAGCAACTCAAGAAACACCTATAACACAAATGGAGAAAAGCCCAACTGTTTTCCAAAGTATCTATACGTCGAACTACCCGAAGGTCATGCGGCTTTGCCTGGGGCATGTAAATGGCGACGAGGCCATGGCCCAAGAGCTGGCCCAAGAGACGTTCATCAAAGTCTGGGAGAATTTATCCTCCTTTCGTGAAGAAGCACAGGTGGCTACTTGGGTCTATCGGATTACCGTAAATACCTGTCTGCTCCATTTTAGAAGAAAGAAAAGGGAAAACACCGTAGAGTTAAGTCAACAACTGGCACAACCCGAAGCGGAGGACCACCTAACAAAGCAAGACCAAATCACGCAACTATATGCCTGTATCGATACACTTCGATCAGAGCAGAAATCAATCATCTTATTGGAATTGGAAGGAATACCCCAAAAGGAAATTGCCGAAGTGATGGGATTGACGCATGAAGCGGTTCGCGTACGGATACATCGAATAAAAAATGCACTAACAAACTGTGTACAGCATGAAAACATTTAAGGATTTACAAACACAATGGAAAAATCAAGAGGAAGTTCAGGTTCCTGAAAACGGGGCCGAACGGATTATGACAACCTTGACCGACATTAAGCGAAAGCAGCGGTTGACCAATGGCATTCTATTGACAACGGCAGTAGTACTTATCTGCTTTTTCTTCTACGTCTCCGCATTTAAATTCCAGACCGTACTGATCGGACTGCTACTTATGATAGGGTCGCTTTTCTTTCGGATAGTGCTTGAACTATTGAGTTTAAAAAAGCTCAGAAGTATGGACCCTTTGAATAGGGCGGTGGAATATAAAAGGCAAATGATCCGGTATTACCATAGACGGCGAATCATACATCTGGTGATCACTCCTTTGATCATTTTGACTTACTGTGTTGGATTTTGGTTATTACTTCCGGCTTTTAAGTCCAGTTTGAGTGCCGGTTTTTACCAATATATCGTTTGGTCGTCCGTGGTCGTCCTATTGATTCTCGGCTTTTTCATTGGGAGGCAAATTCAGGAGGAATTGAAGGTTTTGAGAGGCTTAAAAGAATAGAGAACACACGAGACCGTTGTCGTAGGCACGGCATCGCAAAGGGAGAGGTGAACTAAACTTTGTTAGCTCTCTTAGAATAGGTACTTTTATGGTCCTAATCCGTCAGGTATTGAACCCGCTTAAAAAACTCTTCAAACAAACTGCGATTTATGGATTGGCAACCGTTTTGCCGCGGATGTTGAACTTTCTACTTTTACCCCTGTATACCGGAATATTGGTAACTGCAGGGTATGGAAGGGTCAGTGTGATTTTCTCTTGGATAGCGATTTTCAACGTATTTCTGGCCTATGGGATGGAAACCGCCTTTTTCAGATTTTACAACAAGGCTGACAATAAGCAGGGCGTGGTAGCCACCTCCTTGATTTCATTGATGGCGTCTACCCTTGTATTTGTGTTGCTCGCTTTTTCTTTTCAGGGAAGTATGGCAAGTTCCTCAGGAATAGATGTTCGTTTTGTCCGTTATGCAATTGGTATTCTAGCTTTGGATGCTTTGGTCATTATCCCCTTTGCGTGGCTTCGGGCCAATGAAAAGCCCATGAAATATGCGATCATCAAGATGACCAATGTGGCCATAAATCTGGGATTGAACCTGTTCTTCTTACTGCTATTGCCGAAGCTGTTTCAGGAAAACCCCGATGGCGTATTGGCTGGAATGTATCGACCGAATTTTGAAATATCCTATATCTTTTTATCCAATCTTGTTGCCAGCGGCATCACCTTGTTGTTCATGTTGCCATTGTATCTGAAAAGCACTTATGTTTTCGATACCGCCTTGTGGAAACAGATGTTGAACTATGCTTGGCCGGTCTTGGTGGCCGGGGTTGCTTTTACGGTGAATGAGGTTTTTGATAAAATTTTGCTTGAAAGACTGCTTCCCGCTGAAATTGCCCTAAGCGAAACGGGGAAATATACTGCTTGCTATAAATTAGGACTGTTCATGATGCTTTTCGCCACCGCCTTTCGCATGGGAATCGAGCCTTTTTTCTTTAGCCATTCCGGTACGGAAAACCCGCAAAAGGCGTATGCCCAAATCACCAATTATTTTGTTATTATAGGAAGTGTAATTTTGCTTACGGTCGTTGTCTTCTCCGACCTTTTAAAGCGTCTCTTTATCGATGAAGCCTATTGGGAGGCCATGGCGATTGTACCCCTCATCTTATTGGCAAGTTTTTTTCTGGGCATTTACCACAACCTTTCGGTATGGTACAAAGTGACCGATAAAACACGTTTCGGTGCTTTTATATCGGTTATAGGAGCGATTATAACAATTGGTATAAATTACTTTTTTATTCCGCTTATCGGGTATATGGCTTCCGCCATTGCGACCCTGATGGCCTATGGTACCATGATGGTATTGTCGTATTACTTTGGCAAGTCTCGCTACCCCGTGCCCTATAATTTCCGAAAGATCTTGTTCTACTTGGGCATTTCCATTCTTTTTTCAGCAATCGCTTTTTATGGTTTCAACAGAAGTCTGATCGCGGGTTGTATTTTATTGACCTTATTCTTGGGGCTCGTGTACAAATTGGAAAATGATAAACTAAGACAGATATTCTTAAAACAGAAAACTTAAGCCTAAAAGTAGCCGTCCGATATAGGAACTAAAATTCTTGGCTTTTTATATACATATGCGTCATGAACATTAAAATTATCAATAGATCGTCCCATAGCTTACCACACTATGAAACCGGTGCTTCTGCGGGAATGGACCTTCGTGCCAATATTTCTGAAACTGTTACGTTACAACCTTTAGAGCGTACCATTATTAAAACTGGTCTGTTTATAGAACTTCCGGTAGGTTTTGAGGCGCAAGTGCGACCCAGAAGCGGCTTGGCGGCCAAAAAAGGAGTCACGGTGTTGAATGCGCCAGGTACCATCGATGCCGATTACCGTGGCGAAATTGGTGTGATTCTTGTGAATCTTTCCAATGAAACGTTCACTGTTGAAAATGGGGAACGCGTGGCCCAATTGGTAATCGCCAAGCATGAACGGGCCGATTGGATAGAAGTAACCGAGCTTTCGGAAACCAATAGAGGAGAAGGAGGTTTCGGTAGCACTGGGGTCAAATAAGAGCAACCCTCCGGAAAAATAGAGTAGAGTTACTATATGAAAAAGAGTCTTTTTCTTTGTTGTATCATCACCTGGTTAGGAGGTATTACTGCCCCTGCCCTCTATAGTCAAGAAGAGCAGGAATTAGATGTGGAACAAAGTGCAGAAGTGTTTCTAGAGGAATACTCCGATGATTTTCAGGAAAACTTTTTCGAGGCGCTCAAACAGAAGGGTATAGAAAACTATGACAAAGCTGTCAATCTTTTGTTGAAGTGTAAGCAGCTCGATGAAACCAATAGAGTGGTAGATCATGAATTGGCAAAGGCCTACTATGAAGACAAACAATTTACGGTAGGCGAGGGCTATGCCATCACCGCTTTGGACTCAGAGCCTGATAATCCTTGGTATCTCGAAACTCTGGTCGATATTCTCGAAAAACAAGGCAACAACATTGATGTGGTCGCTGCCCGAATACCTTATGATAATCCGAAACTAAAGGAAAATCTGGCCCTGACCTATTTCAAAAGAGGGCTTTATGAAAATGCATTGAAGGTATTGGAAGAAGTCCGGAAAAGTCCCTTTTCCGAAGATTTGACTACGAAGATCAACGACTCGGTAGAAAAGCGCAAAGCGAAATCTACCTCCTTCACGGTTGAGAACTCCAATGCGGGTGCCGCGAACCCGATGCAAGGGTATCAACTGCGTATTGAGGGGCTGATACGTACAAACAGTACTACCATTTTGCTTCAGGTTTCCGAAGAAGCTCTTGAAACCTACCCTTCACAACCCTACTTCTACTATGCACAAGGCTATGCGCTAAATAAGGCCAAAAAACCACGGGAGGCCATTGACGTTTTGGAGGCTGGTTTGGACTATCTCGTAAATGATATTGGTCTAGCCAATAAATTCTATACCGAACTTGCTGACGCCTATACGGCGACCTATAATACTGTGAAAGCAAATATGTACCTTAGTAAGATAAAACCTGGTTTTTGAATATGCGAATCCTGAATCGAATCGGCACTATGGGGCTGCTTTTTGCAGTCATTGGTATTATGACGGTATCATGCAAGTCTAAAAAAGTGCTGGCCGATGGCTCCATGGACGCAAACGCTTCGGCGAAATCCATTATTAAGGCTCATTATCAGAATCAAGTTCAATTCAACACGCTTCGCGGTAAAATGAAGATCGATTATTCTGACGGTGAAGCCAAACAGGGTGTTACGGTAAGTTTTCGCATAAAAAAAGACGACGCAATTTGGATGAGTGCCCCCTTTGGAATGGTAAAGGCATATATAACACCCGAGCGTGTCTCTTTCTACAACAAATTGGAGAACGAGTTTTTCGATGGTGACTTCTCTTACCTCAGTAATTTGCTGGGTACCGAACTTGATTTCGAGAAAGTACAGAACCTGCTTTTAGGCCAGGCCTTATTTGATCTTCAGGAGGCTAAATATGACTTGGAGGCTGCTGATGGGACATATCAACTGACACCAAAAAAATCAATGGCACTCTTTCAAACCCTTTTTCAAATAGAGCCGAAGAACTTTAAAATGGCGTCGCAAGAATTGTCCCAGCCTTTGAAAAAAAGATGGCTGCGTATCAATTATACCGATTATCAAAAAATTGGGACCTGGGTAGTGCCGAATACGGTATTGATTACCGCCATGGAAGAGAATACCAAAAACACCATCGATATTGAGTATCGAAATTTGGAATTTGACCAACAAATATCATTTCCATATAAGATTCCCAAGGGGTACAAAGAGATTGTTTTGAATTAAAATGATAGTTAAAAAGCGACTTGTCCTTTTTGCAATAGTATCATTGGTACTTCTGCTGGTACCCCGAGCTACCTTGGCCCAAACCAGCGAACAGAAGGCGTTGGAATCAAAACGGGAGCAACTTCAAAAAGAGATTGACGATATCAACCGATTGCTTTTCGCGGAGAAGAAAGAGAAAGGGACTATTTTAGACCAAATGGAGGCGTTGGACAAGAAAATCAATGTGCGTGAACAGCTGATTCGGGTGACCAACCAACAATCAAACCTGCTCAACCGACAGATTAACGCCAACGTCAAGAAAATATCCAAGTTACGGGAGGATTTAAAACTGCTAAAGGATGACTATGCCTTGATGATCCGAAAGTCGTATCAAAATCGGTCACAACAGAGCAGATTGATGTTCTTGTTGTCCTCTGAAAACTTTTTTCAAGCCTTCAAGCGCTTGCAGTATATGAAGCAATACACGGCGTATCGCAAAGAACAGGGTGCCGAAATCGTATCGAAAACAGATGACTTGGCACGTTTGAATAAAGACCTTAATGAAGAACGCAAGGTGAAGGAAGTCTTGATTGCACAGAATAGAAAGGCCAAAAACCAACTTTTTAAGGAAATCAAGACCCAGAAAGAATTGCTGGCGACTATACGCCAAAATGAAAGCAAGTATACCGCCGAAATACGGAAGAAGCAGCAAGAGGCCAAAAAGATCGATCGGCAAATCGAAAAACTCATTAAAAGCGCCATTGCGGCGGCCAATAAAAAGTCGAACAACACCAAAGGGGACTTAAGCAAATTTGTTCTTACCCCTGAAGCTACAGTCTTGGCCAACAGTTTTACGGCAAATAAGGGCAAATTGATATGGCCGGTCGAAAAGGGAATCAAAAGTCAGGGCTTCGGGGTTTACAGTGATCCAGTCTATCCCGGAATTAAGCATGAAAGCAATGGGGTCATTATTGCCACGGATGAAGACGCGAAAGCACGGGCGATTTTTCAGGGTGAGGTCATTGCCATTCTTTCAGTACCCGGAGGAAAAAAAGGGGTGCAAATCAAACATGGCAATTTTATTAGCACTTACTACAATCTTTCCGAAGTGTATGTGAAAAAAGGAGATCAGGTCGCTGCCAAAAAGGAACTCGGAAAAATATATACCAATCGAAATAACGGTCAGACACGCTTGAAATTTTACCTTTACAAAGATACATCACGATTGAATCCTGAGGAATGGGTGTATCAACTATAATGAAAAATAATGAAGAAGATTACTGATTTACAAGGGAGTTTTACGCTGCATAACGGAGTGAAAATGCCCTATCTGGGTTTGGGAACCTACCAATCGGATAATGATCAAGAGGTCATTGATGCAGTTTCATATGCCTTACAATTGGGGTACCGGCATATCGATACGGCCTCGATCTATGGCAATGAAGAAGGGGTTGGTAAAGGAATAAAAGAAAGTGCTGTAAACCGCGAAGAGGTATTTATGGTGAGTAAAGTCTGGAATGCGGACCAAGGGTATGAAACCACCTTAAAGGCTTTTGAAGCTTCACTGAAACGGCTAGATCTCGAGTATCTCGATCTATATTTGATTCATTGGCCGGTTGATGGAAAGTATACGGACACGTGGCGTGCCCTGGAGAGACTCTATGCCGAAAAGCGCATTAGGGCCATCGGTGTAAGCAATTTTATGCAACATCACTTGGAAGACCTGTTGACCCACGCGGAGGTAGTTCCTATGGTCAATCAGATGGAATTTCACCCCTATGTGGTGCAACAAGATCTGATCGATTACTGCAGTGCCAAAGGAATTCAATACGAGGCCTGGTCACCTTTTATGCAGGGAAAGGTTTTCGGCTTGGATATATGCCAAGAACTTTCAAAAAAGTATAAAAAGACAGTGGCTCAGGTCATTCTTCGTTGGAATTTGCAGAAAGGAGTCGTAACGATTCCAAAATCGGTCAAAAAAGAACGGATCCTATCGAATGCGGCTATTTTTGATTTTGAAATAAGTAAAGAAGATATCGCCTACCTTGATGGTTTGGACCGGGGAGAACGCATCGGTCCTGATCCGAATGACTTCGATTTTTAATCGCCCATAAATAAAGCCCTCAATTCTGTTGCCTGATTGGGTTTCATTTTACCCGCAAGAACCAAACTCAATTGTTTTCGGCGCAGGGCCGCGGCGAATCGTTCTTTTTCCAGTTCGGTTTCGGGCTCCAAAGGAGGTACTTTGGTCGGTTTGCCCATCTCATCCAAGGCGACAAAAGTATAAATACCCTCATTTGCTTTTGAACGCTGTCCGCTGAATCGACTTTCGATCCAAACATCGATATACACTTCCATTGAGGTAGAGAACGCTCTTGAAACAGCAGCTTCTACGGTAACTACACTCCCCAACGGAACGGGTTGAGTGAAGGCCACATGATTGACCGATGCCGTGACCGTAATACTACTGCTATGTCTTCCTGCGGCGATACTGGCAGCACGGTCCATTCGGGCCAAAAGCTCCCCGCCAAAAAGGTTCTTAAGCATATTGGTCTCTCCCGGTAATACCAGGTCACTCATTATCGTTCGCGAATCGTTTGGGGTCTTAGCGGTCATACCTGAATTTTTTTGACAAAGATAACGGGCACAAAATGATATTCCTTGGAAAACGTATTTATTTGAGCTTATTTCCAGCTTTGTAGTTCGATGAGGTTCCCTTCGGGATCACGAGCATATACGAAAGTGATTCTCCCGACACCGGGCACTTCTTTTTCAGTAATCTGGCCAAATGCCTGTCCGCCATTTTGAATTAAGGTTTGTAGTACGTGTTCCACATGGTCGACCTCAAAGGCAATATGTCCAAAGCCTCTGGTGTTCGGTCTAACAGCTTCACGCTCATCAATAGATCGGTATTGATATATTTCAAGGGTAGGCCCGTAATTTCCGTGACCAGGTAGCAACAAATGGACGCCCTCTAACTGTGCATTTTTCAAACCTGTGCCCTGGTCGAGCCACTCACCTGATTGACGCCGGACCGGAGGAACCAGTTTGCAGTCAAAGGTGTTCATGTAGAAGTTGGCGAGCTCCCTCCAATTGGCACTGATGATGTTCGTATGTGCAAACCTCATGATACTGAATTAGATCGTAGTCAAATTGGAAACTGTCATGTCGTTGTTTACATTTCCTGTGTTCAAGGTGCTTGCGGGTTCGAACAACAATACATGTACTTCGTTGGGAGCGTAGGGTTTATGAAAAATACCTTTTGGTATAATGACAAATTCCCCGGGCTTCAGCTGCAGTGTTTTATCTTTCAGTTCAATATACAGTTGACCGGATATGACATAGAACAATTCATCTTCGTTATCGTGTTGGTGCATCACGAAATCTCCCTTGAATTTGGCCACTTTGACCAGTTGTCCGTTGAGTTCACCGACTATTTTCGGTGACCAATAGTCGCAAAAGGAGCTCAGTTTATGCGATATGTTTACTTTCGTTATTTCCATGGTCTTAATATAGTGTTGATGCTATTCCAAAAGCAGTTTGAGAAGGAACTTCGCTTCCCTATTCCTTTATTACAATGGTGGCCTTGTGCCCGATTTTAAAATTACAGGAGTTGGCGATAAAGCACATTCTGTTTGCTTCTTCATGCAGTTCATTGGCTTTATCAAGAGTATCGGCTTCCATAACTTTTACCTTTGGATAAAGCGTAACCGCTGTGAAGCGTCCAGCGCCGTTGGCGTCCTCTTCCATAAGTCCTTCGGCATGGTCAGTATACTCAGTAACGATAATTTGATGAACAGCACATAAATGCAAGTACCAAAGCATATGGCAGGCGGAAAGTGACGCAAGAAACAGTTCTTCAGGATTATATCTTGTGGGGTCTCCCATGAAGGAGGGGTCAGATGCCCCCATGATGGGGTGCATCTTCCCATCCGCATTGATTTGATGGTTTCGTTCATAGGCCTGATAGCCGGAAGTGCCTTTGCCCGTATTGCCCGTCCATTTCAGTGAGGTGTTGTACCGATGCAGTTTCATAGGTCGTTCTTTGTTAATTCCTCTGCAATGCGCTCACCAAAGGAGCTATGCTCGAGATTGGATTCCAATATTTCCAGATGCTTCATAATTTCAATGTTTTTATTGAGGAGTTCGAAGGTGACTTTTTTTCCGATTTCCCAGATTTTGGTAAAAAGAGGGAGTGTGTCTTGCGCTTTTTTCGTCAGTCTAAAAATGGTTCTCCTTTTGTCGGCAGTGTCTTTGGTACGGAGCAAATACCCCTTTTGTGTCATTTTATGGGTCATGGTAATGACCGACTGATGTGTGAACTTTAATCGGGCAGCAATTTCCATAACTGAAACGTTGGGTTGCTCGTTGACGATCCACAGCACCAAATACCAATTGGGTTCGGTGTCTATATCGAGATCTCGGTACATCGCGCGTAAGCTATGAGACATTTTATCACTGATGCGTTTTAACCGGGTATCGAGATTGGCATAATCTAATTGCCGGACCAAATCAAGGGCCATAAAGGTGATTTTTTGTAAAACTACAAAAAACGCAGTGAACTGCGTAAAATCATTTTGTATGCTTACAATAAGAGTACAGTAGGAAAAAAAAGTATGGGAAACACAAACAAATACCCGTTTTCGTATCTAGTTGACGCATAGCGTGATAGGTCAAGCGAAAAAGTCTTTGAAAAGTCGACGGGGTGTACAATTAGTATACATTCGATGTAAACATTTTTTACATTAAAAAAGCGCGATAGTTTAAGCAATTGACATAACGTTTTGATATTGAGCAAATTGAATATCTGGCATAGTTTTGGGCTAAAGCACAACATCCTCTAGGATGTTGGTTGTCAGCCTCTAGTGTTGATCAAAAACTACTTTTTGCGTTCATTGGATTGCGACAAAACGAAAAATCATGTTAAGAACCCATCTCAAATTAGCTTGGAGAAACATTGTGAAGAACAGGGCATTTTCACTCCTGAATATTGTAGGCTTGGCTACAGGTCTTTTGTGCAGCCTCCTAATTTATTTATGGGTGGCCGATGAACTAGCCGTTGATAAGTACCATGAAAATGGGGACCGCTTATATTCGGTATACCAAAGGCAGCTATTTGAAGGAAGGGTAGATGCAGGTTTCTCGACACCGGCAGTGCTTTATCGTGAATTAAAGCTCAAGATTCCTGAAGTGGAAAAGGCATCGCCGATGAGTTGGAAGAGTTCAAAAACGTTTGCCACCGGGAATAAGATCTTTAAGCAAGAGGGGTTTTACGTGGGGCCGGATTATTTTGACATGTTCTCCCACGACTTTTTGGAAGGTACTGTGACTTCTGTGATGAATTCCCCTGATAACATTGCCATTTCAGAGAAAATGGCCAAGGTCTTTTTCGGGAGTGCTGAAAATGCTATCGGCCAATCACTCTCCTATGAAAACAGAAGTCAGCTAAAGATTTCCGCCGTATTGCGAGATGCTAGCTCCGCGAATTCGAGAGAAAGTGATTTTTATGTGCATTGGGACATGTTCCTGGAAGAAAACGGTTGGGCTCCGGATATTACCAATAGTGGCCCACCGACATTTGTGATGATCAAAACGAATGCGGATGTCGCAGCAGTAGAGCGTAAAATCAAGGATTTTCTAACGCCCTATCGCGATTCGGAGAATAGTATTTCGAAAGTTGAACTAGGGTTACAGCCCTATGGGGAGAGCTATCTGCACGATAATTTTGAGAATGGTGTTATTTCCGGAGGTCGGATCGATAATGTACGCATCTTCGGATTCATCGCATTTTTCGTCTTGTTCATCGCCTGTATCAACTTTATGAACTTGGCCTCGGCAGGGTCTTTAAAGCGGGCAAAGGAAGTCGGGGTACGCAAATCATTAGGCGCTAAAAAGGGAAGCTTGGTTTTTCAATTTATGTGGGAAGCCCTTTTACTGTCGTTCATCAGTACGGTAGTATCCCTAGTATTGATTTCGCTTGTACTACCTTATTTCAATGTGCTAGCAGGAAAAGATTTGAGCCTCGGGAATCTTTCCGTGCTTTCTTGGCTCGGCATTCTTGCGGTTTCCTTACTAACGGGTTTTTTATCGGGCAGTTATCCGGCCTTTGTATTATCATCGTTTCGAGCTATCGATATTTTTAAGAAAAATAGAAATGCCAATGCAAGTTCGAAATGGATCCGACAAGGCTTGGTTGTTTTTCAGTTTGCGTTGACCATTATTCTGATTACAGGAATGCTCATCACTTCGAGGCAAGTCAATTTGATTCAAAACCAAAACCTCGGTTTTGATCGTCATAATGTGCTGATGTTTTCTTTTCAAGGAGACTCCACACGTACTTTTTCCGGCTTAAAAGAAAGGGCGCTACAATTGCCGGGAGTTGAAGCAATGACGATTTCCACAAATCCCCCTATCGGTTTTTCTAACGGATTTACCAATGTAGAATGGCCAGGCAAATCTGAAACGGACCCGACCGTATTCACTACCATGGCGGTAGGATCTGATTTTGTCAAAACCTGGGGAACCGAAATGCTTCAGGGCACTGATTTTTCCGATAAAAGCATCGCCGATAACTCAGGTTACATCATCAACGAAACCGCCCTCAAGGTCATGGGACTTGAAAATCCGATTGGAAAACCGATTACTTTTTGGGATGGTGAAGCCCCTATAATCGGGGTGATGAAAGACTTCCCCATAAATACGGTCAAAACAGCGATACCTCCATTGATCATAAGAAACGGCGAGGCCGAGAATTTTGGATTCGTTCTCGCAAGAATCAGTCCTGAAAACGTAGTGCAAACCGTAGAAGCCCTAGAAGAGATCCATGCCACAATACTTCCTGAAATACCATTTGATTATGGATTTTCAGATATGCGATATGATAGCATGTACCGAGGCGAAACCATATTTTTTACACTCTCACAGTACTTTTCCCTAGTAGCGATTTTCATTTCCTGTTTGGGCCTTTTTGGCCTGGTCATATTTTCGGCCCAGCAGCGAGTCAAAGAAATCGGAATACGAAAAGTACTGGGAGCTTCAACAAGTAAGATTACCGGTCTTTTGGTAAAGGACTTTTTACAGTTGGTGGTCTTGGGCATAGCTATTGGCTGTCCCGTAGCTTGGTATTTTATGGATCAATGGCTCACCAACTACGAATATCGAATTGACATGCCGTGGTGGGCCTTTGGGGTCGCAGGGGTATTGGTCATTGCGATAGCGTTACTAACGGTCAGTTTTAAATCGATCAGTGCCGCCATGACGAACCCTGTGGAAAGTTTGCGTTCGGAATGAAAGGCTCCTGCCTAAAACTGATCCTACCGGATTTTTAATCGGAATATATTCCCTTGAAATAATCGCCCTTAAGATAGTTTGATGGCTTTGGCGAAAAGTCTCCTACAACCGTGAACTACTTGGCAATTCGGTTAGGACTTTGGATGCAGCGGAATCCACGGTAATTTTAGGTGGACAGCATAGACAATCGGTTTTTCCATTCAAAAGTGCATTTTCATTCCTTCGTGCGTGGCATTAAATCCTAAATTTTTATAAAACTCGATCGCTTTCGGTCTTTTTTTATCAGTTGTTAGTTGCAGTACATGTGCATTCCGTTCTTTAGCCCTACCAATTGCCCATTCAAACATTGTTTTTCCGATTCCAAGTCCTCTTTTGTCTTTTCTGATTCTAACGGCTTCTATTTGAGCTCTAATTCCACCACGATACGTCAGGTATTGGATAAAGGACAATTGTAAAGTCCCAATGATTTCTGCACTCTCATTTTCGACCACAATCAGTTCTTGATTGGGGTCAGCGTCTATGTTTTCAAAAGCGGTAAGATATTCGGTCGGTAATGGAATTTGAAAATCTTCTCTGGTTTTTCCAAGTTCATCATCCGCAATCATTTCCACGATTTTTGAAACGTCTTTTTTTGTGGCCTTTCTAAATATCATTTTTTTAGATTCAATTTTTTTAGCTTCATGCCAATGATTTCCACCTAGGAAATCCAAAAGCAATGTACTTTAAGCTTGGTCAGTAACTGCGTTTATCTGAATATTAAACTCTTTTTTTAATATACACGCTTCTTCTTTTTTACTATTGATGGTCAATTCAGTTTTAGCTCCGTTTTCCTTGACGATATATTTGGAGTTAAAGATGGTTTTCCTGCCATTTTCAATCGGCAATGTAACGATTATGTTTTTTACAAAATAAGAAGCAGGGGCGTATTGTTTGAAAGCACATTGTGCTGAAAAGTCCTCAATTGCCTTTCTCTTCGTTTTGAACAGGTACTTCTTTTCATATTCAACACCATTTTTCGACATCGTTAGCAGGAAGGACCCTTTTTCCCAACGCTCAATTTTAAAATAATTTCTCCCATCAAATTGTTCCGCTGCGGTGTCGATATCAAGCGGTTTAGTGAACAGATCCCCAAATCCAACATCTGCCAACCAGTTTTTTTTGCCGAGTTTGATAATGAGTGCCATATGGTCAAATTCAGGTCCGACTTCTTCACCGTCGAATATCCTGGCTGAAATTAGCGTAACATCAAACCCTAAATCGAGCAGCAAACGGGAAAACAGGTAATTTAGCTCATAACAAAAACCACCTCTTACGTTTTCTACTATCTTTTTGAATAGATGTTTCTTTTCAAGTCTAATTTCTATCTTATTTTGAATATCCAAATTTTCAAATGGGATACTTAAAACGTGGTATTCGTGAAGGGTATGAAGAGTTTCTAAATCGACAGATGCACGTTGCGGAAAATTAATTCGATTTAGATATCCAGTGGTATTCAAAACGGCCTTGAGTTTAGTCATACGTAAAACATAGCAATGCAAAGTGGGTTATCCCCATAGTTGATTTTAAAATAAACTGCCGTGTTCATTACTTCCACCAGCCTTTTCTTTTCCTGATATATATTATTTGCCCAGTATGATAGGCGTTATGCGCGGCCATGTTCAAAACGTCTGAAGCCCATTCAGCCAATTGCTTTTCGTTGGCTTGTTCGGTTATTCTTTCTAATTCCGTTTGAACGCTGTCCAATTTGCTGACGGCACTATCCCATTCCTTTTCTGTATAGACCTTAAAAGTGCTGTCGTTATCCGTTTCGAAACCTGAAAAATCCTCTCCTTTAAAAGCTCTTAGTTGCATTTCATTCCAAAAAGTAAGATGAGAAACAAGCTCTCCGATGGAGTGGTTGTCCGTACTGTCTTTCCAATTTGATTGTTCGGCCGTGATACCATTAATAGCAGTTTTCACCGGAACGAACCAATTTTGATCGCTATACGAGTAGTCCAATTGTTCCGCCAAGACGGTCTTCAATTCGGAATTGTTCTTTTTTTCTGAACAGCTTAAAACTAGGAGCCCCAAAGTGACTATGGTTAAAATTGCTTTCATCGTTTTTGAGATATGTTTTGTACTTGGTTGTTAGCAGTGTCGTTTATGTGCTGTTGGCAGGCAGATTTTGTAACTATGTATGGCTGCAATTCTAAAATATTTTTATTTGTAGCCTACCCCGTTCGTTTTAGGACAATGCTAAATTCAATCTGGTTTTCTTCCCAAGTGCTCCGTCAATAATTTCCATTTGTCATCTTCTTTTACTAAAACAGAGGTCCCAATTCCATTTCCGGATACAGACTTACCTTCTATAATTCCAGTCCAATTAAAATCGAATAAATAGACCGCATAGTTTTTATCCTTTACGAGCCATTTAATATTTTCAACAGCATACTTTTCATTCTTGATTAAAGAAAAATTTTTCTCAAATGCCTTTTGAACATTTTCTTTTCCAATGTGTATCGTTCCGTTAGAAAAGGTAACACATACGTTTCGGGAAACTAAGGGCTCAACCACTTTCCAATCCTGAGTTCCTAAAGCTGTTTCATATGATTTAATAAATTCTTCTGGATTTACCATTGCACTAATTATAGGTAACGGTCTCTTATAGCCATAAGTTACGGTTTGAATTCGTGTTTATTTTCGGTTTAGCACTCACTTTAGTAATTCCGAGTAGAGTCCAACCGGTGCTGAGCGCAGTCGAAGCATAGTCGAAATACCATCATTCAATTACTTCATTTGGTACAAACTTGTGAATGGAAATTGAATTCAAACCCTTGTCAAAAACCCCCTGAATTTCTTGATTAGACTCTATTTCGAATGTGAGCTCCTGCATTTTCTCAAATGGGGTTCAACATACGCCCCTTGATTATATAATCTCTACTTCACGTCTGTGTGGAACTAATTTAACACTTATTCCAATAAGATAATACCTTGGTGAGGGGCCTTTGTAGCTATTTTAGGTCTCGAGAATGCATCAAGTACAACGATAATATGTAAAAAGGGTCCTATAGGTCAGTCCACGAAATAAACTCTTTGAATTCGTCCTCCCATTGACTTTCCATGCCATTGGCGTTCTTTTTTTGATAGCTATGATCACAACCCATACATAGGTTAAAGCTGAGGTTGTTCTTCCTCTTTTGTAGAAATTGTACTGGTAAAAGATAAGCCGTTTCTATAGGCGTGCTCTCGTCAAGCGTAGCAAACAAAGTGTAAATGGGAATATCGATTTTTAATAGGTTGTTTAGCGGCGCCTCCTCGTACGAAGACCATCTTTTATTGGTAAAGCCCCAATTATCCATTTCCGTCGAATTGGGGTTGGTAATAATACTCTGATACCAACCCAGTAAGCCCATAATATTTTCATGGGCGGTGGAGTCGTTTTGTTGCCCCTTAAGTGCAGCGATACGTTCAAATAGGGCAAATTCATAAAAATTATTCAATACATTCCCTGACCAAAACCCCAAATGGGTAATGTGTTCGTTTTTTAGAGCGAGGCTTGAGGCGATTTGTGCGCCCTCTGAATGTCCGTACACGACCACTTTTTTAGGCGAGACCATATGATTTTCTAAAATGTCATCAATCGATGCATCTATTTGGGCCACCCTGTATTCGCGATAATTTTTGTCATGGTACTTCTTGGGAACCGTAAAACCCTCTTTTTGAAAAATGCCGGAAAGTCCCGGTTTTGCAACAATGGCATAGGCGTAGGTCGAGTCTAACAAGCGGTAATCGCTGTTGAATGTTTTGGTGGGGGTTAATTCGCCATTGCTACGCTGATTGAAGAAAATGGGAAAGGGATCGGTACCCTGAATAAATACCACAAGTTTATCGGGCTTTGTGGTATAGGCTTTTAAATAATAAACGACAGTGTCGTTTTCAGAAATGATCCGTTGCTCGGTAAGACCATATTTCTCAAGAGCGGTTGCAATGTTGCTGGTCTGCGATTTCTGCGCGTTGAGGGCAAGAACCGTAAAAAACAGAAAAAAATACTTCAATCTAGGATACATGTGGGTCTTTGGTTAACTACTGATTACTTTTTTTTCTAAACTTCAATTTAAAATAAGGTCAATCTTTTTCCTTTCCTAATTTTAAAACGCACAACTCGTGCGTTTCTATAGATTCGGTCGTTTTAAACGGGGTAAAAAGATACTTTTGATGAATGTATAAAAGTTTGTATGGGAAGTTATGATTTTATGGATGTGTTACTACTACTCGGAATAGCCCAAGGCTTTTTTCTCAGTATAACCCTCCCAATAGTGCATCAAAAAAATATTGCGGCCAACAAAGTATTGGCGCTTCAATTGCTTTTAGCCTGTCTTGTGTTGCTGACGCGAATGGTCGTGTATAAGACGGATCAGCTCTGGATTGCGCAAAGATTTGCTCTTCTAGAGACCTTGGTCTTTGTGTTTGGCCCCTTAGGGTATATCTATCTTAAACGCTTGTTGCAAAAAGACCAAGAGAAATTCACGCTGTCTTGGGTTCATTGTATACCAGCGCTTTTGTATTTGTCGTATTTGATTTTTGTGAATACCTTCTCAAGCCAAGAATTTGGTCAGCGTTTAGCTACTGGATATTTTGGAAAGGTGTTCTTGATTACAGAACTGTCCGCTTTACTGTTCAATCTCTACTATTGGTATTTAAACGTACGGTTCTTTTTGCAGGTATTACGAAAAGAAAAAGAACAGCTTTCGTTTTCCCAGACCACTATTTCTTTTGTTCAGGTGATGCTGATCGTTACAGGTGTTATCCTTTTGGGATGGATTGTAAGTTTTTGCAGTACCTATATATTCCGAACCACCTTACCCATCGTCAATTATGATATGGTATGGATAGCGATTCCTATCCTGATTTATATTGTGGGGTACTTTGCGTTAAAACAACCCGTTATTTTTAGGATAGTCGTTTCCGAGGATTCCACTAAATCTGCCATAAAATCAAGAATGGATGATCGAAGTATTCAGGACTTACAACGCGGCTTGGCGCAGCTCATGAAAAAAAATGAGGTATACCTAGACAACGAACTCACCTTGGTGGAGCTGGCCAAACAACTGAATACCTCTACCAATAAACTGTCTTGGTTGTTGAACACCGTATACAAATCCAATTTTTACAACTTCATCAATGAGCACCGAGTGAAGGCCTTTTTAGCTAAAATCGAACAAGACGAACATAAGGCCAAAACGTTGTTGTCCTTATCCATGGAGGTGGGCTTTAACTCCAAATCCACATTCAATAAGGCCTTTAAGGCCCTCTTGAACGAAACCCCGAGTAGCTATATCAAAAGAGTGGCGAGCTAATATTCTGTACAAGGCTATACAGACGGTCGATTTTCAAAACAATCCACAGTAAGATTGTGTTTTAATCGTAAAAACAATCCTATGAAAATCAAGAAAATCAAAAAAAGAACCCATATGATGTATGTGCTAGTTGCAATAGGTTTCTTCATGCAATCTTCGTGTTCCGATGATCCGGAACCCACACCGGTAATCGAGCCGGAAACACCGGGAGTTGAAATGCCCGATGCCCCTGTAAAGGTGACAACATTAGTGCAAAACTTCCAAGCGTCCGATGGGCTATCGGTAGATGATGAGGGTTCGATCTATGCCAGTGATTATGGTGACTTTATGGGTACAGAAGTGTTAAAGGTCAATCCGAATACAGCAGCGATCGAGGTGGCGGTAAATAATCTTAGTGCACCTACGGGAAACACTATAGATGCCTCAGGAACTATTTTTGTCGTCAATAATGTACGGAGAGTTCGTGAAGGTTCTGATGAATTGCAGGGCGACGTGCTCAGAGTATTGGATGACGGTACGCGTACCGTTATTGCAACCTTGCCAGGCTTTCCTGCTGGAATTACACTAGACGAAGATGGCAATGCTTATGTGTCAAATTTTTTCTTTCCAGGGGTACATAAAATAACTCCAGATGGGGAAGTAACCGTTTTTGCACAAGATAACCGCTTGTTTGGAGGTGTGGGTATTGACTTTGATGACTCGGGTAATTTGTTTGTTGGTAATTTCAGCACGGGTGCCATCCTTAAAATAAGCCCCGATAGCACAATTGAAATACTGGCGACCATTCCCACGGTACGAGAAGGTGTGGTGATAGGGTACCTTACGTATTTCGATGCAACCATTTATGCTACGGCGCCAGGCGAACATGTGATCTATAGCGTTTCTATGTCTGGGGAAGTCAAAATTCTGGCGGGAACGGGAGATAAGGAGTCTAAGGATGGACCTCTTTTGGACGCGTCCTTCAATACGCCTAACGGAATTACGGCGGATCCTAACAAAAAAGTGCTCTATGTTACCGCAGGTGGCGATAATGATGGCGGGGCGCTTCGCGTCATAAGTTTAGACTAAAAGGCTCAAGGAAGTTGGACTTCCAACCTTGCAAATATTCCTTGGTTACCACCAAGTGTCATATGGTTTTTGCAAATCATCAATGACTATGGGTTCCCCGATATTGGGAGTAATCAAGGGTATGCGCAATGCTTCCGCTTTTTTGGATACCCGTTCAATAGGGTCTGTCCACGAGTGTAGCGCCAATTGAAAGGCGCCCCAATGAATCGGCATCAGGGTAGTGGCCTGCACATCGATTCCTGCTTGGGCGGTTTCCTCTGGAAACATATGAATGTCGGGCCACAATTTATCATATTGTCCGCACTCCATCATGGCAACGTTAAAAGGCCCATAGGTTTCCCCGATTTGCTCGAAATGCGACCCATAACCACTATCACCACTGAAGAACAGGCTTGAACTATCGGATTTTATCACCCAAGAGGCCCACAAAGTGCTTTGGCCATTGTTCAGTTTGCGCCCTGAAAAGTGTTGTGCGGGAGTACAGGCAAATTGTATGTTCTTAAATGTAGTTTCCTGCCACCAATCCATTTCGGTGATTTTAATGCTTTCTATTCCCCACGCTTCCAAATGAACACCGACACCTAGGGGAACAAAGTAGGCATCAACTTTGGTTTTGAGTTGTTCAATGGATTCATAGTCCAAATGATCATAGTGGTCATGTGATATCACTACGGCATCGATCTTTGGCAGTTGTTCAATGGTCAGTGGCAATTCTTTATAAAAACGTTCGCTCCCTAGCCAAGGATGAGGCGCACATACGCTACCGAACATCGGATCGATAAGAATGTTTTTTCCATCCACTTGCAAGAGGAAAGCGGAATGTCCGAACCAAATTAATCGCGTGGCCTTGCCATAGTTGGCGACAGCGGTAGCATCCATTTTCAAAACGGTTAGGTCTTTCTCAGGTCTGCCGTTTTCAACCTTTTCAAAGAAAAATTTTCTGGCTATGGAAAGCGTTTCGGAAAAACTTGCATCTTTTGGAACGTCTTTCGCATTTACGAAGCCGTCGTCCTCAAATTGTTTGGAAGATCGGTAGCGCTCCTTTCGTTCATCGGAAACATCACCTCCAAAACTGGGATAGAAGTTCACAAACGCAAAATAGGATAGGGTCAATACAACGAGGAGGAAGATCGTTGATAAGAGCAGGTACGTTCCTATTTTTTTAAGTTTTTTCAAGGGATTTTGAAATTTAGAATAAGTATGATGAACTAGGTTGATATAAAAGCCGCCGGCAAACGAATACCATCGGGGCGTCCTCTTCAAAGAAACATTGATGCAGGAACAAAGTGACCGGGAATTATCGTAGGGTTAAAAATTCAAATAACCCCGCCATAGTTTATTGCGTGGAAAGCAGCCAGGCTTCACGCGATTGGGTGCGTTTGATGGAACGAAGCGCATTTAAGGCTTCATCAGTATCAGTGTAACTGTCGTAGGTGACCATGTGAAGTCCATGAGGGTTGGTACCGATATAGGTGGAATGATACCCTCTTCGCTTCAACTGTCTCATTTTCTTTTCAGCATTCTTTTTGAAACGAAAGGCGCCTGCGACAATATGATGCACGCGACCGCTTTCTTTTTTCGGAGTCGAAAGTACGTCCAAGGACAGTGTAGGCAACTCCATAGGAGCAGTATCGAAAAAAGTCGCCTCTTGAATGCGCTTGGATACCGCGTCTTGAACTTGTTCCGTCGCCAATTGTTGTTGATTCACCTTTTCCTTATAAAAACGGAAAGCCGTTAAACCGGTAGAAACGGCCAATAAGAAAATGGCTGCATACTTCAAGTAAGGTCTGAACGAAGAAGCGGCTCTTTTCTCCGGAGTAAAGACAAAAGGTATTTTCTCTTCCAAGGTTTCTACCTCTTCTTTCAGTACTTCTCGTGTAACCGGACTCGAAACTACGGAAGATAGACCGAATGATGAGGTCAAATAATTGGTCTTGCCATAGGGCTGAAACTGCAATTTGTGATGCGCGTTGGACCATAACTCACCGATGGTGGCCAATTCGAGTTTATTTCCAGCTTCAAGGCGGGTTTTCCAGGTTTTAACGGTCTGTGAAACCTGTGCCAAAGCCTCCTCATACGTGATGTTTTCGGCTTCGGAAACGTAAGAGACCAAAAGCCCGTCATTGGACCGTACTTGGGCATTAAAGGAAATCTCTTTGGTGGGGGGATAGAAGGTATTTGACCCCTGTGCCAATACTGCGGATTTGTGTTGCGCCAAGAACGCACCGAGTTCCGGTACCATGACACAATTGTAACGATATAACAATTCCGAGATATAGTGTTCTAAAACCATATACCGCAAATATGCTAAAAAATACGAGGGTTCAAAACCGCTTGCATAACTTTTTATTAACATTATATTTTGCGTATTTTGTGGATAACTATGACCGATATACAACTGTCTGAAGACGAATTCATTGCTGTGCTGAGGCTGCAGCATATTCCCAATATCGGTGATGTCTCCGCTAAAAAATTGATTCGCCATTGTGGTAGCCCATCGGCTATTTTTTCCGACAAAAAAGAACAGCTGCTCAAAATCGATGGTATCGGCAGCTATACCCTAAATGGACTTCATGATTCCCGATACTTGAGGGCTGCTGAACTGGAATATGAGTATTTGCAGCGTGAGGGAATCGAATATTGGTATTTTCAAGAGGCCAACTACCCAAAGTATCTCAAACATTGTATCGATAGCCCTATGGTACTGTTCAAAAAAGGGAATATCCGATTGGATGGGAGAAAGATCATCAGCGTAGTGGGAACGAGAAATATCACTAGCTACGGTGCGGGCTTTTGCGAACGGTTTATTGCTGATATTGCTCCACTTGATCCGATCATCGTAAGTGGTTTTGCCTATGGGGTCGATATTACCATTCAAAAGGCCGCGATAAAACATGGTCTTCAGACTATCGGTTGTTTGGCACACGGGTTAAATCAAATTTATCCGAAAGTTCACGCAAAGTATGTGGCCGATGTAGAGCGGAACGGGGGTTTTCTTACCGAGTTTTGGAGCACGAGTAATCCCGATCGTGAGAATTTTTTAAAACGAAACCGCATCATTGCGGGTATGGCCGAGGCTACGGTGGTGGTCGAGTCAGCGCAAAAGGGCGGTAGTTTGGTGACCGCGGATATCGCCCATAGTTATCATAGGGATGTATTTGCCGTGCCGGGTAGGGCAGACGATACCTATAGTCTCGGGTGCAATAACCTGATTAAACAACAAAAGGCCCACATGCTTACCTCGGCAGCCGATTTGGTGTACTTATTGGGTTGGGATGTGGAAGAAAAGAAAGTGGAACCGATTCAAAAACAGCTTTTTGTCGAACTAGACGATACCGAGAAATCGATTTATAGGTACTTGCAGCAGCAGGGCAAGCAGTTACTAGATAGTATCGCCCTGGAATGTAAAATACCGGTTTTTAAAGTCTCTTCAACCTTGCTGAACATGGAAATGAAAGGAATTGTTCGGCCGTTGCCAGGGAAGCTTTTTGAGGCTATATAGTACGCAAGGCTTATCTGCTATTTTACCTCAAAGACTGTCGTAGCACTAATAGGTCTCCCGTCGGTAGTAATCCCTTCTACTTTTATCACATACGACCCGCGTTTGTCACCCGTATAAAAAGTGATTCCCGAATCATTAGATGACAAAGCATTGTCAATCTTTACTTCTGGCTGCCAATGTAACGTACCCCGGGTATCTCTTTTGCTATGGTCAGGTCTTGGCTCCGAGTAATCCAAAATCGGAAAATCTTGAACGGAAGAAAACCCACTTACTTCAAAACTCTTGATATTGGGTAGCGTAATCGGCGCTCTTTTTTCGGGAAGGTTTAAACTGCCTTTGGTATATACCGCAACCACGCCATTTGCAGAGTTGTTGATATATGCTCCTGCGTTGGCAGGGTACAATATATCAATGAATTCAATTTCCGAGGTGTTCATCGAAACTATGATATCCATATCTGCTTCAACTCCGTCGACCACGAATAGGGGGTTGCCCCTGAAATCCCGGCGTAATCGAAGTTCTTCGTTTGGAAATATTCCATAAGTCCTTGCGCCTAACCTGTTTAATAGGTCTACCACCCGCATCGCCTCACTACCTAATATAGAGTCAGGAAACATCCTCCGAGTAGGAGTTTTATAGAGGGGGCTCAATTTCTTAAACGCCAAATCGATGCTATCTTTACGGGTCTTTTTCTTTTCAGTGACAGTAGCTTCATCCAATTCAATAGTGTCGCTTTCGGGCTCAAAATTAAAGTTTTTTTGCAATGAGGTATACGATAACGGTTTCGAAGAAGTATGGGTTTGTAGCGTTACCGTATGTCTGTTCAGCTTTTTCGGATCGATTGCTTTAAAGGCGGAATCTTGCTCCAAAACCACTTCCATTTTATAAGACTTGCCATTTCTTCTTTTTTCGATACTTTCCACGTCGATGATGGCCTTCAAGGTATCGGTAAAAACATACGGGCCAAAACTGAAACCACCAAGGGAATCGGTTGTTTGCTCTTCTTGATACGGCCCTCCTTTCAATCCCAGTAAGTTTAGCTTGACCAGTGCTCTTTTTGGAAATGCTTTTTTAGTCCTGAAATCGATGGCTTTGCCCTTAATAAAGATTCCTTCTTCAGGATTATATTTGGGTTCCGATTCTTGGTTACCGTTAACGAGTTCGTCCCATCGAATACTTCTTGAGTCATTGGCCATCATCAATACATCCAATAAATAGTCTTTTCCAAATGAGTTATCCTTGAAAAAAATCTCAGGATTCGATATCGATGATTGAACATCTGAATTTAAAAGTAGCCAACTAGCTATGGAAGCATTCGAATAAGTCGGAAGTAATCGTTCAGCGGAAGTAACCGCCAATGATACTGATCCATCCAATAAACCACCTTCATGGTCCTTAAGCTCTAAATTGACCTGTACTTTTTGACGGGGACCATAGGCAGAAGAATCAGTTTGAACGGCAATGGCGAGAGCATTCTCTTTGTTGTCAATAAAAACCGACCGAGCACATACAGCTTGACCCTTTGCATTGAACAATGTGAATTGGGCTACCCCATCTGGGAGACTGTCGGTCAAAAATCGCAAGCGATAGGAATTGTTGTGCTGCTTTTTTAACTCCTCTTGCTTATAAATAATGTTTCCTCTTAAATGCGCAATAATGTAAGCACCTTCTAACCCTTCCTGCATATTGCTGGCAACATCTATAGTCAGGGCGTTTCGCTTCTTCTTGATATTAAGGACGTATCCCTTTTCAACCCCTTCGGGCAGTACGACTCTGGAGCTGTCAGGTAGCACTAAAAAGTACTCTTTAACTGCTTTTGGAAGTATCCTAAATTTACCTATGCCAAATTTATGGGTTTCAATGAAGGAAACGATAGTACCTTCATCATCAACAACTTTCCCAGCTGTTTCGACCCCGTTACCATGAGCATCTACGATTACAATGCCAATGTCATTTTCAAGACCGTTTACCATACGGCCTCCTTGCAAAAAGAATTGAATTTTAACAGGACTTTGATAAGGTCGATCTGGAACAGTACTTAAAGGGTTCCTGTTGGGTAAGTCAACGGTCTGAGCCGCCTTGCTATTGTTATCTAAGAGAACGATCTGTTTTTCAAAAATGGCAGGATCGGTTTGATTGAACATATAGTTGGTGAACGCCTGAAGCTTGAATAAACCCGGTTTAATTGAGGTATTTAATGGGATGGAAACACCAGTGCCAATCTGGTCTACATAGATTCTTTTTTGAATGACTACTTCGTTGCTTGCATCAAGCAGCGTTACATAAACAACACGACTTTTTGTTGATTTACCATGAGAGTTGCCGTTAAGCAGGTATAATTTCAACCAAATGGTCTCATTGGTATAGTAAATTTCCTTGTCCGTATGCAGATATGTTTTTTCAAAAGGTGTTTTGGTAACCAGATTTTCTAGAACCGTACTAGCAGTGCTCACGTCATTATATTCCTGACTGAAACCATGAGATAGGTAAAAGGCGAAGAAATAAAGTAGTAGTATCCTGAAATGGGTGAAATTAGCTTGCACACCTTTAAGATAAGTAAAAAACGCCTAAAATTCTATTGTTTTAAGGAGGCAAATGAATTCAAGCGCCTATACATTAAGAACTATAAAGTTGCTTGAAGCGATTTAAGATATGTTTGTAGAGCCTCCAGAAATCCCCTAAGGTTTAGTTTGCACTTTTTTAGTCAACTTCAGATATTCATTCGTCTTAAAAAGAAATCGAAACAATCCGGGCCCATCTCCACTGCTTAGAATAATTTTAGGATGTGAAGTAGCATCAACATCCAACTCCGGCCTATTTGAAGTACACCAATCGATTTTCGCTTGAATGAGCTGTTTCCCTGAAGAGATATCTAAAGTGATGTGCTCGCCATTCTTGATGTTACAAACCAAGGCCCCGTCTAGCTCAATTTTGATCTTTCTGGCTCGGTTCTCAAATTCGGAAGTCCTTTGAATCGAAAGTTTTGGCATTTTTTGGGAGATTTAAGTTGTAAAAGGCATTTGGAAGACTTTGCGATGACGACTGCAGATGGAATGCGGCGAATAAGCACCAGCAAAACCATTCTTTACTGCTATTGGCGGCCCCAATACAGCTACAAAACAGGGGTAAAGACTGAAAGCCTGGTCTTTGCTAACCAACCATGCGGTCTGTTCTGGCACCTTTTATCGATAACGCTCGTCAAATACGGCACTTCATCGAGTTAAAATAATCGAAAATCGATATAGTTCAAAACCACAGCCCTTTTTCACGCCTTAAAACCAACCACTTGGTCGGTTGTACCAAAAAGCATTACTTCCGATGTAATCGCGCTATTTTGACTATTTTCGCACAAAATTAGTTTAGATGAACAAGACATTTTGGATTATCATAGCGACGGTATTGACCAGTGCGTTAAGCCTTGCGCAAAAGAAGAAAGAATTACTCACCGAGGTCGCACAATTAAAGGCCAAGGCTGCCGAAATACAACTAAAGCTTGACGAAGCTCAAGCGGCAAAAGAAGTAAATTTAGATAATGAACTGCAAAAATTCAGCTACGCCTTCGGACTGACCATTGGGAATAACCTAAAAATGATCGGGTATGACTCCTTAGCCTATCAAACGATTGCCGTCGCGCTGGAAGATGTGATGAAAGGCACCGAAAAAATGGAGCAGCAAACGGCACAGGAGCACGTTCGAACCGCAATACAGCAATTGGAAGAAGAAGAGGGTAAGCGTAAGAGTGAGGAAGGAGTGGCGTTTTTGACCGAAAATGCAAAAAGGGAAGGAATTCAGACGACTGAGAGTGGTTTACAATATGAAGTTATTACGGAAGGCACGGGGCCGGTTCCAGTGGCAACCAACAAAGTAAAGGTGCATTATACCGGAATGTTGATCGATGGTACTGTTTTCGATAGTTCAGTGGAACGTGGAGAACCCATAGTTTTTGGTGTGACCGGGGTTATCAAGGGATGGCAGGAAGCCTTGCAATTGATGCCTGTGGGTTCAAAATGGAAGGTATACATTCCGCAGGAATTGGGCTACGGTCCCAGAGGTGCTGGTGGAGGTACGATACCGCCCTATGCTGCCTTGGTCTTTGATGTGGAGCTTTTGGCTATTGAAGAATAAGGGGTCAGTACCCCACTTTGGTGCGTACCCGCTCCAAAACATCATCTGCTGTTTTCTTGGCCTTTTCGGCACCGAGCGCTAGGGCATCGTCTACCTCATTGAGGTGGCTCATGTAATAGTCGAACTTTTCACGGATATCCCCGAATTTATCGAGTACCAATTCATATAGGGCCTGTTTGGCATGTCCGTATCCATAGTTTCCGCCCTGATAATTCGCTCGCATAACTTCCGTTTGTTTTGCAGAGGCCAATATCCGGTAGAGCGCAAAGGTCGTATCGGCATCCGGATTCTTGGGGTCTTCCATAGGAGTGCTATCTGAAACGATTCCCATAAGTTGCTTCCGCAGTTTTTTATCGGTTTGAAATAGATTGATCAAATTGCCTTTGCTCTTGCTCATCTTCTCTCCATCCGTTCCGGGAATGTACATGGTCGACTCTTGTACCTTGGCTTCTGGCAATACAAAGGTCTCGCCTAGTTGGGCATGAAAACGAGAGGCCACATCACGTGTCATTTCAAGGTGTTGCAGCTGATCTTTCCCCACGGGAACGATATGTGCATCATAGAGTAAAATATCCGCGGCCATCAGCATTGGGTAGGTAAAGAGCCCTGCATTGACATCGTCCAAGCGATCTGCCTTGTCTTTAAACGAATGGGCAAGGGTTAAACGTTGATAGGGGAAAAAGCAGCTCAGATACCACGCAAGTTCGGTTACTTGGGGCACATCGCTTTGACGGTAAAAAACCGTTTTGTCGATATCGAGACCACAGGCCAACCAAGTTGCGGCCGTGGCGTAGGTATTGTTGCGCAATTCAGCTCCGTTTTTTATTTGTGTTAGCGAATGCATATCCGCGATAAAAAGAAATGATTCATTTTCCGGGTTTTCGGCCATTTCGATTGCTGGAAGAATTGCCCCCAGAATGTTCCCCAAATGAGGTGTTCCAGTACTCTGAATACCTGTTAAAATTCTCGCCATTGGTTTCGTTTCAAAGAAGCACAAAGGTAAAAGAAAACGCAATAAACAGCCCTAATTTGCTATTTTTGATTCCATGCTTCGTTTTTTAAGAAATATAGGCCATGTCCTATACCGTATTTGGTTCTATATTTTGGTTGCGATACCGATTTTCATTTTTTTTCCTTTGTTGTTGCTGGCAACATTATCTGAGAAGTGGTATCCTCAATTCTTCTGGTTGGCCCGTAATCTTTGGGCCGTTCCGATCCTATACGGCATGGGTTGTCCGCCACGCATTACCTATGAGCAAAAAATGGAAAAAGGCAAGAGCTATATGCTCGTGGCGAACCATACCAGTATGCTTGATATCATGTTGATGCTGCGCGTGAGCAAGAACCCCTTTGTGTTTGTGGGGAAAAAAGAATTGGTCAAAATACCGGTATTCGGTTTTTTTTATAAACGCGTTTGTATTTTGGTCGATCGAGAAAGTACAAAAAGCCGAACGGGAGTCTACCGAAGGGCGCAACGCAGATTGAACCAGGGCTTGAGCATCTGTATTTTCCCCGAAGGCGGTGTTCCCGATGAAGAGGTGCTTTTAGATGAGTTTAAAGACGGAGCATTTAAAATGGCCATTGCCCATCAAATACCAGTGGTGCCTATGACCTTTTACGACGGCAAGCAGCGCTTTTCCTTTACGTTCCTGAGCGGTGGACCTGGTCGGCTCAGGGCCAGAGTACATCGGTTCTTTGAAACGGGAATCCTGGGCGAGGAAGATAAATCTACCTTGCGGGAGGAAATAAGGATCTTGATCTTGAATGAACTTCAACAAAAATAAGGTCACACTAAAAACGCCCTACAGGAAGACCCGTAGGGCGCAATTATGGTCATATAAGAATGACCAACCTAACCAACTTCTTTTTCATAGGGATTATTAAAATCTAAAGCTTACGCCGCTGTATACCCCAACGGTAAACGGTTGAAAGGTACCCTCGGTACGTGAAAAGGTGTTCAGTTGATACTTAAAGACCGGTTCAACGTTCAATTGTACTTTCGGACTGAACTTATAATTTACCCCGATACCCAAATTGGTGCTGAAATTAACACTGTTCACATTATTAGCCTCACCCATTTGAGTGGTCAGCTCCCCAGCACTAAGTGAAATGGAATTGTCGACCAAGAACAGGGAGCTCACCCCCCCGATCAGATTAACACCGAATCTTTTATCCAATAGAGCGTATTCCAATTCAACAGGCACTTCAAGGTAGCCGAATTGTTGGGTCATCGCCCCATTTTGCGATAATCCTTGGCCTGAAAAATCCTGTGCAACAGATACAAGGTTGTCCATCGTATTCAAACTGGCCTCAGGGGCACTACTGGCCACAACAATATTTTTAGCGGTAGCCGAATAGTTTACGTTTGTGATCTGCCCTATGGCAGAGCTCTCCAAAGAAGACGAAAATTCGACATCGTCGGTGCTATATCCGAAATCGACCCGATGTACTCCGGATCTGATTTTCAATTTATCGCTGATTTCATACGCAACGGACAACCCATAACTCAGATTCAGATCTCCTGACTTGCTATTCGGAACAAAAATGGAATGAACGGGAGAACCTTCCCCCATCGCATCAAAATAGACGGGTGCCACGCTTGGCCCGGCCGACCATTTACCGCCCTTATTTTCCGCAATGGCCTCTTTTTCTTCCTCTTGCTTGGCGATTTCGTCAAATATGGATTTTTTAGTTGTCTCATCTTCCGAAGTATCGGAAGAATCCTCTTGTGTGTCGACTTGCGCAACTGCAGTCCCTTTTTGTTGGTCCAAATTCTTACCAATCAATCCCTTGTCGCTATCCTCTTCCGTCGGCAACCCTGTTGAAGTCTGCAAATTGCCTGTTGCTGAATTCGAATCCGCTGCCGCTACTTGCTCGGTTTTCGAGACTATGGCCTCACTTTCCATCGCGGGGTTCTTCACATCGCGGTAGCTGTCCTGCTGGGTTTCCGTCGTCTTACCGTTTGCCAGCTGTGTGCTTTTCGAAGGAGCTGTAAATTTTAAGGTACCCGACTCGGCGTCATTCGCATCAGTATCTTTTTCAAGACCACTAGTTGATTCGGAGGATGAATCCCCTTCCTTTTTCAATGATTCTTGCATATTGATGTCCGTAACTTCCGTATCGGAAGCTTTAAGACTCTCCTCTACCCCGTTTTTATCGATAGTCGTATTGGTTTTGGTATCGGGAATCTTTTTATTCGTGACTGCCGGAACGGTTACATTTTCGGATGTCGAAGGATTGATGACGTAAATAACAAGGGCCAAAACCGCGGCGACACCGCCTAATTTCCACCATAGGGGAATAACCCTTTTCGATTTTTTCTTTTTATCAAGGGAGGCCTTGATCGCGTGCCAGACTTTTTCATCCGGCACATCGGAGAAATCCGAGAATTTCTCTTGAAATATTTTGTCTAAGTTCTTTTTGCCCATCTCAACGGTATTAGGTCTTAATTTTGATGTTTTTTCAGCGGTACTACTCTTCTTTGGTAAAGAAAATCAGTAGTCCGATGACGGATTTATTTTGTTCGCGCTCAATGCGTTCTTTTAGAATCATTCTAGCGCGCGCTAAATTTGATTTTGATGTGCCTTGCGAGGTGCCAAGCTGCGCACTTATTTCTTTATGTGTATACCCATCGAGCACATACATATTAAAGGTCAGCCGATATTTATTGGGCAGTTCTTGAATGTATTTCAAAAGCGTATGCAACCCAATATCGGCATATAAAGGTTCTACCTCGGTTTCTTCTTCTACGTTTTCTGAAACGACATTCAGATGCTCGCTTTTTCTATACTTCTGCATGACGGTATTGACCGTTATACGTTTCATCCATCCTTCAAAAGAGCCCTCAGACCGGTATTGACCGATTTTATCGAAAATGGTCATAAAACTATCGTGCAGGTTATCTTCGGCTTCCGTTTTATTTCGGGAGTATTTCAGACATATACCGAACAGTATATTTGAATACTTACGATAGAGTCCCTCCTGCGCCCTTCTGTCGCCTTTTTTACACTGCTTTACGAGTTCTTCTAAACTCAAATTATTGGTTAGATTAAATGGTTGTTCTTAGTTTACCGGTACGACCACTTCAAAATACTCTTGCGCTCCATCTGCCCCTTCTCCTTGCCAAAAACGAAACGTATACGGTTGATCGTACAGACATTTAAAATTAAATGTCGCTTGGGTCTCCGTTATGGCGGTCGTACACCCTTCTTGATCGGTACGAACAGTTCCGAAAACCACCACGTTTCTTATGGTGGTGTCCGCGTCTGCAACCTCAAATCCGCTAAAAGAGGTACAGCCGTCGGGCAAGATGTACGTTACGGTAATCTGATAGGTTTGATTTAGCTCAAAAGATTCCGGTACTTCCGCTTCCGTAATTTGAAGTGCCTTAAAATGAAAATTGGGTCCGTCATCATTCAAGGAACAAGAAAAAATGAAGAGCACAAAACTCACGGCAAAACATATGCGCATAAACCTTTTCATAGGCAGCTCTATTTATAGGTAAGATGTGAAAGCCCCACAAAGGTTGCGTCACCAAAGGGAATGTGATGTGATGTAGGTCTGCTGTCGGTTTATTTCACCGCATTGATGGCCTCACGTATTTTGGCATCCAACTCTTCAAAAAGCTCGGGATTATCATGTAAAAGTCCTTTAACCCCATCACGTCCTTGACCTAATTTGGTATCCCCATAACTAAACCAGGATCCACTTTTCTTAATAATCTCATATTCCACGCCCAAATCGATAATTTCACCAACTTGTGAAATTCCTTCTCCGTACATGATATCGAATTCGGTGGTCCGAAAAGGAGGGGCCACCTTGTTTTTAACGACTTTAACACGGGTTTTGTTTCCTTGAACGGCGCCGTCCGAATTTTTTATTTGGGTTGATCGGCGTATATCCAAGCGAACAGAAGCATAAAATTTAAGGGCGTTACCACCAGTGGTAGTTTCCGGATTTCCAAACATCACTCCGATTTTTTCCCGAAGTTGATTGATGAAAACCACGGTACAGTTCGTTTTGCTTATCGAACCGGTCAATTTTCGAAGCGCTTGGGACATCAATCGAGCGTGTAACCCCATTTTTGAATCTCCCATTTCCCCTTCGATCTCGCTTTTTGGGGTTAATGCTGCTACTGAATCTATAATGACGATATCAATAGCCCCGGAACGTATAAGATTGTCGGCAATTTCCAACGCCTGCTCCCCATTATCGGGTTGCGAGATGATCAAATTATCAATATCCACACCCAAGTTTTCCGCATAAAAACGATCAAAGGCATGTTCAGCGTCGATAAAAGCCGCAATTCCGCCCTGTTTTTGTGCTTCGGCTATGGCATGTAGGGTCAAAGTGGTCTTACCCGAAGACTCGGGACCATAAATTTCGATGACCCTTCCTCTAGGATATCCGCCCACGCCTAAGGCAATATCAAGACCCAGTGAGCCGGATGGGATCACCTCAACTTCTTCCACAACACTATCGCCCATCTTCATCACGGCGCCTTTGCCGTAGGTTTTATCCAATTTGTCAAGTGTAAGTTTTAAGGCTTTTAATTTTGCGTCTTTTTCCGAGCTCATTCGTTCTTTATTTAGGCCCGCTAAATTACCATTTCTTTTCTTTTGTTACAATGT
Source organism: Maribacter corallii (assembly GCF_047345415.1). Classification (NCBI taxonomy): domain Bacteria; kingdom Pseudomonadati; phylum Bacteroidota; class Flavobacteriia; order Flavobacteriales; family Flavobacteriaceae; genus Maribacter; species Maribacter corallii. Next base: position 135,002 of record NZ_JBLFEP010000002.1, read on the forward strand.
CGACGCAACCTTTTTAAAATGTCTGCATCTTCATTTCGTACGCGACTAATTAACTCAAAATATTTTCTGTTATTTACTCATAGCAGGCAACGGTGGTCATCTCCTTTTTGGTGTTTCTCAAAAGATGCTATGAAGAAGAAAAAAAATGGAATGACCGTAAAGAGTCTTGATTTTCAAGACTCTTTTTTTTGTCCCTTTCCGAGCCATCCTGCAAAAATTAGTACTTTTGCATTCGACATTTTTATAACCTTCCTGCGACGAAGCGGGCTTAAACTATTGGTATAGCATGCAACTGTACAATACCTTAAGCGCAAAGGAAAGAGCTGCCCTTATTAAAGAGGCGGGCCAAGAACGGCTCACTATTTCTTTCTACAAATATGCGCACATCGGAAATCCTTCGATTTTCAGAAATCATCTTTTTATCCATTGGAATGAACTAGAGGTACTTGGCCGAATTTATGTGGCCCATGAGGGTATTAATGCCCAACTTTCGGTTCCTGCCGAAAATTTTGAGGCGTTTAAAAAACACTTGGACAGCATTTCCTTTTTGGAACATGTTCGACTGAATATCGCTATTGAGCAAGACAATCTTTCTTTTCTTAAATTGAAAGTCAAAGTGCGCACTAAAATCGTCGCCGATGGGTTGAACGACGCTACTTTTGATGTCACCGACAAAGGTATTCACGTAGATGCCGAGACCTTTAATGAATTGATAGAAGACCCAGAAACCATATTGGTCGATATGCGAAATCACTATGAAAGCGAGATCGGTCATTTTAAGAATGCAGTAACTCCGGATGTCGATACCTTTCGCGATTCGCTGGATATCATAGAACAAGACCTTAAAAATCATAAGGAAGATAAGAAACTTGTGATGTACTGCACTGGGGGCATTCGCTGTGAAAAGGCCAGTGCGTATTACAAGCACAAAGGATTCAAACAGGTCTATCAACTCGAAGGGGGTATCATTGAATATGCCCGACAAGTAGAACAAAAAAAGCTGGAGAACAAATTCAGGGGAAAGAACTTCGTTTTTGACCATAGAAGGGGCGAACGTATTTCGGAAGATATCATCGCACAGTGCCATCAGTGTGGAAAACCCTGCGACACCCATGAGAATTGTGCCAATGAGGCCTGTCATTTGCTGTTTATCCAGTGCGAGGATTGTGCTAAAAAAATGGACAATTGCTGTTCTACGGAATGTCAGGAAGTGCACAACTTGCCTTGGGAAGAACAAAAGCGATTGCGAAAGGGAAAAGTGGTCAGCAACAAGATTTTTAAGAAAGGGAGGTCCGTAGTATTGAAGTACAAGAAATGATTGCCTATTCTGCTATGGACGTTCAGCATTCTTTGGTAATAAAGGCGATTAAAGAATCCGAATAACGCAACTTAGACCCAAGTCGCTTTTCTCTAGTTTAAAGTTTGGTTCCAGTTTACGCGCAATTATAGTATCTTTACTCTTAAGTTTAGTATGAACCTTTTTTGGCCAAAACTATTTTGTCCCTGTACTGTTTCAGACGGGTTTGGTCAAACCAAGATATAAAATATGGGTTGTAGCAGTTGTTCGACCGGTAAGGACGGACAGCCTCGCGGATGCAAGAACAACGGCACTTGTGGTACCGATGGCTGTAATAAATTAACAGTTTTCGACTGGCTTTCGAATATGTCTCTACCAAATGGCGAAAAACCATTTGCGTTTGTTGAGGTGAGATTCAAGAACAGTCGAAAGGAATTCTTCAAAAATACCGATAACCTATCCCTCTCCATTGGCGATGTGGTGGCCACTCAGGCGCAGTCGGGTCATGACGTGGGCATGGTAACCCTTTGTGGCGAATTGGTCAAGGTGCAAATGAAGCGCAAGAAAGTAGACTTCAAAGACCCTGAACTTCCGAAAGTATATCGAAAAGCAGCTCAAAAAGACATCGATATCTGGCAAAAGTGCCGTGATCGTGAAGAGGAAATCAAGAAGCGCGCCCGTGAGATTGCCATTATCCTGAAACTACAGATGAAAATTTCGGATGTAGAGTTTCAAGGCGATGGTTCAAAAGCCACATTTTACTACACCGCAGAGGAACGAGTCGATTTTCGGCAGCTCATCAAAGATATGGCCAAGGCCTTCGGCATCCGAATCGAGATGCGCCAAATCGGCTACCGCCAAGAAGCGCAACGTTTGGGCGGTATCGGTTCATGTGGTAGGGAGTTATGCTGTTCTACATGGTTGACCGATTTTCGTTCGGTAAGCACCTCAGCAGCGCGGTACCAACAATTATCACTTAACCCTCAAAAGTTGGCAGGCCAATGCGGCAAACTGAAATGCTGCCTGAATTATGAACTCGATGTGTATCTAGATGCGCTAAAGGACTTTCCCTCGCAGGATACCAAATTGCATACCGAAAAGGGACTGGCCTTCTGTCAAAAGAGCGATATTTTCAAAGGAAAATTCTGGTTTTCATACAAAGAAGACCCGGCAAATTGGCATGTGCTGTCAAAAGATCAAGTGCAAGAGATACTGGAGAAAAACAAAAAGAAAGAAAAAGTCGCCAGCCTTGAGGAATATGCGTTAGAGAACGTGGTCGAATTGGAAGAGCGGGTGGTTTTTGAAAATGTGGTAGGGCAAGATAGCCTGACCCGTTTCGACAAACCCAAACGAAAAACTAGAAGCCGTAATCGCAATCGAAAAAAGAAAGCTACTGGCGGGGGCAACCAAGGAAACAACAACAGACAGGGGGGCAATTCGAATAAACGAAATTCGAGCGGAGGAGGCAACGCTAACAGCTCCAATAAAAATAGAAACCGCAACAATAACAAAAATCGCAACCGAAACAAAAGCCGTGCGAAGAATGGGTAGGTTTATAGGCGCCATAGTAATCATGGCCGTTTTGATTTCCTGTAACTCGAATATGGTCAAATCAGAATATCGAGCTACTGACAGGGGACTTTGGAACAAAGATGACGTTCTCGAATTTACGTTCTCCGAAGTCGATACCGTGCAACCTCATGATGTCTTTATCAATGTGAGAAATGACGAGACATTTCCCTACAACAATCTTTTTTTGATAGCCGAACTCAATTTTCCTGATGGGAATACCGTTACAGATACATTAGAGTATGAAATGGCTCTGCCAGATGGCACTTGGCTAGGAAAAGGGTACGGCAGTCTAAAGGAAAATAAACTGTGGTATAAAGAAAACATCGTTTTCCCCGATTCAGGCGTATATACCTTACGCGTATCCCATGCCATGCGAAAAAATGGAAATGTAAATGGCATCATAAATTTGGAAGGGATTACGGACGTGGGATTCGAAATAGTTAAAAAGTAATACGCAAGCATATGGCAAAGGCCGTAAAGAAAAGTACCTCCTCAAAAGGTAAAAAGGGAAAACCTTCTTTTTCGAAGTTTATCAAATGGTTCTGGATTTTATTCGGCGCGGCCGTATTCACCGGAGCACTTGTGTTTTTATCTGCCGCATGGGGATGGTTGGGTGAAATGCCCACCTTTGAACGCTTAGAGAATCCACAAACAAATTTAGCCACCGAAGTGCTTTCCGCTGATGGCGAAACCTTGGGCAAATTCTATTTGGATGACAACCGAACCCCGGTTCCTTTTTCAGAATTACCTGAAAATATAGTAAATGCTCTAGTTGCAACTGAAGACGCTCGATATTTTGAACATTCCGGCATTGATGCGCGCGGAACGCTCAGAGCTTTTGTCTTTCTTGGAACAAGAGGAGGGGCCAGTACCATATCACAACAGCTGTCCAAATTACTATTTACCAAAAGGGCCTCCAACAACCTTCCTGCCCGAATCATTCAAAAGGTAAAAGAATGGGTCATCGCCACGCGTTTGGAACGTCAATATACCAAACAGGAAATCATAGCCATGTATTTGAATGAGTATGACTTCGGGTATGCTGCCGACGGGATCCGTTCAGCTTCAAGAATTTATTTCGGAAAAGAGCCCAAACAGTTAAAAGTCGAAGAATCGGCAATGCTGGTAGGCATGCTAAAGAATTCATCGCTCTATAATCCTATCCGAAGAGAAGAGCTCGTATTGAATAGAAGAAATACGGTCTTAGGTCAAATGGCCAAGTACAATTACGTTACGGAGAAAGAGAAAGATTCCCTTCAAGCTTTGAAAATGGATGTGAATTTTAGCCCTGAAAACCATAGAGAGGGCATTGCAACCTATTTCAGAATGTACCTGCAACGTTTTATGAACGGTTGGATCGCCAAAAACCCAAAACCTGCATTGGAAGGGGAGCGCGATAAATACAGCTTGTACTTGGATGGTTTGAAAATCTACACCACAATCGATTCGCGAATGCAGGCCAATGCTGAAGAAGCCGTGAATATGCACATGAAGAAGTTACAGGCAGAGTTTTTTCACCAAAACACTCCTGATCGCAATAAAACAGCTCCCTTTATTGATTTGGAAAAAAGCGAAATCGATTTGATCATGGAGCGCGCCATGAAAATCTCACCGCGATGGAGGGCCATGAAAGACGACGGCAAATCGGAGGAGGAAATTCGCAAATCATTCGATGTAAAGACGGAAATGACCGTTTTTGATTGGAAAAGTGAAACCAAGGAAAAAGATACCATCATGACCCCGATGGATTCCATTCGCTACTACAAGACCTTTTTAAGAACCGCCATGATGTCCATGGAACCGCAAACAGGCCATGTGAAAGCATGGGTCGGAGGCATCAATTACAAACATTTTCAATATGACAATGTCATTCAAGGGGCACGACAGGCCGGTTCGACCTTTAAACCTTTCGTGTACGCCGCCGCGATCGATCAATTGCGATTATCGCCATGTGACACCTTGCCCGACACGCAATACTGTATCGAAGCGAATAAACATGGCAACCTTGAACCGTGGTGCCCGAAAAACTCCGAAGGAAGGTATTCAGGAAACAGTTATACCTTAAAGAACGCCTTGGCGAATTCAAAGAATACGATCACGGCGCAACTAATAGATAGGGTGGGTCCAAAATCAGTTGTGTCTATTGCCAAAAATGCTGGAATATCACGTGATATACTTGAAGTTCCCTCGATAGCATTGGGTACCATTGACATGAATGTATATGAAATGGTTGGCGCCTATGGTATGTTCGCCAATCAAGGAGTTTACGTTAAGCCCGTTATGGTGACGCGTATTGAAGATAAAAACGGTACGGTGTTATATGAATATGTACCCGAGACTAGAGATGTGTTGAGTAAAGATGTCTCTTATGCCATGGTCGACCTCATGAAAGGGGTTACCGAAGGAGGATCCGGTACGCGTTTGCGACATAGTTCCCAAAAAAATACCACGGTATATGAAGAAATTATGACCGGCTATCCATACGGCTTTACCAACCCAATTGCCGGTAAGACCGGCACGACACAGAATAATAGTGATGGCTGGTTTATGGGGATGGTACCCAATCTGGTCACTGGTGTTTGGGTGGGTGGCGAAGAAAGAGCTACTCACTTTAGAAGTATCAGATATGGCCAAGGTGCCTCTATGGCATTACCGATTTGGGGACTATACATGAAAAAGAATTATGAAAATGAGCAATTGGGCATTTCTACGGAGGATTTCATCAAACCGGAAAACATATCTATTAATGTAGATTGTACAAAACTATTGGAAGATGCTAAAAAGAACGTAGATGTTGAGGATGATTTAGATGATTTGGATTTCTAATCCGTCCTTAAACTTTACTTGAAAAGAAATAAGCATAGCATTAAAAAACGGGTCGCCTTTCGATTAAAAGGCGACCCGTTTTCGTTTTAAAATATGTAAATTGTACGGTAGTTAAGCGAGTGAAATACCCGAGAAGATATGATTCGAAAAGTAGTGAATAATGTAAAGGAAGCCCTTGCTGGAGTAGAAGATGGCATGACCTTCATGTTGGGCGGATTTGGCCTATGCGGTATCCCTGAAAATGCCATTGCAGAGTTGGTCGATATGGGCGTAGAAGAGATTACCTGCATTTCAAACAATGCCGGGGTCGATGATTTCGGGTTGGGGCTATTATTGCAAAAAAAGCAGATCAAAAAAATGATTTCTTCTTATGTGGGAGAGAATGATGAATTCGAACGGCAGATGTTAAGTGGTGAATTAGAGGTCGAATTGACGCCACAAGGTACGCTGGCCGAAAAGTGTAGGGCCGCTCAAGCGGGCTTTCCAGCCTTTTACACCCCAGCAGGTTACGGAACCGAAGTAGCCGAAGGAAAGGAAACACGCGAATTCAATGGGAAAATGTACGTTTTGGAGACCGCCTATAAGGCCGATTTTGCTTTTGTGAAGGCCTGGAAGGGAGACGAAGCAGGTAATCTCATATTCAAGGGCACTGCCCGTAATTTCAACCCGTGTATGTGTGGAGCGGCCAAAATCACGGTTGCTGAAGTAGAGGAGTTGGTCCCAGCTGGGCAACTGGACCCCAATGTAATACATGTGCCGGGAATCTTCGTAAAACGGATTTTTCAAGGAAAGAACTATGAAAAGCGTATTGAACAGCGAACGGTACGGGAGAAGAGCTAATTGATTTGAAGAATTGATAATGATTCAATTTGGCAATGATTCAATGTGAAAATGTGTTAATGTTCTAATTTGGGAATACATTAATTTGAAGATGAGAAACGATAAGAAAAACTTGATTGTTGATCTGACTTTTGATTTTTTTCGATTAAAATCATAAAATTCTCTGAATCGATTAGGGATATGAATCGGTATGAAATGGCCTCTCAAATTTTTAGAAGTGGCACATCTATCGGAGCTAATATTAGAGAGGCTCAAAATGCCGAAAGCAGGGCCGATGTCATTCATAAATTCAAGATTTCGGCCAAAGAGGCGGACGAATTGGAATATTGGTTGAGGTTATGCGAGGCTTCGATTTTTTATCCGAATCTTGATCCGGAATTATTTAAAGACTTAAAATCGATTATCCTGATTATTTCCAAAATAATCGGAACGAGCAAAAAAGGTTAATTGTGAAATTGACAAATTACTAAATTTTCAAACCCTCGGAATGTTAGATAAAAACGGAATAGCAAAGCGAATTGCAAAGGAAGTCCAAGACGGGTATTATGTGAATCTAGGGATAGGCATTCCGACCTTGGTCGCGAATTTTGTGCAAGAAGATATTAGCGTGGAGTTCCAAAGTGAAAATGGGGTATTGGGCATGGGGCCTTTTCCGTTTGAAGGGGAAGAAGATGCCGATATTATCAATGCGGGCAAACAAACGATAACGACCCTGCCAGGAGCTTCTTTTTTTGACTCGGCGACCAGCTTTGGTATGATCCGAGGCCAACATGTAGATCTCACGATTTTAGGAGCGATGGAAGTATCCGAGACCGGTGATATTGCCAACTGGAAGATTCCCGGTAAAATGGTCAAAGGAATGGGAGGGGCCATGGATTTAGTCGCTTCGGCCGAGAACATTATAGTCGCTATGATGCATACCAATCGTGCAGGGGCGTCAAAGCTTTTGAAAAAATGTTCGCTTCCATTAACTGGGGTGAGTTGCGTAAAAAAAATAGTGACAAATCTAGCCGTGCTAGAGGTTGTGCCCGAGGGTTTCCTACTTTTGGAGCGCGCTCCAGGGGTAAGTATCGATGAGATTCAAGGGGCCACTGAAGGCACATTGGTTATCGAAGGCGATGTTCCAGAAATGAAAATCGAGTAATACATCGCGCAGTTCATCGAAAAATTTAGGTCTTCATATTTTTCACAACATTTTAAGATCACTTCACAACAATAGTTTCGTCATCGTCACGTTAGATACTACATTTACATTGTAAATAACCGAACAGAATTTCATCGTTTACCTCAAACCGAATCTTGCCTGACGAAAGAACGGCTTAATTTAAAACCTACGAACTATGGAAGCCCAGATGAACCAAGCACCTACTAGAGATGAAGTACAGGTCTACAAAAACGACTACTTCAGTGGTATGATACTATTAATGAAAAGACTATTTATGCTATAAATTTTTACACAAAAGAAATTTAAGAAAAGAGCAGCTCCCCCAAAGGCTGCTCTTTTTCTTTTCTTATTTTTAGGGCAGCTATCCTATTCCAATGTCTGTTAGGTTTCAAAAATGCAGTCCCACTGATCTTGATCAATTGATCGATATATCTAGAACGACCTTTGTCGATGCTTTCGAAAAGGACAATGCCCCTGATGATTTCAAGGCTTATATCGACAAGACTTTTACCAAGGCAAATATCCAAGAACAATTGGTGCATTCTGATTCCACATTCTATTTTGCATTCAAAGACGAAATTTTAGTAGGGTATTTCAAATTGAACGAGAATACCGCCCAGACCGACGTAAAATTATCCGAATCCGTTGAACTCGAACGTATTTATGTGGTCAAGGAGTTTCAGGGGAATCAAATCGGGAAAGAGATGTTGCACGAAGCCTTAAGGCTGGCCGAAAAAGCGCAAAAGACATTCCTGTGGTTAGGGGTATGGCAAAAAAATACCAGGGCAGTCCGTTTTTACGAGAAACATGGCTTTGTCAAGTTTGGAACCCACCCGTATTATATCGGTGACGATAAACAGACCGATTGGTTAATGCGCTATGATTTGATTAACTTTCGCGAAGACTAATTCCAATGAAAATGAAACAGCTACTATGTACGCTACTCCTAGTAGGAGGGCTTCAATTGACGAACGCGCAAGCGACCTACTATTTCCCAGAACGAAATGTGGACTGGCAAGAAAAACAGCCAAAGGACGTTAGAATCGATTCCGAACGGTTGGAAGAAGCCGTTGCCTTTGCTGAAGCAAATGAATATTCAGGTTCTCGTGATTTGCGGATCGCTATTTTAAAAGGATTTGAACGGGAACCCTATCATCAAATTCTAGGGCCGACCAAAAAACGTGGAGGACCGGCCGGAATGATTTTAAAAAATGGCTATCTCGTTGCCAAATGGGGAGACACCAAACGGGTCGATATGACCTTCAGTGTTACCAAGAGTTTTTTATCTACGATGGCGGGCCTAGCGGAGGATCAGGGCCTTATTGACGATACCAAAGATAAAGTGGTCGATTATATTTGGGACGGCACCTTTGATGGCGAGCACAATTCCAAGATTACCTGGGAACATTTATTACAACAAAACTCGGCATGGTCAGGTGAGCTATGGGGAGGTAAAGACTGGGCGGACAGACCTCCCAAAGCGGGTGGCGTTGATGATTGGAAGTTTGAAGACCCCAAGGAACCTGGTACTGTGATGGAATACAATGATGTGCGCGTTAACGTACTCGCCTACTCCCTGACCCATGTATGGCGCAAACCGATGCCACTAGTGCTCAAGGAGAATATTATGGATAAGATTGGAGCATCGACCACATGGCGTTGGCATGGGTATAAACACGCATGGACGGAAATTGATGGACTTCAGATGAAGTCGGTGACCGGGGGAGGGCACTCTGGGGCAGGTATTTTCATAAGCGCCGAGGATATGGCGCGTTTCGGACTCTTATTCTTAAACAACGGCAAGTGGAAAGAAGAACAGCTTATCAGTAAAAATTGGATTCAGAAGGCTGTGGCACCATCTAAACCCAATGCGAACTACGGCTATATGTGGTGGCTGAACAAAAAAGGCGCCCGCCACTGGGAAGGCCTTTCAGAAAACATGTATTATGCGGCTGGTTTTGGTGGTAATTTTATCGTCATCGATAAAGAACATGATGTTGTGGTCGTCACCCGTTGGTTAGAGCCTAGTAAAATAGGGGAGTTCATGACGAAATTAAGTGCGGCATTGAACTAAAGTCCGCACAAGATATCGGTAGCCTTTTCCAAGGTTTCCCTTTTCTTGGCAAAACAAAAACGGAGTACTTTGTCGTCTCGATGATTCACATTGAAAGATGATATGGCAATACTTGCCAATTTGTAATCGACGATCAGACGCTTTGACAAAGCTTCATCACCTTCTTCGGTGATAGCGGTGTAATCTACTAATTGAAAATAGGTGCCTTCAGAAGGGGTGAACTTAAATCTTGAACCCTGCAATCTATTTAGAAAGAAATCACGCTTTTCTTGATAAAATCGGTTCAGACTAAGATAGTGCTCCTCGTTTTGAAGATATTTTGCCAAAGCCCTTTGAACGGGATGGTCCACACAGAAAACAGCAAATTGATGAACCTGTCTAAACTCATGCATGAGATTCGCTGGCGCCGCGCAATACCCTAGTTTCCAACCCGTGACATGAAACGTCTTGCCGAAGGAGGCGCAAATAAAACTACGTGAAGCCAAATCATCGAAGCGCGAGGAGCTCTGATGTTCCGCCCCATCAAAGATAATATGCTCGTAGACCTCATCACTGACCAAAATAATATTGGTTGGTCTGAGTATCTCCTGCAATTGAAGCATCTCTTCTTTTGTAAAAATGCGACCACTAGGGTTATGAGGGGTATTGATGATGACCATTCTGGTCTTGTTTGTGATTTTAGATTTAAACGCTTCCCAATCTACTTTATAATTTTCTGGATTTAGCTGGTAGTAAACAGGTACTCCACCATTAAGCGCAATGGCAGGTTCATAACAATCATAGGCAGGTTTGATAACGATCACTTCATCACCTGGATGAACAAAAGCTGTTACGGCCGTATAAATGGCCTGCGTAGCACCCACAGTTATGGTAATTTCCTTTTCTGGATCATAGTGGTGACTGTGCAGGTTGGCTATTTTTTCAGCAATTATTTCTCGAAGACCATAATAACCTTGCATTGCTGCATATTGATTATGGCCTGATTGCATGGCTTCCGTTACAAGGTTCATCAACTGGGAATCCGCTTCAAAATTTGGAAAGCCTTGAGATAGATCGATTGCATTGTGTTTTCTCGCGAGATTACCAACAGTAGTAAAAATTGAAGTTTCTACGTTGGGCAGTTTAGAAACCATTTCCTTAGTAAGTGCCATTTTCCTAGTATATGACCCAAAATTAAGGAATTACACTTGCTACTTCGGGAGAAACTTATTTAAATACTGTTTATCGCCTTCGGATTGAAGTTGGCGAGCCAACGAATTGTCAAAAGCAATTCGAACCAACTCAAGAATGGCCTTTGAGTTGGAGTGTGTCAAACTGTTGGTTCGATAAACGACATCGCGAATGGTCGAAAAGCTTACTGCGGTAGTGGCAGCAATATTCGCAAAGTCATTTTTGCTGGAGTTTCTTCTTAAAGTGATCGATAGTTTTTCGCTTATGGGCTTTCCATAGTCTTCTTCTTTGAACATTGGCTGAGTGATATTTATAGTTAAGGCTTAGAATTACATCGTTTGGTTGCATATTTTGCTATATTTGTCTGTAAACGAATTACAAATAGTGCAATTAAATTTCGTATACCACAAAATGTGTAAGATTATTACACAATAATACAACTTTATGCTTATATTAAAGCAATTAAGAAGAAAAAAAAGTATCACCCAGTCGCAGTTGGCTGAAACCATTGGGGTAAGCCTGCGTACGATTCAAATTTATGAGAAGGAGAATGCCAACATCCCTAGAAAGCGATTGGATAGAATAGCCGCGTATTTTGAGTTGCGGATTGATGAATTATATGCTCGTGAGGTCAACGAATCGGATGTCATATACGAAAAGGAGGATGCTAATTTGAAGAAGACACATACGATACAGAAGCTGGAACCGGGCAAGTACTTGTTGTCCGCCCCTTTGATCATGGGCAAAGGACAACTTGACTTCATGAAGCGCATAGACGATAAAACATATTTGAGCAATTTACCGCGTATGGGTTTTATGGTGGAGCAAGTCGCTGTGGGCAACTATCTTGCATTTGAGGTGACCAATAATGCTATGGATAACGGATTGGGAAATGCCCTACCTCAGAAAAGTATTGTTCTCGGAAAACTAATAAGCCAGAAACAAGTAGTCAAACAGATCGGGAGGGAGAACTCTTATTGGGTTCTTGTCTATGGCAATTCAATAATGTGCAAAGAAATTACGCACTATGACAAGGCTAGTAAAGCGATTCGATGTCACAGTTTAAACAATTCACCAGAGTATTCCGATTTTGAAGTGCCCATTGCGGATGTGGTAGCGTTTTATAAAATTATAAAGAAGCAGGTAGATTAATCAACCTGTTGCTCGAGGTGGGCGATGACTTTTCCTAAGCAGGTTTCAAGTTCTTTTTTTACTTCGTTCTCCCAAAAACGGAATACGGTATACCCCAAATCACTCAAACCTTGATTGACCTCTTTATCGCGCTGCATATTGCGTTCTATCTTAGCAATCCAGAAATCGCGGTTGGTCCTGATTTTTGGTTTTCTTTCCTGCCATTTGTGTCCGTGCCAATACTCGCCATCAATAAAAATAGCCGTTTTGTACTTCTTTAAGAGGATGTCGGGCCTTCCGATAAGCTTTTTGTAATCGACTCGGTAACGATACCCTTGGGCATAGAGTGCTTTTCTAAAGGCGAGTTCTGGCTTGGTATTCTTGCCCCGGATCCTGCTCATGATCTTCGAGCGCTTAGGCGTGGTATAAAATCCTGAGGCTTCATTGAAACGAGGAACTTTAATACGCTCTTCTGAATACTTCTTTGACATGTATAAATGTATGAAAAGCAGGCATAAAAGAACGGGCCTATACGTTTAACAAATCTTGCTACATTTTTGTTCCCATGGTTTTCAGCCATAGATTCTTCTATTTTTATGGTGCCAATGATTTCGTATGAAAACTAAAAATGAACAACAGTTGTTATATATCAACCGCATCAATAAGGTTGTAGACTACATTGATGATCACTTGAATAAAGACCTCTCATTAGATAAATTAGCTGAAATCGCCTGTTTTTCGACGTTTCATTTTCATCGTGTTTTTTCCGCTTTGCTAGACGAGACGCCTAATAATTATATCACACGAAGGAGGATAGAAAAAATTGCCGGGCGGTTGCTTTTTCTAAGGAAGGATGAATCATTGACCAACCTGGCATTGGATAGCGGTTTTAATAGCATTCACTCCTTTTCAAGGGCCTTTCGTAGGTTTTATGGAATGAGCGCATCTGAATTTAAAAAGAGAGGGCAAAAAGAGTTTAGCAAGATTGGTAAAACTGAAAGCAAGAATGGAGCAAACAATGTTTCGTTCGAGAAATACTTTTACAGCATGGATAATTTAAAAAAATGGTTAAAAATGAAAACAACTGTAGAAGTAAAAGAAATGCCCGAACTAAAAATGGTACAGGTAAGACATCAGGGCTCCTATAAGGAAATAGGGAAAGCTTTTGAGGTTTTGATGAAATGGGCGGGCCCAAGAGGATTGCTTAATTTTCCAAAAACTAAAATGGCCGGTGTGTATTATGATAGTCCACGGGTAACGGACGAATCGAAAATGCAGTCGAGTGCCTGTATTACAATAGAGTACGATGTGGAAGTCTCCGGACAGATCTCAAAAATTACGATTCCGTCAGGAAAATTCGCTGTGGGGAGATTTGAACTCAAGGTAGATGAATTTGAAAAAGCGTGGAATAGTATGTCGCTCTGGGTGCCCGAAAACAATTTCGAGATTCGCGATGGGCATTTTCATGAGATTTACCACAATGATGCAGAACAACATCCGGAAAGGAAGTGGGTTGTAGATATCTGTATTCCTGTGGAGTGAAAAATAAACCCGCAAATTCAACTCGATTGAATTTGCGGGTTCTTTACAAACTCGTTACAGCACTATCCTTTTACACTGGCGCTGTAATATTCTCGATTCATACGTGCGATGTTCTCCAATGAGATGCCTTTAGGACATTCGACTTCACATGCGCCTGTATTCGTGCAGTTTCCAAAACCTTCGAGATCCATCTGTCGTATCATATTTTGAACACGATCCGTAGCCTCTACCTGCCCCTGGGGGAGCAATGCAAATTGCGACACTTTAGCTGAGGTAAAGAGCATCGCACTTGCATTTTTACAAGCAGCGACACACGCTCCACAACCGATACAAGTGGCCGCATTGAACGAAGCATCAGCGTTTTCTTTCTCGATGGGTATGGCATTGGCATCGACCGGTCGCCCTGAGGTATTTACCGAAATGTATCCGCCGGCCTGTTGAATTCGATCGAATGAAGAACGGTCAACGATAAGGTCTTTGATTACCGGAAAAGCCTTGGCGCGCCATGGTTCGATAGTGATGGTGTCACCATCATTAAAACTGCGCATATGCAATTGGCAAACGGTAATTAGTCGGTCTGGGCCGTGCGCTCTACCATTGATCATTAGAGAACAGGTACCGCAAATTCCTTCGCGACAATCGTGATCGAACTCTACAGGTTCTTCACCCTTGTCAACCAATTTTTCATTTAGAACGTCGAGCATTTCCAAAAAGGACATATCCTCTTCGACGCCGCTAAGGTTATAATCGACCATTTTTCCCTTGGACTTCGAATCTTTCTGTCGCCAGATTTTTAAAAATATTTTCATAGCTATTTTTATTTATAAGACCTTGTCTTTACTTCGATGTTTTCGTACGTCAGTTCTTCTTTATGTAACTTGGCATCTTTTGGTTCACCGGCATACTCCCACGCGGCTACATACTTGAAATTTTCGTCATCCCTTAGTGCCTCACCCTCGGGAGTTTGATATTCTTCCCTGAAGTGCCCACCGCAAGACTCGTCTCTGTTAAGAGCATCTTTGGCGAAAAGTTCTCCTAATTCCAAGAAATCGGCAACTCTACCAGCCTTTTCAAGTTCTTGGTTCTTGGAGTCTGGGTCACCGGTCACTTTTACATTTTCCCAGAAATCGGCACGTAAGGCGGCGATATCTTCGATAGCGGATTTTAGATCTGCGGCGTTACGGGACATCCCGCACTTGTTCCACATGATTTTACCCAGTTTTTTGTGATAGTAGTCTACGGAGTGCTGTCCTTTGGCCGACATCAATTTGTGAATGCGGTCACGAACATTTTGTTCGGCAGCATCGAATTCGGGTGAATCCGTAGGAATGGCTCCTGTACGGATATCATCAGAAAGGTAGTCTCCTATCGTATAAGGCAGCACAAAATACCCATCTGCCAGTCCTTGCATTAAAGCGGAAGCCCCCAATCGGTTGGCGCCGTGGTCACTGAAATTGGCTTCTCCGGCAGCGTAGCATCCCGGTATGGTCGTCTGAAGATTGTAATCTACCCACAGGCCTCCCATGGTATAGTGTACCGCAGGATAGATCATCATGGGTGTCTCATATGGATTCTGATCTACGATTTTCTCATACATCTGAAACAAGTTTCCGTATTTGGCTTCGACCACTTCTTTTCCTAAGGTGCGTAGCGTATTCTTATCCGGGTCTTTGATTCCTGAGGTATATGCTTTTTCTTTTCCGTAGCGCATAATCGCCGACTCAAAATCAAGGTATACCGCTTCTCCGGTTTTGTTGACCCCGAAACCGGCATCACAGCGCTCTTTTGCAGCTCTAGAGGCCACATCCCGTGGCACCAAATTACCAAAGGCAGGATACCGTCTTTCCAGGTAATAATCACGGTCTTCTTCCTTTAATTGTGTCGGTTTTAGTTTACCTTCCCGTATGGCCTGTGCATCTTCCAAACGTTTGGGTACCCAGATACGCCCATCGTTTCGTAACGATTCGGACATTAAGGTCAATTTGGATTGGTGATCTCCTGAAACAGGTATACAGGTCGGGTGTATTTGTGTAAAGCACGGATTGGCAAAGAAAGCCCCTCGCTTATGTGCTTTCCATGCGGCCATAACATTGGCGCCCATACAGTAAGTGGATAAAAAGAAAAGGTTGCCGTATCCACCTGTGGCAAGTACTACGGCATGGGCCGAGTGTCGTTCGATTTCGCCGGTAACCAAATTACGGGCGATGATTCCTCTAGCTTTTCCATCGACCAATACGATGTCAAGCATTTCATGCCGGGTGTACGATTTGATTTTCCCTCTTTGAATCTGCCGATTCATCGCGGCATAGGCACCTAATAATAATTGTTGTCCAGTTTGTCCTTTGGCATAAAAGGTTCGGGAGACCAAAACACCTCCGAAAGAACGGTTATCTAAAAGACCTCCGTATTCACGTGCAAAAGGAACCCCTTGCGCTACACATTGGTCAATGATGTTCGTCGAAACCTCTGCCAAGCGATATACGTTTCCTTCTCGTGAGCGATAATCACCACCCTTTACCGTATCGTAGAAGAGTCGGTATACACTATCACCATCTCCTTGATAGTTTTTCGCTGCATTCACACCGCCTTGTGCGGCAATAGAGTGCGCCCGTCGTGGGGAGTCTTGATAACAAAACGTTTTGACGTTATACCCTAACTCTGCCATGGTCGCGGCAGCAGAACCTCCTGCCAAACCGGTGCCCACTACGATAACATCGATGTTTCGTTTGTTTGCCGGATTAACCAAGTCAATATGATTTTTATGATTAGTCCATTTATCGGCCAACGGCCCTGCAGGAACTTTTGAATCCAATATGCCCATACTTACTGTGTTATTGGGTTAAGATGATGATATATAGCGATGAGTATAAACCCTAAAGGGATGGCGATCGCATATATCTTCGTAAATGTTTTAATGCCTTCTGAATACCTATTGTTCACTCCCATAGTTTGAAAAGAGGAGGCGAATCCGTGCAGTAGGTGCAACGCCAATAACACAAAGGAAATGATGTACAACACCGTTCTCCAGATAGGTTCGAATTTGTGAACGGTCTCTTCGTGGTAGCGTGTTGCATCCTCGGGATTGCCTTCAAGGTACTTATACGCCATTTCCGGAAACCAGAAATCGTAGAAATGCAATGCTAAAAATGCCAAGACAACGGCACCGCTGATCAACATGTTTCTCGAAATCCAAGAAGCATTGGCGCTCCCCTTGTAACTTGCATAGCGCACACTACCTCTTGCGGCACGATTTTGTAGTTCTAAAACAAAGCCCATTACAAAGTGAACAATAACCCCTGCGATTAAAATAGGCTGCAACAGGTATTGCACTAGCGGGTTGTATCCCATAAAATGTGACCATGAATTGAAGGTGTCCGGCGCGATTACCGAGGTAACATTTATTACAAAATGTTGTCCGAGAAAGAAAACCAAGAAAAGACCCGATAACGCCATTACGACTTTTCGAGCCAGTGAAGATTTTATTAATGCACTCATTAGTTGATGATTTAGCCTTACAAAAATACTGTAGGGATGAGTTATTAACAAACTTTCAAGGTCTTTAGTATGTTATTTGGAAGCATTTTAATCTATTCATGAATTACGTTCAATAATAAGTCTTGGAATACGGGATATCGGGAATTATAATTAAACAAAAAGCCCCAAGTATATTCATATATACTATAGGATTCGGGGGTGTTACAAAGTTTTGCGCTCAAATATGAAATTGAGGTGATTTCAATGGCGTCTTACTTGGGAAAGGGCTTTACGAGACGTATGTCACTAATGCGTGTGCCAACTCAAAGAAAGTTGTTCGTGCGCTTGCCTGCCTGTTCAATCAACGGGCATCGAGTTGGTGAATTTGATTTCCTTGGAATGCCTTAGGAGCTTTCTTTGTTGACTGACGGTTTTTTCAGGACTTGTTTACCTTAATGACAAGCCTACAAACATATCAATTAAATTTCCAGACATCGTTTAGTTTGGTATTTGTAGCAACTTCACCTCCTGCGATCAGTAGCATATAATCGGAATTGGAAACCAGGGTAGGCGAAAAACGTGCGCCGTAACCGGCATCGATGGTTTCTCTTATCCAAGTTGCACCATCGCTACTATACCAGAAATCGGTGTATTTTATGTCTTCCATTGCCGTCTCCTTAAAGCCCCCGGTAAGCCAGATTTTATCATTAAAAATGGCACAATTAAAAAAGACACGTTTAGAGAAGCTGTTGGTGCCTTGTTGGGTCTGAGTCCAATTATAACCATCGGTAGAAGACCAGACATCCGCAGTTTCTTCATTTGTCATGGCCAAAGCACCGCCCAACACGAACATCTTTTCATTAAATACTATTGCTTTAAAACCATACTTCGCCGAATAGGGCGCAGCGTTGGTTTCTAGCACCCAATCCACACCATTGGTCGAACTCCAGATTTCTTCGGTGCTGCCGGTGGTCACATCAAAAAAGTTCTCCAGACCGCCCAAGGCATAGAGTTTATCATTGTATGCCAAAAGTTCAACCTGGGCTCTTGGACTAAAATCGGCATTGGCTGTTTCTTCCATCCAGTCTATACCATTGGCGGAACTCCATACATCGTTCAAAAGACTACCGTTGGTGAAGCCACCTAAAACAAAGATTCGGTCATTGAAAACGGTAACCCCAAATTGTGCTCGGCCACTGAACCCAGGATCTTCGGTTTCCAAAACCCATTCTTCCCCATCACTGCTCGACCATACGTCATTATTCAGGTCTTCGATATTGGCAGCACCGCCGATGACCCAAAATTTATCTTTAAAGAATACGCTGCCATGGCCTTCGCGAACATCAAAGGCAGTATTGGTTCTAAGCGCCTCTTCGCTGAAATTTAAAGGGCGCGTAAAAAAACGAAAGGTATCACTTTCAATAGTACCGCCTTGGTTGTCGCGTGCAACTACTTTCCATGTAAACCGACTGTCTAGAGATAGTGGGTCAACAATGCTAAAGGTGGTCTCGGAAAGTCCTTGTGCTAGGATAACGGTAGGTTCTGGAACTGTTGATTCCAGATTTGGGATGAGAACATTTTGAGCGCCTCCTTGAATTTCCAAATAAAGATCGTACACCACAGTATCGCCGTCGATATCGGTTGCCGCCTCCCAGGTCAAAGTAGGGGTCAATGAAACCGCTTCCGCATCATTTTCAACAGTTAGCAATGCGAATGCATTAGGCGCGGTATTTGTTCTTACCTCGGCGTCGTTATCCTTTTTACAACTCGTTAAAAGAAAGACCAACAAGAGTAGTTGAATTGTAATCCTCATTTTTTCGTTTTTAGTTAGGGCCATAAGGCGAGGAGACTCAATCGTTGTGTGCATTTTTAATCCCATTCAAAGCGGAATACACCTGTACGTTCCTCGATTTCTTGATTTTCATTGACCGCAGACCCATAATCGCCCGTAAATTTTGGGAGATACGCGGAGTTGGCCAAATATCCCCGCATATAGGTGGTTTCTCCTCCTGAGAGATTGGTGATAAAATCAACCAATATACTGCCCCCCTCGATTGTAGTCCAATTGCCCGCTGCCGAAAAGGCCGGATTGCTGTAGCGCTCCATGGCGACAGTGCCATCTTCGTTTAACCAAAGGGCGTAGTCTACTGGGATTGCCGAATAATCTATTTCTTCCACATCAGGATCGACCATTTCAAAACCACCACTGAAAAAAGCTTTGATCAAAGAGTTGGTCAATAGAATTTCCACCGTTTCCGTAGTTTCTCCGCTTTCTGCGGTAATGGTAAAATCATAAGAGCCCAGCGGAAGGTTTTTGCCCCAGGAAATTTGACCGGTAAGGCTGTCGAAGACAATATGATCTCGTCGCAATATTTCCGTGGAAGAGGTAATGGAATAGAAACCTACATCTCCATTCCATTGTATAATATTCGGTGCGATACCCCCCGCTGTCCTGAAGGTCGCATTGATTTCTGATTCGGGGTAAGACAATTGAATTTTACGAACCGGCTCAGGAGCTGCTGAATCTTTACTGCAACTGATAAAGAGATATAAAAGAGCTAGGCAGAGGATATTTTTCATAACCGGTTTATTTTAGTACGTAGGTTACTTTCACATCATAGTAAAATTCGCCAGGGGGTCTGTTGTAATACAAAGCAACAGCATACGGTTTGTCGAGGACGCCTCCATTTTCTTCTATAGCCAAAATGGCACCTACCTGTCTTTTTGCGGTCTTGGCAAGTAGGGTCGCCTGACCCAGGGCTTTGTCGAGCGCCATTTTGGTAATTTTCGCTGCTTCTTGAGGGTCGATTTCAATAGAGGAACGCATATCCAACCGATTCATAGTGGGTATTTGAAGGTTTAGAAATCGCTTCATATCTTCCACTGATTTGGTCTCATATTGGTAAATAATACCCTCCTTGTTGTAGCCCATGGTTTCAAAGCCAAAATCGCTCGGGTATTCCTTTACATCGGCCCACGACAATCCGATATCGGTTACACTTTTTTTAAAGTGTTCTACCATCTGCTCTAAGCTCAGTACATTCTTATCATAAGAAGAGAACGCAGTGCTCAAAGAAATATCGGCTTTGAATGTTGGGTCAGGGTCAATATAGATGACCCTTGCACTTACGGTTATGGTATTCGCTTGTTCTTGTGCTTTTGCATTGAAGGCCACAAGCATAACAAATACGATAAATAGTTTCATTTGTGATTTCATGTTTTCCAGTTTTAGTACATTCAGATTTAGCAGGTTCGTGCTCTTCTAATTTCCAAAAGACCATACATCAGAATAATACCCACTGGTATAAATTCCGGTTTTAGTAGGGTTAGAGATGAGAGGATACCCAGCAAGGGCCCAAAAACGTTTGTTAAATACGACCGATGTGTGTTCGGCTCGGCTTCTGAAATCGTTGCTTGTCTTTACCTTTTTCCAAGTAATACCGTCTTTACTACGCCAGATATCGTTTAAGAACTTCGCGTTACCCGCGTAACCTGCAATCACCCACATATATCCATTATAAGTAACGGCGGTATGGCTCGATCTCGGGGTAAAGTCGGCGTTTGGAGTAGCTAATATCCAGCTGCTACCGTCTTCGGTATACCAAACATCGTTTTTAAAATCACCCCCCAATTCATCTTTCACATAGCCTCCAATTACCCAAAGCTTATGGTCATAGACCAGAGCAGTATGGTCGGCACGTTTACCAAAGGGAGCGTTTTGTAAAAATGAAGTCCAATTACTGCCGTCACCACTTGCCCAAACATCGGCTTTGAAGTCTTGGTTGCCAGTCAGTGAACCCGCTCCGCCTATGACCCACATGCGTCCGTTGAAGGTGGTTAAGGTGTGTCTGCTTCTTGGTGGAAATGCAGCTTCTGTTGTGGCCGCCTCCCAAGTTTGGCCATCTTTTGAAGACCAAACATCGCTGAAGATCTCAAAATCCAATAGCGTACCGTTTCTGCCACCTGTCACCCACATTTTGCCGTCATGTGCGGTTATGGCATGATCGGATCTTGAGGAAAACGCCGCGTTCGGATTGACCAATTTCCATTCTTGCCCATCCTTCGATTGCCACACGTCGTTAGGATTTGGTCCGATGATATCCCCGGCGATCACCCACATTTTTTCGTCATGTACTACAGAGGCATGGAAAGCCCTGCCATCGAAGGGGGCTTCTTTTTCAATTAATTCGGCTTTTATCGATAGTGGTTTTGTTATAAGTCCACCCAAATTATTGGGCTCCAAAGACGCACTATCATCGGCTAGTTCTTCTTTCCCACATGCGAATATGAGCAAAAGGGCACTTAGGCGAACAAGTTTATTCGTTGTTGTCATTTGTATGGAATTTTAAGTTGTATACAAGAGGAAATTAAGCGGGTGTTATTTCAGGTGATTTCCCCCAACTGGATATTTCACCATATTATTGGGGGAAGTACTAACCATATACTTAGTCTTCGATTTCGAAGTGTGCGGTAATTTCTTCGTAAGTCATTTTTTGATAGTCTATCGAAGATTTTCCACTAGTTGAAACTGCTCCTGGAATGAGTACATAGCGGTATTGCTCCAAGAAAGTACCATCACCTGCATTCTCTCCTTCTTCATTGGCTGCTACCGTAATCCGAATTTCACCGCCTTGAGCCCTGAAGTAATACGATTGCTGACGTGCGGTTCCAAAAACTATCGGTAGCTGATATACTAAATTACCACCACCACCAATCACCACTCTACGTGCATACACCAAAATGGTTCCAAAATTCAATAGGTCACTGTCGATTTGTGGGGCGTCAATCGTAAATGAGCTAGAGGTAGTGATGATATTGTTGCTGAATTCGGTATTTACCCAATCTGAATAAATGACATTGGCTGTACCAGGTTCACCTTGCTCTCCTTGTGCACCGTCTGCACCATCCGCTCCATCTGCGCCGTCGGCCCCGGCAAGTCCCGCTGACCCTTGTTCTCCCTGTGGTCCTGCTGGTCCAACAGGACCTTGGTCTCCGTCCTTTGAACAAGACGCCATAAATAACATTGCTGCCAATATGCAGCACATCATCGTTGTAGTTTTCTTTGTTTTCATCATTTTATATATTTATTTAAACAGTATGGAACAAACCTAATATGCAATCGCACTAGGGGAGTCCCGGAATTTTAAGATTGAAAAAATCAGGACACTGTGCAGAGACTGTTCTTATACTGAACAGGGGTCAGGCCCGTATGCTTTTTAAAAGCGGAGTAAAAGGCTGATTTTGAGTTGAACCCGGCTTCCAAGCCGACGGAGACAACGGTATAATGCGCAAAGGCTTCTGAGCCCAAATTCCTTTTGACATCGGCGATGCGGTACTCGTTGACAAAGTCGATAAAACTTATCTGAAGTAGGCTGTTGACCATGCTCGATAAATAGCAGGACGAAATTCCCAAGGCCTCTGCAACTGTCGTAAGGCTCAAATACGGATTACGATACAATTTTTTGGACCGCATCAATTCTTCCAGTTTTTTGAAGTATTGATTTGCTCTGGCAAAAGGCTTTTTTGACTTTGTAGTATGCAATTCTTTGATGCGCTGGGCGCAGAGGGCAGCAATGATATTCAATAGGCAAAGATGTTTTTCGGTAAAAAAATCCTCTTCGGGATGCTCTGAATCGATTATTCCGAAAAGTCGATCATTGACAAGAATCGGAACGCATAGTTCTGAAAGTCGCGGGGCATCATCAACTATATATCTAGGGTCTCTAGTAGTATTTTTAATGATTTCGGCCTTTCCAGAAGCGGCTACACTACCCACAATGCCCTCTCCAAGATCAAGCCGGATCCGATTGTATATGAACTCATCAGAAGGATTTTTAGTGCCATAAGCAGCCCGTTGCACCAGCTCATGCTTTTCATGGTCGTAACTATAAATGACACAATCGATTAGACCTAGCCTGTGAATGACATTTTTGGTAATGTCCCACAGCACTTCATCAATAGATTCCTTTGTGCGCAGCGAGGTTGAAAAAAAGCTGATGGCCCTTATCTCCTCAAGTGTACTTAAGGTGTTACTTTCTTGCATAATTCCATAGTTTTAAATTTTAAGACCGATCGGCGATACCGTTTCGGTTAAACATGGATTTAAGCTAGTTTTTGATTTCAAGGGTAATGAGAGCCCGAGGGGATCCTTAGCCCGAAATGGTCGAAGACAAATGTATTGTGGGGCGAGTGAAGGTAGCCGGACTATGGTTCCAGATACTTGGATTATAAGACAATCAAGAATTATTTTTCTTGGAGTATTGTTGTAAACAGCAACGGTAAGAAATGCTTAAAATGCTGACTTATATGTTTTTACGTGTCTCACTTGGCGGATAGCCAAATGTTTTTGAAAATTGTCTCGAAAAATAGGCAGGATCTTCAAAGCCTACTTCGTATGCCACTTCAGAAATATTCATTTCAGTGCTTTTTAACAACTGCTTTGCCCGTTGCAATTTCACTTTCTGAATGAACAGACTGGACGACAAATTGGTCAAGGCCTTGAGCTTTCGGTGCAAATGACTTCTGCTAATGCCCAAAGCGCGACAGATCTCTAGAATTCCGAATTGTGAATTATCGATATTTTCCTCGATCAGCTTCCTAACCTTGAGAACGAATTCGTTCGGCTCATTAAGAGTCGAGTTGGCATTATTTTCCCAATACTCCTGATTTTGATATTTTTTGCGAAGCACCTCACGTTGTTCGAGAAGGTTTACTATCTGAAGTAGCAATTCCCTTTCATCAAATGGTTTTTCCAAATAGGCGTCGGCTCCAAGTTTTAACCCTTCTAATTTCGATGCGGTATCTGATTTGGCCGTCAACATAATTACGGGAATATGATCGGTGATGCGGTTTGACTTTATAGTTTGACATACCTCAAAACCATTTTTAATGGGCATCATGAGATCGGTAATCACCAAATCTGGAACCGTTTCGATAACGGTTGATAAACCACTTTCCCCGTTGTGGTCAAAACTCAACCGATAGTCTTGCTTTAAGATCAACTCCAAATACGAGCAAATGTCCAGGTTATCCTCGATAATATGGATGATCGGATATTCGTCTGCTGCCCTACCGAAATAAGTAGGCGAATCGTTGGTATGTACATCAATAGTTTCGGTACCCGTCTCAAAAGGGATTTCTTTCGTGGCTTTATGTTCAATGGGTAAGGACACTTTGAAGTTGGTGCCCTTTCCCAAGGCACTTTTTACCACGATCGTACCCTTCATGAGTTCAACCAACTCCTTGGTAAAAGACAACCCGATGCCGGTACCTTCGGTATGCCCCTTGACTTGATGGTAACGTTCGAAAATGCGCGGTAGTTCTTCCTCAGGAATACCGATACCATTGTCCTTGACATCAAAACAGCAATGGTCACCCTGACGGGTTACTTGAAAATAGATATCCCCTTTGACCGGCGTATTTTTTATGGCATTTGAAATGAGGTTCGAGAAGATGTGCTTTATCTTTTGTGCATCGAAATCCATCTTGAGTATTTCCGCATCACTTAAAAAGTGCAGTCTTATTTCTTTGGCACTTGCTAAAGATTCAAAAGAATTCACCAGGTATTTCAGGAAAACAATGATATCTCCATGTGCCATTTCAATATGTAATTTGCCTACTTCAAGTTTTGAAAGGTCTAAGAGCTGGTTCACCAGATCATTGAGCTCGTTACTACTTCTCATTATGGTCTTCACTGATTTGTCCATTTCCTTCCCCCCATTTTTCCTAAGGGTTTTGGCCATACCTGAGATGAGGGTTAATGGGGTTTTGAGTTCATGCGCTACATTGTTGAAAAAATTGGTTTTAAAGGTATTGAGTTCTTGAAGTCTTATTTTTTCCGCTCGTTCCAATTTGCCCTTAAGCACATAGTGATGAACCGCTAGCAAAATAGCAGCGAATACCAAAAAATAGACCAAATAGGCCCAATTGGTTCGCCACCATGGAGGCTTCACAATGAATTTCAATCGGATAGTATTGGCAGTAAATTCCAAATCGGGATTGGTTGCGGCTACCTGTAGTTCGTAAGCTCC
This sequence comes from Maribacter corallii, assembly GCF_047345415.1. Classification (NCBI taxonomy): domain Bacteria; kingdom Pseudomonadati; phylum Bacteroidota; class Flavobacteriia; order Flavobacteriales; family Flavobacteriaceae; genus Maribacter; species Maribacter corallii. Next base: position 160,123 of record NZ_JBLFEP010000002.1, read on the forward strand.
GACCGGAAGACTATTGAATGTAATCGAACGCTCACTACCATTATCTTGCCAGGTATTGTTCAGGTTGGCAACCCTGTACCGATACTTGGTTTTTTCGGCTAGGTGATAGTTCAGGGTGGTATAATTGACAAGGAATGAGTTGTTGTCGTAGTCCAAGGTGATTTCCTTGTTTTCGGTATCGAATAGATTTGTCCGTTTATTGGTCGAGGGTATTGACGGTTGTACTGAAGTAAAGAAAAAATCGACCTTCGGAGGTGAGAAGGTGTCAAAAAGAACAGGGTCTATTTCTTGAATACCATTGTCGCTCCCAAAAAAGAGAATACCTTCAGTATTTTTGTATGCCGAAGAGAGCAGAAAGTTATTGCTTATCAATCCATCTTCTTTCCCTAAAAAATTGAAGTCCCCCGTTTTTTTATTGAATTGAAAAATTCCGTTACCTACAGTACTTCCCCAAATATTCCCATAATCATCCTCGAGGATGGCCATAATTTTTTCGTCTTTTAACCCATCTTTTTTAAGGTATCTTTTTACGTCGAAAGTATTCGGATCTATTGCATTCAAGCCCGCATCGGTGCCGACCCAAATGGTTCCGTCGGAAGCTTCGAGCAATGAGGTGGCCAAACGATTTGAAAGACTGTTTGCATTACCCACTTCATGATTGATATTTTCGAACACCGGAGTTCCTCCAGAGGGCACCTCATGCGGATTTTTCAATACATAGATTCCAGACCTCAAAGTACATAGCCATAAACGCCCCCTTGAATCGAACATTAGATCGATGCGGGGCGAATTATGCAGGGTTGGGGTATTGTCTGTACTGAACGTTTCGAAGGTCTGGGAGCTCTTATGATATCGAATCAGGTTCTCATTGGCGATCATCCACAAATTGTCTGTTTGGTCTTCTCCTATAGACCATGCTCCTTTGAAATAGGAGGTCGAGATCGTTTTAAAGCGAAATGAAGCGGTATCTATTTCAAAAAGGCCTACGCCTATAGCATATAAGGCACCGGAGCGAGTCTTGTGCATTCCATAGACCTTAGGTGAAAGTATTTTTTCGATTTGCTTTTTTTCATCCATACGGAAAAGACCTTCGTCAGCGGCAACCAAAAGATGGTTGTTAACTTCATGAAAGGCCCTAATATCATGTAGCTTAACATCATACACGAGTTTTTTATTAGATGGGAATCGGGTCATAAAACTTGATATGAACGCTAGGCCTTTGTTGGTGCCGATCCACATATTTTTATGTATGTCTTCATAGAAGCTCAAGGCTTGAATGCCGGGAATATCCTTTTCAAAAAAGGTCTGATATGGATAAAACGCAACTGCATTTCGACTTTTGTTTACGATTGAAATGCCTTTTTGCCCTCCAATCCAAATACGATGTTCCGAATCTTCCATAATCGCATTATCGGCAAAAAGAAGTGAAACCAATGGGCTGATTTTGAATTGTGTCGATGGAATATAAGAGCCATTTGAAAATTGCAGGACGACGATCTCACTTGAATAAAGCCCGAAAAGTTGGTCTTCTGAATCGATGAAAATATGCTGTATGGTACTATCCGAATTTTCAAAGACTTTTTTGACCTCTAGTGTATTCGTGTCATAGGTATAGATGACAGAATTGGAAAGAAAGAAAACAGTACCATTTGAATTTTGTCGTATATCTTTAATCGTGCCCTCAAATAACTGATCAAAGGCATCACCCTTTGCCCTTTCCTTAAAAAGTCCACTTTTAGTGGCGATATATAGACCTCCCTTTGTTGAGTGGAGTAATTTGTTTATCGATGTTATCGTATCTTTTTGATGAACAATGGATTTGTGATTGAATTCGTCTTTCATGGAATCATATACATCAAGACCTCCATAATCAACACCAAACCAAAGTTCATTTTTTGATTTTTTGACAATCCGTTTTACCCAATTGGCTATCGGACTATTGCTATTTTCAGGATCATGGGTGAAACTCTTGAAGGCGTATCCGTCAAAACGATTTACACCGTATTGTGTGGCAAGCCAAAGATAACCTTGATCATCTTGGGCAATATCCGAAATCCAATTGTTCGAAAGGCCATTACTGGTATCCCAGACCTTTGCTTTGTGCTGTCCTTTTAGGGTGCCCAAAGAAAGCGTAAAAAATAAAACAAAAATGGGGGTAGTGAAACGCATGGCTGCTTCGCGTCTTTTTTGTTTAATGACGGTGATTTGTCCTACCTGTATCCAGATGATGAGGTGATATGACATTTAAAGGTAAGTATATCTTCACTTAGACTAGGTCATCTTTGTATAAATTGCGATATTCAGGGTATCAAATGACACTAATCAACTTTAAATGAATATCGGGCTCCTTTCCGTGAGTATGAATGTCTATTCCACCAAAAGGATAGTGGAGGAAGCAGAAAATTTAGGCCATTATATTGAACAGATCGACCACACCAAATGTGTGGTAAAGCTGGGAAAAGGGAAACCTCAGATTTTTTATCATGGTGATAACATTACCAATGAGTTCGACGCGGTAATTCCGCGAATAGGCTCAAAGGTTACGCGACACGGTGCTGCTATTGTAAAGCAGTTTGAGATGAACGGTATCTTTAGCACAGCACGTTCACTAAGCATCACACGCGCTAGAAATAAAGTTCGGACCCTACAGATTATGTCACGAAAAGGCATCCCGATTCCCGAAACCTTGTTCGCAATCAACCCCGATAATATCAAAGAGCAAATAGAGATCTTAGGCGGTGCCCCGGTTATCATAAAGCTTCAGGAAGGCACACAAGGTTTAGGTGTCATTTTAGCCGAAACAAAAAAGTCGGCAAAGTCGATTATCGATACTTTTTACAAGATGGACACGAGTATTTTGATCCAGGAATACATTGAGGAATCCAATGGGGAAGACATCCGTATTTTTGTGGTCGGTAATAAAATTGTGGCCAGTATGAAACGAACCAGTGAGGTAGGCGAGTTTCGGTCTAATGTGCATCGAGGGGGAGGTACAGAAGTAATTAAACCTAGTGCCAAAGAGCAGTTTATTGCTCTCAATGCTACCAAATATCTGGGACTTGGGGTCGCTGGAGTAGATTTGATACGTTCGAAAAAGGGACCGTTGTTGATCGAGGTGAATGCCTCTCCAGGATTGCGGGGAATCGAGGGTGCTACTGGAGTAAACATCGCAAAAGAAATTATACTATTTGTTGAACGAAATGGACGTCGTAGAAGAAAATAAGGAAATCGTTATCGGAGGAGATACCGTTGCGCCGGGTGAAGATAAACTCTTGAGCATCAGTATTGATCGGTTACCGACCGGAACATTGATCGACATTCCTGTTTATGTGTTCAACGCCAAAAAACCGGGTCCGACCATTTTGGTTCAAGCCGGTTTACATGGCGATGAAATCAATGGTATCGAAATTGTACGGCGTATGATTGCCGAAAAACGGTTTCGTGTCAAAAAAGGGGCGATTATAGCCGTGCCTATTCTTAATATTTTCGGTTTTATCCATTTTTCCCGTGATGTGCCCGACGGTAAAGATGTGAACCGAAGTTTTCCCGGAACCAAAAATGGCTCCATGGCCAGCAGAATCGCCTACCATTATGTCACTGAAATTATGCACCAGATCGATTATGGTATCGATTTACATACCGGTGGAGGCCAGCGACACAATTTTCCACAGATACGCTATACCCAAGAAGATTCAAAAAGTGCCAAGCTAGCGGCACTGTTCAATGCGCCTATTTCTTTTTCTTCCAAGTTGATTCGGGGCTCTTTCAGAAATGCGGCGTTCAAGATGAACAAGCCCACCGTGGTTTTTGAAGCTGGTGAGAGTATGCGCTTTGATGACTATTGTATTATGGAAGGTATGCAGGGCATTTTGAACATACTCAAGCACTTTGAAATGATAACCAAAATCGAGCCCAAATATGTCGAGCGAAACGGAACCATTCATCTAGAGGGTAGGCGCTGGCTACGAGCCCCTACCGCAGGGATGTTCATTCCGGAAGTCACCAACGGCAGTGAAATCACAAAGGGGCAAGAAATGGGAATGATTACTGATACCTACGCCAAGCGGGTCAAGCGAATAAAAGCCCCATTCGATGGGTATGTCTTTTGTATCAACCATCAAGCAGTAGTCAATCAAGGAGAGGCCCTTTTTCATGTGGGACACCAGAGACCGAACTGAAGTATACCCCTCTAATTTTTAGTTCTGGTGAACAGAAGCTCACCGGTATGATTCCCATCACAGTCATTGCCGGTAAAATCGATTTTGATCGTATAAGGATCTTTTGAGGTTATCGAGCCGGTTCCGGTAAAACTACCAGTACAATTAACGATTTGGTCGTTAAAATTGAATGAACTGATGGCATCACCTTCTAAATTCATGGTTATGGTACCATCGTTGCCCTCATCTTTACAACATGACGTAAAGGTCGAAGTGGCAAAAAACTCGGCGCGCAGCCTAGTTTTATCCGAGCTCGCAAATGAAATTTTAGCGGAAATGGGAAAGTCCGTAAAAACTGCATCGGTGTCCGTAGTAGAATTCCAGAGACCTTGGTAATCTCCCTCTAAGGTAACTTCTTCCTCTTCTTTTTGTTCGACTTCCGGTTCATCGTCATTGGAACTGCAGGAAAATAGCATAAAAAATAACGCTATCACCGATAAAGTAACTATCACTTTCTTATTCATACATCAATTCTTTTAGAGATTTCATTCAGACCTAAAACTATCCGTTTCCACAATCCGATGAGATGCAATTGAAGTGTAAAGCGCTTATTTTGAAGTGAACGCCCTGTTTTTTGAAGCGAATGGTATTTTACCCACCTGCAGTAGCAGTCTAGAGTAGCGCGCCACTTTTATTTTGTATACATTGTAGGGCCATGAGATTAACTTCAATCATTGTAGATGATGAACCATTGGCGAGAAAACTAATAGCCAATCTACTGGAAACCATTTCCGAAATTGAAATTGTAGGCCAATACGGAACGGGTAAGGAAGCTCTATTGGCCATAAACAGGCAGATGCCAGACATGTTGTTTGTAGACATTCAGCTAAAGGATATGACGGGCTTTGACATTTTGCAACGGCTAAAAATCAAGATGCCCTTGGTGATTTTCGTCACAGCCTTCGATTCTTACGCTATCGAGGCCTTCAATATCTTCGCCTTTGATTATTTACTCAAACCTATTGTTGAAAAACGATTTTATCAATCGGTCTATAGGGCAGTTGAGACGTTCAGGTCACAAAATAGTCAAGATTTCGACGGTAAAATGTCCAAGTTGCTCAGCCATATACAAGAGGGTCAAATTGAAAAAGTTGAAGGCGCTCCCTCAAGGATTCCCATTCCGTCGGGAAACAAGACCGTGTTTGTAAAGCCGGCGGACATTAGTTATATACTGGCCTCGAACTATTATATAGAAGTCTATACTAAAGAAAACAAACACCTGTTGCGAACTTCGATGTACAGTATTATGAACGAGCTAGATTCAAATCTGTTTATTCGTATTCACCGTTCGAGCATCATTAATATTGGCGCGGTCGAAGAACTTCTTAATTCAGGTTTTGGTGAAATAGATGTCAAAATGCATGACGGTAAAAAATTAAGAGTTAGCAGGGGATACCGCCAGGAATTTTTGTTGAAAATGGGATTGAAGAAATGAAAAAGCGTATCGACAGAAAATTGTTTTTAATTTTATTGGGCTATGTTGGCGCATACCATGTGGTATATATTTTCCGACGTATCATTTTGAAGGCTATGGATCGACCGGAATATGCCGAGGTCAGTTGGTGGCGGGTTACTTTTGAGCCTGTTCTAGCGAACTTCCTGATTGTACCGCCGGTCATTGTTCTAATCCTGATTGTAACCAAAAAGATGATCGACAGTAAGCTGAAATGGGCCTATGTATTTCTGATTCATTTCGGACTTTCCTTTATCTATTCATTCATCATCACCGCCTTTGGGTATATCTATGAGTATTTTTTCCTGGGCACAATTTTCTTTGGCGGAACGTTTAAAGAGTTCATTGTGCGCACTATGTTCGGCTCCAATCTGAACTTTTTGGGCTATGTGGGGTTTGTCACGATTATATATTCTTACTACTACATCCAACGGGTGGGGAAAACAGAACTGCAGAAAGTGCAGTTGACCCAACAGCTGCAAAACGTTAAAATGCAGGCTTTGAAATCGCAGCTGAATCCGCATTTTTTGTTCAATACCCTAAACAGTATTTCCTCCCTTATCAAGGAGGATATAGACAGGGCCCAACAGATGTTAGGTAATCTAGGGGATCTTCTACGGGAAATTTTACTGGTCAAAGACGAAAATCTGATTCCAGTGGATAAAGAGATGGTCATATTGAACAAATACCTTGACATCATGAAAACACGTTTCTCTGAAGATTTATCCGTGAAGATCGAAGTCGAGGAAGATGTTGAAAATGTATTGATTCCTAGTATGTTGATTCAACCCATCATGGAGAATTCCATAAAATATGGGTATTCTTATGATTCAACCTACTTAGAAGTTGAGTTGCGAATTTTCAAAATCAATGAAAAAGTCTGTCTGGAAATTCGAAATAACGGACCACAAATTTCTGAAAACAATGGAAAGAATGGTTTGGGTATCGCTAACATTAAAGAGCGGCTGAAGACACTCTTCGATGATGATTTTAGTTTCTCTTTTTCCAATTTAGAAGATGGTCAAGGGGTAAAAACCACGATTGTACTTCCTTCCGTTCTTTCGAATTAGATTGCCGTAGTAATCCTCAGGAGCGCTATTGAATATGGGGTACGCTTAGGGTGTATTCTGCCCCAAAAAAGGCTCGTTTCAGCATTGGAAACATTTGAGAATCAGCTGCGGTAGGGGTTGATAACGAAGAGTTTACCCATGCACTTTATCGATGAAATTTACGCTATGCCGAAAAAAGATATCCTTTTGTCGATAGGTAATGCATAAATCTCGAATTTGTCCTTCAAACCAAACCAAACTAAATGAAAAGAAAACTACCCAACCTAAATTACAGAAAACTCCTGTTTGCCTTTTTGAGCCTCATACTGCTAGGAGCAGTGCCTTATTTTGCAGGATCGGGGCTTGACAATCCTGAGCCGTTGGGAAAATACCTGAACAATAACTTTCCTGCTACGGTTTCCATTTCTCAGGGATTACCCTATGTGCCTATATATCCGAATCTGACGTTCGATTCTCCATTGACTTTCAATGAACTTCCGAATGCACAACGGATTCTAGTGGGGCAGCGCGATGGTAAGATCTACTGGTTCAATAAAACACCAGACGTAGCTCAAAAAAATATGCTCATTGATCTCAGCAATAAAGTTGGTGTGGTCTGGGACGGTGGGTTTTTAGGATTGGCCTTACATCCTGAATTTGATACCGGCGCGGGTAAGGATTACTTCTATACCTTCTATACTACCAAAGATGTCAATGGGAACAATTTCCCAAACCGTTACACGACCCAGAATTGTACAAGTGAGGAGTACTGGGGTAATTTCTTGATTTTATCAAGATATACTATGAACCCGAATACGATGCAGGTATCCCCTAGTTCGGAGCAGATTTTGCTCAAATTGAGAATGTATGGCACCACGCATCGAGGAGGCGGCTTGCTATTTGGAGATGATGGCTTTCTGTATCTTACCACTGGCGACCAGACAGCCTTTAGAAAGTCGCAGGATATTCAAAACAATTTGGATGGTGGGGTACTTCGATTAGATGTTGATAAGGACCCCCTTAAGAGTCATCCTCCGGTTAAAAATATGCCTAATGATCATGGGTTCTTCGATGAAATTACTGGAAATGGCTACTGGATCCCGAATGATAATCCCTTTCTAAGTCCAAGTGGTCAAAACTTCGAGGAGTATTATAGCATGGGGCATCGGAACCCACACCGAATGACCAAAGATCGGGCCACCGGCGACCTCTATATTGGAGAAGTAGGCTTGGGTCGTCATGAGGAAATCAATGTGGTAAAGAAAGGCGGCAATTTTGGTTGGCCGGTATACGAAGGGCGCTATAAAGGCAATCTTTGCGGAAATACGCTGTACAATAATATGGCCCACGAAGAGCCCTTGGTGGCTTTCCCAAGATCAGTGGCCAATGCCATTATGGGCGGGTACGTCTATCGTGGTTCGGAAATACCCGAATTGCAAGGGCGATATATCTGCGCGGATTATGGAAACGGTGAAGAAATATTCTCGGTAGATATCAATACCGGAAGTTACGAACAGCTCGGTAGTTTTTCATCGACGAATATTATATCCTTTGGAGAAGATAAACAGGGTGAAATGTATATTCTAAAGCAAGGTGTTTCTACCTTGTATAAGTTGGTGACGCGGATGACGTTCGATGAAACCCTTCCCCAAGCCCTTTCACAAACCGGAGCATTTACCAATTTGAACAACCTGACACCGACCAATGGTTTAATACCATATGATTTGGTTGAATCATTCTGGTCTGATGGGGCAGCGAAAAAAAGATGGATTGGTATCCCTAATGATGGAACCCATAACACCCCAGAGGAACAAATCGACTATTCTGAAAACGGAAATTGGAATCTTCCGGTGGGGTCTGTTTTAATCAAGCATTTCGAGATGCCGCTCGATGAGAATAACCCTTCGATTACCAAACGCCTCGAAACCCGATTTTCGGTGAAGGCCGCCGATGGTAATTTCTATTTTGCGACCTATAAATGGAACAACGCACAAACCGATGCCGTGCTACTGACGAGTGGGCTTGATGAATCTTTGACCATTACAAGGGCAGACGGCACAACTGATGTTCAAAACTGGCGATACCCAAGCAGGAACGAGTGTATAACCTGCCATAATTCCAGTACAGGCGGAACAATCGGTACGCGAACGCGCTATTTGAACAAAGACCTGACCTATCCCGCAACCGGTAGAACCGCGAATCAACTGGTGACCTTAAGCCACTTAGGTATTTTGAACCAAACGATTACAGACGCGGATACACCATCATTGTTGACCTATAAATCCGCAAACGACCCCAATGCGACGATGGATGAAAAGGCGCGGTCGTATATGGACTTAAATTGTGCCTATTGTCATCAGGCCGGTTCTGATGTTCGTGCTGATTTTGACCTTAGAATGAGTCTTGATCTTGCCCAAACCAACTTGTTGGATGCAGATATTTTCAATTCGCTGGGTATTCCTGGGGAGAGAATTATTGCCGAAGGAGAACCGGACAAATCGATCCTTTATATACGGGCCAACAGTGCGAATTCAAACTTCTCCATGCCTCCACTAGCCAAAGATCGGGTCGATGAAGAAGGGGTTGCCCTTATAGAAGCTTGGATTACACAACTTGGTACAGTACCGGTGACCAATGTATCGGCATCCCCTACGGAAGTTAGTCTAGAGATTGGCGAGACCGTTTTACCAACGGCCACCATAATACCGGCAGATGCTACTGACCAAGGGGTCAGTTGGCTTTCCGATGATTCGAGTATCGCTTCGGTTGATCCGGATTCGGGCTTAATAACGGCAATAAATGAAGGAACTACGAGCGTTACCGTAACTACTGATGATGGAGGTTATACGGCCAGTGTCTCTGTTACTGTGAACACGCCCGTCGTAGAAATCGCCGTCTACAACGTGCTCGTTTCACCGAAAACGGTTGATTTGGAAGTAGGCGAAACCGTTCAGCTCATAGGGGCTGTTGAACCTTTGGATGCGACCAATCAAAATGTGAGTTGGATATCAAATGACCCGACGATTGCTACTATCGATTCAAATGGGCTGGTGACCGCAATAGGCGCTGGCGTCATTGATGTTACGGTATCCGCCGAGGATGGAGGCTATTCCGCTAGTACTATCATAACGGTTACTGGAGGAACACCACCGGATGTAGCGGTATACAACATTTTAGTAGCTCCAACCACTGTAAGTTTGGAAGCAGGGGAGACCGTGCAACTTACCGCAACTACCGAACCGGCAAATGCGACCAACCAAAATGTAAGTTGGATATCTAACAACCCGGCGATTGCGACCATAGATTCAAATGGACTCGTTACTGCTGTAGGGGAGGGCGTTATCGACGTGACGGTTTCTGCTGAGGATGGTGGATATTCCGCCAGTTCCTTGATAACCGTAACGGGCGGAACACCACCACCCGTGTCCGTCTATAATATTTTGGTGGCACCCAACGAAGTGACCCTAGGTCTTGGCGAAACCTTTCAATTAAACGCTTCTACCGAACCCTCGAACGCCACGAATCAATCCGTGACCTGGTTTTCGAACAATCCGGCCATTGCATCCGTTGACACCTCAGGTCTGGTTACTGCAACGGGATTGGGTGAAATCGATGTTACGGCGGTCGCGGATGACGGGGGCTATACAGCCAGTGCTATTATTAATGTAGTGGCATCATCTCAAAGTAGCGCTGTCAATGTATTTCCGATTCCGGCTTCTGGAAGGGTGAATGTTGACCTCGCCGAATATGAAGGTCAGGAAGTGGAGATTAAGTTGTACAATCAGAATAACAGCTTACTTGAGACCTTTCGTATTGACCAAGACCATCAAGATATCAATGAACTGATACTGGATACGTATCCATCGGGGTACTATTATCTCTTGTTTCAGACCAGTGATAGCTGGTCGACACGTCCGATAATTATCAACTAAGAATAGGGCCCTGATATCATCAGGGCTTTTTTTATGTTTCGTAAACGTTTAAATAGGCTTAAGGGTGGTATCTAGTGTTTCATGCCCTAGATGAACGGTACGTCCACTTTAGTACGAAACAGACCGAGTAGTCTAATGGGTTGTATTTCCTGCAGATTAGGGCCTAAGAACAGTAATTGAACGAAAGTATTCGACTCGAAATCGAGAGGAGTCGCTTTCTTTGTGCAGGCTGCAGCATACAGAACCGACCACTTGGTCGGTACCCGTAGTTCACCGATTCCGCTGCATCGACGGATTGGTTTTCTAGAAACAAGACTCCAATTGACACGGTTATTCCATATCCTTCAATTGAATGGAAAGCGCTTTGGTAGAAAGCTGCACTTCGATAAGGCTGAGAACCAATGAAACCATCAATGACAAAAGACTGATACCAAATATTAGATTCGCCCAAGAGGCAAACTCAAAATAGATTAAGGCCATAGTGATGACTGCAAGGAGAAAACTGAAAATGGCGGAGGCCTGCATGTTTTTGATGAGGGTCAACCGCGTATTCAATTTCTTAACTTGTAAGCCCACCGACTCTGACTCGGTTTCTTGATACTTCTGGTGCAGTTGCCGTATAAGCGCAGCAATAGCCAGGTATCGCGCATTATAGGCCAGCATCGTCAAAGATATGGCCGGAAATAGTAGGGCAGGAATACTTAAACTGAGTTCCATGGCTATTTTTCAGGGGTGCGCGAACGGGAAGTTTCCATATCGGGAAAGTTCTCGGGGAGTTCTTGGGTCACCATTCCCGTAGCGGCCCATTCCGTTCCGCGGAGCATAGTGGTTATAAAACCGATGCAATCTGCCGAATAGTCGGCATGACCCATAATATTGTGAAAAATGCGGCCTTTGCCATACGTCAAGGCCATTAAGGCTGGTTCATGCCTGCCAGTACCCTTGTTTTCGGGGTCGGCGTATGCCGTAGCTAGGATGTCCATGTTTTCTGCGGGTCCGCGCAGGCTATTGTATAGTTCATCCTTGGTATGCATCCAGAACTCTGGCATACCTTTGGTGATAGGATGCTCGGTATTCCTGATCTTGATTTGATATTCGCTTTGTGGGCCGTGCGCGCCTCCTGGCCCAGAAGTATTGTCTCGAATAAGCTCACCGGCATCGTTGTAATAGACATAAGGGCCATCTTTTTCCGTGCGATCTCCCCAACCACCAAGTCCAATCATCTTGTTATAGGCTTCCCATTGGGGAAAGGAGTTGTCTGCCGCGTGGAAAACGACCAAACCGCCACCATTTTCCATGTATTTTTCAAATTCTTGTTTCGTTTTTTCGGGCCAAGCCGCTGCATTCCAACCAAAATTGGAGATGACCACCTCATAATTCGAAAATTCGGGACTGAAATCTGGATCGCTTTTGGGTTTCTCCAAGGCAATGGTCGGAGGCACACCTTCAATAGGGAATTCGGAGATGTATTGTTCACCTTCCCAAGTATAGGCGGACCGCACTACGTCTACCTTGAAAAGTTGTGTTTCTTCAAGATAATTCTTGAGCATGGCCGTTAGTTTAGGCCACTGTTGATGATTGTTTTGACCGTCGACAATAAGCACGTTGATGGTCTCGGTTTCTTGTGCATGGAGTTTTGGGCAAAATGCGAGTAAAAAAACAAATGCAATGGAGTAGATGTGTTTCACGATTCTTAGTTTGAGTTTTAAATGTACTGTTTCCCTAATGGAATCGCAACTAGGCTTTCTTTCTAATCGGAATCCAGACCTCTTCCTCCGAGGAGGGGTCATTGTTTCTATACCGTTCCCCTAAGAGTTCAAAATGCGGTCTGTCATCTAGTTCATACCCTGATTTCGGTAGCCATTGCGAAAAAATATATTGAAAGGTCCGCGGGAAGTCCGCAGAGGTGCCTTTATGGATAAAAACTGCGTACAGCCCTGATTTTAAGGCAATAGAAGAAAAACCATTTGGTATATTTTCGATTTTCCGAACTTCTGTGGCGGCCCATTTTGTGAATTCGGTCGTTGGGCTGAAGGTCTCGAAATACTGTAGTCCATCGTACACCTGAATGGAATATAGATCAGAGCCTATTTGATCCTTTATCTGCCCTTTCTCCATCATAAAACCCCGCCAAAGCACTGGCGTACGGTTTTGCGCCAAGGACATCCGCATTGATTTTCCAATCAGGATTTTTTCTGGCAATAGTTCAATTCTTGATTCCACAAATGGGTGTGTTTTGATGAGGACGTTGCGTTTTATAGCGCAGGTTCGATTTCCAATGCTTTTTGGGGGATACACCATACATCTTTCGCAAGGTCGATTCCACCGCCCATTTCTTCCTGAACCACGCGGTCAATAATATAGATTCCAATTTTTGACATGTGCTCAAAAGTATCAAGCCCATCCTTGGGAAAATTGACCCGTGTTCGATGAATATTGAATTGGTTTGAAAATTTTTGACCGAAGGCCTTCTCAACGCCCTCTTTTCCATGCATAAACCCTAGCAGTCCACCCCAGGTGGCAGTCGGATTGTCGGAATCCCATCCACTGAGGGTGCCTATTTTTATCGTTTCTTTTAAATTACCTTCTCCATATAATAGACTGACGATACTGGCCGCAAAATTGATTCCGCCTACAAAGCAACCGTTGCAGAAAATAGCTTTCGAAGTGATGTTGTAACCATCTTCCTGTTGTACCTGATAACGCTCATAAACCGCATCACGTGCGGCTTCCCATGAAATGTTTTGTTCATATTGAGCCTTGACAAAATCATACATTTTTGCGGCATAGGAATCATTGGGGAGTCTTTTTCTGGCGTTATCGGCCATCCACAACACCTGCTCTTTCTTCGTGAGATCTTCATCCACGGCAGGAGCCAGCGCATACATAATCACATAGAATTCCGATATCCAGGCTGCATTTTCGCGTGCCGTGGTACGTATGGGCAAATGCGACATCTTTAGGGCAACATCAGGTCTGGTAGGTGCAAAAAAACCAAAGATCTCGGTCGTCAACTGGGCATCGATCATTTCATAATAGTTGTCATAAATGGTATCCTTGGTTATGGCCGGATCGCTGGTCTTGGGCGGAACGACTCCATCGAGCATAAGTTCGAGCGCCCTTTGGTTCGCTACCCAGAGATAGTTTTCCTCTTCGTGTTTCAAATGTTTTAACCAGCCTTTCCGTATCTGGTCACCCGTAAGCATACTGGTCTGATTGGTGTAGAGTAGATGCTGGTACATGTATTCGATATCGGTATCGTCGTCGGCGCCCCAAACTTCATTTTCCCCTCGAAAGACAAAATCGATTGTTTCGGATAGGTCACTGGGTTCTTCGTTCCAAATATTTGGAAGATCGAGCGTACCCCAATCTTCTCGGGTATAGAATTTTCCTGTTTTGATTTCGCCAATATTCCCCACTTTGTCCATTTCGGTCACTAAACCCGTCCAGTTGGCGATACATTGTGCCAGCCAAAAACCATACAATTTATCGGCGTAATCAGCTCTTGTTATCAATCGGTCGGTTGCCTTTACACTATAAGGTTGATAGGTCAAAGTTGTGTCCATCAACGTATTTTGCGATTTCTCCCTATTTGTTTTTTCATTTTGTTTACAAGAGAACAATAGACATATGAATACGGCGATTGTGGAGACTTTTAAGGAGTGGGCGCGGCTTTTTCTCATTGTGGTGCGGCAAGGTTTAATTATTCAACTACGAATATAAGCATGTATTTTATACGATTTTCGCGAATCTCATCAAACTAATATTATGATTTTTATAAAAAACCAACGTATATTTTGCGTATTACCTTAATATTTTGTTAATTTATTGATACATAACCAACTAAACTGTAAAATAAATGGAAGCGTATTTACCGATTATCATTCAATTGGTTGCAGGTGCCCTTGGGGGCAATGTAGCCGGAAAACTATTGAAAAATATGTCATTAGGGACGTTGGGTAACTCCATCGTCGGTATTCTAGGGGGTGGCCTTGGAGGTCAACTTCTCGGGATGTTAGGAATGGGTGCAGCCGCTGATGGCGGAATGGATATTTCTGGCATATTGGGCAGTGTCGCTGGAGGTGGCGTCGGTGGTGGTGTTTTAATGGCGATCATCGGGGTCATTAAAAATGCCATGTCGAAATAGAAAATCAATAAAAGCAAATAATCAACCCGCCCAGTTTTTATAAACGGGTGGGTTTTTTAATGCTGTAAACGAATGCTTATTTTTGATCGAACTCGTAAACATTTAGGATGAGGCTTCTCTTTTCTTTTTTCCTTTTGGGGGCAATTATGTGCTGTACCGCTCAAAAGACCTATCAAATGGGTGAAATCAAAACGCCAAAAGGGGATATTTTGGTTTGGTTGTATGATGAAACCACCAACCATAAAAAGAGTTTTATTCAGCTGGCGACCGAAGGTTATTGGGATTCCCTAACCTTCAACCGGGTGATTCCCGATTTTGTGGTACAAGGGGGATGCCCCGATACGCCAGAAGGATTCAATGACCCAGAGTACCTCTTAGCCCCTGAGTTCAATGATGCGCTCCAACATGTATACGGTGCAGTTGGTGCTGGTAGAGATGGTAACCCTAAGAAGCTATCGGCACGTTGTCAATTTTATATCGTTCAAAACAAGGAAGGCGAACATCGACTTGATGGGGATTACACTGTGTTTGGTAAAGTTATTAAGGGTATGGACGTAGTCGATGCCATTGTCTCAGTGCAACGTGACTCCATTGATCAACCCTTGACCCCGATATCCTTGGATGTCAATATCGTTACAAAAACAGCTGATGAGCTGAGAAATTTGGGTGTTCTGCCCGAATGAAAAGAATCAATCACCCCATTTCCAATCACCACCGATTATCAATTTTTCTTTTAGGTCGTTTTTGATCATGAATTCCTTAGTGGTTTCACTATCCATTTTAGTGGCCGGTAATTTTTTCGCGTTGGCCAGACCATACAACATCATCGTTCCGAATCGAGCGGTGTTCGTGATATGTTCTTTATTCACTAAATCAAAATCATCACAATCGGAGTGGTAACATCCGTAAATGGAACGGTCTAGATTACTTTGGACGGACAAAATAGGCACCCCTTCCAACATAAAAGGCTGATGGTCACTATGTAATCCTGAGCGGTTGGAGAAATTGTTCTGGTAAATCGTATCCTGCTTTTGGATAGCGGCACCAAGTGTCTTGAAAAAGTTCTCATCTTCCAATTGTCCACCGGCATTCATACCGATGGGGTTTCCTGACATGTCGAGGTTCATCATATATTTTATTTGGTCGATTTTCCCGGCATTTACGGCTTCGTCAACCATGTATCGCGATCCAAGAAGACCTTGCTCTTCCCCCATGAACATGACGAATTTGATGGTTCGCTTGGGCTGTAATCCGTTCGCCTTAAAAGCTCTTGCAATATCCAATATGGCAAAAGATCCGATACCGTTGTCAATGGCCCCAGTGGCCAAATCCCATGAATCGAGATGTCCTCCGATAACGATTTCCTCCTCAGGAATTTCACTGCCTTTTAAGGTGGCGACCACATTTCGTGCTTTAATCAGATCACTCGTATTGGTCATTTCAATATAGGCTGTGGCCTTATCGGTTTTCAAATTTCCCTTCAGGGCCATACCATCCTCTTTTCCGATACATACTGCGGGAATAGGAATCAATTCCCCGGTGACTGACGCCGTTCCCGTAAGTAGTACTCCATTGGGCACTTGATTGATAATGATGATCCCTTTGGCCCCATATTTAATCGCCAAGGCGGTCTTTTCACTACGGTGTAAGTTAGACAGTCCTTCTTCACTGCCATCAAGTAGTCCGATGTAGACCAAGGAAATCTTGTCTTTCACTGCACCAGGCTGCGCTAGATAATCGGCTTCAAGTCCGTTGCCCATATCCACGATATCCCCCGTAATCTCGGCCTGAACAGGAGAATGCCCCAAAGTGACTACCTTGACAGGGTTCTCATTGATTTTAAGGGAAACTTGATCCCTGGCCCAAGCTTCAACTTCAAACGTTTGATAGGCCACATCCTCAAAACCGTATTCCTTGAACTTGTTAAACGTATATTCTTCCGCTTTGGAGCCATTTTCTGAACCGGTTAGGCGATGTCCAATAGTTTCAGAGGCTTCTTTTAATGTCTCATAGGCTTGTGAATTTTGCTTGATTTCAGTATCGATTCGGGCAAAGAGTTCCGCTTGATTTTCTGTTTTCTGGGGCGCTTGGCAAGAAATGGCCAAGAGGGTAATACCTATAAAAAGAATGCACTGTCTCATGTGATGAATTGGTTTTAGTTAGGACTTGATTTTTTCTCCACCTTGAATTTGAAGTTCACTTTTCTTGATTTGACTATTCAATTTAGGCACTTCGATGGTCATGAATTTTTTGAATTTTGTATGCGTGTTTTCCAAGCGCTTGTTGAAGATGGCGTATACCTCCCTTTGTTGGTCGGTCGGTTTAAAGTCAACACCGAACGCACCGATATCACTAGCTAGGGCACTTAGACGGCCATAGAGTTTCATGGGCGAACGAAACGCATCTTCCCTTGCGCCGGTGAGGTGAATATCATAAAGTGCCCCGACCACCGATTGGGCCGAATTGTATAGGTCGCGTGCCCTTTTTTTATCCGACTGCTTTTTTAACTTCGGGATGATTTCCTGTAGTTCGCTTTTGATGTTCTCCACATCATTGATGAGGGTTACCGCAATATTCATCGCATCTCGAAGCTCCAATGAAAAAGCCACCTGCGCTTTGATTTCTTCGATGGCACCTTCAGTAGAAGGGTCTTTTAAGACATCCAATTCCCTGATGAATTCTTGATTCCCCACAATTAGCTTCACTTTATAGGTGTCGGGAACCACCTTGGGCCCAAATTGACCGCGCATCAAATCGAGATCCCAGGTGACCAAAGGGCGCCAACCTTCGCCATTGAGTTGTACCCATGGCCTTCCAGGCGGTGTGGTCTTGATTTTGGGTTTATAGGTAGGTTCGTAACGCAGATTCCACATAACACGATTGATACCTGCTGATGATTTGCCTTTTAGGGTGCGAATAATTTCATCCGTTCCTTTGATGATTTGAATTTCTACCTTTTGATCGGTACTATCCTTTAAATAATAATTGATTTCGGCACCATATGCAGGATTCTTTCCGGAATTCATACTCGGCCCATCGGTTTTGATGCTCTGTAGGTTCTGAAAACGATAGGCAGGCCGAAGGCTGAAAAGATGTGCTTCCTTGCCCTGGGCATCACTGTCGAATTCCCGTAAGGGAGAAATATTGTCCAAGATATAATACCCTCTTCCGTAGGTGCCTACGACCAAATCATCAAAACGCTCTTGTATTTCTAGCCAATAGACCGGAGCAGGGGGCAGGTTGTTGCGAAGTCGCATCCAGCTTTCACCGTCATTGAGGGATATATAAATACCGTTATCAACACCCAAATACAACATGCCTTCACGTTTGGGGTCTTCCTTAATAACATGGGCAAAACTGTGCACGGATTTGGGCATCGTAGCACTGATCAATTTCCAAGATTGGCCATAATCTTCCGTTTTGTACACATAGGGATCAAAATCGCCCATCTGATGCAGGTCGACGGTGAGGTATGCAGCACCTTTTTTGTAGCGGGACACCTCGATATTGGCTATGGTACCCCATTTGGGTAAATCGGGAATATTTGCGGTAACGTTCGTCCAGTTCGCCCCACCATTCTTTGTCAGCTGCACTTGCCCATCGTTGCTGCCTGTCCAAATTAATCCGGGTTCCAGATTCGACTCGACGATACTGAACAAAGTAGCCCCGTCGAAGGTCATCAGATTGTCCACCGCGATGCCGCCAGAACTTTGTTGGTGTGATTTGTCGTTCAGGGTTAAATCAGGACTGATTACCTGCCAGCTTTGACCGTCGTCATCACTTTTGTGTACAAATTGACTACCGACATATACCCGATGTTTGGTGTGGGGTGAAAAAGCCAATGGAAAATTCCAGTGCCATCGGTATTTCATATCGGCCGGGGCCCAGCCATACCCCGCTTCAGGCCATACCCGCACATCCCGCGCATGTCCTGTTTTTGCATTGTAACGCTGTAATCCGCCGTCGTAGCAACCTGACCAAACAATGTCATTGTCGTGAGGGTCAGGCTGGGCGAAACCACTTTCGCAACCCCCTACACCTTTCCATAAACCGACCGGTATATAACCCTGCAGACTATTGCTCGGGCCCTTGTACGAGTAGCCATCCTGTCGGTTGCCATAGACATTATACGGAATTTGATCGTCTACGGAAACATGGTACATCTGGGCAATAGGAAGCACGATTCGGTTAAAGGTTTTTCCATGGTTCAAACTCATACTGGCGCATCCATCATGGGCTACCATAATACGGTTCGAGTTGGTCGGATCGACCCAAATGTCGTGATTGTCACCCCCGGCCTTGTATCCCGCATCAATGGTCTTTCCGCCATCTTGTGAAATACTGAACTTTACACTGGCGAAATACAGTTCGTTCGGGTCGGAAGTCGAGACGGCCATTCGTGTGTAGTAGGGTGCGCGTTCGGCAATATCATGGTTTCGGGTCTGTAGCGACCAGGTATCCCCGAAATCCTCGGAACGGTATAAGGCCGGACTATCGATTTCAAAAAGGGCATAGACAATATTCGGCTCGGAATGGGAGATAGCGACCGCAGTCTTTCCCACAGGATTTTCCGCACCTCCGGGCAATCCCTTTTTTGAAAGCGCCTCCCAAGTAGTTCCTCCATCCACAGAGCGGTATACCCCACCTCCCGGACCCCCACTTCGCAATCCCCAGGTATTGATGTGAATCGACCACATGCCTACGAGTAACCGATCCGGGTTTTTGGGATCCAAAGCCAATTCAGCAGCGCCAGTATGTTCGTCAACGAAAAAAACGCGTTTCCAAGTCTGGCCTCCATCCTCGGTTTTGTAGACGCCGCGGTCTTGCTGCGGACCATAGGTATGGCCCAAAGCCGCGACATAAACAACATCGGGATTGGTCGGATGGACCAGAATGCGACCGATGCGTCCCGTTTTTTCCAAGCCCATTCTTTTCCATGTCTTACCCGCGTCCTCAGATTTGTAGATGCCGTCGCCCATGGCATGTGCAGGGCGAATGACAAAAGTTTCCCCGGTACCCGCCCAGACAATATCGGGCTTGGTGGGCGTTATCGCAATAGCGCCTATGGAAGAGGCTTCCTGTGCATCAAAAATCGAGTTCCAATTGAGTCCGCCATCAGTGGTTTTCCAAAGCCCTCCTGAAGCCGCCCCGATGTAATTGATCATAGGGTCGCCGGGTACGCCCGCAATGGCGATGGCGCGATTTCCCTCAGGGCCGATAAATCGAAATTTCAGGTGTTCAAAGACCGATGGGTCTTGTTGCGAAAAGGTAATGAAGGGAAGGAACAAAAAAAGAGCGATACGTTTTAGGTTGGTCCGCATAAAGTCTCGTAGTAATTAAATGAATAGCACCTAAAAGTACAAAATTGTCGCCCTATAACAGATGGTATGCCTGTCGTATTTCTTACATTTAGGACATCAAAGTAAATCAATATGAAGTACAAGCAAATTTCCAATTCCCTTTTTAAAAAAAACCGCAAAAAATTCATGGCCCAAATGAAGCCAAAGAGTATTGCTATCTTTAATTCAAATGATATCTATCCGATAAGTGCTGATAGTACCATGCCTTTCGAACAGCATCGCGATATTTTTTATTTGAGCGGCGCGGACCAGGAAGAAACGATTTTATTACTGTTTCCAGAGGCAATGGACGCAGCTCATAGGGAAGTGCTCTTTGTACGGGAGACCAATGCACATATTGCGGTTTGGGAAGGTGCTAAATTGACGAAGGAAAAAGCGACGGAGGTATCAGGAATCAAGACCATTTATTGGCTCACCGATTTTGATAAGGTCTTCTTCGATTTAATGACGGAAGCCGAAACAATTTACTTTAATACCAATGAGCATTATCGCCAGGCAGTAGAAACCCAAACCCGGGAAGATCGGTTTATCGCAAAATGTAAGAAGGAATATCCTGCGCATTCGTATGCAAAGAGCAATCCGATTTTACAGGAGATTAGAGGAGTGAAGGAGGCTGAGGAAATCGAATTGATGCAGACCGCTTGTGACATCACCGAGAAGGGATTCCGCAGATTGTTGGGTTTCATCAAACCAGGAGTCTGGGAATATGAAATTGAAGCGGAATTATCCCATGAATTTTTAAGAAATCGCTCCAAAGGCTTTGCCTATGCCCCGATTATCGCTTCAGGAGACAATGCGAACGTCTTGCATTACCTTGAGAACAATAAGCAATGTAAGGATGGGGATATGCTTCTTATGGATGTGGCCGCGGAGTATGCGAATTACTCCAGTGATTTGACACGTACCGTTCCGGTTTCCGGGAAGTTTACCCAACGCCAGCGGGATGTCTACAATGCGGTTTTACGGGTGAAAAATGAAGCGACCAAGCTATTGGTACCCGGAACTATTTGGGCGGAATACCATAAAGTATGCGGGAAGTTGATGACTTCGGAACTTTTAGGATTAGGATTGTTGGATAAGGCCGACGTGCAAAACGAGAACAAAGATTGGCCAGCATATAAAAAATACTTTATGCACGGTACCAGTCATCACATCGGGTTGAACACGCATGACTATGGGGAATTAAAAACGCCGATGAAAGCGAATATGGTCTTTACGGTAGAGCCTGGTATTTACATTCCTGATGAGCAAATGGGTGTTCGTTTAGAAGATGATGTTGTAATCCAAGAAAGCGGGGCACCCTTGAATCTAATGGCGACGATTCCGATTGAAGTGGAGGAGATCGAGGAGTTGATGAACGCATAAACTTATCTAGCATTCGGATTTAAAATAAAAAAGCGGCTCTAGGGCCGCTTTTCCAATGAAAAAAGATGGAGATTAGCTCTTTTTCATAGCTTTCTCTTTCTTCATAGCAGCCTTTTCCATTTTTTCTTTCTTCTTCATTTTGGCCATTTCCGCCTTTTTCATCTGGGTATTTTTCTCTTGCTTCATCATGGCGTCTTCCTTTTTCATGTCGCTCATTTTCTTTTCCTCGGCCATGGTCGCTTTTTCCTCCATTCGGGCCATTTTCTCTTTTTCGGCCATTTCCTTTTTCATCATTGTTTCTTTTTTCTGCATTTCTTTCTTTTCCATGCTATCTTGAGCGGTGGCGGTGAAGGAGAATCCTATAAGAAGTACAGCACTTGCTAGTAATTTTTTCATGATTTCTATTTTAGTATTATTTGAGACAAATGTATGGGCGAGGTACTACACGGAGATAACAACGACATAAACTTTTCGAATATCGCTGTGAGGTTTTGGGGAGAATTAGGATACACCTAGTTTTTATGAAGGAAAAGAATGTTCTAATCAAACTATCAAAGCGCTGATGGAACCCGTATAAAATTTAGTACATCGCTTCAGAACAATGAAGACGCATTGCTCAAGCCGTTAAGCCCTGAGCATCGGAAGTGCAACCTTTTCAGTATAGTCTAATCCTTGGTTTTCATTTTCTGTTCCTCAACCATCTCCTCCACATCCTTAAGAAGCTGCTTGGCATCATAGAGTATCCCATCTTTGATGGTGTATTTTACACCGCCGACCCGTTCTACTTCCCCGGTTTCGTCATTCAATCTTGGAAATCCTGTTCCGTACAGCACTTTTAGATTTTCAATAGGGTTTTCGTCTATGATTACCAAATCTGCCAATAGACCTGGGCGCACAATACCGAATTCAATGGGTTTGCCTTTGGGTTCAAAGAGCGCCTCAGCAGCGTGAAGCGTAGCGCCTCGAATCACTTCCAAAGGGTGAAAACCGGCCTCTTGCAACAATTCCATTTCTTCAATGACCCCAAATCCATAGAGGTTGTAAATAAAGGAAGCATCATCGCTAACGGTTACCCGGCCCCCGGCATTTTTGTAATCGTTCAAAAAGGACATCCAGACCCGATAGAAGTTTTTCCAAGCTACTTCTTCCCAGGTTGTCCAATTGTAAAAATAAGAGCCGTGATCCAATCTATTCGGATCGTAGAACTCTTGAAGAGATGGAAGTACATAGGTGTCCATCCAGTCCGCATTGCGAGCCTTCATCACATCGCGACCCCCAAGATAGGCGGTCATGGTGGGATCGAGAATGAAATCTTTTTCCAAAAAGAAATCGATGAGTTCATTCCATTCGTCACTTCCCCTTGCATGAATTTTGTCCCATTGATAGGCCACTTGGCTAAAACGCTGCTGTTCATCATTGTAGATAAGGTCTCTTGGCCAGTGTTGAATGTCTTCCTCTTTATACAATGACTCGAACAGTCCGTAAAAATGAGTTAGATTGTGCAGACCCATTTCTGCAGCGTCCCTAGCATTTACGCGCCCTACCATCATCTGAGATAGGTGGGCTACAGAGCCCATATTTCGTTTTCGCGCCTCATCCACTGCTGCTTTGAAGATTTCGGGATCTAGATTGAAGATCTTAATGCCATCGACGCCCTCGCTGTGGGCCCAAGCCACCCATTCTCTAGCTTTTTGAGGGGTCAGTAAGGGTCCGCCTTTCCAATCGACCCCAGTTCCAGGCACTTGAAAATTGATAATTCGCGGCGCCACGATTTTGTTGGCTGCACTACGCTTTTTCTCGTTTTCAACCCAGTTCAGTTCCCCCGCAGGCACACCACGAATTGTCGTGATACCATGGCCCATCCATAGTTTATAGGCATACTCCGATTCCGGTGCTTTCGGATTGCCACCAACATGGGTATGGATATTAATAAAACCGGGCAATACGTATGCGCCATGGGCATCGATTTCCTTGGTGCCTTTTTCCGGACGGTCTTCTGCATTGATCGGAACTTTTGGAGTGCCGACCAAGACTACATCGGCAATTCTATTCTTTTCGATAACAATGTCGACCGGCCCGAAAGGAGGGGCTCCGGTTCCGTCGATCAAGGTCGCACCGCGAATGACCAAACGGTCAAAAGGGCCTTCGCCTTCATCCGAACCACGGTCGGGAGCGGGTGCTACTTGGGCTTTGGTCAAAAAGGTACTGGTTAGCAAGACAAGAAGAAGTATACGTTTCATAAGGGTCGGTTTTAGGTAAGGCACACAAGATGTGCCAAGACCTTCTTCTTAAAGATAGTAAATGGCTGACAAAGGCAACTTACCTACCCTAATTTGAATCCGACTTTTTTCTAACCTTGGATCGACCTGTGATACCTAATCTTGTGTATAACGTCAATGCCTTGTATGTATTTAGAAGGGCGTAAGTGCTTGTGCATCCTTTACCAAGACCAAAAAGTCGAAATTGAAGATGAACTTTTTTAGGGCTTCCGAATACTTTTTGCCATACGCGTATTCGCGTAGGGGTTGTAAATGGACTAGGGTATACTTCTTCGTAAATGTGGGAACAAGTTCTTGCAGCTCCTTGGGTAATTGTTCGGTATTGTCGAAAGGAGCAATAGGGTTTTCCGCGAATGGATTACCGACCATCGCGTTTCCCGTAATACCGGCGACCATAAAATGCAACGACTTTTTATTATTGAAATGTGCCAGTTCAGCGGCGTAATTTGAAATGTCGTAGATATTGGTCATGCTAAGTCCGCGGGTAGCATGGGTAGCACCGAGCTTGAAGATGACCTTAGGGATTTCCACCTGCTTCAGCGCTTTTTTGTAATAGCTGTTGAAATTGTCTTTCATCAACTGGCCGCGTACCTGATTGTTCAAATAATATCTCTTGTCATTGTTGTATCCATAGATTTCCTTTGTTTTCCATAATTGCGTTAGAATCTCCTTTTCCTCTGGGTTATCGCTTAGCGCCAATAGCTCTTGATGTGTTGCTTCGTCATAGGTTTGCCAAAACATTTTATCGAAATTCTTGGTGTCGATACTTTCTTTGTAGGCTGCCATGGCACGTTGTTTCAGCGGAATGAGTTTTTCCTTGAAAGCGGTATTCTCCGTCGTCTGGATCAAATGGTCAAAATTCAGACGGAATTGCGCCATAAAGGTCTGATCGATGCCCCATAGCTCACCGCCCTTGTCGATTACGTTCTTAAATAGGGTATAGTCGTTTTTGGTATTGTAAAAGGGAATGGCAAAAGGAAAGGCGTTGCTTAGTTTTTCCGCGGCTTGCAGTGGCTCTTCCGATGAGGCGATTTGCTTCAATTTTTGGGCCAGTAGCGCGTCTGTCTCAATACAAAGTGTCGTATAGCCTTTTGGGTATGCCAAATCGAACAAGGCATTGGCGATTTCTCCCACTTCCTTGATCCCATGTTGCTCTCCCACGAAAATGAACTGGCTCTCCAGAATTTGTTTTTCCATAAGAGAGGTAAACACCGTTTCATTCAGTGTAGCTACTTGATAGGTATTTTCATCAAGGTGAAGGTCATTTTGAGCGGATACTAAATAGGTGCCGATAAATAGGAAGACGAGATATTTCATGAATCAATGTTTGTTCGGTCAAAGATAGCTGATGACCTTGTTGCCCATAAATCGATATATATAGAACGGTTAATGATGCTCGTGAAATCAAATACTTAAAACATGAAGGCCGATAAAACCTGTGTGAACCTTTTTTAAAAACCAGATTCGCTCAGAAATATAGTATTCAAATCTGTACATTTAGTTCAACAATCTCTTGATATGACGACGACCATTCATAAAATACCCTGGCTTTGGCGTTTAGTCTTGGCCTTAGTGGTTTCTTCTCTTTTATTTATTATGATTTCGATATTCTCTCGCTTTAGAGAACCTCCGAAATTCAATCTGCTCTTGAATACGCTTTTGTTGGCCATGGTATTTGTTTCGTTGGAGTTGGTTCGATGGGTACAGCGCAGCATGCTAAACCGAACAAAAGGTGATATTTCCATAAAACGACAGGCCCTGGTTTTCACCTATAGTGTGTTATTGGGAACCTTGGGATATACCTTGCTCTTCTATTTTTTCAAGTGGTTGGATCATTTGGTATTTTACAGTGAACCTCCAATGTTGCAGCATATGATTTCCGCTGCTTTGATCGGACTCATCCTCTGCGTTATTTTCGGCCTGTTTTTTCTTCTCCTTCATTGGAAGGATCGTTATTACAGTTCCTATATACGCAATGAAGGGTTCAAAAAAGAAATCACAACGGCTAATCTACACATGCTCCGAAACCAATTGGATCCGCATTTTATGTTCAACAACTTCAATACCTTATACTATTTAATAGATGAAGACAAGGTCTTGGCCAAACGCTTTCTCAATAATGTTTCGGGTATTTATCGCCACGTACTACAAAACACCAGGGATCATTTGATACCGGTGGCCGAAGAGTTTAAGGTGGTGAAACAGTATTTAGAGGTGCTCAAAGAACGATATGGTAATGGTCTTGTCATAAGCGACTCGGTAGTTGAAGAACATTTACAAGGTAAATATATTCCGCCCTTGGTACTGCAAGAGATCATTGAAAACGTGTTCAAGCATAACCAAATAAATGAACAGCACCCGATTTCGATTCAGTTTCTTTCCAAGACAGGTTCCTTAAAGATACAGAATACGGTGCGGCCGAAACCGAAGCCCACTAGTCATAATACAGGTTTACAAAACGTCATTCGGCGCTATGATTTATTAACGGACGCCATAGTAGTCGTGGATGTTTCGGACAATCGATTTTCTGTCACCATACCTTTAATCGAACAGACATATGAGCACTAAAGTCTTACTCATAGAAGATGAGCCCAAAGCACAGCAGCACCTAAAAAACCTCATCCGGAATTCGGAGTTTCCCATGGCCATTTTAGCATGCCTCACCCATGTGAAGGAGGCCGTCCGCTGGTTAAAAGAACACCCTAGGCCCGAGTTGATCATCATGGATATTCAATTATCGGACGGACTTTCCTTTGAGATTTTGGATGAGGTTCCTGTTGACGTGCCGATAATTTTTACGACGGCTTATGATGAGTATGCGATACAGGCATTTAAAACCACGGGGATTGACTATCTGCTGAAGCCTGTAACCCAAGACAGTATGGATGTAGCCTTAAAAAAGTATGATCGCCTTTATCCAAATTCGAAAATCGATTGGTCCTTTAAGAATTTAGAGGCCTTGCAACAGTATCGCGTAAACCAAGCTCCGGCCTACAGGAATCGTTTTTTATTGAAAGCCGGAAATGCCTTAGTTCCCGTCTTGACCAACCAGATCGCCTATTTTTTTCGTCAGGAAATCGTTTTTGCCAAAACCGTGGATGGCAAGGTATTTCCTGTTGATTTTTCGTTGGGGCAGCTACAGTCGCAGTTAGACCCCAAGCAATTTGTACGGTTAAATCGACAGCTTTTGGCCAATTTCTCCTCCATTGTCAAGTTGAGAAGTTCAAAACCCGGGCAATTCAGTATTGACTTGCAGCCGGCATATCATGAACAGGTACAAATCAGCCAAGAACGATCCAGTTGGCTCAAGCGATTTTTAAGTGGGGAAAGTTAGTGTTTTACAGTGCTCCCTTTTGGTAGGGTATTCGAAAGCACAAATACGATGAAGGCCGGCAATACCCAACCCAAACTGAATTTACTAAAAGGTATGTAAGGTTGGAGGCCACTCGTCAATTCTCCAAGACCGATACTCCCTAGAAAATCAGGGATGCTAAAAATCATTGTGGTGACGACCACCGTTTTGAAGACCATGGGCGAAGCGTACTTCTCGGGTACCACATTCAAAAGGATAAGGATAATGGTAATCGGATAAATAAACATCAGCGCGGGAATGGCGATAATGACAATAGAGTGAAAGTCGAGCTGCCCGATTAAAACCCCGATACAACAGGCCAAGATTCCAGTGATGACATAGGCTTTTTGTGACTCTTTAAACAGCCCTTTAAAGTAGTCGGCCGTTCCGGTAACAATGCCCACCGCGGTTGTAAAACAGGCCAGGGCTATTAAAATACTGAGCACTTTGTTTCCGAATGCACCTAGGGATGTGATACTGATTCCGTGTAAAAGATTGGCACGTTGCATATCACCACTTAGGGTTTGATCGACTTCGATATCCGTCCCGAAAAATGAACCTACGGAAATCAAACCCGCGTAGATCAGTAGTAGGCCCAAACCGGCAATAAAACCTGATTTCCGAAGGATATCCTTTTTTGCTTCGAACGAATGGTGCCCTCTTAAATTCAATGAAATAATGACTACGGCACCAACTACTACGGCCCCAATGGCATCAAAAGTTTGGTACCCTTCCAATAAACCACTGACGACTGGAGCTTCAAATGTGGAGGGATTCATCACCCCGTCCGAGGAAAAGAGTCCTATACCAATGACCCCTAAGAGCATAATAACAATCAATGGCGTCAAGAACTTCCCTATAAAACTCAATATTTTTGAACGATTTAAAACGAAGAGCAAAACTAGGGCAAAATATACGCTGCTGGTCAATAAGGGACTGGTACCAAAATTGGGATGAATAGCGATTTCATGTGTAGCGGATGCCGTTCTCGGTGAGGGAATGGTCATCGAAATCAGGTAAACGATAATGCAGTAAATGGTACTAAAGGTCGGAGAGACCTTCTTTCCAAAGTCGAACATCGTACCCTGTAAACGCGCATGCGCCAATATACCTAAAAGCGGAATGAGCACGGCGGTAATCATAAAGCCCAAGGTTACCCACAACCAATCTTCTCCGGCATTGTACCCTAAGAGTGGTGGTAAGAGCAGATTGCCCGCTCCAAAGAACAAAGAGAATAGCGCAAAAGCGCTAACGAGGGTTTCCTTAGTGGTATTCATTCATGGGTTGTTGTTTCGGTTGGAAAGATAACCGAAAAATAAGCCATGGACAATAGTGTATTTCATCGTATAAATGATACCGTTCATCGAATAAAATGCAGTTCATCGAAAATCCAGATGGAAACGACCATGACGCTCAATAAAAGAGAAGAGGAAGGCGTTCTAAGATGGTATTAGCAATCACTACGTGATGAACAATTGACCCAAATTTTCCAAAATGTGTTTTTGGTCCCCAAATACCGGAAGCCATTTCAATACCTACAAACATGAAAAAAGTTTTTTGCAGCATTTTTGGACACCACTATTCGGTTTCAAAAAAAGTTACCCAACACATCAAAGAATACAAGTGCATTCACTGCGGTAAGGAAGTTACCACCGACGTGAGTGGAAACCTTTCCATTTTGACTCCTGAATTACAGGATATCAATAAAACCTTGGAAAATATATATCAAAAAAGACATAGGGCCGCTGAACAGGCGGCATAACCCTGAATCAAGTTCAGGACTTACTATGCTTTGGCACCTGAATTCGGAATTCGTAAGATTTTGAATTCGCAACGTATTCCCGGAAATCAAGTTAGCTCCGCTACTCTTATCTGTCGTTCGCCCCACAACAGTTAGAAAGGATTGCGCTTGACCTTCCGGGAATTTTTTTAAAGAAAACCGACCAATAAGGTCGGTTTTCTTTTTGATGATGATTTCGCACGTATCATATGAACAGAATCACTTCGATCCCGGATATTCGAGCTCGGTTGATATGAAATTGAACAAACACTTTTTTAGGGCTATTCGCTGCGCAAGCTTTTGACCGGATCTACAAAAGCGGCTTTGAGCGCTTGAAAGCTAACGGTCAATAAGGCAACCACCAAAGCGCCTACTACTGCCAAGCCAAAAACCCACCAAGAGATTTCTATTCGGTACTCATAGTTCTGCAACCATCGGTTCATAAAATGGTAGGCAACGGGTACCGCGATAAGGCAAGAAATCAATACGAGTACCACAAAATCTTTGGAGAGCAATTTCCATACACTGAGCACAGAAGCTCCAAGCACCTTTCGGACTCCTATTTCTTTGGTGCGTTGTTCCGCAACAAACGATGCAAGTCCGAATAGCCCCAAACAACAAATAAAAATAGCCAGAAAAGCGAATATTCCCGAAAGGTGTCTTATTCGTTCTTCAGCCTTGAATTTTCCGGCGAAGGCCTCATCGACAAATTGGTATTGAAACGGAACATTCGGTACGTACTTCTGAAAAACCGTCTCAATTTGTGCGAGCGATTGGGTGATGCTTTTTGACGGCGATAGCCGAAGCTCGATCCAATTCGTATTGGTGTAGTCAATCAAGTAAATCGCTTGTCTTACGGGTTCAAAAGGAGACTCGGTCACCATATTTTTAACGACGCCTATGACCTCATGTTCTTGACCCGCCCATCGAATCGTCTTGCCGACAGGATTTTCCAACCCCATATACGCCACGGCCGCTTCGTTCAACACAAAGGCCGTTGAATCGGTAGCAAATTCCCTTGAAAAGCCCCGGCCTTTTATAAGCTCCCAGCCCACGGTCTTACCATAGTCATGAGAGACAAAGAACGTAATCATATTGGTGTCGAACTCAGGATCTTTGCCTTCCCAGTCAAATCCTCCCGTGCTGTTCCAGACTTCGGTCAACGGACTCGAGGATTCCGACATTTCGTCAACCACCCGCTCTTGAATTAGTGCCTCGCGAAGCAAGTTGTATTTGCCCTCATAATCTTCAGTAGTTTTTTCGATCATGACCAATTGGCTTTTCTCATAGCCGACCGGACGGTCTTTTGAATGTTCGATTTGGTCTCGTATCACCAATGTTCCAATGATAAGAACCAAAGAAATCGTGAATTGCCCTATCACTAAGACTTTGCGAAAAGAGAGGGCCGACCTGCCGGATTTGATGGTTCCCTTCAATACTTTTACGGGTTTAAAGGAAGAGAGGTACAGTGCCGGATAACTTCCTGCCAAGACCGCTGTAATAAAGATTAAACCTAAACATATCAGCCAAAAGGCCAGGTTTGCTATGGGAAAGACAATCGCTTTGTCAGCCAATACATTGAAGTAAGGAATCAATGTTAAAACCAAACTTACCGCTACTAAGAAGGCAAAAAACGTTACCAATACCGATTCAATAAAAAATTGGACTATCAATTGATGCTTGCTTGAACCGACTGTTTTTCGGACACCTACTTCCTTTGCACGTTTCTCCGATTGGGCGGTCGACAGGTTCATGAAGTTGATACAGGCCAATAGCAATACAAAAAGCCCTATGATTCCGAAAAGCCAAACATATTGCATGAGCCCGTCAGTCTGTACCCCGTTCTTCCAACTTGATTTTAGATGCCAGTCTTTCATGGGGTGTAGAAATAGCTCAGGGTTACTTCGTTTGCCAACTTCCGACAGATTATTGTAAATAATGGATTTGATTTTATCGCTGACGACGCCCATCTCCGATTTTTCCGAAACCTGCACATAGAGTTGGTAAGAGTTATTGTCCCATAAGGTTCTATCACGAGCTTCTCGCACCCAATCCGTAGAAGAAACGTATAGTTTCCAAGGCGCAATGAATTGTAGCCCCCTAAATTCGGAATTGTAGGGAAGGTCATCAAATACCCCCGTGACCAAAACGTTCAATGCGTTGTTGATCTGCATATGTTGCCCCACAGGTTCTGCATCACCAAAATATGCGTTGGCCGTAGCTTTCGAAATGACAATGGAATTGGGTTCGGCCAATCCATTTTCGGTTCCCCTTAGCATCTGTAACGAGAGCATTCGTAGAACATCAGCTTCCATATAAGCTCCATGTCGTGTACTGTTTTTTTCCCCGACCGAAAGAATATGATCTCCACGACCCGAACTCATCACGATATATTTGAAATCACTACCGTAGGTATTCCTCAGTTCGTCACCAATGGGATATGGTAGTATGGAACGCGTCCGCATATCTCCATTCGAGGTTTTGTGCACCATGACCTGGGCGATATCCTTATAGTTGTCGTGATCAGTATTAAAAGTGACTTCGTCGTAAATCCATAACCCTATCATCATCACCACTGCGATTCCAACGGCAAGTCCTCCGATATTGATAATCGAATAGCCTTTGTTCTTTTTGAGGTTTCGCCAAGCGATTTTTAGATGGTTTTTCAACATGGATACAACATTATGATTTACTCGTGGTTTGAGCGCTTCTTTAACTATTTCAGGTAAAGAAATTGAGACACCTCCCACATGGACAAGATGAGCCCTAAAATTATGCCAAGTATGTAAGCTGTTTTAAATCAATGTGTTAGTGTTATTTGGGATGAATTTCAGCGATGTAGTGTAAAGAAAATTTACAATTGATGTCCATTAATTATACACTGCCACCCTGGTTGAGATTACTTTTACTTGGATAATGAGTAGATCAACTACTTTCACATGCTACACAAGAAAATGGATAGCGGCGAAATTCAATACGTAAAACTTACTTTTTTTGGTGGTTACATGAGTCGTCCGCAAATATGAATATCTTTAAAGTGATTTTAAGGTGAACCGAATAACCCTATTAAATAATTCTATTGAAGTTAGTAGTCGATTTTATGCTGATATTCGGAATCGTACTGAACGCGTTGGCATTATTCGGGCTACTAAGAGTCAAGAACAAAAAGCTGCCGCAATTGATCTTGATCGTCTTTTGGGCGTTTACCGTATTTGTTTTCCTTTACTTTTACGCAAGTTTACATCAGCTTTATATCCTCAAGACCATCAGTTTTTGCCTTGAAAACGGAGTGCGCTTGTTTATTCCTCCGTTGGTGTATCTCTATATACAATCCATTTTTTACCCGAGAAAGAACCTGGTCCAGAAGAATTTCGGGCATTTTGTACCCTTTCTACTGTTCTTGATTCTCTACAACCTCCCTAAAGTCCTTGGTTTGAAGCTTTCGTATCTCAATTTTTCGGATCACTATCTCAACTGGGGACTCTTACAAGATC
The DNA here is from genome assembly GCF_047345415.1 of Maribacter corallii. NCBI lineage: Bacteria > Pseudomonadati > Bacteroidota > Flavobacteriia > Flavobacteriales > Flavobacteriaceae > Maribacter > Maribacter corallii. Next base: position 192,551 of record NZ_JBLFEP010000002.1, read on the forward strand.
TCTTCGGAATCGTTTACTTTGGTCTAGCACTGAAAATCTATTATTCCCTGAAAAAAACAGTAGTCGACCATCATCAAGTGAACCTCACTACTCAAGACTTCTTCTGGTTAGAAAAATTTCTTTTTAGTTTTCTCATGGTGCTTCTAGTGGATTTGATGATAACCCTTAATGAACTGATTTTTGGGTACAGCGTGTTTTGGGACGCCTATATCACTGTCTTTTTCTTGTTATGCGCTATGCTGTATATTGGATATTACGGACTCACACAATCTACCGTGTTCCTGCCTTCGTTTTTAGCCCATGATACCGGCGTAGTATCGATAAAAAGAACGAAATCGGTCTACCTCAACAAAAATGAAATTACCTACTTCAAGAATAAGTACAATGACCTGATGGAAACGGATCGTCTCTATTTGGAAAAGGACTTGAGTTTGACCGCACTGGCGCATAAGATGGAGATCTCGACGCGAAAGCTCTCGGCATTTTTCAACGAGGTTCTGGGGAGTTCCTTTAATGAGTCCATAAATCGTTATCGGGTTGAAGAGGCCAAAAGAAAACTAAGTGCGAATGCCCTTCAACAGTATACCATTGCCGGAATAGGGTTCTCTTGTGGGTTCAAATCAAAAAGTAGTTTTTACAGAATCTTCAAGAAGTTTACCGGTATTTCGCCTTTAGCCTATATTGAGAAGACATTGAAAGAGTCCCAAGACGAGCGATAGGACAAAAAAACGGACCAAAACGTGTCTTTCGATCTTTTTAAACGCATCTTTAGCCTTCTAAAGCAATCGGAGATGCCCTTAAGTAAAATACTCCGGTACTCATGAACCGAACGAGATCCAAATAGTGACGTATTGAGCATTGAATCAAAAATAGCTAAGCGAAATATAGGGATAGATATTTTCAGGGGAATCTGTATCCTCGCAGTCATTCTTCTGCATTTGAATATCCATTTTGCCTTCACCAAGACCTTTTTGAAAGATGCCTTGCCCAAAAAATTGTTTACGCTTCTTTTCTGGAACGGATACAACGGTGTCGTGGTATTTTTTACCATCTCGGGCTTCCTGATTACCTCTTCTATCATCAAGAAATGGGGCGGCTTATCACAACTAAGCCTCAAAGGATTCTATTGGTTGCGTTTCTCTAGAATCATGCCGCTACTTGTATTCCTCCTGCTTGTATTATCCGTATTACACCTTGTGGGGATAGAAGGATTTGTGATCGATGTCTCAAAAACCTCATTGCCTAGGGCCATCTTCGCCGTATTGACCTTTCATTTAAACTGGCTGGAAATACAGGTCGGTTATCTTCCGGCCAATTGGGACGTACTTTGGTCCATCTCGATTGAGGAAAGTTTCTATTTTGTATTTCCCTTGGTATGTCTCTTTTTAAAAAAGGAGTGGCAATTCGTTGGTGTTCTGATACTCTTACTCATTGTTTCGCCCTGGGCAAGAACAGCATTGTACCCTGATTCAGAATTGGGTTCCAAAAACCATTTCGCCTTTCTTGATGCCATCGCACTAGGCTGTATGACCGCTATTGTTGCCTATAGGGTTGTCATTCCGAAACTTTGGAACACCTATTTTCTATGTATGGGCTGGTCCCTGATCATATTGACCTTTGTCTTTAAAAGTTTCGTCTATAAATCCGGATTAGTAGGATTGGGACTCGACATGACCCTGCAGTCGATTGGAGTTTCCCTAGTATTGCTATGGATGTTTGCATCCCATCGTTCAGGGAAACAAAGAAACAGAAACTTCTTGAAATGGCTAAGGCATATGGGTATCTATAGCTACGAGATTTATTTGACCCACATGTTCGTCATCATTTTCGGAGCGCAACTTTTCAAGCATTTGAACTTGGGAGAACACTGGCTTGTGCCTTATTCGGTGCTCTTGATCGCGTTGTCTTATTGGATAGGAAAGGTAACCTTTACCTTTTTCTCGGAACCCGTGAACCAACGGTTACGAAAGTCATTTAACAGATTGAAACATGAAAAAAAGTAGTAACGGTTTGGGTCACCCTGCCGTATACGGCAGATTAAACTTAACAATTGGCAAATTAGAATGGCCGCATTCCAAATTACGGTCTTCCTTCGCGATGCTAGTCACCATCTTGATTTCGACCTTGCTTTTTAGCTCGTGCACAAGCTCTCAACGTTCGCAAACAGCGGTTAATAGGATCAAGCTGTCAGAATACACCCGCTCTTTTGTCAAGATCGACACTTCCAAAATTGCTTTGATCGGTGCCAAGGTCTTTGACGGTAGGGGAACTCAACCGAAATCAGCCCAGACAGTTTTAATTCAAAACGGGGTAATTCTGGAGGTCGGAGACTCCGAAGCTATTTCTGTTCCAAAAGGATTTCAAAAGCTCGCAATGAACGGGAAGACCATTATTCCTGGTATTGTTGGTACACACAACCATATGCGTTTTCCCAGAGGAGCGCTTTTTTTCTCCTCACCAAGGCTTTACCTCGCCAGCGGTGTAACTACCATCCAGACCTGTGGAACGGGGCATCCGAAAGAAGAAATAGCCATCGATAGTGCCATTAAAAGTGGGAAGCTCCCCGGTCCGGAAATCATAGGATCAAGTCCCTATTTTACAGGTCCCGAGGGAAAAGCGAACTTTATTAGAAACACGGATGAACAACTGGTTCGTGATACTATAAGTGCCTTGGCTAAAATCGGGGTGAAATGGATCAAGGTGTATCAACGTACACGTCCGGAAGACTTAAGAATTATCGTTGATGAAGCACATAAGAACGGATTGAAGGTGACAGGGCACCTTTGTGCCACAACCTATACAGAAGCGGCCCACCTAGGCATTGATGCCATTGAACACGGGTTTATCCATAGTTTTGACCATGCTGAGGAGCACGTCAAAGGGACTTGTTCCGGTAATAGGAATTTCAGATCCCAGCTCAATATCGATAGTGAGGAAGTCAGGCAAGTTCAAAGTGCCTTGATCCATAACAATGTGGCCCTTTCTTCAACGCCATCGATTTTTGAAACACAGGCCGGAGGCGCAGCGGATCCTCGGGATTTGGAAGCGTTAGCACCATTTTATGTCGAGGCTTATAGCGAACGAAGGGTAAGAAAAGAAAAACAAGGGGCTGATTGGTATTTTAAGGAGATATGGTTGACCAAATCGCTTGCGTATGACTTGGCCTTTTACACCGCCGGAGGTATTCTGACAGCAGGACCGGACCCTGGATTGCATAATTTGCCTGGATATGGAGATCAAAAGAACTACGAACTGTTCATTGAAGGCGGGTTTACACCAGCGCAAGCCATTCAAGTGATGACATTCAATGGAGCCAAATCATTAGGGCTTGCCGATGAGATTGGGAGTATTGAAAAGGGAAAGAAGGCCAATTTGGTTCTACTTGACGGTGATTTGGAAAAAATGCCGTCGGTTATTCGCAAGGTCGATATCGTATTTAAAGAAGGGATAGGTTTTGACCCTCAAAAGATGATAAGGTCCGTTCGTGGATTAGTCGGGTCGGAAATGGACGAGCAATTGTTTTTGGGAAAATGAAAAAGAGCACATACTACCTTCTTTTTTGCCTTTTGGGCCTGCTTCATATGAAGATTTCGGCCCAAAGTATTCAAAGAACCGTTTGCGATGGTAATGTGGTACGGCTCGATAGCTTGCTTCAACATACCGACATCAACATCACCGATGATAGCGGTCGTTCGCTCTTGCATTGGGCCGTGGCCTGCAAACAAAAAGAAACATTCGATTTCTTGGTTCAAAAAGGAATCCGGATAAACGTAGCGGATAATCAAGAACAAACCCCGATGCACGTTGCCGTACGGTTTGGTAATTTGCAGTATTTTGAATTACTACTACGGCTTCAGCCCAGTAACCAATGGATCTCTAATTATGGGGCTTCCCTCATGGAAAAAGCCGTTTTGAACAAGGATACCGTATTTGTAAAGAAATTGATCCAAAGCGGTATCGCAATAAACGGCGCCAATGAGCGAGGCAGTACGGCCTTGGAAATTTCCGAACGGATTGGAGCCAAAAAAGTAGCTTCGATCTTGCGCTCTTTGGGTGCGGACGATGGCTTGGTACGTATGATAGAAAAGAAAGGAAACTATATGGGAGAATCAGCACCTGATACCATTCCAAAAATGTTCGCGCCAAATTTCATTTCTACCGAGGAACAGGAATTCAGCTCCATTTTTAACTCCACGGGTACTGAGTTCTATTTCGGGGTAGATAGAGGTGGCACGAATGAAATTCGCTATTCCAAAATGGTGGATGGTCTTTGGAGCAAACCGGAAACCCTTCTATCACACGAACTTTACAGTTATAACGACCCCTTTCTTTCGAATGACCAGAAGCGACTTTACTTTATTTCCAAAAGACCATTCGATGGTGTAGGGAAACCCAAAGATGTCGATATCTGGTACATCCAAAAAAGTAAAACGGGTTGGTCCGACCCCATCAATGCCGGACCGGAAATAAACACGACCGGCGACGAATACTATATTTCATTTACCGATACAGGCACCTTATACTTTGCGTCAAATGGCCATAATCCTGATAAATCGGATCATGATATCTACTCCGCCGCGTTGGTCGATGGGGTGTATCAAAAACCTGTAGCGCTTAGTGACGCTATCAACACCGAAAACTATGAAGCTGATGTTTTCATTGCTCCTGATGCCTCCTATATGATTTTTTGTTCTACACGAGAGGAAGGTTTGGGAAGGGGAGATTTATATATCAGCTTTAAAACCAATGACGGCCAATGGTCAGAAGCGGTCAACATGGGCGATACGATCAACACTCCTTATTACGAATATTGCCCGTTTGTGACCAAAGATGGAAAGTATTTGTTCTATACTAGTAATCAAGATATATACTGGGTCAGTACAGCGGTTATCAATAGATTGAAGGGTGACCAGCGGTGAAGCCCAAGGATCTAGGGAATCCTTTTAGCGCGAATAATTCATTCCAAATTGCGAAGTGCTTTGAGGGCATTTGTGTTTTCTGGATTTAAGGTTACGGCTTGTCTATAGTTCTCTATAGCTTTATCCTTGTTTCCAAGGAGTGCATGTACCTCTCCCAGACTGTCATAGGCATTTGAAGATTCGGGAAACAAGTCGGTGTTCATCTTGAAAATTTCAAGGGCGATATGGAGCTTTTCCGCTTCAAGGAAGTCATATCCCAGACTGTTCATTTCCCGCTCCTTTACCTCAAACTGGTCGGAGGTTTTCTGATTTCGATAAAAAACGATTCCAGCATCAAGCCCCTGTTGAGATATGATGTTTGACAAACCGTCGGCAAATGACCTTTTAGGAAGATCATAGGATTTTTCTTTAAGAATACCGTTAATGGCGTAGGTCATTGGTCTGGTTTCGGTGCCTTGAACATTGCTAAGTATGATAATGAGGTTCTTATCGGATGGAACTCTGGTAATTCGCGCACTATATCCTTGAATTCCCCCACTGTGTTCAAGCACTTTGATACTATCTTTGGTATTGCCGATAGGGTATTTTGAATTGAACCAACCATAGCCATAGAATCTGCCTAAACCAGCAATATGTGACTCAAACAAGAGGGCTGTGTATTTTGGCGATAGTATTTTATTTGAGTAAAGGGCCTGATCCCAGCGGTACATATCCTCCACCGTTGAATACATCGCTCCCGCCGAATAAGAAACCGTCATATCTGTATACCCAGCATTTTCATAGCCAATTCCTTTTTTAACATAACCGGAGGATCGATTTTTAAGTAAAGTGTTGTGACGGTCATATCCGCTATTTTTCATGCCTAAAGGACCTAAAATCCGCTCTTGTAGAACTTGCTCGTAAGATTTTTTGGTTACTCTTTCAATAATCACACCTAGCAAAAAGTAACCAGGGTTACTGTAGGTAAATTGACTGCCGGGCCGAAAATCAAGACCTGAATCGTCCCAGAGGGCTAAAAGTTCCTGCGGAGTATAAGGGTCTCTGTAGTTCTTTAATCGGAACCTTGGTATTCCTGAGGAATGGGTCAATAAATGGTGAATCGTAATTTCATTCCCTCCCGCTCTTGGATAATCAGAAATGTACGTATTGATGGTCGCATCAAGTTCGATTACTTTTTGCTCCACCAATTGCAGAATCATCATTGCGGTAAACTGTTTGGTCAAAGAACCGATCCTGTGTTTCGTGTTAGGCATATTGAGAACTTCAAGCTCTTTATTGGCATAACCAATGCCCTTTTTATAGATCACTTTTCCATTTTCAGCGACCAGAACAGAACCGCTAAAGCCAAGGCGCTCCTCGTACGTTTCTAGGAGCCTATCAATTTTGGTAGACTTGTTCTGATCTATTTGAGAGTTGGCTTTTTCGGAATCACTTGACTGAATCTCATAGTTACAAGACAAGAGCAGCAACATGGCCAAAAGCGCTAGGGTTATTTCTTTTTTCATTTCTGATCTTATGTGTGGCATTAGAGTGGTTTTGATTTTAGTTCGGACAGATTCATATCCTAATCCCCATGTTGTTTTAGGTAGTCATTAATGGAAATGTATTTGACCAACGGACTGTTCTTATAGAAATCTTCTAGAATAGCCTTGTGCCCTGCTCCCATGATCAGAATGACTCTCTCATGTTTGGTTAGCAAAGCGTCTAGATTCTTTTTGATGTGTAAATTCCTTTTCAACCAATTGGTAACTATTTCTACTTCTAACCCTTCCGGATTATCGGAGATATTCAAAATCTGATCGGTATATAGCCCTTTATTGAATGCATTGGATCGACTTTCATTTAAATCGATCAATACCGGCAAAAGGGCACTGTGTTTTAGTAATCGTGTTCTACGTTCCGTAAAATTTTGGGCTTTCTTAATGATGTGCTCAAACTTTTCCAAGAGCTGATTATCCGATAAATACTTCGAAAATGCGACGTCATCAAATTCCATTTGGTAGTCCGCACCGTAGACAGCGTCCAAACCCGATGCAGCAGCCAACTTGAAGCCCAACTGATACAATTCATTTTTAGGCAGTTGGTGAGGGGTTTCTAAGTAAGCATTCAGCATTTTTGTCAATGAATCATTCAAAGACGGTTCTCGCTCCACGACTATTTTTGTGGGATGAAACTGTTTTAACCGGAGTATGACTTCATCAATTTCTCTTTGTCTTTTTTCGGAATAAATACTATCCATAACAATAGCACTGAAGTCACTAGAGCCGGCAAAATGAAACGTGCCTAAAATGGCAAATACAGGCACTTCCGTCGATATGGGTATAGCAATGGGTGGTGCCGCTTTTCGTTGCTCTCGAAAATCACAGGAGACCAAAACAAAGAGCAATAGGAGTATTGGAAAAAATCTCACTGATAAGTTGGTTCCCATGATCTTATAACCCAAATTCTTTTTCCATTTCAACAGCACACCGGTTGATAAGGGTGCTGGTGTTGTTGTCGGTAACTACCCAGTGTTCTTCAAGTAGTGATGAATAGCATATCCGTATTTTTAGCGTATCCAAGAATTCTTCAAACAATCGGGTCTCGTCGGTCCATCTTAAAAAAATCAGATTGAGCTTTTCTTCGGGGGTAATCATTTCATTTTGAATACTACCTACCGTATTGATCATACTATAATTTATCTTGGATTCAGGAGACAAGGTTTGCAGTACATCAAACCAATCCTTAAAGTGTATACTGTCAGTATATACTTGGTACGAATTGATTTTGGCCAGACCATTGCCACTGTTCTTTATGATGATGCCATAACCATCGGAATTGTATGTTTTTGTAATTGTCAGATACGGAAACATGGTGGCCTTTTGCTGTGTTCTCATTATTCTAACTTCTTGAATTGAAATATAGAGCGCGCAGGCACTGAGTAAAAGGGCATTTGAGGCAACTATGGTATTCAGGCTTGGAAACTTGACTTTACGGAAAAGGAGTTGTATCCTTTTTATAGCACGATCGGGTCTTATGTTGTACCACATATTTGAACTCATGAACTAAACTATTTTATCATATCAAAATACTCGGCGGTACTAAAAATTACTATTGATATAATCAGTAAGACCTAGTCTTTTCTTCATAGACGTTCGCGAAAGATTCTTTCAAACGACCTTTTAGGTGTAATCAGATTACTGTGCTAAATTTAATGCTAGTTCTTACTGATTTAAGGGGATTTTCGAATTTGTGACGAACGGTCACGTTTTTGTTTTGAACGGTAAGTCTTTTAGTGCTTTTGTTTTCATGTTTCGTGCTACCGGAATCTTGATGCCATAACTTAAATCAACAAACAGGTTTGTTTTCTGTTTGATAAAGCCCTTAAAGAAAAGCGTATTGATCAAATACGACCGGTGTGTTCTATAGAGTTGGGGAAACTGCGCGGCGATATCCGCCAACCGCGCCCTCAAAATCTTCTTTTTTAAATGCGAAGAATCGAGATAATGCACTTCAACATAGTTGCCCGATGCTTTTAGATAGATGAGTTGGTCAGGCTTCAACTCAATGACCAGATTGTCGGTACTGGTTTTGATGACGTACATAGGGTTCTTCAACAGGTTCTTCTCCTTTGGGGGATTGAATTTTCCGAGTAGCAATCGACCTCCAATTAAATAGGGTAGAATGATAATCAAAGATGGTAAGTAGACATCGGTTAGGTAGTTCATAAAATAAAGCGATACCGGATTCTCGTTGCCGAAAAAAAGAAAAATGCCATACACTGAAAAGGAAGAGAACGTACATGCAACCAACAGCAACACGGTCTCATTTAGAAAAACCCATTGTTTTTTAAACCTTGTACGTTGGTATTGGTAACTTAGGGATATAGTGTAGCTGAGCGAGCCGACACAGGCATAGGCCAAAAGTCTTTTGAACTTCTCGGCACTCGAAAGTTGATAGAGTTCAAAAGCATCGGAAAGCCACAAAAATGAGAATATCCATAGGCCGAAACCCACACCCAATAAAAAATGATGTCCAAAGTTTTTATCAAGAGGATATTCTCTTTTGCATATTTGAACACTGCTAGACCACTTCATGTTTGTCTTTCTTAACGATTTTTATGACGAGCGCTCTCCTTCTATTTTAGTACCCCAAAACACCTTACTTCCGCTAGTCGAACAGTTGGATTTTTGTGGTTGGGACCGTCTTTAGTTTTTATGTATTAGGTCTAAGACTGCGTTTAATTCGGTGTCTATTCCATTGGCGAAATCCACCGTGTTTTTTTCTACAAGAATATGCGGTTGTACACCGCCATCAAAGATTTCTTTGGCGTTGGACTGCACTTGTTGCCCCATAACCGGAATGTCCAATTCAACTCTGGTATTCGGTAACCTTAAAAAGAACATGTAGTTTCCGTTGGTGCCTTGTTGATTTCCTCCGGTTTCTTGCCCTACTTGGGTTATATTTTCAATTTGCTTGGCGTACATGGCCATTAGGTGGGTAGCTGAACTATTGGAGGCATCGGTAATCAGATAGGCTTGCCCTTTAAAGCCATCTTTTCTGGGTTTGTACACTTTCTTCACTATCCTATCTTTACTATCCAAGTAAAAACGACCCTCCTTTTCTTGTCTTATTTGACCGGTAAAATCGTAAGGCGCTTTGGCCCAAGTACTGATATGCTTTTTAAATCTTGCAGGAATTTTTTTGTATCTCACGGACAAAATCATTTCAGGTAACTCAAGAGGGGTTTGAATAAGTCTTTGCAGAATATATTTGCCGACTTCACCTTGACCTCCTTCATTTCCGCGGATGTCGATTATAAAATCCGTAACTCCCTTGTCATTGATTTCATCAAAGGCATTGTCGAGAAAGGCTTTCCAGTCAAACTCGTTGCGCTGTACCGCAAAGGATTTTATGGATAATCGGGCGATTTTATCACTTAGGAGTTCAAAACTCCATCCATCTTTTACAGAACTTTCCAATTTTCCGTAACGTTCTTCCAGGATTTTGGTTCGGTTGGTTTTTGATATTGCCTTGACCGAAACTTTGATGATCTCTTGAGCATTCGGGGGAGCAAGCTCCAGTTCAAATTTTTCGGTACTTCCAAATTCCAACGGATAGAAGATATCGAACATCGAGAATTTCTCCGTGCCATCAGTGAGTAGGCGCTCTAATTTCTTTTCGTAGTTGTTACCGTCGGAAGTGGTGTACTGTGCTAAGCGGGTCATGAGTTCCTCCGAAGCGACCCCATTGATGCGTACGATTTCCAGGCCTTTTTTAAGCGCTTCGTTTTCAGAGGCATTTTTGTCGATGAACAACCTTTTTCCTAACCTATTAAAAGTAAAAGGAATTTTATCGGGCTGATTGAAAATCGCCTTCTCTACACTGCTTGATTGGTTCCATGGGTTGGTAAATGTATGACTGCACTTCACTTTTGCAGCAAATTTTGAAACGAGCTTATAGGTGTCGGTCAATGTGGGATTCGCCAGTATTTGGCTTTCCAATTCTTGAAAATCATCCTGCAGGCTTAAAGAATCTCTGTATTTATAAATGTTAGGGTGTATGTATTGTAGTACTTCCTTCAAGACCGCAATATCTTCTTTGATTTGAGACTTTGTATACACCAGTTTCTCAAGTTGTTCAGGGGTGTAGTATTCAAACTCGTTAAACGTGGCGTTAATGATTACGGGTTCATCCTTGAACCATACCACTCTATTGTCAGCACCTTGTAATTCTTCTTTACCATCATTTGTGAATTTGAATTTGACATTCTTTTTTGCCGTTTTAAAATTAATAGTGGCCTCGTAGATACCATCATTGTCGGTATCGGTTAGTATAAAGTTTTCATCCCAGGAGAGCGGACGCTCGCTTCCCCTTATTCCGACATTTGTAGCCGTGGCGACACCCTTCATGTCCACTTTAAAAATAACCTGTTGGTTTTGGGCGGTTAGATGAATTGTGGTCAATAATAGAATTAGAACTGCAATGGTCTTGGACGGGGCCTTACTATTGGACGATTTTTGAAGCTGATCTAACTGTATTAAAGGGGTGGTAAGAATTCTATTTTCTTCAAGACTTTTGCCGATGAGATAATCCAATCCAAATCGACCTGATCCAAGAACGATGCCGTAAAGGGATACCCATAAGAAACCCATGGCTGGAAGCATTCCCCATACGCCTTGATCCCATTGTTGGAAAAAAATTGCGACCATCATGGTACAAGAGATACAAAGAGATACTACTCTGGTCTTGAGCCCCAAGGCAAGAAACAAACCTCCGATTGCTTCACTTGCGGCCCCAAGCCAGGCAAAGAAAACAGGACTCAAGGCAAAGAGACCTCCGTATTGGGCGATGTCTTCTACAAACCAATTCGATACCTCAAATAATGACAAATCACGTTCAGGAGAGGTCCAAGGCATTCCGAATTTTGAAGCTCCGAAATCAAAAGCTAAAAGAAGTCCGCAAAGAATACGCGGTAAGGCAATAACACTGTCGGCTATTCTTGAAGGTTGAGTGACTGGGGTGATTAGTTTTTCAAATAAACGTTTCATATGATATCTTTTTTTGTTCGACAGGTCAAAATTGCAAAACAAAGGAAAGACAGGCGTTTCAATTCGTGGCAATAGGGCCTCACCCACGAATTGAGACGTCTTAAATTATGTAACTAACTTATTTTAAAGTGTTTATAAAATCGGAAGGTGATAATCGAGTCATTTTTTTGAACACCCTATTAAAGGTCGCTTTACTATTGAAACCACACTCATAGGCAATTCCGGTCAAAGAGAGCTCGGCCTGTTTGTTTTCAGATAACATCTGTTTTATCGCTTCTATGCGATACCCGTTGATGAAGTCGTTGAATTTTGAACGAAAGCCTTTATTGATGACCTCCGAGAGCTCTTCACGAGATACATCCAATTGCTTTGCAAGGGTAACCAACGTCATATCAGGATCTAGATATGGTTTTTCATTTTGCATATAGGAAGACAGAAATTCCTTGGTCTTTACAAGTTTGGGAGAGAGTTCTTCCTTTTTGTTGACCGCTATAGTATGCTTCGTAGTATCCTCTTTTTTTTGACTAAAGCCAAAGTCAAGATATTCAAAGCCTAGGGCTTTTAAATTACCTACTGGCGTAAAATAGCCCTTGACGCCGATATAAATGATCAGAATAGCCGAAAAGAAGTGGTACCACCACTCCTGTGTCCACTTCAGATCAACGATGAGCTCATTCACAATAGTCTGAACACTATTAAAAAGAAACAGGAAAGCATAGATATAAAGAAAATTTCTCAACCAATTGAGTTCAACGCTATAGGTATTTGAAAAAAAGTCCTTGATTTTCTGTCTGTAGGCATAGAACAATTGAAAGGTCAGTGCCAAATAAACAATCATCTGCAGCATCGAAAATAAGTAGACAATGGGATCAAGGTATTTCCACTGAAAATTAATGACCATTTCCCCATTTTGAACGGAATCAAAATCAGGCGAGGAAGCATCGCTAAAAAGGATTAGGATTTTGATGAAAAGGAAGATCAACCACGGAATGAAATGTACACTATGCTTTCGGGAAATCTTGAATGCTGAACAGGTGACGGACCGTACGTAAAAATAGAGTAAGGGAGCTAAAATCATAGATAGGTCCACCACGTAGTAATTGATCTTGGTATTTTGATAGGTATCGTACCAATCCATGAAGCCAATAGTATAGGTTGTTCTATGGTAGCATGTAATTAATATAATCAGGCTTAGTAAAATGTCTGATAAGGCCTTCTTATCAAGATATCTTTTGAACAGTAAAAAGGCAAAAATGAGTCCTTGAACGGAAAGTATGAGTAATGGCGAACTATAAATATTGAAATTTGGGAAGCTTTGAAAAATCATTTTTGGTATGAATCGTCGGTCAAAACATAAATGTAGAAGAAAAAAATGATTTTAGATGAACTCATATCCCTTGACATGTTTATACTTTAGAATGGTTTTCGCCTAATTTTTAGCACAATTAAGGGAACCTCCATATTTCACCGATAAAATAAACATACTGGTTTGTGTGCTACAAACCTCGGATCGCACAAAGGATAGCCCTGACTTAAGGGACTACTCGAAATTCGAAATCATTGTTCTGACAATTTGAGGCAACGCAGCTTCAGGAAAATCATGACCCATATTCGCTATCCAAAGTGTATCAGCTTGAGGCATCAATGTCGCAAGTTTCTTATCATGCGATATCGGAATGACTGGATCTTGTACTCCATGAATCAGTAAAGTCGGGATTTCCAGTTCAGAAAGGGCCTCATATCTTGAACTAGCATTCAGGATGGCCTCATAGTGGTGCCGTGCCGATAGTAATTTATATCCCTCCCTTTTCCTTAGGTTGTATAGTGATGCTTCGGCCATGGGTTTTATGGCGATGGCTCCGGTCGCCTTGCCCATTAAGATTTTTTTCTGAACGATTTGGCGTTTGATCTGTCCTTTTTTATTTCCGAAAAAGCCATATTTGAGAATCGCGCCCACCATTTTAGGAACTACCTTATTTGACATGGGTGGTAGTTCTGGGTCCAGTACATCGCCCGATGACATGATAGAGGTCAGGCTTGCAGTTCTATTGGGATGTTCGATGGCCACTATTTGGGCGATCATACCGCCCATGGATGCTCCTACAATATGTGCTTTTTGGACGTTCAAGGTATCCAAAATAGCAATGACATCGTCGGCCATATCATCTAATGAATAGGGGTCTTTCTTTTTCCATTTTTTAGTTGAGGTGGATAAACCTGTCCCGCGATGGTCAAAACGAACGACCTCATAGTTTTCCGCTATCAAGGCAGAAACGAAACTTGCTGGCCAACTTAAGGCATCATTTCCATTGCCCATAATAAGCATGATAACCCCTTTGCTAGGTGGGTCAGGTCGAATTCGCTCGTACCAAATGGAATGGTCTTTTGAGATGGCCAAACCGGTCTCTCCCCGAACTATTTCCGGTACCGGTGCGCGTACAACATCCCGTATAATCCGTTTTTCGGCTTTAGACAGTTTCGGTAGGGGTCCGCAAGCAAAAAAGCATCCCATTCCGAACACTAGCGTTGCTACCTTGATTCTTTTGTAAAGCCGTTTCATTTTCGGGACAACCTATTTTTTCTGTAAAAATACAGTATAAATGATAGTGCCATTAACATACCGAAAGCTGAGGGTAGGTATTGACTATGAGGTTGGAATTCATCGTATATCGTACCTGTTGCAGCGGACAAGAGCGCAGTAAAGGCCGCGACCATTTTATATATATGTTCATAAAGCCACAGCTTTCCATACTTTTTTTGTGGGATCAAATACCGAAGTAGGTCATACGAGATAATGAAGAATAGAGCACCTAGCGTACTATACACGACAATGGGCGACCAAAAAAAACCGATTTTCTTGATATAGTACAAAAAATAGATTCCCGTAGATACGGTCATGATAGCCACCAGAATATCCTGTTTGTTGATCTTGTTGGTTTTGTTTTGTAGTACCCGTATACCTGAATAGGCGTTATACCCACTGAGTACGGTAACCACAATTAGAAACTGGTTTACCTTAAAGACAAAAACCCCAAATAGACCCGTAACAATAACGACCGACAGAAAGTATAGAAAAAGCCTGCCGCTGATTCGATGTGCTTTTCCTCCTTTCGGAGTAGTTAGAGCGATAATCGCGATACATAATGCAATGAGACCACAAGTGACATGAATGAGGATGTTTACCTTATGCCAGAAATCGAAATTTTCCATGAGAGTTGTTTTTTGGTCAAAACTCTAGAAAATGTGATAGACAGGCGACCCAACCCATAGGCTGAAACCGATTACTGAGGTTGATTTTTGAATTCGGAGGGGGAAACACCGGAGTATTTTTTAAAATAGCGATTGAATGACGATTTTGACTTGAATCCACAATCAAAGGCGATGCCCAAAACGGATAGATGCTTATGGTCTTCCGAAATCAAACGCTCTTTGGCCTCCTCGACACGATACCGATTGACAAAATCATAAAAATTCATCTGATACTCTTGGTTGATAATTTGGGAAAGATAAGGCCTTGAGATTTCACTTTGTTCGGCCAATAAGGGCAGGCTGAGGTCTTCGTTTAGAAAGGGCTTTTCAGTTTCCATATAAGTCTTTAATCTGTGAGCCAAGCTTTTGACTTTTTCCGGTGTTAGTCCCGATTTGGAATACGAGGCTTTCCGGGCTGTCGTATCTACTGAGTTTGAACTTGTCAGTTGTTGGAATTCCCTGTTGGAAAAAACCGCTGTCTGCCGAAATCCATAAAACCCAAAGGCGATCATCATGAAGCTAAGGCAAATGGCAACGAAGGCGAATGCTTTTTCAATGGGAAACAGTTGAAATTGAACAGCTCCGAACACTAGAAATGAGGTAGACAGAAATAACATGAAATAGGAATTCACAATATAGCTTACCCATTTCAGATTGATCCTTTCTTCAAATGAAAAGAAATCGCGAATGCGTTTTCGGTGCGTATTCAAGAGCACCAAATCCCATGTGCAGTAGACCAATCCTGAAATAGCTAGGGGAACGGCATAATGATACATCCACCAAGGAGACTGTGCGGTAGGTTCAAAAAAGCCGTTGATAGCGATGAGCGTGATGTCATCTTTCTGTTGTAATGCAAAAAAGAGCAGTACATAGGCCACATAGACCCCCAAGTGTGTGATGAGTAGTTTTGGGGTAATCGGATGTCCGGTCAGTGATTGGATGTAAAGAAACAACATCGGTGCACCCAGCAAGGGCAATCCAAAAACCACAATCGCCAAAAAGCCTTCGATTGCAAAACGGTAGATGGTCACCTCATAAAAGGCAATTTGACCCAAAGTAACCAAAATCCATCCTAAAAAGTAAAGGTCGCCCTGCTTCTTGTTTCGCTTGAAAAGCAGTAACAAGAACATTAGGGTGCCTACGCCCAAACCTGCATTTAGAATAAATTCCAACGAATAGAATATATATTTCTGCCGTAAGATACAGCATTACTCGCTTTCCGAAAACGAACTCCATCCTTGGGCCGTTAGCGGAATTTTGGTAGCGCTACGCGTAATGAGATGCGCCCCCTCGGAAGCATCCGTCATATGGCCGATTACCGTAAGATTAGGGTTCCCTTTAATCTTGTCAAAATCTTTTTGACCGATGGTAAAGAGCAATTCATAATCTTCCCCTCCGCTCAAGGCCACGGTGGTACTATCGATTTTGAATTCTTCGGTAGCTGAAATTACGGTGGGATCCAAAGGAATTTTGTCTTCGTATAGATTACAACCTACCTTACTTTGTTTACAGAGGTGCAAAACTTCCGAGGAGAGTCCGTCACTAATGTCGATCATCGCTGTCGGCCTTACCTCCAATTGTTTCAAAAGTTCTACGATATCTTTTCGGGCCTCTGGTTTTAGCTGTCGCTCTACAATGTAGGAGTAGGGTTCTAGATCAGGCTGGTTGTTCGGGTTCACTTTGAACACCTCTTTTTCGCGTTCCAGTACTTGAAGTCCCATATAAGCTGCTCCAAGATCTCCGGAAACCACCAACAGGTCATTCGGTTGGGCCCCACTTCTATAAGTGATTTCCTCTTCTAGATGTTCGCCCAGGGCGGTAATACTGATCAGCAATCCTTTGGTTGATGAGGTGGTATCACCTCCGATGAGATCAACCCCGTATTTTTTACAGGCGAGGGCAATACCTTCGTACAGTTCTTCAAGGGCTTCCAATGGAAAACGATTGGAGGCGGCAATGGAAACCGTGATTTGCGTGGCTAGGGCATTCATCGCGTAGATGTCCGACAAATTGACCATGACGGCCTTATAGCCCAAATGCTTCAAGGGCATATAGCTCAAATCAAAATGAACCCCTTCTATCAATAGATCCGTGGAAATTACGGTCTGGTTTTTGTGGTTGATGACGGCAGCATCATCCCCTATACCTTTAAGAGTGGATTCTTGAGCGGTAGGGAACTTTTGGGTCAAGTGGTCGATCAAACCGAATTCACCTAATTGTTCAAGTGATGTACGTTCTTGGTGTTTGTCAGCTAACATAATGCAAAAATAGGGCGAATCACCAAAATGGTTTCCAATTTGGGAAAAAATCACATCGAGTGAAATATTTCGTATTAATTTTCGTCATATAGTATAGGGTCATTGCGATGTTAGCTGTTATAAACAAAATGGGACCTTCTTTGAAAACACAATAACTTAGTCCTACTTTAACGATCAATATGCGAAAAATTCCAATTCTCTTAGTAACGTCCTTTTTGATTTTTGCTTGTAGCAATGACGATAACGCATCGGACAGCGAACCTCAGCTTATGGATCAATCTGCCAATACGGATACCGGAGAACCATTTCCTTGTGAAAATGGTATGGCAGGAATTTATCCTTGTAATGGCCTAGACCTTGTTGGCCGGGTAAATCTAGCGGACATGGATGCCGGCAGGGGAAATGACATCTGGGGGTGGACCGATAGTGCCTCTGGAAAAGAATACGCGATTATGGGGCTGGACAATGGCACGGCTTTTATCGATATTTCCGACCCAAACAATATGCGCTATTTGGGCAAGCTACCCACGGCAACCGTTTCCAGTGGCTGGCGTGACATCAAGGTATATCAAGATCATGCATTTGTGGTGTCCGAGGCCTCTGGGCATGGTATGCAGATCTTTGACCTGACCCGCTTGAGAACTATTTCAAACCCTCCGCAGACTTTTGATGCGGACGCCAGTTATGACGGATTTGGCAATGCGCATAATATCGTGATCAATGAGGATACCGGTTTCGCGTACGTGGTCGGTACCGATCGGGGCGACGCTTTTAATGGGGGAGCCCATTTCATCAACATCCAAGACCCGAAAAATCCGGTTGGGGCGGGAGGTTATGGTGATAATGGCTATTCGCATGATGCTCAAGTGGTTACTTATAACGGTCCCGATGCCGATTATACCGGAAGGGAAATCTATATAGGTTCAAACGAAAATGTGGTCATTATAGCAGACGTCACTGATAAAGAAAACCCTACGAACATTTCATCGGTATCGTATCCAAATCGAGCGTATACACACCAAGGATGGTTTTCGGAAGATCAACAGTATTTTATTTTAGGGGATGAGGTCGATGAAATCGATTTCGGTTTCAACACGAGAACTTTGTTATTCGATTTTACCGATTTAGACAATCCCGTACTTCACGACTCTTATGCGGGGCCGACAACGGCCATTGACCACAATGGCTATGTCAAGGGGAATGAATACTTTTTATCGAACTATACGGCTGGAGTACGTATTCTGGATATTTCCGGTATAGCCGATAAGTCGATTTCCGAAACACACTTCTTCGATACGTTCACCAGTTCAAACGGCCCACAATTCAGTGGGGTGTGGAGTGTTTATCCCTATTTTGAAAGTGGTAACATTATCGTAAGTGATATTAATTCCGGTTTGTTCGTGATCAAAAAATCAAATTGATGAAACCCCTTCTTTTTTTCGGTCTTTTCTTGTTTTTGATTTCCTGTTCAAAGGATTTTGAGGTGGTATCCACCGAGCAAGAACCCCAAACCGCTTTTTTAGGGGAATTGGAATTTGTGAGATCTTATGGAGGTTCGGGCGAGGATACGGCACGGGCCATCATTGAAACCTCGGACGGAGGCTATGCAATTTTGGGCTACTCCAACAGTACCGACGGGGATTTGCAAGGCAAAACTTTGGCGGTGAACGACTATTGGCTTTCAAAACTCGATGCCCAAGGTGAACTGCAATGGAGCAAAACATATGGTGGTAGCAAGGATGATCGTGGGCAAGGCCTGGTGCAGACGCAAGACGGAGGCTATGCCCTAACGGGCTATGCGATGAGTGATGATGGCGATGGTAGTGTCAATAACGGGTTTCATGACAATTGGATTTTAAAAGTAGATGCTCAAGGAGTAATCGAATGGGAAAAAAGTTATGGTTTTTCCGGTCATGACCATTCCTATGATATTTTGGATACCGGTGATGGTGGATTCTTTTTTACTGGCTTTTTGGATATTACTTCGGCCCGAGCGGATGGAAATACCGAGAAAAGAAACACTATTGCCAGCCACGGTGTTGGTGAATTCTGGGGTACAAAAATCGATAGTAAGGCAAAGGTACAATGGCGTGGCTATTATGGCGGCACCAATAATGACCGGGCCCATGCCGCAGTTAGGGCCGATGATGGTGGCTATGTGATGGCAGGTTTTACAGAGAGTGATGACTTTGACATCAATAATTCCCGAGGCAGTTATGACTTTTGGGTGGTCAAAATAGATGAGGGTGGAGAATTGGTATGGCAACAAACGTTTGGGGGTACTGGTATCGAACGGGCACAAGATATTGCCAAGACAACCGATGGAGGCTATGTCATTATAGGAAATACGTTCAGTGCCGATGTAGATATTTCAGAGAATCACGGTGAATCGGACATCTGGCTGATTAAGGTCGATGGAGACGGAAATCTCCTTTGGAACCGTTCTTTCGGCGGTACACAATTCGACGATGCCCAAAGCGTAACCACAAGTAAGGACGGCGGGTTTATCATCTCCGGAAATTCAAAAAGCAGTGATGGAGATGCCAACTTGAACGCCGGTGAAAATGACATTTGGCTCCTTAAGACTGATGCCCAGGGTGAGATGGTCTGGCAGAAGTCTTTTGGCGGTAGCGGACTCGACTTTGGGTTCGATGCTTTGGAAACTTCCTCTGGGGCTATAGTTCTCGTAGGTGAAATGGCAAGTGCCGATTTCATGGAAATATCAAATAAAGGAGCATCCGATATAGTAGTCATAAAGATGAAGTAATGCGGATACCTGGGCAATTGAAGCCCTAATTTTATAGCTTAAGCGTATCTCTTTCTTTCCAAAATATGCTATAGAAAACCCCTATTCCCACATTTGTTATATTAATGTTAGTAAGTGTGTTAAAAAGCGACGAATGGCGTATATTTGCTAACTATTTAGATTAAATCCAATTAAGAATGATTCAGGTATCTGAAACGGCGAAAACCAAGGTCATCAGCCTAATGACGGAAGAAGGCTTTGATGCGAACAAGGACTTTGTGCGTGTCGGGGTCAAAAGTGGAGGATGTAGCGGACTATCATATGAGCTGAATTTTGACAATCAGGTAGGGGAAACCGATAAACTTTTTGAAGACAATGATGTGCGTATCATCGTAGATAAAAAGAGCTTTTTATATTTGGTCGGGACTATCTTGGAATATTCGGGTGGACTCAACGGAAAGGGTTTTGTGTTCAACAACCCCAATGCCCAACGTACCTGCGGCTGCGGGGAGAGCTTTTCGTTGTAAGTAAAATAATTTGAAAATGAATCAATGTAACAATTCATATTGCTGCATTAAACCATTGATACACTAGGAAGATGGCGTATACTGAAGAAGAATTAAAGAAGGAGCTCGAGACCAAGGAATATGAATATGGGTTCTATACGGATATTGAGTCGGATACCTTTCCGAAAGGTTTGAACGAAGAGATCGTCCGTGCGATTTCCAAAAAGAAGAATGAGCCCGAATGGATGACTGAATGGCGTTTGGAAGCCTTCCGTATTTGGGAAGGTATGGAAGAACCTGAATGGGCCAATGTGCGTTACGAGAAACCCGATTTTCAAGCAATAAGCTACTATTCCGCTCCTAAGGCCGCCGATCCGAACAAATCTATAGATGATGTGGATCCAGAGTTATTGGCCATGTACAAAAAATTGGGTATTTCCGTCGATGAACAAAAGCGATTGCAAAATGTGGCAGTCGATATCGTAGTAGATTCCGTTTCCGTGGCAACGACCTTCAAAAAGACCTTGGCGGAAAAGGGAATCATCTTTATGCCTATTTCTGAAGCAATTCAAGAGCATCCCGAGTTGGTGAAAAAATACATGGGTACGGTAGTTCCTAAAACCGATAACTTTTATGCGGCCTTGAATTCGGCCGTGTTTACTGATGGCTCATTTTGTTACATACCCAAAGGAGTTAGATGTCCCATGGAACTCTCCACATATTTTAGGATCAATGAAGGGGGCACAGGTCAGTTTGAGCGAACTTTGGTCATCGCTGACGACAGCAGTTATGTCAGTTACCTAGAGGGTTGTACAGCACCTTCACGAGATGAGAACCAATTGCATGCCGCTGTGGTAGAGCTGATCGCCCTAGACGACGCGGAAATAAAATACTCAACGGTACAAAACTGGTATCCCGGGGATAGTGAAGGAAAAGGGGGTGTATACAACTTCGTAACAAAAAGGGGGTTGTGCGAGAAGAATTCAAAAATCTCATGGACTCAAGTGGAAACTGGTTCCGCTGTTACATGGAAATACCCTAGTTGCGTGCTAAAGGGGGACAATTCGGTCGGTGAGTTTTACAGCATTGCCGTAACGAACAATTTCCAACAGGCGGATACGGGTACCAAAATGGTGCATTTGGGCAAAAACACAAAGAGTACCATTATCTCTAAAGGAATCTCGGCAGGAAAATCCCAGAATAGTTACCGCGGATTGGTACAGGTCAATAGCCGTGCCGAAAATGCACGTAATTTTTCACAATGCGATTCCTTGCTGATGGGTAATGAATGTGGCGCTCATACCTTTCCGTATATCGAAGCAAAAAACAAAACCGCTCAAATAGAGCATGAGGCGACCACAAGTAAAATTGGTGAAGATCAGATTTTCTATTGCAATCAGCGCGGAATAGATACCGAAAAAGCCATTGCCTTGATCGTAAACGGATTTAGTAAAGAAGTACTGAACAAACTCCCGATGGAGTTCGCCGTAGAGGCACAGAAACTTTTGGAAATTAGTTTGGAAGGATCCGTAGGATAAACGAAATATGAAAAAACTAGTATACCTTTTCTTGATAATTACCATTGTCGCCTGCAAGGAAACCAAAAAAGAAAATACCGAGTCCCCAGAACAAGTGGCGGTAGAAAAAACCGATGTGAAGCTCTACACCTTTGACGGGGGCACGGTGATGGTAAATAACCTAGAGTTATTTTCCCAAGACACCACCTATCAAGGGCAGACCAAAGAGTTCTCCGACGCCTTTTATGTGGTGAGCCATCCTGATGGAAATTTAATGTGGGATGCAGGGCTACCAGAAGGCTTGGTAGGTTTGCCAGAACCTTTTACCGACCCTAGCGGGGCATTTACCGTTTCTCGAAAAGACTCCTTGGTCAACCAATTGAAATCGATTGGGATGACTCCTGAAGATTTTAAATACATCGCCCTTTCCCATACACATTTTGACCATAGCGGGCACGCCAACACCTTAAAAAATGCAACTTGGCTAGTGCAGGAAGCGGAACATGATTTCATTACAAGCGAAGAATCACAACAAAACAATGCCGATAATTATAACGCCATAAAAGAACTGACTTCAGTGAAAAAGTTAAGCGGTGACTTTGATGTTTTTGGTGATGGAACGGTGGTCATCAAATCAATGCCAGGACACACGCCAGGACATCAGGTACTTTACCTTGACCTACCACAGACTGGACCAACATTGTTATCAGGAGATCTATATCATCTCTATGAAAATAGGGAGCACAAACGCATACCCATTTTCAACTTTGATGTGGACCAAACGTTAAAAAGTATGGAGGCATTTGAAGCATTTGCCGCAGAAAAAGAAGCAAAAGTGTATTTACAACACCAAAAAGAAGATTTTAATAAGATGCCTAAGGCACCTGAATATTTAAATTAAGACACCATGTTGAAAATTACGGACTTGCACGCGAGTGTAGAGGATAAAGAGATTTTAAGAGGAATTAACCTCGAAGTAAACGCCGGGGAAGTACATGCGATTATGGGCCCGAACGGTTCGGGCAAGAGCACCTTGGCCTCTGTAATAGCAGGTAAGGAAGAATTCGAGGTCACCCAGGGCACAGTAGCACTTGATGGTGAGGATTTAGAAGATGCTGCTCCCGAGGAACGGGCACACAAAGGTGTATTTCTTTCATTTCAGTACCCCGTGGAGATACCAGGTGTTTCCGTGACGAATTTCATGAAAACAGCCATCAATGAATCTCGAAAGGCAAGAGGGTTGGAAGACATGCCTGCCAATAAAATGCTGAAATTGATCCGTGAGAAATCCGAATTGTTGGAAATCGACCGCAAATTTTTATCCAGATCCTTGAACGAAGGATTTTCAGGAGGTGAAAAAAAGCGAAACGAGATTTTTCAAATGGCGATGTTGGAACCCAAGTTGGCTATTTTGGATGAAACAGATTCCGGTTTGGATATCGATGCGTTGCGTATTGTAGCCAATGGTGTGAACAAATTGAAGAGCAGTGACAATGCGGTCATCGTCATTACGCATTATCAGCGGTTATTGGAATACATCGTGCCAGATTATGTACACGTTTTGCACAATGGAAAAATCGTTAAATCAGGAGGTAAAGAACTGGCCCTTGAACTAGAAGAGAAAGGCTACGATTGGATCAAGCAAGAAGCAACAGTTTAAAAGTATGAAGTTGAAAAGTAAATAGGTCGTAAGAACTATTTACTTAATATTCATTACGAAATACCACTAAGACATGGACTTAAAAGAAAAATTGATTTCATCCTTTATGATGTTCGAAAACAATATCGACATCGAGCATCCCGTACATGATGTACGTACGGAGGCGATGAAGAATTTTGAACAGAAAGGTTTTCCTTCACGTAAAGATGAGGCGTGGAAATATACTTCCTTGAACAAAATACAAAAAGTCGATTTCAGTATTTTTCCAAAAGAAGTCAATGCGATAGAGTACAAAGACGTCAAGAAGTATTTCATTAATGAAATAGATACCTATAAAATCGTTTTTGTAGATGGTATTTATAGTTCTTTCCTTTCCGAGACGACCCATGATGGCGTAGATATTTGCTTGATGAGTTCGGCTTTGACGAAAGACATGTACAAACCGATTATCGATGTGTATTTCAATAAGGTCGCTTCAAAAGACGAGTCATTGACCTCTTTGAATACGGCATTCAGTAGAGAGGGCGCCTATATCTATATTCCCAAGAATAAGATGCCTAAAAAGCCAGTGGAAATCATTCACTTTGCCACGGGTAATGAGTCTACCCTAATGTTGCAGCCGAGAAACCTGATCATTGTAGAGGAAAATGCGGAGTTACAGGTTATTGAAAGGCACCAAAGCTTGACTTCCAATGAGGTATTGACCAATTGCGTTACTGAGATTTTCGCAGCTAAGAATGCTATCATCGATTATTACAAGGTTCAGAACGACACTGAAAACTCCTCGTTGATCGATAATACCTATATCGACCAAAAAGATAAAAGCGTGGTCAAAGTCCATACTTTTTCGTTTGGCGGGAAAATGACCCGTAACAACCTTAACTTCTATCAAAACGGAGAGTACATCGATTCCACCATGAAGGGCGTGACCATTTTAGGGGAAAAACAACATGTCGATCATCATACGCTCGTACATCATATCGAACCCAATTGTGAGAGTCATCAAGACTACAAGGGAATTTATGGAGAGCGTTCAACAGGTGTTTTTAATGGAAAGATCATTGTCGACAAAATTGCCCAGAAGACCAATGCATTTCAGCAGAACAACAATATCTTGATTAGTGATCAAGCGACTATCAATACAAAACCGCAGCTTGAGATTTTTGCCGATGATGTCAAGTGCTCACATGGTTGTACGATAGGTCAGTTAGATGAAGATGCCCTCTTCTATTTACAATCACGAGGAATTCCTAAAAAAGAGGCGCGAGCCCTTTTGATGTATGCTTTTGCCAACAATGTATTGGAAAGTGTGCGCATACCGGAACTCAAAACCCGGATCAATAAGCTTATCGCCAAAAAACTCGGAGTAAACTTAGGGTTTGACCTCTAAGACGTTACAGAAAAAAAAGAAGGGGCGGCGGATAGTATTGCTCTTTTCGAGCTGCCTGTTCTTTAGTGCAATAGTGATGGCTCAAGAGACCCGATTTGGACTACAGGCCGGACTCAATTATTCATCGATTGTAGGGGATTTGACCGAAGGAATAAAATTCCGTTTTTCCGGACATGGGGGTATCGTCATGGAATCGGAGTTCAGTCGTAAATTTACCTTGCAAGCGGCAGTGCTGTATTCTTCACAGGGCTTTCAGTTTAGTTCCGATTTGCAAGTCCTGCAAAGCGGTCCTTCAGACCCCTTTGACGAAAATGACTTTAGAACCAATGTGCAGTTAAACTATCTTACTGTTCCGGTGCTGGGAAAGTTCGCCTTGAACGACCGCCTCGATGTAGCATTTGGTCCACAGTTCGGTTTTTTGTTGAACCAGGTGTCCAAAATTAAGAACCTAGATCAACGCGATGATACCATACCCGAAAACCGTCTGGTAACAAACGGTAATTTTCAATTGGATTATGGTCTGGTTGCAGGCTTAGGCGTGAACATTACTGATGCCATTAGTGTAGAGCCGCGGTTTTATGTCGGTCTTCGAAATCGCTTGAACGGTCTGACCGGTAACCTACAGAATTACAATGTGGCCCTACAGGTATCAGCGAGGTATCTCTTTTTATGAACTCCTTGTAAAACATAACGTGTTAGATCGATTATAGCTTTGATTTAAAGCTGATTTTAAAGCATAGTCGGTATCTTTGTTGCTTAATTGATTCGCTATGATCGATGTACAGAAAATACGTGAAGATTTCCCCATACTGACACGAGAAGTCAATGGAAAACCCCTGGTATATCTTGACAATGCCGCGACCTCACAAACACCGCAACAGGTCATTGATGTTATTGTGGACTATTATCAGCACTACAATGCGAACATTCACAGAGGCGTGCATGCGTTATCGCAAGAAGCAACGGATAAGTACGAACAGGCAAGAGTTACCATTCAAAAACACTTTAATGCAGCGAAGGCCCACGAAATCATATTTACATCGGGTACTACACATAGCATCAATATGGTCGCCAATGGGTTTTCATCCCTGTTGGATAGAGGAGATGAGGTTTTGGTCTCGGCCATGGAACACCACTCCAATATCGTTCCCTGGCAGATGTTGTGCGAGCGAACCGGGGCAAGCTTAAAAGTAATTCCCATGAATCAAAAAGGCGAACTAGTGATGGACGCCTATGAAGAACTGCTCAACGAGCATACGAAACTGGTTTTCTGCAACCATATTTCCAATGCCTTGGGTACGATCAATCCCATAGAAGCGATTATCGAAAAAGCACATCAGGTCGGCGCTGCTGTACTCATTGACGGGGCGCAGGCAGCACCACATCTAGTTGCCGATGTACAGGCTCTTGATGTCGATTTTTATACCATATCGGCACATAAGGTGTGTGGTCCTACGGGTCAAGGGATGCTCTATGGCAAGGAGGAGTGGCTCAATAAACTACCGCCCTATCAAGGGGGAGGCGAAATGATTGCGGAGGTGACCTTTGAAAAAACCACCTATGCCGATCTGCCACACAAATTTGAGGCCGGCACACCCAATATTTGCGGAGGTATTGCCTTTGGAGCAGCGATTGATTATATGAATTCCATCGGTTTTGAGGCCATTGCCACCTATGAACAAGAATTGTTAGACTACGCGACGGAGCAACTGTTGGCTATCGAAGGATTGAAGATTTACGGTACGGCGAAACATAAGACCTCGGTATTATCGTTCAATATTGAAGGCATACATCCCTATGATATCGGTTCTATATTGGATAAGTTGGGTATTGCCGTGAGAACAGGCCACCATTGCGCGCAACCCATCATGGATTTCTATCAAATTCCCGGTACCGTTCGCGCCAGCTTTTGTTTCTATAATACCAAGGAAGAAGTCGATGTATTGGTCGCGGGTGTTATACGTGCAAAGAATATGCTACGTTGACCAAGGTGTTATCCTTCTCTTAAACAATTGAAAACCACCGTAACTTGTCGTATTTTTGTTCGGTCTTTATCTTCGTAGAAGTGAGACCAAATAAATAGGACGTACAGCATATGCAGATACAAAACATACAGGAAGAAATTGTTGATGAGTTTTCAATGTTCGACGATTGGATGCAACGGTATGAATATATGATTGAATTGGGGAAATCACTTCCCCTTATCGATGCGCAATACAAAACGGACGACAACATCATCAAAGGCTGTCAGAGCAAGGTATGGGTCCATGCTGAGCTAGAGACGGACAAACTCGTTTTTACCGCTGATAGTGATGCCATTATTACCAAAGGAATCATTGCGATATTGATACGCGTGTTCAGTAATCAGAAGCCTGCAGACATTATTGAAGCGAATACTGATTTTATAGATGAAATCGGATTAAAAGAACATTTGTCCCCAACCCGGGCCAATGGTCTGGTCAGTATGATCAAACAACTGAAGTTGTATGCTGTGGCCTATCAAACACAGTTAAATTAAGAACGATATGAGTGAAGAAACTACAATAGATACCCAAGAACTCGGTGAAAAGATAGTAAACGTTCTAAAGACGATTTATGACCCGGAAATACCGGTTGACATTTATGAGCTGGGTTTAATATATGATGTATTGGTCAATGAAGCCAACGACGTTAAGATATTAATGACCCTAACCTCTCCGAATTGTCCGGTGGCTGAAACCCTTCCGGTAGAAGTAGAAGAAAAAGTAAAGTCCTTAGATCTGGTCAAAGATGCCGAGGTCGAAATTACGTTCGACCCTCCTTGGACCCAAGATTTGATGAGCGAAGAGGCTAAATTGGAACTGGGTCTACTATAGTCTAGTCTTACCGCGTCAATCACCTGATACCCCACTGACGGCGATAGTTCCCAGAGGGGAAATTGACTATGACTGATTAGAAAAATGGGAAACACATAGCTGCGAAAACATGTCCGAAATCATAAACAGAGTTGCCAAAAGCCCCTTGATCACCTTTAACCTTGAGGACTACTATCCCGAGGGAAAGAGAGTTGTAATCGACATCAAGGATTGGCTCTATGAGGGATTGATTTTACGAGAGAAAGAATTCAGAAATCACGTCGCGGAACATGATTGGGCGCAATACCAAGATGCCTATGTTGCGTTGAGCTGTACGTCAGACGCTATTATTCCCGGCTGGGCCTATATGCTGTTGAGTTCAAGATTGCAGCCCTTTGCCAAAAAGACGCTTGTGGGCGATTTGGAACAATTGGAGACGATGCTCTTTCAAACCGTTATCGAAAACATCGATATGACCCCATTTACTGACAAACCCGTCATCATTAAAGGGTGTAGTAATAAACCCATTCCTGCCAATGCTTATATATGGATAACCGCTAAAGTTCAGACGGTTGCCAAAAGCATTATGTACGGAGAGGCATGCTCTTCAGTGCCGCTGTACAAAAGAAAATGACCCATTTTTTCTAAAGGGTATATGCACAATTTGTATTTTTGTGCCACTTACAAAAACAAACACTAAACACATTATCATGAAAAAAATCGTACTTACGATTGCGGCGACCCTCGCATTCGTTACCACTTATGGTCAGACCATCGATGAATTAAAAGGAGCACAAGCTGCTAAAAAAGACTCTATCGCCGTAATACAGGCAAGAGTAGATGCCCTACAGGGCCAAATAGATGCATTCCCGGGTTGGAAGAAAGGTATTTTCGGCACGTTAGGTGCAAATCTATCCGGTTCCAAAAATTGGTACCAACAAGGTACTCCGAACAACTCCGCCGGAAATATAGGGATAACACTCAATGGATTTGCCAACTTGGATAAGGACAAATTTTTCTGGAGGAATTCTGGAAATATCAATGCACAATGGGTGAAAATCGATAACAAGGATATCGACACCGATGACGACAGCTTCAATAGTACTACCGACGTATTTAATATCACTTCGCTTTATGGATACAAGCTAAGTGATAAGTTCGCCATTTCTGGCCTTGGGGAATACCGGACATCGATCATTAATAATTTCAATGACCCAGGTTATCTAGATTTAGGTATCGGAGCCACTTGGACGCCGATTACCGATATGGTCGTTGTAATTCACCCGTTGAACTACAACTTCGTTTTTGCAGAAGATGATGTGGCCTATGAATCGTCAACAGGTGCAAAAATCTTGGTCGATTATACCAGAAAGATTGGAGCAATCAACTTCAAGACGAACTTTTCTACCTTTCAGAGTTATAAAAGTGGAGACTTGAGCAATTGGACATGGATTAACTCATTTGGCTATACCTTCTGGAAAGGAATCGGATTAGGTTTCGAATTTGGACTGAGAGGAAATAGGCAAGAGGCCTTTGCCAATGCCCTAGCGCAACCTGGCGTTGATCCAGCGCTTACAATAGGAGAAGTCGACAGCCCAACACAGAGTTATTGGCTTTTTGGATTGAACTATTCGCTTTAATCGAACAAGCTTAGAAATGGAATACTATGAGAACGTCCCGCGATTGCGGGACGTTTGTCTTAAGTAGGATTCGTAAATTTGGTTGTTAGTCAAAATTCGAACTCTTGATTCAAGTTCGAGTAAAAATCCAAATACTAGATTTTCGGTTAAGACTACGGTTTCTTTGGGACAAACACTAAATCTCAAATACACTAACGAATGTAACGGAGTCGATGAAGACGGCTAAACTTTTGTTGTGAAGCTGGTAAAAACTGTTGTGAAACGCGTTAAAAGGTGTGGTCTCTTCGATGAAATGCATTCGTTGTACCAGTGAAATAAAAAATCCCCGTCACGTTGACGGGGATTTTTTTAAGTTAAGTAGGTATCGTAAGATTTAGGTTCCGGTGTTACTCGGTATTTCTTAGGTCAAGTTTCTTTTTTGGGGAAAAGAAAACTTTTTTCGGTTAAGTTCAAGAGTCGATTTGGGGTCAATACTTTCACTTAATTACACTGTAAATATAGGTTCGATTTGAAAGGTCTCTAAATTATTGTTGTGAACTGGGTGGATATTGTGGTGTGTCCGACGAACGACAATCTCGATTCGATGAACAGCATAACCATTTATGCTTATTTTCCATTCCCTCCTTTAATTTTAAGGACAGCATTCTTTGAATGTCCGTATTCCGAATTTATGGACAACGATTTTTCAAAGCATTCCAGTGCTTTTGATTCATTGCCTGACAAAAGATGGGCATCTCCTAACATGGACCATGAATACTCATCTGGAAATGTATCAGCATACAATTCAAAAATTTTGACCGCGGCATCGAGGTCACCTGCGTTCATTAACTCCGTTCCGATTTCCTCAAAATCATAGTCTACAAAAGGAACATAGGCCGTATCATTTTTATACTTCTGGTAGGTGCTAACCGCCACCGCAATGCCGTTGGAGATGTATTCGTTAGAGAATAATCGGGGTAGGGAAATCCGATCGAGCTGATAAGGGGCTCGGTTTAGAATACGCATCGGAGTTGTAAAAGTATAGCGGTCGGTTTCTACATTATTCGTAAGCAGAATGACACATTGGTCCTTTTTGAGGTTTCGTATCAAAAAACTGCGTCCCCCTTGAAATCCTCCGGAATGGTAAACTATTTTTCCAACGGTGCTATCCTTAGCTACTTGCCAACCAGTACCTACAACTGCGGGATAATTTGATTTTTCATTGATCGTTAACTCCTTTTTACCATTTAATGTAATTGGGTCATACATTTTGGTAAGAGAGGCTATAGATAGTAGTACATTGTTTTGAAGTGCCGTATGAAACTTGAGCAAATCCCCAGCTGTGGTGTGAATCGAGCTTGCACCATAAATGTTATCGAAAGTTGCGCTATCTTCAATATTTGCGGCCAATGTATCGACCAGATGAAATCGCTTTGACAGCCATTTTGGTTTCCGATAATACGACACCACATTTTTTTGGAGGTGGAGAGGTACATTTCTCTCAAACAAAAATGTCCGGTGCATGCCGGAAGGCTCGAAAATATGTTGCTGTAAAAATTGCTCAAATGACAATTTCGAAATTTT
Source organism: Maribacter corallii (assembly GCF_047345415.1). Classification (NCBI taxonomy): domain Bacteria; kingdom Pseudomonadati; phylum Bacteroidota; class Flavobacteriia; order Flavobacteriales; family Flavobacteriaceae; genus Maribacter; species Maribacter corallii. Next base: position 223,363 of record NZ_JBLFEP010000002.1, read on the forward strand.
TTCGATGATGAGCGCAAGAAAAATATAATTGGTATTCGCGTAGTTGTAGTTGGATCCAGGAGAAAAGTATAATTCTGGAGCCACTCGGGTATAGACCTCCAATAGTTCCTCATTGGTATACCCTTTGCCTGAAATCTCTTTTCTAAAGGGGTGTATTTGAACCTTGGGCAAGCCCGACGTATGCGAGAGCAAGTGTTGTATGCGAATCCCTTGGTAAGGCAGACCGCTGAGATGTTTTGTCAGATCATCGTTCAAATTAAGAAGGCCCCGTTCTACCAATTGCATAGTAGCAACTGCTGTAATCGTTTTGGAAACAGAAGCGACGTTGAACATATGCTGTGGCCTTAATGGGGTGCGATCATCGTAATTTGAAAACCCGAAGGACCTTTCATAGATGATCTTGCCTTTTTCTGCAATGAGAATGTTTCCGTTAAAACCGCGCTGCTGATTCAAAACGGTGAATACCGAATCGATTTCTGCTAACTGTTGTGCTTGAAGTGCCGTGTTCGAGACGGCCATGAGTACTAATAAAAAGGACAGTCTTTTCATGATGTATTGTTTTTGATTCCCTCAAATATGGGGCAACCCCTTCAATAAGGCGGTTAAGCAGGGGTTAAAGACGGGTTAATGTCATTTGTCAGCATGTTCACTTGTCATTAACATAAGAAGATCAGCTTTGAGCCCACCGCAGCTCAGGGCTTTATTAACGTTAATGCAGGGTTAACAGGCGCCATTTGGCCTATAGTGCAAGAGGTTTGCCCTATTTTTGGGTCATGCAACGGAAAATAAACACTCTTATAATAACCGCGGTTTTGACGCTATTGGCCATGACAAGCATACAGGCGTATTTGATTTACAATACGTACGAGTTGAAAAAAGATGCCTTTATCAATGAGACCAAAAAAGCCATCAGTCGAATAGATGACGAAACCGAAATGGTCGTGGAAACAAGTGAGTTATGGGGGCAGGTTTTTTCAGAGCTGCTATGGGAGTATAGATTTAAGGATTTGAGCAAAAACCAGTTCATAGAAGAATTGAAAAAAGAGAAAGATTCCTTTTCCAGGGCCTTCAACAAGTTGTATCAAGAAGAATTAAAGAAATCGGATCTGGGCTATGAAATCAAGTTCAAGAAGAACATTTATTCCATTATGGTCATGGATTCTATGCAGATTGATACCGTTGCGATATTTTCAAAAGAGCGACCGCTATTCGTTCTTGGTGACGATTTTGAAGAAAGCCAGGGCTACACCATCAGTCAGGCCAGATGGCAAACCGACTATACCGCCCTTGATGCAGATGGCATCGAAAAAACTGTAGAATTCCGGGTCCATACCAGAGACCGAATGAATATTTCAGAATGGCAACGCATAGTACTGGGGCGAATGGCGGCCTTGTTGGCAGGATCTGTGCTTTTGCTTCTATTTGTGGTCGGTCTGTTTTACTATTCCATCAAAAATCTTATTAAGCAAAAGAAAGTCGCTGATGTAAAAACCGATTTCATCAATAATATCACACATGAACTTAAGACACCCCTCGCCACTTTGGGCATTGCTACGAAAAGTCTGAAAAAGCCCGAAATAAAACAATCACCGGAGGCATTTGAAAACACCTTGAATATCTTGGATAGGCAGAATACCAGACTTCAAAAGCTGATTGATCAAGTATTGACCAATAGCTTGGGTTCTGAAGAATTGACCCTGAAAAAAGAACAAGTAGTCGATGAGGAGTATATCATGAACAGTATTGCTGATTTTTCACTTTCGGTACAGGATAAAAACGTGTCTTTTACCACAAGTATTGAACCAAAGGAGGTGCTACTGACAATCGACACTTTTCTATTCACTACAGCGCTGTTCAATATTCTTGAAAATGCGATTAAATACGGCAAGGAATCCGTCGCCATAGCAATAGAGACAAAGCTTAGCAACGATAGGTATGAAATTCGAATATCGGATAATGGGGTCGGTATTCCACGAGAACATCTGCCCTCGATTTTCGACAAGTTCTATCGAGTGACCTCTGGAAATGTCCATGATGTTAAGGGGCTGGGGCTAGGGCTCTATTATACGAAACAAGTCATAGACGCACATCAAGGCACCATCGATGTTGAAAGTGAACCCGATCGAGGAACAACATTTAGTATAACCATTCCAACAAATTAGTAGTTATGACGCATGTATTATTAGCAGAAGACGATTTTGATTTTGGGAGTATTCTCAAGCAGTATCTTGAAATACACCAATTTCAGGTGACTTGGGCAAAAGATGGTAAGGAGGCCTTGGGTCTTTTCACCACCGCTGATTTTGACATCTGCGTTTTCGATGTGATGATGCCTAAAATGGATGGCTTTACCCTAGCTGAAAAGGTCATCGAAATCAATCCTGAGGTCCCATTCGTGTTTCTGACCGCAAAAAAAATGAAGGAAGATAGGGTTACAGGGTTGAAGTTAGGGGCCGATGACTATATCGTAAAACCGTTCGAAGCCGACATTCTTGTACTTCGCCTCAAGAATATCTTAAAAAGAACAGGAAGGGTGCAGCCCAGAAAATCAGAAGTACATCGTATAGGAAACTATGATTTCGATGCAATCAATCACCAGTTGGTTTTTGACGGCACTGCCCAACGACTTACTGAAAAAGAGACCCTATTGATACAGTATTTGTATCAACATAAAAATACAATGATCAAGCGCGAAGACCTCCTCAAAGACGTTTGGGGTAACGACGACTTTTTCTCAGGAAGAAGTATGGACGTATTCATTAGCCGCCTCAGAAAATACTTTAAGCAAGACCCATCAATTGCAATTGAAAGTGTACGAGGTGTCGGATTAACATTTAAAATCAATTTGACTTAAGGAGTTTATTCATCAACCGATACCTGTCAAAAACAAGGAAAACAAGGAAAACATGAAACAACTATTCATACTGGCATTACTCTTCATCACAGTAGGCCATACTTCCAGAGCACAGAGCGCTGAAGAAAAATTAGATCAAAAGTTAGACAGTATAAGCAAGCTAGATGGTCTTGCCGGATTTGGGGTTTCCGTATTCACCTTGGATACCGTATTGTTTCAAGGAGGATTCGGCTACGCCGATCTGAAAAACAAAAAACCGTATACGGTTGCGACTGTTCAGAATATCGGGTCGATATCCAAAACCTTTACCGGAATTGCCCTCATGAAAGCAGTAGAAATGGGCAAGCTATCTATGGACACCCGAGTAAACGAGATATTGCCTTTTAAAGTAGTACATCCGAAACACCCGGAACAACAGATTACCATCAGGCATTTGGCGACCCATACCTCAGGGATTATAGACCTTGAGCAGACCTATGATATGAGTTATGTACTCGAGAACCCAAATGAAGTAGATGCGGATGAATACAACAAGGAAATTACCAAATACATGCATCAACTCAAACAAAACACCGCTATGCCTTTAGGAGCCTATCTAAAAGCATATTTGACCAAAGGTGGCGCACTGTACAATAGAAAAAACTTTTTGAAAACAGCACCCGGAGCACGTTATGAATATTCGAATATTGCCACGGCATTGGCCGCCTATTGTGTGGAAATAGTGATGGAAGAGCCATTTCATAAGGTCACCCAGAAGTACATTTTCGATGAAATCGGAATGAGCGAAACAGGCTGGTTTTTAGATTCGGTTTCAAAAGAAAACCATGCGCAAATCTATTCGGATAACCTGAAAGTATTACCGAGGTATCAGTTGATTACCTATCCTGACGGCGGTTTGCGAACCAATGTGGCTTCACTTACAAAATATATGCAAGTCATGATGGGGTGCTATGAAGGCCGCGAATCAATTCTCCCTACGGCCTTATGTCAACAAATGATGAAAGCTCAACTGACCCAAAGCCAATTGGGCACAGAAGACATCGATGACAATTATGGCTTTTATTGGGAAAACAAAGGAGGCGCTACCATTGGTCATAATGGAGGAGATCCAGGCATTCTCACCTTGATGTACTACAATACTGAGATGAAGGTGGGCGCTATCTTCTTTACCAATACCAATGTTATAGACAACCCGAAAGCAGCAAGGCTGGTACAACAAAGTTGGAACGCAATTCGGGCGTACCGAAATAAAAAAGCAAAATAAGTAACCTAACAAGAAGGATCATTCAAAAAAGTAAAACATGAGAACGATTAAAATTACAGTTTGCATACTGTGTATGGGGCTAACGGCTCTAACGGCACAAGAAAAAGAACCGAAATTCAATTTAAGCCCTGAAGAAGTAGTCGTGTATGACTATACGGTATCAACCAAGGGAGTACAATTCGACTATCAGTTTGAAGATGACTATACGCTTAAGCTGACCAACAAGACATACAAAATCAAACTGTTCTTCGATGAAAAGAAAAAAGAGGCCGTTCAACTTGCCCTATCTAAAATCATGGATGACGATGTGGCAACTACCGGATTTGAAAGGACGGTATGGAAGAAAACATTGGACAACGGAAAACCCGTCTATGAAGTAGAACTGAAAGAAAATCAGTTGCTCATTCACATTAAACGAAAGCAAATGGATGATGAAGCCTACGAAAGGCTTACCAACTTAGGGCAGCGGTTTTTAGAAGCGATCAACAGTTGATAACAAGCACTATGAGAGTACTAGTATACATTCTAATCAGTATGGCACTAAGCCTTGCAACAGGTTATGCCCAAGAAGATTCGACGGTGACTTCCGATAAACAGGAGGAGGGATCAGGTCTTTCAATTTCATTTGACGGAGATCTTTCCTTTTCGGGAAATGAAAACACTTATTTTTCAACAAGTGATTCCGATGACACTTATAAGGTTCGCGCAAAATTCAATGCCGAGAAAACGGCAAAGATCAGAGCATATCTGCTTGAAGAGTTCGGTAAAAAACAGCTAAAGGTTTCTGGAACAAAACAACAATGGCGGGTAGCTGTAGACGGCATCACCAGTTATGAAATCAAGATAGATGAGGGAAACTTGAGAATTTTTGTGGATAAGGAACTGGCTTCTTCGAGTACGTTGAGCAAGATGAAGGCCATCACCAAAAACATCAAGGCCCATACTTCCGGAAAATCACGGGAACAACGCGAAGCGGAAAAAGCGAAGCGTGATAAAAGTCGTCTTGATCGAGAAGCGGCCCAAAAGATACGGGAAGCTGAACGTTTAAAAAGAGAAGCCGAACGCTTAGAGCGAGAGGCCGCCCGTTTAGAAAAAGAAGCGAATGCAAAGCGCAACAAGTAAATAAAAAACCCTCCGTTACGGAGGGTTTTTTATCAAAGTAGGTTTGGGTTAATTTGGTTTGGTGTTTTTAAGTTTACTAAATCAAGTTCTGATCTGGGGAGAAAAAAACTTTTTTCGGTTAAGTTCGTGCCCTGCTTTTCAGCAGGTAGATTTGGGTCAACACATTCACTTAAATACAATGTAAATATAGAGACGATTTGGATAGTAGCTAAATTATTGTTGTGAAGTGGTCGCTAGCTGTTGTGAAAAATATGAACGGTTCATTTTGATCGATGAACGGTACGGCCAACGACCAAAAAAGGACTTTGTACAGGGGTCTTATTGGAGTATGTGGGCTGGTCAAGTGCAAACACAAATAGGGAATGAGATGTCAGGTTGAGCTTTACGAAACGTTTATGGTTCATCAAAACACTCTCGAATTGATCAAACATCCTCCACGGTCTTGTTGCAGACGGACGGGCTCGAACTGATATATTCGATTTGACTGTGTAAACGAGACCTTAGGCTTAGGTTAGTACTGATCCAAGTGCTCAGGATAAAGAAAGTTGTTATACGGAAAGCGCGTCACATGAATCTCACGTACTTCGTTATAGACCCTTTTTCGAAACTCGTCCAAATTCTCCTTGTTCAAGGCCGAAATAAAGAGTACACGATCTCCAAGCTTATCCATCCAAGTTCTTTTCCACTCTTCTATAGTGAAATGTCGCCCGGTTTTCTCGGTCATTAAATCGTCTTCCTCAATGGTTTCGTGCTGGTATTGGTCGATTTTATTGAAGACCATGATCGTCTTTTTGTTCGAACTGTTGATTTCTCCCAAGATTTTGTCCACAGACTCGATTTGCTCTTCGAATTGCGGATGCGAGATGTCGACCACATGCAACAAGAGGTCCGCCTCACGAACCTCATCCAGCGTACTTTTAAAACTCTCTACCAACTGGGTAGGTAACTTACGGATGAATCCTACCGTATCGCTCAGAAGAAAAGGAAGATTTCCGATAACGACCTTCCGTACGGTCGTGTCTAGGGTAGCAAAGAGTTTATTTTCGGCAAAGACATCACTTTTACTAACCACGTTCATAAGGGTCGACTTGCCCACATTGGTATATCCGACCAAAGCAACTCTGACCAAAGCTCCTCTATTGCCACGTTGGGTTTCCATTTGACGATCTATTTTGAGAAGTTTCTTCTTCAAAAGAGAAATGCGGTCGCGAACGATACGCCTATCGGTTTCGATTTCGGTCTCCCCAGGTCCGCGCATTCCAATACCCCCTTTTTGACGCTCAAGGTGCGTCCATAGACCGGTCAGCCTAGGAAGAAGAAACTCGTATTGTGCCAGTTCGACCTGGGTGCGCGAATAACTCGTTTGCGCACGTTGCGCGAAAATATCAAGTATGAGACTCGTACGATCTATAATTTTACAGCGCAATTGCTTTTCGATATTCCGCTGTTGGGCCGGCGTGAGCTCATCATCGAAAATCACCGAACCGATTTCATGTTCTTCTACATAGGCCTCGACCTCTTTCATCTTTCCGCTCCCGATCAATGTTTTGGGGTTGGGCACATCCATACGCTGTACAAAGCGTTTGTACACTTCGCCACCGGCTGTATAGGTCAAAAACTCTAGCTCATCGAGAAATTCGGTTACTTTTTCCTCATTTTGCTCTCGATTGATGACCCCGATTAATACCGCTTTTTCGTATGCTATGGATTTTCTTTCTAACATGTATCACTTGAAAGTGCAAAATTAAGCAATAGAACACTAGCTATTTTCGTAAATTTACATCCCCAATAGAAAAATCCGTGAAGTTTTCGTTTTTTAAAAGAAAGAAAAAGAATATCTACTCAGTAGGTTTCTACAACCTAGAGAACCTTTTCGATACTATTGATGACCCAGATACCCTAGATGACGACTTTACCCCGAAGGGAATAAAAAAGTGGTCAAACAAACGTTATCGAAGAAAACTGTATAAATTGGCCAAGACCATTTCTGAAATAGGAAATGAGACCACCGACCATTGCCCAGTATTGATGGGGGTCGCCGAAGTCGAAAACGAAACGGTAATGCAGGATCTCATCGATGCGGAACCCTTGCGCGACATCAATTACGGTTTTGTTCATTATGACTCCCCTGATGAACGCGGTATCGATACTGCGCTAATTTACCATAAGGATTGTTTTGAGGTTTTGTATTCTGACCCGATTACCTTATTTATTTACGAGAAAAACGGAAATCGTGATACCACGCGTGATATTCTATACGTAAAAGGAAAATTGAACGGTGAGCTGGTACATATTTTCGTGAACCATTGGCCTTCAAGAAGAGATGGCTCCAATGAAACCAGCTATAAAAGGGTAAAGGCCGCCGAAACCATTAAGGCATATATGGCAGAAATAGAATTGGAGGAAGCTGAGCCTAACTATATCATAATGGGCGATTTTAATGATGGGCCGGAATCAGAGAGCATCAAAACGCTTATGGACTCAAATCGGCTCTATAACCCTATGGAAAAATTGCTCACCCCAGACCGCGGAAGCGCCAACTACAGACAATCATGGATGTTGTTCGATCAAATCATGGTATCCCATAACTTTTTGAACTACGAAAAAGGAACACATAGTTTTGCCCATGCGAATATCTTTGATGAAAACTTTTTAATGGAATTTAAAGGAAAGTACAAGGGAACCCCGTATCGAACCTATGCAGGCCGAAAGTATATCGGAGGCTATAGCGATCACTTTCCGGTATATATTCAATTGAAATACAACGGCTGAATCATACTTTTTTAATTTCACTTTCGTGAAGTAGTTCCTCATTTCTAAGACGGAGAAAAACTTGTGCAGTAGTCACCACATCAAGCTCGCAATATGTGATAATACGGTCGATATCTTGATCTTCATAATATACTTGACGCACCCTGCTGCCGTCAATATCCTGCTTTGGTGAAGGAATCCCTAAGATATGGGCCAAGAGTTTTAAAGAGGTAAAATGCTTGTAGTCGCCGAATTTCCAAAGATCCATGGTGTCGAGATGCGGCACTTCCCACGGTTTTTTGCCAAAAAGGTTGAGTTTGTAGGGCAATTCAATACCATGTATGATCATGCGCCGTGCGATATACGGAAAGTCGAACTCTTTGGCATTATGACCACACAAAAGGTGTTTTGCCAAATTGAAATGGCTATTGACCAAATTCTTGAAATCTTTCAGGAGTTTGGCCTCGGGCCCATAAAAGGAGGTGGTCCGGAAGGTTCTGATTTCTCCTTGGAAATGGAAGTAGCCTACCGAAATACAGATGATTTTACCGAATTCCGCCCAAATACCGGCCCGTTCGTAAAATTCTTCCGCCGTATAATCCTCCTTACGTTGGTATTTTGACTTATGCTCCCATAACTCCTTCTTTTCATCGTCAAGCGCATCAAAGCTGCTGTTTTCCGGAACGGTCTCTATGTCCAAAAACAAAATATGGTCCAAACGAATTCTTTCTAGCATAAAAACGATTTAGCGAATAAATATAAGAAAATAGTGGCCTTGGCTTCCGAAAACGAGGATATTTCCTACAATACTGATCCTGAAAGCAGGTAGTTCATCGAAATTGTTGAAGAATAACCAATATCAGAGTGAAGCCTCACGTTCATGGTATATCCCACAAATCTTAAAATTACTATGCAAAAACTAAAGCTACGGAAAAGACCTACTTTTGTCTCGTATTTGATCTTGACATTCTTTTTAATCTCCGTTATTACCTCTTGTAGTACGGATGATGGCATCCCTGATGAGGAAAGTGTTGAGAACACCTCCAAGGATGTACCTTGTGCCAATGCCGCCGATCTTGTTTTTAATGAAAAAGACGGACTCTTGGTGGTCGAATTCGAGAATGCCGAGTTTCCCGACAATTGGAAGTTAAAGAATGGAGGAAACGGTTTTTCTGGAAAAGGTTTTATGGTATGGCAGGGCGAACAATACTTTAGCCAACCGGGAAATGGTGCTGCCACCTTTAAAATCAGGATAAAGAATAGCGGACAGTACCGATTTCTTTGGAATTCGGCCGTAAAATCCGGCAACAACGGTACAGAACACAATGATACTTGGTTGCGATTTGCCAACGCTAAGAATTTTTACGCCCAGAAAGGGGACAGTCGAGTCTTTCCGAAAGGTTCTGGGAAAACACCGAATCCTGAGGGAGCCTCGAAAGACGGGTGGTTTAAAATCTACCGTGGAGGTAATGATTTGGGCTTCAAATGGCAGGCCTTGACATACGATAACAATGGCCATGAAGTTTTTGTGGTTTTCGATAAACCTGGCATTTACGAAATGGAGGTTTCGGCCCGTTCATCGGGGCACGCTATTGACAAATTCGTGCTGTTCAATTCATCACATACTCTTGAATCGGCCACCTCGTCCGATAAATTGAGTGCCACAAGCTGTAATTGATACGATATATTGGAGCTTGATATTTTTTGAACTCCATTGTCATCCTTTCTAACTTATAGTAGGAGCAACAACCTAAAACCGACCGATACGTCGGTTTTTACCTTGAGCATTTGAATGGAAAGTGTTCTCGCAGCTCTTGCAATCAATAGGTTTTATCGACGAAATACAAGACTTGCAACAATAGTCGTTGCGGACTAAATAAGAAAAGACCATTCGGTCGGTAATTTAACTCGATAAAAAACCTAAAACAGGAAATGGTACGTGTGCGAACCGAGGTCTGTAATAGGCGCTGGGATGCTGTTTTCTATTTAACACCCTAATTCTCCCATTTCATATCGGGAATGCGTATTTTTAATAAAAAAAGTGCGATGAAAAACTATCCTAAGGGCATCTTTGCCCTTGTCGTTTTTGCTCTTTTTTCGTGTGCTAAAGACGATGGTGTTGATATAGAGGTCTCTAATGAGCCCAATATCAATATTACTTTGGTGGGCGAGGATCTGGAAAGGGTATATCAATACGAGTATGATTCTTCCAGTGGTTTGGAAGTGCAATCTGACCTTACGCAAGAATTGGGGTTGGGGAGTTCGTACCTTACCCTTCGTCAAAAGGGGGATGTATTGTCATTCTATATTTTCTCTTCCGGTAATTTTTCCCTTATCCAAAAAAATGTGGAAACAGGTCAAAGTTCGATCAATTCAAATTTTTACACGGAAAACAACGAACGCAATATCCTCTGGGGAACCAATGATGACGAAAACATTTATCTAGGGATTTTTGAACCGCAGGGAACTTCAAATTTTGGGGTACTCACTATTGACAATGCAAATGGTATGCAGCGCCAACTCATGATCGAGGAGGACATTCAAATCTCATACCAGCCTATTTACCATCAGGGAAAGCTCTTGCTTACCTATCGCGATGGTCTGGATAATTACAAAGTAGCGGTGGTGGAAACAGCAACGAACAATGTCATCAAACGCTTGGATTTTGGCGAGTTAGTTCCGAATATTTTCATCGATGGTATGGACGATGTAGTTATCTTGAAAAGTGAAAGCGGCGAAAACTATAGCTACACCATTTATGATACGAACACGTTTGAACAGATTGAGGAAGTTGAATTTCCATTAACGCGTTACTTTGACCCCGGTATTTTAACGGCACGCTTTATTGGAAAGGAGCTTTTCTATTACAGTTTATATGTGCAACCCGCGGAAGTCCGATTCGGCCCCGCATCTTTTAATTTCACAACAAATAGTGAAACACTGGTTGACATGGAGCGTATTGTGCGCCAAGTGGAGGCCGAAAGTGGGAAGAGCATTCAACTGTTGTCGCAAGGAATAGATGAACAGACCGGGTCTTATCTTGTAGGTTACGTTGAGGTAAATGACAATGACCAGCTTGAAGGGGGCGCGCTTATTATTTCCTCTAAAGGCGAATTAATCAAAAATATCGAATTGCCTTTCGTGCCGACGTATTTTTTGATCAAAGACTAAAGGAGAAAGTCGTGTAAACGATGCTTAAAATAGGGACTGTTGCTGCACAGGTGATTCATGATCCAGCAGCCATTTTTTTCGATGTAATCCTCCCGCGTAGCCGGTCAAAGAACCATCGCTGCCAATTACCCGATGACAAGGTACTACGATCCACAAGGGGTTTTTGCCATTAGCGGCGGCCACGGCCCGAATGGCTTTTACATCGCCTAAGGTCTTCGATAGTTCTAGGTACGAGGTCGTTTTTCCGAAGGGAATATCGAGCAAGGCTTGCCAAACCCGTTTTTGAAAATCAGTGCCTTGCGGATTCAAATCAAGGGTGAAGTCCTTCCGCTTGCCATGAAAATACTCTTTTAGTTGGTAGGCACCATCTTCTAAGACTTCCGGAATAATTTCCGTGGGTTCTTCCTCCGTATTCATAACGGTTATGGCCCGTAGGCCGTTTTCATCGCCTTCAAGCTTGGTGATACCCAACGGAGTTGGTATGTAGGCCCTTTCCATTAGTCGCTTGATTGTTCCTTGTCAATAATGCCAATGCGCTGCGCCCTGTTCTTCCAAGTCTTACGGGCCAATTCCTGTAGGTCTGCGACATTATCGCTTTCGTCCATGATTTCAAGACCGAGTAAGGTTTCGATAATATCTTCCATAGTTACCAAGCCGCTCACTGAGCCGTATTCATCAACCACAAGCGCGATATGCTCTCTTTTACTGATCAGGGTATCAAAGAGTCTTGGAATAGGAGTATTGCGCTCCGTTACCAGAATATCGCGTTTGATTTCCGATAGAGGAGCATCCCCATTTTTGTTGATGATTTCTTCCAGAATGTTATCCTTGAGCACGAAACCGGTGATATGGTCTACTTTCTCTCCGTGAATCGGAATACGGGAAAAACGCATCTTAGGGTTTTCGCTGAAATAATCTTGTATGGTTTCTTCTTCGGAAGCGATTTTCATTACGGCCCGCGGCGTCATCACATCTTTGACCAAGACCTCATCGAAGCGAAGGAGGTTTTTGATTATGGTAGATTCCGACTGTTCAAAAACACCCTCTTCTTCGGCAATATCGGCCATAGCGCTAAAATCATCCCGACTGAGTACACTGCCATGGTGGCCCTTTCCACCAACCAATTTGGTGAAGAGTTGTAGAATCCATAGTAATCCGGTCCATTTCAACACAAGTACCATTCCCTTCAAGGTTTTGGCAGTAAAATTGGCCAGTTGTCTCCAAAAGGTCGCACCAATGGTTTTAGGAATGATCTCGGAAGCCACTAAAATCAAGATGGTCATGAGGGTCGATACGACCCCGACCATCAAATCTTCGGTGAACGTCAGTCCGAAAATGGAGCGTGGCGTGCTACCATAAAGCTCTGCATAGGCTACTTTTGCCTGGACCCCGACCAAGATTGCCCCTACAGTGTGGGCAATGGTGTTGAGCGTTAGAATCGCGATTAGGGGTTTATCAACGTCTTTCTTGAGTTCCTCCAGTGTTTCGGCATAGACTTTTCCTTCTTTTTTCTTGATATTGACAAAGGTAGGAGTGACACTTAGTAGCACTGCTTCTAAAATGGAGCATAAAAAGGAAAAGAAAATGGATATTACAGCATAAAAAATTAGAAGGCCCATGCAATCTGTTTAATGATACGAATGTACTAAGAAAAATACTAATCCGAATGGGTCGCTGCAGCTTCATAGAACACGGAATGCAACGCTGTTCTTATATTCAGGCTGTAGAGTTTCCGATGAGATCGGTAAGGGTACACGCGGTTGGATAGAAAAATAAATACCAATTGGTCTTTTGGGTCTGCCCAAACGAAAGTCCCGGTAAAACCCGAATGTCCAAAGCTTTCGGCGCTCGCTTTCGGTGCCGGATAAGCCGCTTCGAGTTTTAGCGTATCATTGCCCAAGAGTGGTTTGTCAAAACCCAGTCCCCTTCGATTTTCGTTTTCCGGAAACTGTACCTTGATGAACTCTTTTACGGTTTCTTCTTTAAGATACCTTCTGCCCCCATATATACCGTAGTTCATGTACATCTGCATAAGGCGGGCCAGATCTTTGGCCGTGGCGAATAGGCCAGCATTACCGGAAATTCCGCCCATCAGGGCCGCATTTTCATCGTGCACCCAGTCTTTGGTAAGCGAAAACCGGAACAGGGTATCTATTTCCGTAGGGACTATGGCATTCGAAAAGTTTTTGGTTTTGGGATTAAAGCCCATGGTCGTGTTTCCCAAAGGGTCATAGAATTGGGTTCTTAGGTATGTCGCGTAATTGGTTCCGGTTAAATTTTTTACAAGTTGGGGATATAGTAAAAAGGTGAGTCCTGAATACCGGTATTTTTTTTCATCGTCTACTGCGGAACGTGAAATTTCACGATAGACTTTTCGCTTGAATCTGTCTTTGATGAACAGTTCTTCGTAGGCTTGGTTATTGTACTTTGAATTTGCCTTGGGGCGCACCCATCTTTTTTTGAGCCTTCCGTTCTTTTTGGTAATCTCATTTAGAAAAACGATATATGGGGTAAGTCCGGCCTGATGTGACAGGATCTCACGAACGGTAAGTTGTTTTTTGTCGGCTACTTTTTTCCAAGGGTCCCAATAGGAGCTAAAGGGTTCGTCCAAGCATAACTTACCTTCACCGTGAAGTTTCATCAAGGCAGGAAGGGCAGCCGTGATTTTTGTCACGGAGGCGAGGTCATAGATGTCATTCAAGGCTACCCGCTGAATACTATCATAGGTGTGGTGGCCATACGCTTTGTGAAAGATGATCTTCCCCTTTTTCGCTACTAACAATTGGGCTCCGGGAAACGCTTCTTCCCGAATACCTAGGCTCATAATGGAGTCGACCTGGGTATAAATAAATGCAGAATCTAGGTCGACCTCTACGGGACGTCCATAGGTCAATTCTTCTGAAAAGGCAGTTAAATTTACTTCTGAAACACCTTGTGCATAGGCATTCGTAGCTAATAAACCGATTAGTATAATAAAAGTAGTTTTCATTTTCACACTTGTGAAGACCTGTCTTCTTTTTGCGATGGACTACCCCATCAATCGTACCGCATCTTTGGCAAAATAGCTCGCAATGATAGTTGCTCCCGCTCTTTTAAAGGCGATAAGCTGCTCCATCATTACAGCATCATGGTCGAGCCATCCTTTTTCGGCAGCGGCTTTCACCATGGCGTATTCTCCGCTGACCTGATACACCGCGACGGGTACATCGACCTCGTTTCGTATTTCACGAAGAATATCTAAATAAGCGGAACCCGGTTTCACCATCACGATGTCGGCACCTTCATCAATATCGGCTTGGGTTTCGGTTATGGCCTCAAATCGGTTGGCCGAATCCATTTGGTAGGTCTTCTTGTCTTTAGGTACGTTTTTCATATCGACCGGAGCGGAATCCAGCGCATCGCGAAACGGCCCATAGAAGGCACTGGCATACTTGGCGCTATAGCTCATGATCCCCGTATTGATATGGCCTTCATCTTCCAAAGCTTCCCGAATGGTGAGAATACGTCCGTCCATCATATCACTTGGTGCCACAAAATCCGCTCCGGCAGCGGCATGGCTGACACTCATTTCCGCCAAAACTTCAGAAGTTTCGTCATTTAAGATCATCCCATCTTGCACAATACCATCGTGCCCCAGTGAAGAATAAGGGTCCAAGGCAACATCGGTCATGACCAGCATTTCAGGACAGGCGTTTTTTACCGCTTTTATGGCCAGCTGCATGAGCCCGTCAGGATTGAGGGCTTCGGTGCCCTTATTGTCTTTTAGGTCATCGGGTACTTTCACGAACAGCAGTACGGCACATAGGCCCAGGTTCCATAATTCCTTGACTTCTTTTTCAAGTTGGTCGATACTCAACCGATAGTAATTGGGCATTGAAGCGATTTCTTCCTTTACGTTCTTTCCTTCGACCACAAAAAGGGGTACCAGAAAATCACTTGGTGTCAGAATAGTTTCACGTACTAAGTGACGAATGGCTTCGTTAGTTCTAAGTCTACGGTTTCTTCTTAAGGGATACATTGAATTGGCCTATTTTTGGAAACCCAAAGTTACTTATTATCTCTTTAAACCCATCAAAACCGCAGAACTCTTGACGGAACTCCGCAAAAAGCTAAAATTCAAATTCTCCTGGCGGAGCTATCAAGAAAAATTTCTCAGTCGGTTTGAAGATCATTTAGCGGACAAGCACCTGCATGTTGTTGCCCCACCAGGATCAGGGAAGACCATTTTAGGCTTGGAAATGCTTATACGGGTGAATGCCCCAACACTGGTGTTGTCACCGACATTGACCATACGCAATCAATGGCAACATAGGTTAGAGACTTTTTTTCGCTGTGATAACGGGTTTGATGAATATACCACTGATATCAAGAATCCAGCTGTCATTACCTTTTCGACCTATCAATCGTTACATGCCCTCGACAAGTCATTAGCTGAAAATCAAGAGTGCCTTGTAGATTATGTCACGAAACATGGTATCGAAACCTTGGTGCTTGACGAAGCGCATCATCTCAAAAATGTGTGGTGGAAAAGTCTTTTCGCATTGAAGGAGATCGCACATATGACAATCATCTCTCTGACCGCAACTCCACCATATGACAGCACATCCCAGGAACTCAAAAAGTATTTTGAACTATGTGGGCCTATTGACGATGAAATTGCAGTGCCGGACCTCATTGCGAATGGTGATCTGTGCCCTCATCAAGATTTTGTGTACTTCTCCCGACCCGATGCCGCCCAAATTAAATATATCGTTTCGTATCGAGAACAGATTATCGCGTGTAACAATGCACTGGTCGCCAATGCGCATTTTCAAAAGTTGCTCACTGAACTTCCGATTTATGCCAAGGCTGCGGAACATTTGGAGCTGATTTACGAAAACCCCGAGTTTTTCTCGTCCATACTCATATTCCTGAACGCCAGTGGACAGCCTATTGATAAAAAAAAGCTGAGGTTTCTAGGGTTCGACGACGGAAAAATAGAGTTCCCAAATTTGACCTATGAATGGTTGGAAATTTTGTTACAGCACCTATTGGTCGAACAAAGGGAAGCACTCTCGGCACACGAGCCGTTACTGTCCGATTTGGAAAAACAACTGGCACGTATTGGCGTATTCGATAAACGAAGAGTCGATTTCATTGGCGATGAACAGTTGTATCGAACGCTCTCAAACAGTCCTTCAAAACTTAAAAGTATTTCGTCAATACTTCTGCATGAGAAAGAGAACCTAAATCAAGAGCTGAAGGCCGTGGTGCTGACCGATTTTATTCGCAAAGAGTATATCGATTTTAAAGGAAACGATACGGATAAGCTTCAAAAACTTGGGGTGGTATCCATTTTCCAGTACTTAAGAGCGACTGTCGCTTTTAAGAGGGATATTGCGGTTTTAACGGGTTCCTTGGTGATACTGCATGCCAGTGCGTTAGATGATTTTCAGCAATTGGTCAAAAGCACGCAGGTGAGCACGGTGCCTCTACGAGGTGATGATGAATTCGTACTCATCAATTCTTCCGGAGGAGTCAAGAGCACTATAGTCGCTAGTATCACCCGATTGTTTCAAGATGGAATTATCAAGATTCTTGTGGGAACCAAATCGCTGCTTGGCGAAGGTTGGGATGCGCCGGCCATGAATACCCTCATTTTGGCGTCGTATGTAGGCTCTTTTGTGTCGTCAAATCAAATGCGAGGGAGGGCCATTCGAATTGATGCGAAAACTTCCGACAAAACTGGAAATATATGGCATTTGGCCTGTCTCGACCCAACGGCTGAAGATGGGGGCAAAGACTTGGAAAAACTCCAGCGAAGATTCGAAGCCTTTTCAGGAGTATCACTTTCGGGTACGACCTATATTGAAAATGGGTTGGAGCGACTTCAAATTCCTAAAAACTTTACTTCGGAGCAGAATTTGCAAACGTTGAACGACCCTATGCTACGGATAGCGGCCCAAAGGAATGAACTAAAAGACCGATGGTTCGATGCCATTTCAAAAGGAAGTGTGCTTATTCGCGAGGTCAAGCTCCCGTATTTTGATAAGGTACCTTTTCAAGAGGCAAAAAGGTTACGGTGGGGAAGCGCTTCAAAATATCTATTTTTTGAGGTCGTTGTCGGTGCGGCCCTGTTCTTTCCGGAATTTTTGGCCAAGCATCTGGCTACCTTATTTACACAAGGCGTTTTTCAATTCCTATATGTTTTTCTAGCGGGTATTTTCGTGAGCCTAGCCCCGAAGACCTACAAGGCGCTTAAACTGTATCTATTGTTTGGAAATACGTATAAAAAAACCAAGAAAATAGGGTCCGCCTTGTTACAGGTAATGTATCGCACGGGTAAAGTGAACACACCCATCGATACGATTTCGGTACAAACGGAACAGCAATTGAACGGAACCTTTGTCTGTTATCTGAAGGGGGCATCCAATGCTGAAAGTAGCCTGTTCGTGAATTTACTGGCGGAAATATTGGCCCCTGTGGAGAACCCTAGATACCTTTTGGTATATAGACACTGGATCAAGCGACATTGGGGCTTGCGAAATTATTATGTGGTACCGATGCAATTTGGGAAACGCAAAGAGGACGCCCATCTTTTTCATAAGTGTTGGAAGAGCCATGTAGACTCGTCAAAGCTTTTGTATACCAGATCGATCGCGGGCCGAAAGGAGCTGCTCAAAGCAAGGCTCTCCCATATCATATATCAATTCAAGCAAGTTTCCCAAAAGGCGATTACCTGGAAATAGGTGCGGAATCGTGGGCCGACCATATGACTTTTTAATTACGCGAAGCTTCATGACAGGTGATGATATCCTGTAATTTTCTGCCGAGCCCTTTTTCTGCCCAAAGGCCTACATCTTTTTTCAATTCCATAGCATTTTGATCGAGGTCGATATACCTCCTAACCGAAGTAATCAAGGGGTCCTCAGCACCTGATATCTTGAGGATCGATTTCCCGCCGGGTAGCGTATATCCACCTTCATAGTCATAGCAAAACACCAAAACCCGGTCTCCCGTCCGTAGATCGAGCCCATCAAAACAATCCGTGGTAATGAATTGTTGATTGGCATAGGTGTCTTCACCCAGATCTTTGATGGTATAGACCCGCTCAATTTCAATGGTTCCTTTTTGGGAGGTATATAAAGGCCCGGCATCGTCAGTAGCAGGCTGGAGATTGATGAGTGTTCCTGAAAACACCAGGGAGAGTTCATCTCCACACTGCCCAATGAATGGTCCTGATTCTGGCCACCAATAGGTATAGCCAACGTTCAACGTATCTTGAACGAATTCGATGTCGATATCGCTTTTTGATTTTTTACCTGTACAGCCTATCAAAAAAGATAAAATCAAAAGAAAGAAAGCCGGTCTATTTTTCAGATTCATCATACAAAGTTAATCGAAACCCAATTTACGATTTACCGCAGCGGCCTTTTCAATCCACTTTTTGGGTGCTTTAAAACGGTACCCCAAATATACTTCCACAAAATTAATATCGTCTTGCACGATGGAATTGCCGGTGGTATCGTATTCTGTAAACTGAGCGCTCAGATTTATTCCGGTAAAGAAATGCTCCGAATTGTAGCCCAAGGCGGTTCTGAGTGTGGTATGGAACAATACCGCAGTACTTGACTTGTCGAAAGATTTGGTATGGTTTAACCCAATGCCTGCGGTCAGGCCTGCGGAAAGGAGAAAATGCTTCTTGATGACCCAGTTGTAATAATAACCGGGTCCAATGGAGATATTGTAGGCTTTGCTACCTGTAATATCACCCAAACCTGTGTTTTCAATATCGAACTTGGTGTAGTATAAGGAGAAACTAGGAATAAAACTACCTGCACTTTTTTTCTGCCATTCGTTTTGAAAACCGATTGCTCGAAACGAAAAATTTCGATTGAAAATGTAGCTGGTCGTACCTCCGATTTTCAGGGTTCTCGCGTCCGGGAATGAAGTGGAAATCACCCCTTGAAAGTCGTCGAGGAAAAATCCTTTTTGCTGATAGAAATCCAATGTTTGCATCCATTGCCCTAAAAACATCCTAAAATTCAGGGTCAGTAATTTGGATCCTTTATTATCCGTATTCTCCGAAAAGAAATTAGGAGCATAGCCTAAATCCAATTCTACCGATCGAAAGAGGAAGGAAGCGCCCAAATAGGTTTTATCGTTCGGAAATAGGCCGACTTCTTCAGCTGTCTCATTATTTAAAAAATAAAAGGAGTTCGATGTATTCTGTACTCCAAATCGGATGGTGAACTTTTCGGGAAATTCTCGCACGTATGTGGAATCGCGTTGCGAAAATCCGAAGCTGCCAATAGTTAGGAAAATCAAAGTGACAAGCTCCCGTAAATTTGAAAGGCATTCCTTTAAGCTTCCAGGTGATGTTTTCTGAACCGGAATCAAACCTATTTTCAAATCCACTCCCTAGGGTTTTTAAGAACTTCCAATAGTTTGGCTTCCTCACTATCTTTTGCAGGCTGGTGGTCATAGCGCCATTGAACATGAGGTGGAAGGCTCATCAAAATACTTTCGATACGCCCATTGGTTTTTAAACCAAACAAGGTGCCTTTGTCATGTACGAGATTGAACTCGACATAACGGCCCCTCCTAATTTCTTGCCAATCGCGCTGAAGCCTAGTAAAAACTAGGTCTTTTCGATTCATAACGATTGGTATATAACCTTCAAGAAAACTATCTCCTACCTCTGTAACGAAGTTGTACCAATCGTGCATTTGCATTTTTTCCGAGGCTTTGCAGTAATCGAAAAAAAGCCCCCCGACACCTCTGGCCTCATTGCGATGAGTATTCCAAAAGTACGAATCACAGCGCTCTTTATATCGCGCATAGAAATCCGGGTCATGGGCATCGCAGGCGCGTTTGCAAACCGAATGGAAATGGATCACATCTTCTTCAAAAAGGTAGTAAGGGGTCAGATCTTGTCCGCCACCAAACCATTGGTCTACGATGTTTCCCTCTTTATCGTACATTTCAAAATAGCGCCAATTGGCATGTACCGTGGGTACCATGGGATTCTTGGGATGTAAGACTAGGCTTAAGCCACAAGCGAAGAAATCGGCATCCGCCACCCCAAAATAGGCTTGCATGCTTTGAGGAAGTGCCCCATGAACGGCTGAAATGTTGACCCCGCCTTTTTCAAAAACGTTTCCATTTTCAATAACACGTGTTCGCCCTCCTCCTCCTTCTGGGCGTTTCCAAATATCCTCTTGAAATCTGGCCTTCCCATCTATGGCCTCTAGTTTTGCAGTGATGCTATCTTGAAGCTGTTGTATGTAGTCATAGAATTTGTCTTTCATGGGTTTGAAGGTTTTACGAATGGCCTACCAAAGCTTGGGCGCAATGAAACGGCCTCGATAATTGCTAAGATACAATAGTACGCACATCCAAACGCAATCGCTACGTGCGGCATTTCAATGAGCAGTCCCGAGGCCGATGTATCGCCAGGGTAGCCGATCAGTTCTATCTTTTCTGGTGTTATCCCCCATTCCGGAACATATTCGGCACCAAAGGCAAACGGAAAAATCAACACAAAATAGGTCAACGCGGCTAGTACGGATTTCAGAATATTCTGTGCTTTGATTTCCTTGGGGACATCTGCAAAGGCAAACCGCATTCGATTGAACACTACGACCAGATAGATGATCAGGACAAGATTATCTTGGGCGGCCAAATTAAAGGCCAACGCAAAGAGGCCATAAAAGGGAATAAGTACGAATAGCGAAATTTTCTTGGGCATTGCCGACATGAACACCCCGGAATGTACCATGATGAATTCAAAACCCATCAAGAGTGACATCGTTGCGATTTTTGGTGCGTCATTCAAACCGGGATCTCGCCAGATAAGATAAAATTGGAAGGCGATCAATACGGTCATCAGCACGCCCGCATACTCAAACTGTCGATTGTATTTTTCGATGATGCCTTGGGTCATCGGTCAGGCATGAAGTTCATAGAGTTCCATATCCAAAGGAGATTCTCCTGGAGGGGTATGTTCGGCGATCAGTACTTTTTGCCAGGTATACCCGCTTTTTTCGGCTACTCGAATACTAGCGGCATTCGATTGATGTACGATGATTTGAAGCGTTTTCAATTGGAGTTCCTCCAATGCCCATTGAGAGATAGCTTTTACGGTCTTGGTCATATATCCTTTCCCCGCTACCTGATAGCCGACGGCATAGGCAAGCTCAGCTTGTTTCTTTTCCCAATCGAGCTCTTTGACGTAGATGAGACCGATCAAGGTGTGATTCTTCTTCTCTTTAAGTACAAACAAAAATTCATTCTTTTCCTGAAACTGCTTGACCTTGCGCTCCACAAAATACTTTGATAGATCGGGAGTCAGATTCTGCTCCAGAGTCTGGGGAAAGTAGCGTTTTAAACGTTCATCGTTGATGGTACAAAAATCACAAAGACGCCATGCGTATTTTTCATGGATGGCTTCTAGGTAGTAGTCTTCGAATTCTTGCATCATTATTTTTATACCGGGCTTTTGTACGTTTTGACCGCGTCGATAAAGGCTTTGGCGTTTTCCACTGGAATGTTCGGCAGAATACCATGCCCTAGATTGACCACATACCGATCTTTTCCGAACTCATTGATCATCTGAGTGACCATTTTCTTGATTTCGGCAGGGGGTGATAACAAACGTGCCGGGTCGAAATTGCCCTGTAAGGTGATATTTCCTCCTGTCAGATAGCGCGCGTTTCTCGCGGAGCACGTCCAATCCACTCCCAGGGCGGAAGCACCTGATTTGGCCATGTCGCCCAGAGCGAACCAACAGCCTTTTCCAAAGACGATGACCGGAATCTCATCTTTGAGCGCATCTATAATCTGTTGAATGTATTGAAACGAGAATTCTTGATAGTCGGTAGGTGAGAGCATGCCACCCCAAGAATCGAAAACCTGTACGGCATTGACACCTGCTCGTACCTTGGCTTTCAAATAGGCAATTGTGGTATCGGTGATTTTTTGAAGTAGGTCATGGGCAACCGTAGGTTGGGTGAAGCAAAGTTCTTTCGCCTTATCGAAGGTCTTACTGCCTTGCCCTTGTACACAATAGCACAATAATGTCCATGGAGAACCTGCAAAACCTATCAGGGGCACTTCATCATTCAATTTTTCCTTGGTTTCCTTTATTGCTTCCATGACATAGCCTAACGCATCGTTGACATCGGGAACAATAACCGAATCCAGGTCCTTTTGAGAACGGATGGGATGTGGCAAATATGGACCGAAATTTGGCTTCATTTCGACCTCGATATTCATCGCTTGTGGAATCACTAAAATGTCGGAAAATAAAATGGCCGCGTCCATTCCGTAGCGACGGATGGGCTGGACCGTAATTTCGGAAGCCAATTCAGGGGTTTGACATCGGGTAAAGAAATCGTATTTTTTTTTGATTTCCATGAATTCGGGAAGATATCGCCCAGCTTGGCGCATCATCCAGACTGGAGGCCGCTCTACGGTTTCGCCTTTGAGGGCTCTTAGGAATAGATCGTTTTTTATCATAGTTAGAGAATTGCTATTAGCCTTTGGCTTCTAGCTGTTTTTAATCTTTCTTATTAAACTATTTAGCATTTTTGATTCTTTTTCTAGTAAATCAAAAGTGATTTCAAGTTCATTGGAATCGATAAAACCTAATTCTTGGGTTAATATCAATTGCGTTTGAACCTCGAAAAGCGAACCCATGGCTATTTCTAAATAACGCTTGAACTCAATCTCACTGTTTCTACTACAACCTTCGGCAATGTTCGAAGGGATGGATACAGCAGCACGGTTAATTTGACTTTTTAATCCAAACTTTTCTTCTGAAGGCAATTTTTCTGACAAGCTGTACACTTGTTTTACGACCTCAATACCGTTCTTCCATATGTCGAGTTTTCGAAAGTCCCTCATATTTTATTTATTCTAGCCAACAGCCAACAGCCAACAGCCAACAGCCAACAGCCAACAGCCAACAGCCAACAGCCAACAGCCAACAGCCAACAGCCAACAGCCAACAGCCAACAGCCAACAGCCAACAGCCAACAACTACTTATAATTCTCGTTGACCAAGGCAATAACGCTCTCCGTATCCGGCATTCGCGCTACCCTCACGTCTGAAAAATAGGTTCGCGCATGAGTCGCGGTGGTCTCCCCGATACAGTAAGCGATTTTGTCCGGTTTGTTTTTCAATAGATAGCTATCAATAGTCGATGGACTAAAAAACAGTACGCCTTCCACTGATGGGTCTAGCGACACCGAATCATGCTTGGTCTTATAGGCTTCTATTTCGTTGATAACGATATTATGTTCCTTCAATATATCCGGTAATACGTCTAAACGGATGTTGCTACAGAAATAGGTCACTTCGGTACCCTCCATAAATTCCACGAGATAGTGAGCGAGCTTTTTGGCGCTGTTCTCCGAATGGGTCACCTTGCCGATGTGCCGTTCGATGGAACGCTTGGTCTTTCGTCCGACGCAATAGATATTCTTGAATTGCAATTTATTAGCAGGCATGGTAGTTAAAAGTGCCTCCACCGCATTCTTACTTGTGATGACGACGTTTTGAAGGGGCTTTTTCAAAATAGGCGCTGGAATTCTGGATGAATTTATCTTGACAAAATCATCGGAATCGACCTGTATGCCGTCCGCAAACAACTGTTGTTGTTCCGGGGTTATTTTCTTTGTTGAGAAAATGGTGGTTTTTTGCGCAACCTTTTGTAATTCGCTCATCAACCGTTTTCCCCCTCTAGCCAGAATGCTATTGGCACAGTCTTTTGCCAAAGACTGGTGTTGACCTAATCTGACGGTGAATTCCGCTTCTAGTTTTTGTGTTCCGTCCACCGTCAACAAGACACCCTTCAAGGTGATATCTTCACTTGTTTCGGTAGTTTTTATCGTGGCCAGGGCGCCTATGGGAGCGGTGCAACCACCTTCTAATATTCGAAGAAATTCACGTTCGATGTCCGTACAGATTTCCGTGGGTTCGTGATTGAGTTGGGCACAGGCTTCTTGAACATAGTCATCCGAAGCGAGAGCTGCGATCATAATGGCACCTTGGGCGGGAGCCGGTAGCATCCAGGTCAAGCCTATGGTGTTTTCAGGTTCCAGTCCGATTCTGTCCAATCCTGCGGCGGCGAAAATAGCACCGTTCCAATTGTTGTCTTCAAGCTTTTGAAGACGACTGTTCACATTGCCCCTTAAGTCCGTTATCGTATGGGTCGGATAGCGGTTCAACCACTGTGCCTGTCTACGCAAACTGCCGGTTGCAATGGTCGCTTGGCGTTGCCCCAAAAATTCTTGATTGTTCTTATATACCAAGAGATCTAAAAAGTTGGCCCGTTCGAGTACGGCTGCTTGAACGATACCCTTAGGCAAGGCCGTGGGTACATCTTTCATAGAGTGCACCGCAATATCGATATCCCCTTTGAGCATGGCCACATCTAAGGTCTTGGTAAAGATTCCGGTGATACCCAACTCATAAAGGGGTTTGTCCAAAACTAGGTCACCGGTTGATTTTACCGGAACCAATTGCGTTTGATATCCCAAGCTTTCCAGCTGGTCTTTGACGGTAGTTGCCTGCCATAGCGCCAATTCGCTATCGCGTGTACCGATACGGATTACTTTGGTCATTGAGTATCTAGTTCTAGTTGGAAGACTTTGCGTATCAAGGCCAAGCTGGTATCGGCATCGATACTGTCATCTTTGAGGTGATTGGCGAACTGCTTGGTGATTTTTTGAATAATCCTTTCACTGATAACATCGGCTTGCTTCTCGTTGAAATCGGAGATTTTCTTGGATTGATAATCCAACTCCTCGTCTTTCATGGTGTTCAACTTCTTTTTCAATGCTTTGATCACAGGTGCAAACTTTCGGGTCTCAAGCCATTGGATGAAGTCGTGTTTGACTTCTTCGATGATGGTCTCCGCATTCGGAATGAATTTTTTTCTGCGCTCAAGGGTGTCATCGGTCATTTTAGAGAGGTGGTCGAGATGTATGACGGTAACGTTCTCAAGATCTAGAACGTCATCGGAGACATTCTTGGGAATGGATAAATCTAAGATCAATAAAGGTTTTTTGGTATAAATGAGTTCCTTTGATATGGTAGGTGCTTGGGCACCAGTAGCTACGATCAAGATATCGCTATTGCGTATTTCGGTTTGAAGATCTCCATAATCCTTTACGAGAAGGTTGAATTTCCCAGCGACTTTTTCGGCCTTGTTCTTCGTGCGATTGATTAGGGTGATATGATTGTTCTTGGTGTGTTTGATGAGATTTTCACAAGTATTTCGACCGATTTTTCCAGTTCCGAACAGTAAAATGTTCTTGTCGGAAACATCGGCCACGGTGTTCATGATGTATTGCACCGAAGCGAAGGCTACCGAGGTAGCCCCTGAGGAGATCTCGGTTTCGTTCTTGATCCGTTTGCTGGCCTGAATCACAGAATTGGTCAACCGTTCTAAAAAAGGGTTGGCGATACCGATTCTTTTGGATCGATTGAAACCGGTGCGTAATTGGCTGATGATTTCGAAATCACCCAGAATCTGACTGTCGAGTCCTGTGCCTACTCGAAAGAGATGGCTGATGGCATCGTTATTTTTAAAAACGTAAGCCACTTCCTGAAATTCCTCCACCGAACCTACAGTATTGTCGCAGAGTAATTTTATGAGTTGAAAAGGGTGCTGTGCAAAACCGTGTAGTTCTGTGCGATTGCAAGTAGAGGTGACAATCAACCCATCGATTCCCAAGGCCAACGCCTGAGTCAATAACTTATCGGTAGCCTCGCCATCTAAACTGAATTTCCCCCTGACGTGGGCATCAGCTTTTTGATAACTTAGACCGATAGTATAAAAAGAGTTATGTTTGGAAATATGATAATCTTTCATATATACTTGACAATCGCCAGCAAATGTAATAGCATTGTTATTCAAAAAATAACGCTAGCGGAACAATAAATGTCGTTTCGCGTATTTTTAGATATAAATGAATATAAATCGGATGAAATCCAATACTTTTATAGTAAATACAGCGCTTATCACCCACTCTATTTAGACTCTTTCTAAATAAAAATGAACAAAACCGCTCATTTCATGGAATCAAAAAATATCGCTCAAGGTTCATTTTCTGAAATTCTTATCGAGGATGGTTTCTTCGTGTTGAAGATTCAAAACGATACTACGCAGGTGCAGAAGGTTACACGTGCTATCGATAGTTCATATATTCAATTTCATTTTTGCCTTAAAGGAAGTTCAAAATTCATTTTCAACGACGGACACTATGCTTTGGATGTCTCCGAGGAGAATTCGCTCTTGCTGTACAATACACAAATGGATTTACCCCTTAACCTGGAATTGCCCCCAAATTCCTGGTTGGTATCCGTGGTGATGACCATTCGGAAGTTTCATTCGCTCTTTTCACGTGAGGCCGACTACATTCCTTTTTTGAGCAAGGAGAACAGCGACAAAAAGTATTACTCCCAAGAAGGTTTTAGTCCGGCCATAGCCGTTATTTTAAGCCAAATGATTAACTATAACTTGCATCCTTCCATTAAAACACTGTATATCAAGGGTAAGGTCTATGAACTGATTTCGCTCTATTTCAATAAAAGTGATGATGCTGATATTGAGCAATGTCCATTTTTGGTAGATGAAGACAACGTGAGGCGCATTCGGCAGGCGAAGGAAATCATGATATCAAGAATGGCAGAGCCGCCGACCTTGGCCGAACTTTCAGAGGAAATAGGGTTGAGTTTGAAGAAATTAAAGGAAGGATTCAAGCAAATTTATGGAGACTCCGTGTTCAGTTTTCTTTTCGATTACAAAATGGAATACGCCCGTAAAATGTTGGAAACCCAAAAATACAATGTCAATGAGGTGGGCCTGCGCGTAGGGTATAGTACGGCGAGCCATTTTATCTCGGCCTTTAAAAAGAAATATGGTACTACACCTAAGAAGTATCTTATGGGATTAGCGACCAGTTAATAGCAGCTCGAATGAACCTGAATCAGATTACAGTTCCTTCAATTGACGTGGCCAAAGCGATTTCTTTTTATGAAAAACTAGGGCTTCGTCTGATTGTCAAAGCCTTGCCCCATTATGCCCGATTCGAATGCCCCGAGGGAGACGGTACTTTTTCTATCCATCAGGTCGATGAACTTCCAAAGGGAGAAGGGATTTATGTTTATTTTGAATGTACCGATTTAGATGAACAGGTCGCCAATTTAATGGAAAAAGGAATTGCGTTTGACGAACCAGCAACGGATAGACCTTGGCTATGGCGCGAAGCACGTTTACGGGATTTGGACCGCAATCGCATTATTTTGTTCTATGGAGGGGTGAATAGAAAAAGTCCACCCTGGAGGATATAGCAGGGAGACGTGTCGAATGAAGTGACAATCTCATAAGGCGCATCAAGCACCTTTTCGTCCCAAAAAGGATTTCACAAAGGCATCTTCACTCATCAAGAATTTCTCTGGACTATCGCCGATGAGCTTTTTGAAGTCACTGATAAAATGGGACTGGTCATAGTAGCCGTATTCCAATGCCAATGCCAACAAGCCCTTAGCTTCGGTAGTATTGATAATCTCGAAAATGCTATTTAACTGTACGACCTTACAGAAGTATTTGGGCGGCACTCCTATGATTTCCTTAAAAGTACGCCCATAATGACGAAGACTAAGATTGGCTTTTTCCGCTAGTTCGGAAATAGCGACGCTACCATTGTTTTTGTATATTTCATCTATAGTCAAATCAAGCCAGGGAAGAGCACTTAGACGATTGGTCTCCAACGTTTCCAATAGCTTCAAAAGCACCGGAACCCTATCGATGTTCGACTCACATTCCGCTAGTACCTTAAGTGTTTTATTGGCATTGAACAAGTTGGTGCTTTCAAGTGACTCCCACTTATTTAAAAAAGAAGCCCCCTTCAGATGAAACAGATAGTAGGGTGCCGTCGGATGTAATAAAAACCCGATTTGACCAAAATAACCATCGATTTCCATTTTAGGGATGGTGCCATAAATCTGTCCAGCAAGGTTTAAACGCGAGGGAGCAACACTCGAGTTCTTTTTGACATGCAACCAAGGTAAATCACCGTAGACATGAATCAAAACCGGAAATCCGTTCGGAAGAATAGGGAAAGTGACCTTGACCTTTTCATGGGTAGCCCCGTGAATTCCGGCAATTACGAATGGTCGTAATCTTTCGGGGATGTCACATTCCAGCTTTTCGGCAAATTTTTTAATCATTTGAAGGAACTACAGTAAAGATTTTAATATACTAATAAATGTCCATTTCTTCCTATACAAGAAAACATTCAAGGCTTATCTTAGGCTCAGAGAACAATTTAAAAATGCCAATTTCTAGAAGCTCAATACCATTTTTTCTTTTTTGCGTACTCTTGGTCTGCTCCTACTCAAAGCAATTGCAGGGGCAAGAACAATTCAGTTTTCGTCAATTAAGCGTAAAAGAAGGATTGTCACAGAACAGTGTGGTTTCCATAGCACAAGATAGTACCGGTTTTTTATGGCTGGCAACACAAGACGGCCTGAATAAGTATGACGGCAGGCAATTCACTACTTACCCCTTTCAGTTTACGGATATCACCAGACCTACCTACAGCAAATTGGGCAGTATCTATACGGATAGAACAGGTGTCGTTTGGGTAATACCCGATGACCATTTGGTCTACAGTTATGATGAAACCAAAGATTCTTTCAATGATGTTCAGGGAGTGACCCAAGCGAGTACGGTATTTCAAGATTCTGAGGGCACCCACTGGTTTGGCACGTTCAATGGCGAAATACATTTTATGACCAAGGACGGTAGGGTGCGTGAATTACCACTTTCCCTAGCCTCTGGCCACAGTATTTATGATATATCCGATCTAAACGAAAACGAGGTGTATGTGCTGACGAACCGGAACCTTATTCAGATTGATGCCAAGACCAAGCAAACTCGGATAATTGCGCCCAAAGTGTTGTTGGGAGAGGCCCTGGCTGCCGACTTTAGTGCAATGGTAAAAACAAACGATGAAAGAATCTGGATAGGTACATTTGGTGACGGCCTCTACTTTATGAAACCTGGAAGCCAGTACATGGAACGTGTTGACCCCAATGAATTTGAAGGATACCTACCCAGTAACCTCAACATCTTGGATTTATATTTCGACTCAAAGCAGCGCCTATGGGTTACTACCTATGGTAGCGGATTGATGATGCTCGATTTCAAGAAAAAAACGGTTCAACAATTCAAGGCCGAAAAGAACAATCCCAAGGCGCTGCATTATAATGACATCCTGTGTGCTTATGAAGATAATTCGGGGACCCTTTGGTTCGGCACCGATGGAGCAGGAACAAGTTATTACGATGCCTATTTAGAAAAGTTCAATTCCTATACCAATTACCAAACACCGGAAAACATTAATATAGATGTCGTGCGGGCCCTTACGGTAGATAGCGAATCCGCCATTTGGATCGGCACTTCCGGTAAGGGATTAACCCAGTTTGAACCCAGATACAATAGCTGGACAACCTACACTTCAATGAATTCCGACATTTCGTCAAATCGTATCATGAGTTTACATTATGATGCTGATGGAGCACTGTGGATCGGTACGCAAGGAGGGGGACTATCTATACTGGAGAACCAACAATTTCAAACCTACAACCGTACGAGTGCTGTTTCGTTGCCTGCAATGACGATCTGGACCATTTTTGAGGACAGCAGGCATCGTGTTTGGCTCGGTACGCGAGACGAAGGTCTGCTGCAGTTTGATACTTCGGATGGGGTATTGGGGTCGTATCAGGATTTTGCCGTTGGGGACTCTCTCGTTAGCCGGAAAAACATTCGCGTGATCATTGAAGATCCCCATGGCAATTTTTGGCTGGGCACGGATAACCAGGGCCTTGTAAAGTTTAATCCGAATACTGGGGAATCAGAAGTTTTTATGACCGGAGCGGATAAGAATACCATCTCGGGCAACGGAATTAAATCTTTGTTTTATGATCAGGACGGAGTGTTGTGGGTTGGTACGTCTGGCAAGGGTTTAAATGCGCTAGACATCACTTCCGGAAAATTTGAAAACTATACGACAGCTGACGGACTTTCAAATAATGTCATCTATGGCATCTTGCCAGATGAACAAGGCCATCTTTGGCTTAGTTCCAATAAAGGAATTACCCGGTTCACCCCTCCAAAGAAAGGCAATGGGGCTCTGGGTATCGTGAACTATGATAATTATGATGCCTTGGCGACCGAATTCAATACAGGTGCTTATTTTAAAGGTGAAGATGGGCAACTATATTTTGGTGGTCTTGAGGGGCTGTATTGGTTTAATCCGGAGCACATCAGTCAGAGTACATTCTTGCCTCCTACGGTCATTACGGATTTTAAGGTCTTGAATCAAGATAGATCAATACATTCCGATACCTTGTTGGCTTACGATGAGAACACCATCGACCTTTCCTTTTCAAGCCTCCAGTTTTCGGAACCGGAAAAGAACCAATATCGATATCGCTTGGTGCCTTATGAGGAGAATTGGGTGACCTCGGGCAACAAGAATTTTGTGCGATATACACATTTGCCCCCCGATGCGTACGAATTTCAGGTCATCTCAAGTAATTATGATGGCCAATGGAATGATAGCCCTGAACGTTTTAATTTTACTATTTCTGCTCCTTGGTACTTCAATACATGGTCGAAAATAGGATACGCCTTACTTTTTATACTTACCGGTATAGTGATATACCGCTATCTGAAGTGGCGATGGAAAATGCAACTTGACCTCCAATTAAAAGAGGAAGAAGCTCATCGGCTGAAGGAGCTTAATGCATATAAGTCGAAGATTTACACCGAGATCGCCCACGAATTTCGCACGCCACTTACATTGATTGCAGGCCCTGTGGAATCAAAACTTTCCGAACCGGGCCTTTCGGAATCGGATATGTCAAGATTTTCGATGATCGAACGCAATACCTCACGCCTTACCAACTTGGTGGATCAGCTACTGCAATTGGCGAAGCTCGAGGAGGGCGAGTTTGAACTTCAAAAAGAATGGGGCGATCTCGGACTTTTTCTCAAATCGACCGCTTCTTCCTTTGCGTATGAGGCCAAACAGCAAAAAGTACACTATCAGTATGAGGTTGAAGACGTACCCCTGGCGTTCTATGATCAAGATGCGTTGGACAAAATCGTCGTCAACCTTATTTCCAATGCCCTTAAATATGGTCGAAAAGAAGGAAGATGTGAATTTTCGGCTAACCTTGATACAAATGTCTTGTATATAAGGGTCGAAAACGATACCGATGGCGATATTGGCGATGTGCAAAAATTGTTTGAGCGTTTCTACCAAAAGGATAAAAGTTCTAAAGGGGCTGGCATTGGACTCTCCCTAGTGAAGGAATTGGTAAAATTATACCATGGGGAAATCCGAGTGCAACAAGATAACCATAAGATGGTATTCAACGTAAAACTTCCCATAACGGTCAAAGAACCTGAAATCAATATAGGGCAGGCCAATGAAAGGGGTGTGGTCGAGTCTACTAAGGATGTACCTATTTTACTGGTGGTAGAGGACAATGCCGATGTGCGGGATTTTATTGCAACGGAATTCGGCAAATCGTACAGGATACTACAGGCCGAAAATGGACGGAAAGGGGTGCAAATAGCTTTTGAGGAGATTCCCGATATCATCATATCCGATGTAAAAATGCCTGTTCAAGATGGTATTTGGTTGTGCAATACCTTGAAAACAGATGAGCGCACCAGCCATATCCCTATTGTTTTGTTGACGGCAAGTACGGCCAGAAAAAATGAACTTGAGGGTTTAAAAGCTGGAGCCGACGATTATGTCACCAAACCTTTTAAGATCAAAATATTGGAAAAACGGGTTTCCAATTTGATCAGCTCCCGGAAATTATTACGTGAACGCTACGTTCAAGAGGGGTTTGTCACACCTAAGGAGATTGCCATTACCCCTACCGATGAGGCCTTTTTAACCAAAGTACAAGACATCATGGATGAGCACTTGGCGGATACCGAGTTCAATACGGCCCAGTTCAGCCGTTCAATAGGTATGAGTCGCATGCAATTGCACCGAAAACTGATGGCATACACCGGCCTTTCCACTTCCGCCTTTATTCGTTCGCAGCGTTTGAAGCAGGCGGTGTATATTTTAAAGACTTCAGATGCTACCATCAATGAAGTTGCCTATACCGTGGGCTTCAATACTCCTAGTTACTTTATCAAATGTTTCAAGGAAACCTACAAAAAAACCCCAATGGAGTATCTTCAAAATTCTGATAATTAGACACTTATAATTGGTGTTACATTTCTTCTACACTTTGTTACATATGGGCTATCGTTTCTAATTTACTCCAAATACTTTTGATTCCAGAGCATTGAAAACAGAATCATGAGCACAAAAACCATATCAAAATGAAAAACAAATTCTCAACTAAAATATGCCTTGCCATTGCGCTATTGAGTACCATCGCATGTGATGAAGACAATCCTTTGAATCCACTGGATGTCTGTGCCGATGGAGTAGGTTGGACAGAAGCAGTATCTACAGAATTGAACGCCTACAATCAAGCATCACAGGCCTATAATGAGGAACCAACATCGGAAAATTGCGCAGCCGTCAAGACAAGTGCCAAAAACTATTTTGACGCGTTGGGCGATGCGCTTGAATGTGTTCCTTCGGCAAGTAGGGCAGATATTGATAGTGCAATTAAAGAGGCAAAAGACGAAGTTGATCGGGAGAGTTGCGATTGATGGTCATACTCAAAATGCCCAGACCCTTGATTGGAAATACAACTTTTTTATATGTGCTTTTACTAGTATCCTTTAACCTTTTGGCCCAGGCGCAAACAAAGACGACAAAGGAAACCAAGCTTATCGTCATTGTATCGTCCGATGGGGAAATCACGGCGCTCGAACTTTTTGAAAATGATAAAAGCAATAGAAAAAGACTCTTGGAAATATACCCTGAAAGCGCTTATTTTTTGGGCACTTTGGTCGGTCGGTACCAAATGAACGGAACCCATGTCGTACCCGTACCCGAATCAACGGTGAAAGTGTTCAAGGGCCATAAGCTATTCTCGGAGAAAGGTTTTTCCAAGGGGGAAGATTTTGAAAAAGGAAATGATATCATATTGGGTGAAGTAAGGGCCTTGATACTTGAGCATAGCAAGGCAGAACTAATTTTAAAAATAACGAATAATGAAAACTAACCTATTATTTTTTATGGTCTTCTGTATCATGGGGGGTACCGCAAGGGCCCAAAGCCCTGAGGAAAAACGAGCGCAAAAAATGATGGATAGCATCATGGAAAACATGCCCGAGGACCAAAAGGCCTTTATGCAGCAGGTGATGGCAATGGGCGAAAAGGCCAATGAGAATCGCACGAAAGAAAGAGCGGAAGTCCGAAAGGCGCAAGAAGTTAAAAATAGAGCCGCCGAAAAGAAGTCGGAAGATGAATTTTATTGGAGGAATACCATCGCCAGCAATACGCAAGGTAAATTTAGTAACTGGCCATACGGCAAGGCCGATATTAAAGTGCGGTTTTCAAATGGATGGAATAAACCTGCGGACTATCTAAAGGTGGGCGAGGTTTCCGCTAACGGACAAGTCACCTTGAAACTTCCGAATATCGATAGTTCAAAATGGCCAAGAACACCGATTGAGAAGGCCGATAACGAAGGAGATGGGATGTGGGCCAATCTAGAGTCATTGGCATTTTCAAATGAAGAGGTTACCTATTTTTCGACAAGATTCAGTCTGCACATCTTACGTGGTGAAGAAGAATTGGGGAATCTTAAAATAGGGAATGCCATCAAACCCGTAGTGAACTTGAATTCACCTTGCTGTATTGGTAAGGCGGGAGATGGGTACACCGCACACTGGATGTATATGAGTCAGGGCCATAGTATTCAGGGTGCCGCATATGATAATGGAATAAATGGCAGTGAAGGCGAAATAGTACACGATTTAAAGTTTCAACCCGGCTGGAATTTGGTCAAAGTTAGGGTAGAAGGCACAAAAGGAATGACGGCTAACGCAACCTCCCGAACCGACTATTGGAAGAACAAATATTATACGGCTACCACTTCCCTGCCTACCGACGCAAAATACTATTTCATCTCATTCGTAAATAAATAAAAAATGAGAGCTAGCAAACTAAACAAACTCATACATCTGGTATTCGCCCTCTGGTTATTGACCATCTTGGTGATGGTCTATCTGGGGCTTGATATCTAATGCCTACGGTATAGATTTTCCAAGTTAATTCTCCATGGGTCGAACAACCATGATGCCGATGTTCTTATTTACTTTTTTAAGGTAATCGGCCAGTGGCAGCTGGGAGACCTCCACCTGCATCGACCCTGTAGAAGCGTGTAGCAAGTGAATGCGTCCATCCTTTTCACGAGTAGCAATGCCGGTATGGGTGACATCTAGTCCCTTTATCGAAGTGGCCAAAGCAATAATATCCCCGGTTTGAATCAAATGTTCGTTCGCTTCAATTTGGTCTTGGGGTAGGTAACAAAAGCTTTCTTTGGCCAATTCTTTTTCCGTGGCGAGAATTTTTTCAAAGTTGCGATCATCTTTCAGAAAGGGATACAATTCGCGATGTGTCCCCATAAAATTGATGTCCTTTTGAATGGCAATACCCCCGATTTCAGAAGTGATATCTTTGACGAGTCCTTTTTGATCGTTATTTCGAATCCATTCAGTAAAGTAATGTAGGCGAGAGCCGTATCCGTCTAGCTTGCCATCTTTATACCGAATGGTTTTTAATACATCGATAAAGCTGTCAAAGTCAGCTTTTCCATCCCTAAGTGAAGTGCTAAAGGCCAATACATTCTCGACATAAGTGGTACAATCCAGCCCCTGCAAGTTAATGACCAAGGTCTCGGTATCGCCGATCTCTAAGGTTTTGGCCACATACGGAATCTCTAAAAAGGTCTTTCCGACCGCGACCATGGTCTTTCCAAAATCGGCTTCCAGCAAGCCATCGATTTCGATAGTCTTATTCTCAAAGGCTTCTTTATCGGCCGGGGAGCATGTGATTTGCTGGGCAACGCTATTTACAACAACAAATAGCAAAGAACATAAGAGCAATTGTGATTTTCTCATTGTGTAAAATTACTTGAAAAATCGTAAAAAGAATAAAATCACATTTGTCACAAATAGTACGGTCAATAAAACAGGAGCACTGTACTCATATAGTTACTATATCAAGTTTGACAAACAATTACTCCTCTTTAAAAAGTGTTAGAATTTCTAATTCTAGATCTCGATTCCAGAAGTCTGAGTTGGTTTCAAACGTGTTGAAAATAAAATCAGCATAAGACTCGCTTCTTAAACAAAATTCGGTAGTTGAGTACGTAATGTTTGCCAAATCAATATGTGGATAGAGCGATGTCAGTTCCTCAGGGATTTGTCCAAGTGTGGGATAGATTGTGTTAGTGGAATGGATTTTTCTTATGGTAACCGCAGTTGCATCATCAGTTATATCGCTACGTACGAACCAAGAACTTGCTTTACGTTGATAATCTAGATCAGTATTGATGGTGAAACTATTGATGTTTTTGTCGACGAATTCAACGATAGGTTTATCGGGTACAAAGGTGTTGTTTGGATAATCACCTTGTTTTCTGTAAAACCATTTATAGTCGTCCATGACCATTTGAACTACTGTTTGAAACTTGTCGAAAGTTTCGATAATTGGTATTTGCACTCGAGACCGATTGCTCGATGTGCTTTCTGGGTAGACACTAACGGGACCATCCATCAAGGTGAAAGCACCATTATTGTAGCTTTGATCTGACGTTAGCCCACGAGCAAGAAAGGATTTAAATTTTGTGGGAGGAAAAGAGAAATTTGCACCTAGAGTTACAGGGGTTAAATCGGCAAAATCTAATTCTGGTAGGGTAATATTTTGAGTTGGCTCAATAAGCGTATAGTGATATACCTGGTTTTTGCTATCTTCAATAAGAAGCAAATATTCCCGATTTTCATAAAACGGAATATTCTCCATTTTCATGTTGATTCCACCAAATACGTAACTTCCTGAAATACCATCAGGAAAAACAGACTTTTTACTTGTCGATAATGAATAAAAGGGGAAGCCTCCTAATGGCGGATTTGGGATGTTATTTATTGTTTGGTTAAAAATACCACTGGAGGCTATTTCATTTGCAGTATAACGATATGTGTTCAAAAACCACTTACTTCCTTTCTTAATATTTGGATAAGTTTCAAGTTCGTGCCTATATTCTTTAATGCGAAAATGATGATTGAATATGGTGATATTTAGTTGTTCAGGAATATCTTCTGGAACTTTTTCGAATACTAGTTGATCACCGTTTTCAAATGATTTATAATCGATTAGATTACCTTCTGTATCATGGATAATTATCCAATTCTGTACCTGTTCTGAAGTTGGAGGTGCAGATTCATATGAAGAACCCACATTGAAGGTAAAATAAACCTCAGTAGCAGGTTCTTGAGGCTCCTCTACTTCAGAAATAGGCTTTTCTTCTGTTTCCGGATTTGGAGTGGGCTCTTCATCTTTGGCACAATTGACCACAATCAAAAAAGCGAAGAACAAGAGGGGTATTTGGATAAGTTTCATTTCGTACTGAATTGGAAAATAGTTGTCGGAAAGGTAGTACATATTATAAGAGGGCACTTCGGTTACTAGGTCAACACCATAAAAACATCGATTAAAGAATTTTTGCGCTGGTGTAACAAATCTTAATTTTTAGCTACCAATTATTTGCGCTCATATTCCGTAGCGCTTTTACACCTCGGTTTTTTTGCCGAAATTGGAACAATATAAAGAACCCCGGTTCTATTTCACCAACTTTTTATTTGCTTGACTTTACCAATATCGATTGGCTAGGGTAGCAAACGTTAAACACTAAAAACAAAAACCATATGGCCGACGATTTTGATTTATTAGAGACCGATTCCGCTTCCGAACAAGAAAAAGTAGATGTCAATTGGGGCAAGGCCGTTGACCAGATGAAGTCAAAACTTGCCCAAGAAGATGACCCCGAGGCACGTCAAAAAATATTGAATGCGACCCTTGACGATGTGGTAGGCATGGCCGAAAAGGATCGAAAGTCCCTGTTGGAGGCCATCAAAGATCTGACCGACTACCAAGATGAGGTCGGCATCATTTTCGAAAAATTCTCTACCCTTAATGCCGAAGAACAAAAGGTCATCGACGACGCCCAAAAAGGACTCGAGCGGGCCAAGATCGCCTTGGAAGACGCCGAAAACGTCAAAGACAACTGGTGGAACAACCTTTGGGGAAGAAAATCAAAGATCAAAAAACGCGCCGAGGAGTTGGCGGTTGCCCAAAAGACCAGAGACGGGGCCGATTTGAAAGCGAAACAGATGTTTCAAGAACGAATCGAGTCTGCCGATGTACAGACCCTGCTAAACGAACTCTCTTACAAAAGTCAAGCCGCTGTTGGGCGTTTGAAAAACAGGGAAAGCGAAATCAAGGAGGTCGAAGACAAGCTTCAGGTGGCTATTGTCGAAGCCAGTAAGAACCACACCAAGGCCCTCGAAAAGAAAAAGGAGACTGAAGACAAACTTGAAGAGCAATATGCCTTATTGAAACAGGCGCGACAGGCTTTGGAAGAGATTGCGGATAAGCAATCCTCTGCGTATTCCGAGGCAATTGGAAAGGTCACGACCATCGAGCAAAAGGTAGAGGAACTCGAAGGCCTGAAAAATGCCTATACCACGCTGGCCGCCAGTAAGGACAGTTTTGTACACAAACACAATCTCACCATCAAGGTGTTGACATCATTACGCAGTAATTTACAGACCCATCGTGCGAAATTAAAGAGTGATACGGATGAGCGCTTGAAATATTATGACGGATACGTCGTGGCCTTAAAAGCGCGTACGGATCAAGAATTCGCCGCTATCTTAGAGCATCTGGGCGTTAAGACGGATGAACACATTGGTCAAACCTTAGCTTCGATGCATACCGCCAGTGCCAAAGCACGCCAAGAAATGATGGACAATATTCCGGTACACGAAAAAGTAATGCAAGGCGTATATTCCAGCTACGCCGAAGCCCTTCAAGAAATACGGGTCAAGGATTCTGAAATCCAGAAAAATTTCGCCGATCGCTACGGTATCGATATGAAGGAAATTTTCGAAGAGTATTATGCCAATGATGGAGCTGCACCCTCCAACGATGGTGATGACGCTCCTCCGACACCCGCCCCGGAAGCTGAAGATGACTTATTGAGTTAGATCCATAGCATAGACTATAGAACAACAGCTGGTTGTAGCGTTTCGAAGTTTCGGAGCGCTAGAACCGGTAGCTACAAAACCTTAATCCAATTTTAGTTCTTTCATGACCATCAATCAAATCGTTACGCCTTTAGATAGCGCTGTTCTGGAAACCAAAGAACAGTACAAGGTCTATTTTAAGATTGTGGTACATGCATTGAACGAGTTGGTCGATAGTGTGGAAAAAGAGGATATCTGTACCCATGCCGAAGCGACTTTTGTCAAGCAATATGGTGAGTTGCTAACGTATTCGTTAGAAGCCTTCCGTATCAAGTACCTCTTTGACGATGAGGAAAAGATGCGAATCGACCTGACCGAATCCGGTTTTCCGAGTTATTTGGAGTTTCGATACCTGTACAACGATCTTGAATTGAAACAAGAACACGTGAACAAACTGCCCGAGGTTTCCCGCTTGAAATCGGAATTTTTGGAGACCCTCATGAAAGATAAGCAACCGATCAATGATAGAAGGTTGCGTCAGGCCGCATCCCTAGTCTATTATACCTCCGTTGAGAAGCGATTCATCTATAATCGTTTTGTACAGGGTAAAATAATCCCCGTTATGGGCCTTGATGCGGAGTATATGGTGAGTTGGTCCTTCTATGATGTAACCTTTAATCGACCGTTTATCTGCTTTATGTACTTTGATTTGAACAAAGAAAAGGCGGAAGATATCAAAGCTGAATTGTACGCGGTCTTGAAGCAGAGCTCAGACCGTGATATGCCCATTGATATGATGGCCTATGCCATCGATAAAAAATTACCGAACGTATTTCCAAAACGGATCAAAAAGTTGGATTTGGGTCCTTTGCACAGTGTCTTTGCCAAAGATGAACTCGAGGTAACCCACGTTATTCTAAAGGCCATCGTAGAAAAGACCTTTGACCTTTCGGCCTACGCGATTTCGCTGCATGCCGATGAAGCGATTTCCACCTCGGAATTCAAGGAGGGTGGTTTTTTCAAGAAGCAAACCTTGCAAGTTTGGGAAAAATCAAAACGAAAGAGCTATCTGTTTTGCCCACATCGGGTGATGCAGGCGTTGTATGATAACATCCCCGAAACCATCAATGCCTTGACAGGAAATCCGATTGAGATTTCAAGTTTGAAACTAGAGTGAGGTGTGAAAAGTATATAGAACGTAACAACGAAAAGGGAGGCGATACAAGTGTGGCTCGAACAACCCTGGCACTAGAGGTCTATCTTCTAGGAAAAGAGCTCTAATACATAGGAACAGTAAGTCAAACGTCATAGGTCGAAAATCCAAAAGCGCAGTAGTTTAAAAGAATAGCAAATGGAACACAACAGTACATTTCCCATAAAGAACTCCGAACTCAATGCAGTTCGCGATGAGGCGACTTCCTATTTAAAAGGAATCCAATGGGAGCAAGGCGGAAAAGCCAAAAGCCGGAATAAGAATAAAAAGGATGAATCGATTCTTTTATACTTATCAAAGGCAACAGGCAATGCGGCCAATGAAGTGATTTCGGTGTCCAAGACCATTTTAGCCCTGAAAAAGCGGTTACTGCCTGATTCGGTGGCGATTCCTTTGCACCTGAACCGTGCGTTATTCGCGTTACAGGAAGGATTGACCATGGGCATTTGGTTGCGGGACAGTTATTCCGATGCTTCTGGATTATCTGCATTAAATGAGCGAAAATCGACCTTAGATGTAGCACAGCGGCGTGAATATGATTCCAAACAACAGACCGCCACAGCTTTTATGCTGCACGGAATCGCTTGTCGTATTCTGTTCGACTTGAAACCAGTGGCTTCGGATGATCTGAGCGTGATGAAAAATAAGTTTGCCGGTATTCCCGAGCTTTCGGTGCTATCGCCACTCAAAGGCGTTTCATGTATGCTGTTCTACTATGATAAGTATATGGGCCACCCTGAGATCATCACTTCAGATGAGGAGGTAACCAATTTTACCGTAGTCTTCTTTGAGGCCTTGATTTCGGAAATACAACAACGTCTGGGTACGTTTGAATATACCGAAACTATAACCGACCGCACCTATAAGCTTGAAAAAAGCGAGTTTGCGATTTCTGGATGGAACAATGCCTTTGAAGGAACTGCCGTCAGTGTGGAGTTCAACAAAATCCGATTTGAGGAAATCGTGGGTAACCGTGATGCAAAACACTTTGCCCGCCGCTTGACCGAACGGATGATGAGCTATGATTTTGAGGTGAAGAAAAATCCGTTTCAAGAACTAGGCGGATTTATGCCGGTCTTTATGGGATATGGTATTCCGGGAACAGGAAAAAGTATGCTGATCGCGGCCATTGCCACGAAACTTAAGGAGCAGTGTGATGCGCTCGATATTCCGTTTTTG
The DNA here is from genome assembly GCF_047345415.1 of Maribacter corallii. Lineage (NCBI taxonomy): Bacteria > Pseudomonadati > Bacteroidota > Flavobacteriia > Flavobacteriales > Flavobacteriaceae > Maribacter > Maribacter corallii. Next base: position 264,153 of record NZ_JBLFEP010000002.1, read on the forward strand.
TTCCACCCGATGCCGGATACCTTGATATCTACTTTTCAAGGGGGATCCGCAGAAAAAATGGTACAATGGATGAAACCTTTACAAGACCCGACCAAACTGATTTTTGCACCGATTGACGATGCGGAGAACAATTTACAGGAGCGAACCGCACAGGGGGTATCTGCCGGGGTCAAGGAAGTCATCGGCGTTTTTCTGAGATATACCGAAGGGGCTTATGCCATTAATTATGGAAATAGTTCGATCGGTTTGTTCACGAATCTTCCGGAAATGTTGGATAAAGCGGTCATTTCGCGTGTACAAGGACGATTTAAGATCGATGGGGCCCGCACCATTCCCGATTTTGTGGATCAAGACTACATTTGGTGGAGCAAGTTTCAAGAGACCATGCCCGAGTTTGTGAATATGCAAAATCCGAAGGATTATGAATTCTTGAGCGCACAGGGCTTGGCAAAGAACCTGAGTGAGATTTTAAACCAATCCGAAAAACCGACCGAGGCAAAGGTCTTAGAGATTTATGAACAAACAGCGGCGAAGCACCAAACCGATGAGCATCTGTTTTTTGCGGAACTATACAATAACATCCAACAGTCGTTTCCCTTTTTCTCTTCACGGGATATTCGAAATATTCAAAGTGCCGTTTCGCTGCGCCTGACCGATTTTGACCTCCCGGAAGAATGGTTCAATGATCCTGCCCTGTATTTTCAAAAGGACTATGATACGAAGTTCGGAATGCTCAAAGAACTCATGAAAGCCAATATGAAGGGTCTTGATTTCTCCGACATCCGAAGACAGGAAACAATTCGCTATTTAGATAATGTGGCCACTATTGCCGATACCGACTTCAAACGAAAAGTAGCCGGTCGTGTACACGACATGAACGTGCAACGGGCAGCCAGCAAACAATTTGAGCAAGGAAGCTAATGGAGAAATTAAGGGCATCGGGTTTATTCGGTGGAGGCATGGTTGTGCTCTCTGGTTCACTGGCGAAACGCTATAATGAATGCTTGGATATGCTGGGGGTAAAACCGACCAAGCTAAAGACGTTTTCCATTGACGGTATGGGATGGAGCCCTGAAGTCGCCGTTGAGAAAAAGGAAAACTATTATTTGAATACGGGCGAAGCGAATGTGAACGCTATCATCATTTCGCCCCAACAGAAAGACAAGCCGGTACATATGCCCTCGCATAGTTTTGATCGCGATGTGATGGAAGCGGTTTTTGCGGCCTATGGGCGAGAGATTCGTGATATCACCAAAGACGCCGCCCTAGTGCTTCATTTAGATCAACGGATCGATGCTTTTTTCGATCCTTTTGATCTACTTCGGTATGACACCATTGAAGTTTCATTTGCGGTCTTGAACGATTTGGATAAGAAGCAACTAGAGCAGCAGGCGTTTATCAATTTCTTTAACCGCGATAACAATTTCATTGATCGTGATGTGCACAACCACCTCCTTAAATCAGCCAAGGAATACGGAGATCTGCGCGGGCGGAAATTGAAGTTGGATCCTATCAAATTAAAGGTCAAATCATTTCATACCAGGGCCTTCGGTGGGGTGTTCGTGCTAAAGAATTTTGTAAAGAAAATATTGGTGTTCGAAGATGAAAAGGTGTTTAAGAGTGCCATCAATGATACTGCGCATGATATCTTATTGTTTCACAAAGACCATGACGAATTGATGGAGGCCTTGGTAAGTAATATGGTGCTTCGAAAAGATTTTAAGGGCGCTATGCGCACCCCTAGATATGACCGCGTCAAAAAGCATGTTTTCGTTGAGGAGACCACAAAGACCGACCATCCCTTAAGTGAAATTTTGGACAGTCATTTCTTGTTCAAGAAGTACCTGAACAAACTACCGAAGGAGACGCAGAAAAAGATATCGGGGGTTGAGTTATATTACCAACGCTTGATCGTTGACAAGAACTTGAAAATCGCGGAGTATGTCGATGAACATTTTGTCAAAATACTGCATGAACCACATCCTTCGTTAAGCGAAGAGGAGGAAGAATTAGCCTGGAAGTTACTTTCCAAGATCGTACCCAAAGATCCGGTACACCTCTATTGGTATGACAAAGAACAATTCTATAACATCTTTACCGCCTGGAATCCGGATTATCAAGATTGGGTCATCGATGAGATTCTTGAAAACAATAAAAAACAGGGCATATGACACTAGAAATCATTGTATTTATCGGAGCGATCCTATTCGGAATAGTTTGGTATTGGAGCGAGTCAAAAAGTAACAAGCTCTATCGCTTGGGAAATCGGATTACCCATGCGAAAGACTTGCAAATGAGGTCTGATAACCGAAAAGGGTTTTTGCATCAACAGCCATTTTTAGTTCGGTTGGTTTGGGTAACTGTCGCATTTGCACTTGGTGCTGCCCTGGTCACTTTTGTAACCCCGATCAACGTTTTCTTCATTCAGTATTTTGCATCCGCTATAGTGGGAACCTTGATCGGGAGCTATATCGCTTCCGCAGTGATTTTTACGAGGGATAGTACGAGCAAGGAAAATCTTGAAAAAGTGTTTGACAAGGGAAAGGAGTTCGTGGAAGATTTGGTAGATAGTGATGAAGAGGTCAAGGAAGAACCCCACCAGCAAACAGTCGAAGAAAAGCAACCGGAAGCCGAGGTCAAAAAATCGGCCAGAGATCGACTGAAGGATAAAGGGATGATCAAGTAGCTTACCGTCACATCGAACACAATCGAGATGGATATAATCTAGCTAGTTGAAGTGGTAAGAAAGCTTAATTATTGAAGATGATACAGTATTTGTATTGGGGGTTGTTCGCCGTCGGAATGGTTTTGTTGTATTTCGCAATGCGTTCCTATAACAATACACGAGACCTGCTGAGTACCGGAATAAAAACAGCGGCTACCGTTGTTGATATGATAACGGTACATGACAGCGACGGCTCAACCTATAAACCTGTTTTTGAATTTACGGACCGTCAGCAAAAACTACGTAGATATCGAAGTGAGGTAAGCTCACGTCCACCGGCATATAAGATAGGGGAAAAAGTCAAGATAGTGTATGACGAACACGATGATGACGAAGTAAAAACCCTTTCGTTTTGGGGCTTGTACCGTTGGTGCATCATTTTGTTGTGTAGCGCGTCATCCCTTCTGATAATTGGTGGAGGCTACCTGCTCTACACGTTATAAAGGCGTAAATTGAAAGTAGCATTTGAGCTAGGTGGGAAGTGAAATAAGGATGCGAATAAAAAAGGGAACGAAATCAATGAAACAAAGAATTGCGCATATTGCCCTGGTCGTAAAAGACTATGATGAGGCCCTAGCGTTTTACACGGAAAAATTGGATTTCCAAGTTCTGGAAGACACCAAGTTGAGTGATGAAAAAAGATGGGTGGTCATCGCTCCCCCGGGAGCAGACGAGTGTAGCTTGTTGCTGGCAAAAGCCGCTAATGAAAGGCAAGCGGAAAGCATTGGAAACCAAACCGGAGGAAGGGTGTTTTTATTTCTTTTCACGGATGATTTCTGGAGAGACTACAATGCGATGCTAGAGAGAGGGATTAGTTTTACACGACCTCCTACGGAATACGACTATGGCACGGTTGCCGTTTTCGAAGATCTCTACGGAAATCTATGGGATTTACTAGAACCGAGTAATCAGAATACAGGACTGATAAAAAATTAAAAAAATGATCAAATCATACTATCAAAAAGGGAAAAAACAAAAACGAATCGTCATCATTGGTGGAATCATCCTCGTGCTATTGTTGTTTTTTCTTCGGGATGACTATCAACCCGTCTTGCTGTTTCTAAGAAAATACATTTTTATAATCCTCTTGGGGATCGGCTTTTTATGGTTTACCCTTGCGAAGTTCAGGAACGCCGCCAGTACAGTAAAACGCCTGTTGATTCTTGTGGGTATCGCTGCTTTTTTTGCCACGTTGTGGTTCTTCGGATGGAAATTGAATCTGTACAACTATATGCAGACCTACAACGTCTTCAATAATTTGAATTTAGAAGAACTTGAGGAGCTCCCACTTACGCAAAACGAGCGGATACAGCCCTTTAATAATATCGTGACCATGGCCTACGAATCGGTAGGGGAGACCCAAGAGGTGTCATTGCCACAGCTGGTGCGTGTCGATAGTACCAATCAATGGACCATGGCGGTTCAACCGGCCAAAGAGTATACGTGGCAACGGATGAATGATAATACCGAAGAGATTTTCGTCGTGGAGAGTACCTCGCCCTTCCCCCGTTTTTCAAATGAGAATCGCGTGCCGGTTACCTTTTCGATCGGAGAATCATTGGCCTTTAGTCGTAACACCTATAACGCCGTGGTACAGCGCTTCAATTTTTTTCAGTTGTTCACTATGGAGCCTAGTGATGTTTTTTACATGAAAAACGATGCAGGCAATTGGGTGCAAGTGGTGAACTTGATCAAATGGAAAGGCTTCTTCTTTCCCTACCCGACATATGGCGGAGTGATGGTCGTTGATTCGGGAGAACATGACCTGCAAGACTATCTAGAACGTATAACCATAGGGAAAGGAAGCTATATCGCCCCGGACGAGATTCAGGAGTACCCCTATCTGAAAGGCCAGAATACCTTGGCCGAACGTATTTCGCAGCTACAAGCACAATCGCTTCAATTTCTCGGAGGGTTTACCGATCCCCTGCCCTGGAACATGAAGACAGCGGTCAAAATTCCAGAGTTGCCCGAAGACCAAAACCAGCAACCTTATGTGACCGATTTTGATTTTGAAGGGATGCCGACCGAGGCCGTAAATGGACTCTACCACTGGTTTGGTCTTGAGCCGATTGGAGATGAGCGCACCAGTTTGGCATTTAGCGTAATGATTCCGGCCGATGGAACCCAGAAATTATACTATTACGACCATTCAGCGAAAAAAGAAGGGTATGCAGGAGTATCCGCAATGCCGCTGAAGGTCATAGAATCAAAAAAGGAGTACGACTGGTCCGTGAATAAGCCAGTGGAATTTCGCCCGTTTATAAAGAAAATCGCAGGTAAGAAACGAATGTTCGTTTTAGGTACTGTTGCTGCTATTCGAGATGATAGCAAACAATTCGATGGGGCTGCAACGCCCGACTTGGCCTTGGTCGATGCCGAATATCGTGATGTCATCTGGATCGATGCTAAGCATCCCTCTAAATGGACGACCACTATTCTGAACCAATTAGGTGAAACGTGGAAGGCCTCTGAAAACCTGACCGAAGAACAGCTCTATCCGAATAAAAACGATTTGGATATGAATCCCGCCGCAATGGATTCTATTCCCGTAATGGAAATCGAAATCGACTCCATGGCAATGAAAGCAGCTGAGGTACTTTCCGATAGCCTAAAATAGAAGACAAAGGTCCAGTTTTCAGTGCATTGAAAATGAAGGTGTCCGAGCTGTATTAAAATCCATGATACCCATAGCCACCATACGAATTGGGGCGATAGACTTCTGCACGTTTTCGGTCTTTTAAGACAAAGGCTTCAGAAGCATACTGTATTGCTTCCTTGTCGGTGTCGGTATCTTCGATTCTCAATCCATCGCTTTTGTAAAAGGGTCTAGGAGAAAGTCTTTCCGCAGGATCAAAGACTAAAAGATGGATTTTGAAATTTTTGTCGTAATCGGTCCCTTTTCGAGTTTTGAAAAAATAACCCGTGTAGTTCTTTCCTTTATAACTCAAGGGTTGTTGTTTTAAAAAGTGTATCGAATCACGTTCAGCGTTGAAATGGTAGGTATCAAAGACCAAGGCCTCAGCCAGATGTTTTGTGTTCTTATAGCGAATTGGGAATAGATTCAGTTTACCTGTGTTCTTCAATTTGTTGAATAACAGCACCCTACTATTCAGGTCGGCAGCGAGTGTGTCCAGTAAAGCTCTTGGTACGGTAAGTTCATTTTCGGACAATAGGGTCGCATATGTTGTTCTGATTTTTGGGTCGCGTATCAATTGTAGACGATTGAAAAACTGCTTCACCTCTTTTTCTTTAATAAATGGGTACAGTAAAATGGCGTAGTCTTCCAATACTTTGGTGCTGTTAGTAAAGGAATTGGCTTGGGTATTGTAATAATTTGCAGCTCTATTGGTCGCTCCTCCTACCTTGCCCAGTTGCCTTTTCAATTGAATCTTGGCGTCGTTTAAAATCTGCTTACGATATTTCTTATAGCTCCTTGCTTTGACCAATCCGTTAGATTGTAGTTTCGCCAACATTGTGAAAATAGGAGACTTGTATTCTTCTATGGCACTGTAATCAAGGATTTCAGGATAGAGGTTCCTTGCAAGGGGTAGACTATCGCTATAGGGCTTGAAAATATTTTGGATATCGAAAGTGTTCGAGACCAAGGGTAGGTCTTTTGACATCAACTCAAGTAACAAGGCTACCGACTCCTCATCCGCCTTTTTGGTAATCGCACTAAGTATTAAGGTCTGTGCACTGGAGTTATTGTATGACTTCAAATAGAAATCCTTGAAAAAAGGGATGACATCGGGGTCATCTAAACGTGACAACTTCTGGATCAAGTGGGATTGGATGTCCTTTTTGTCTTCGGGATAATGGAATTCCGAAATATAATATTTTAACGAATCGATATGCTTGTTTTGAAACCGTACAAAGGGATAGCCTTCTTTCACAATGCTATCATTTTTTCGGAGTGCTGCAAAAAAGGTAGCGGTCTTATCTTCTAGAATAGAACTACCGATAATGGTATCCATCGGTCTAAAATTTTCAAAGAATTCGCGAACGAATTTCGTCGGCTTATGAACGGTGTCGATTTTGGCCTTGACCTCGTACAGTAAGCCATCTTTGACCACATTTTTGATCCATATCCCCCTAGTGCTAGCCGTATCCGTCAATACAAGGTCCAATATATGTTCCCCGGTGGCCGAGGTTTGGCACGATTCATTCTGTATTGTAAAGCGCTTGTCGGCGTATATCTTTTTACGGAGGGCCCATACCGAGTCTATATGTTCGAACATCAAAAAGTCATGTGATTTGTTCAATTCCACCGCAACTGCTTCGTTGTTTTTATTCTGGTATATGGTTTTCTTGTTGTAAGCACTATAGGCCTTGGGTTTGTTTTGACCAGTATAGTAGTTGTTGCTGTTTTCAACGAATTTCGCCGGCTTTACGGAGGTTTGGGTACTAAAAAACAAAGCGGTATCCGTGACGGTCTCAAAGGGTTCGTGATATGCGGGATCTTCGATTTTAAAAGACTCAAAAAATGCCCTTGCCTGTGCACTTTCGGCGGTAACGGTCCCTAATAAATAATAATCGCCCCTTTTGAAAACGCTTCTCAGGTACAACTGTTTACTTCGAGCGGAGTCAATGACGGCCTTCGAATCCAAATGATTTCCTTGAAGAGTTTGGTATTCGGGATTCAGCTTTAGATCTTGGTAGAACCGCTTTTGTATCTGTTTGAGCTCAAAGGCATCTTCTTCAATGAACGCAAAATCATTGAGCGTTGCCTTTTTCAAGAAATAATACGAGTCGGTAATGGAGTCATAACCATGAACGAAACGATCGCCCTTACGCGTGCGGTTCGTAAACGTATACAGCGATGGCATCCGAATCTCGAAATCCTGATAGTGGGAAGAAACGGGCGATAGCCTTTTTTCAAAGTCTTTGAATTTCAAACTATTGAAAATGGTATCGGAATAGGTATGTACATAATCACCCTCACCACCCATTTTGAAAATCAATATTTCCAAAGGTGAAAGAAAGATTTGATAGCGTTGTCGGTCACCGTTCTTCAATTGATTTTTGATATCGAGCCCCTGAAGCCCGTTTTTGGTAATTGTGGTTTTCTCTAAAATCTTACCAGGAATATTTTCAAATAGGAGCTTATCAATGGTCTCGAGCGTATATTCCCCATCTGGCCTCAAAAACGGAAAAATAGGGATACGATTGAGCATAACATAACTTCCATTGGCCAGATCGGGAGCTATATAGGTTGTGGTCACATTCTCTGTGATCGGATATAATTTGTTCGGTAGTGCTATACTGAAAAAGCCATCGTCCGGCTGAACCTTGAAATAACGATTCTCACGTAAAGTGGTATCTATCTTCTCCTTGATTCGTTTTCCCCTATTCGTAGTTCTTGAAACCAAAGGTTTTAGCGTGTATCCTTTTTCACGTAACATGGCGATTACCCCTTGTTTACCAGGTAAGTGAGCGGCGCCGATACCGGCAAAGACCTTCGCCTTACGAATGGCAGAGTCGAGTTTCTGGGCCATATTTTGGTTCCTTATAAAGAGCATGTTCTTGAGATAATGTTGGGTGTACATGGCCTTATCTATAGAATCTAGCATATTGATGTCGCGATTGCGATAGGCGTCTTGTAAGAGCGATAGTGGATCTTGCTCTTGCATTTTTTTCTGCAACCATTCATCGGGTTTGGGTTTTACCGCATTCAAACTTGCCCGCCCCACAAGCGCCGAAGACTCTTCTAGGTCTTCTAGGGCCAATACGGGTTTATCGAACTTTCTGCCCGCTTGGTAGATAAACATATCGAGGTAGGTCTCCTCCTCAAAGTTTTGGGAGTATTCGGTAGTGCGGTATAGAATGGAGTTGATACGTCGGTCTTCAAAGGCAATATAGGCACCCAATTCTTCTTTCTTTGGGTTTTTTACCATAAAGGGGTATCGATAGAAACCTTTTGAAACGAACCCATTGCCTTGACCATATCCGCTCATCCCCATAGCATCTTCGTTGTCCAGCCACGTACTGGGATCCGATTCCAAGGCGATAACATCGCTTTGGTCTAGGGCTTCGTAAAAAACGTCATCCAAACGAAAGGCGATACGTTTGCTCACGTGCATGGTACCATAGAGATAAGAACGCTCTTTCAGACCATTGCCGGAAATCTCCCAAAGCAGGCTATTTTGCTCTTGTGACAATCCCGCAATCGAAAAAAACGCAAAAAGTAGTAGTATAACTATTCGCATAAAGGTGGTTTTGGTCGTCTGGGTTTTTACAAATTTAAAGAAGTACAAACCTCATTTTATCCCTAAAAACTGTGAAAGTTTTATAGATCTCTATTATAACGGGGAATTTCAGCTGGTATTTTCCTTATTTTGAAAATTCCATTTAGAATCGATATTCATTATGACACCATCAAAAAAGTTATGCTGTGAATTAAAGACAAGTTGCCTCTCAAACCGTATTTTTGCAATCGGAAAATAGAATGCTATGAAAGGAGTTTTATTGGTGAATTTAGGTTCTCCGGATAGTCCCACCGCCAAAGATGTCAAGCCATACCTCGATGAGTTCTTAATGGATGAGCGCGTAATCGATGCGCCTAAATGGTTGCGTACCCTTTTGGTAAGAGGAATCATTTTACAGACCCGCCCCAAGAAATCCGCAAAGGCCTATGCCAAGATTTGGTGGGAAGAAGGTTCTCCCTTAATTGTATTGTCAGAACGATTTACCGAAAAGGTGAAGGCCCACACGAAAATGCCCGTTGCCCTGGGTATGCGTTATGGTAGCATGAGCATCAAAAAGGGATTGCAGCAACTCAAGGATCAAGGTGTTGATGAGGTTCTTTTGGTACCCTTGTATCCACATTATGCGATGTCCTCGTATGAGACCGTGGTTGTGAAAACCATGGAAGTAAAGGAGCAATCCTTTCCGGAAATGAAGCTGACCACCTTGCCCGCATTCTATAAGAGTCCCGAATACATCAAGGTATTGTCCGAGAGCATCGCGGAAGGACTCAAGGACTTTGACTATGACCACATTCTATTCTCATATCATGGTATCCCTGAACGACATATCCGTAAATCGGATCCTACGCGCTTTCATTGTAAAATCGATGGTAGCTGTTGTAGCGTCAACTCTGTAGCACACCATACGTGTTACCGCCATCAAGTATATGAAACCACCGAATTGGTCAAAGCTGAATTAGGGCTGCCCGAAGAAAAAGTGAGTTCCTCTTTTCAGTCGCGTCTCGCGGGGGATCCCTGGTTGAAACCCTATACCGACTTTGAGTTCGAACGCTTGGCAAAAGAGGGTAAAACCAAGTTGGCCGTAGTAACCGCTGCTTTTGTTTCCGACTGTCTCGAGACCTTGGAGGAAATCGCTATGGAAGGAAAAGAACAGTTTGAAGAAGCGGGCGGCGAGCAGTACAAACATATTCCGTGTCTAAACGATGGTGAGGCCTGGGTCAAAGTGATGGCCAAATGGATGAACGAGTGGGAAGTTAGCGGAGTCTTACCAGTATAGTATTTCGATTTTCAGGATTAACGGTGGTTTCGAGCCTTTCGAATGGACGCAAGACAGGCGCTCGAGAAGTTGAAGTCTGTGTTTTCAATTCCATTTTTGGGGACGACGAACCATCCCAAAGCTAATTAGTTCAGCACATAAACCATGGCAAAAGTCTCATCAGAACAACTGGGAACAGAACCGATAGGGCAACTCCTGATCAGACAAGCGGTGCCTGCCAGTATCGGTATTCTGGTGATGTCATTGAATATCTTGGTAGATTCCATTTTTGTCGGTAACTGGATTGGTTCCATCGCTATTGCGGCGATTAATGTAGTTCTACCGGTTTCTTTTTTTATCGGTGCTTTGGGTATGGCGGTTGGTATCGGGGGGTCCAGTATCATCTCTAGGGCTTTGGGTGCCGATAACAAGGCGAAAGCGGTGAAAACCTTTGGCAATCAGATTACCATGACCCTCTTGGTCACCATTTCAATGGCGCTTTTAGGACTTTACTTTGCCGACTTCTTGATTCCCGCCTTCGGCGGAAAAGGATCTATTTTTGAACTTGCCAAAGTCTATTATACCATTGTACTTTATGGTATTCCGTTTCTGGGTCTCTGTATGATGGGCAATACGGTAATTCGGGCCGAAGGGAAACCAAAATTTGCGATGGTCGCCATGATTATTCCGTCTATAGGAAACTTGCTGATGGACTATGTCTTTATCTATGTTTTTGATTGGGGCATGCATGGAGCGGCTTGGGCAACGACCATTGGCTATGTACTATGTTTTGGTTATGTACTGTACTTCTTTTTGTCCAAAAATTCCGAATTAAAATTAACCCGATATTGTTTTATCCTTGATTTTACCATTGTTAAGGAAATTAGCTCCCTTGGATTTGTAACCTTATCGCGCCAAGCGGTGGTCAGCATCACCTATTTGTTGATGAACAATATACTTTTCAATTTGGGAGGTGAGGCCATGGTAGCAGTCTATGCGATAATCGGTCGCATGTTGATGTTCGCTTTGTTTCCGGTGTTCGGTATTACCCAGGGCTTTTTGCCCATAGCAGGCTTCAATTATGGTGCAAAGCACTTTGCACGGGTCAAGGAAAGCATTTTCACGGCAGTCAAATATGCAGCACTGCTAGCCACCTTGGTCTTTCTCGGACTTTTTATCTTCCCAACTGAAATTGCTTCGCTCTTTCTAAGCAGTAGACCTGACCAGTCTGACTTGGAATTGGCGACCAATGCCTTTGTTCTAGAACATACCCCTAGTGCGATGCGCTGGGTTTTTGCGGCTACCCCGATTATTGCACTACAACTTATTGGAGCCGCCTACTTTCAGGCCATTGGAAAGGCGATACCCGCTCTTTTGTTGACACTTACACGCCAAGGGTTCTTTTTTATCCCATTGATCTTGATACTGCCCCGATTCTGTGGGGAATTGGGAGTATGGATTTCTTTTCCAATTTCTGACCTATTGGCCACTATGGTAACCGGGCTTTATCTGAGAAAAGAAATAAAGCATACATTGTAGTTGGGTAGTGGGCTGGGAATAGAGAGTGATGACCTATAGAAAATCCTATGTCATACGAGGGTGCTTTCGAAAATCAGAAGTATTCAATAAGGATTTACTTACTTCTGAAAAGACTGTTTCTTTCATCTTAAACCAAAACCTGGAAAATTGTTTCAAATACACGTTAAATGGGTGCAAATACCCGATAACAGGTATTTAGGATTCGTTATTTAAGTGTTAAATTGTAAGCGAAACCATATGAAAACCATTATGAAAAAACTACTCTTTATTTTCTTCTTGTTCAGCACCTTTGCCTTCTCTCAAACCCAGAGAAGTACAGGGCTACTTTTTGATGACGATGCTTACGAAAAGACGCCACTTAAGGCTCGAAATGTGGCTTTTCAAGATGTAATAACCGAAACTACCTTGACCTCGTTGAAAATGTTTGTCCCTGAAATTAAAGACCAAGGGGGCTATGGTACATGCGTAGGCTGGTCATCGGCGTATTACGGGAGGTCGATTCTAGAAGCGCGACTGACCAACAATAAGGACCGGGCAAAGATTACCGAAAACACCTTTTCACCTGTATATACGTATCTCCATGCAAACGTTGAGAACGATTATAATTGTCAGGGAGGGGCATTTATTGGGAAAGCTATGGAAGCAATGGTGTCCAAGGGAGTTGCATACTATAAGGATTTTGACGTCATGTGTGCGAGCGAAATCCCTGAAGACCTCATGCCGAAGGCCGAAGCGAACAAGATCAAGGATTTTACCCGCATATTCGGAGCTGATGAATCTGATGAAGTCAAAATCGATGGCGTGAAACGATCATTGGTCAATGGCAATCCCGTAGTCATCGGCTTTAAGGTCGAGAACTCGTTCTTTAGTGCCAAAAATGTTTATGAACCTGACAATCTGGGAACCGAAGGTGGTCATGCAATGTGTTTGATAGGATACGATGATGAAAAGTACGGCGGGGCTTTTGAAGTAGTGAACAGTTGGGGTCCTGCCTGGGGGAACGATGGCTTTATGTGGATCCGTTACGCCGACTTTCCAAAGTATACGCGGTATGCCTTTGAAATGATCCCCAACACACAAAAACCCAAACAAAAAATTGTACTTGCCGGGGAGCTTGAACTTCGGTTACGGGATGACTCTCCGATGAGTGTCACCAAAGAAGAGGGGGAGTATTCAGGATCCGTATTCGGATTTCAAGATGTGGTCATCGAAGATGAGTCACAGAGTATCGGCGATTATGTGACGACATCAACTTACCCTACCGGAACCAGATATCAAATGATTACCAAGGTCAACCAAGCCTCGTACGTCTACGTACTCGGTGCCGATTCGGATAATGAGAACTCGCTGTTATTTCCCTACGAAGAATCGATCAGCCCCTTTATTAACTCGGATAATGCAGAGGTTATCATACCCTATGCAGGCCCCAAGCAAAAGGCCTTTTTTCGCTTGAATAAGGAAGTGGAATCAGACTATTCTATCGTGATTTTCTCCTTGGAAAAAATTGATATTGCAGCGGTCAAAACCCGACTTGATGAAATGGAAGGTGAATTACTCGATAAACTTTATGTTATTTTCAATGACCAACTCATCGATAAGGAATCCGTACAATTAATGGATGGTAAAATGGGCTTTACCGCTGAATTTGAAAAGGGTTCAATGGCAATGATGATTCTGGATATCAAAAGGTCATAAGCCATGATCAAAAATCTTTTGGCAACGTTATGTCTGATTTTTTTGGTTTCTTGCAATTGTCAACGAACTGCGGATAAAGGAAACAGCCGTGCCGACAAGCAGATTTCAAGCGATAAAATCAAGGTTTTTTTACGAGAGAAAAATTTTGATATCGTCACCTCCGCCAATTTGGTCGTTGTATTCGATATCAAAAAAAAATTGATTGAGGGCACCACTGATGAGTATTCGAACAAACTGGTACTCAAGGATACCTTGGCCAATGAGAAGGCCAATGAATTGCTGGCACTTTTGGTTGATGACTCCTCGTATGACTGGACCGAAAAAGAAGTGAAAGAAGATTTTAATCCCGGGCTACAGTTTCTTGTACGAAACGATACGGAACGAATCTTTCTCTTGGTCGACAAGAAAAATCGGCGTTTGGGCTTTATTAATTTAGAAGGGCAGAAAATAGTGGAGCTTTCTAAAAACCTGACTGATTATTTTGACCAGCTACAGCAATAGGCCAATGGTATTCCCTTAAGAACAGTTCATCCAATGTACCTAAAAAAGATCTTACCAAAACCAAACAAATTCCTTCTTAAGGAAGCTCTGTTTTGCATGGTATTTTCCTTTATAATCTTGGGTTTGGTCTCTTTGATCGGTTTTAACTTGAGTTTTTTTACTCCCTTTAACAATGCGTTCAAAGACTTTAGCTATCTGGACCTGTATTATGCCGAAAAACTGGATAGGAATATCGGTGATATCAATAAAGATATTGTTCTGGTGAATGTAGAACGTTTAGGAAGGGCTGAAATCGCTGCCATGATGACCAAACTAGAGCGCCAAAAGCCGAAAGTCATCGGGTTGGATATCATCTTCAAAGAGGAAAGAGATCCTATTGAAGATAGGGCGTTGGCTCAAAGTCATCGCATGGAAAACTTAGTGACGACCTATTCCATATTGAATTCAGGTGTGGATAGTTCGGCCGCTAGCATCAGTAGACCAGACCAAATTAGCGGGTACAGTAATTTTAGTTTTGACCCTACCAGTTCGGTGGTGCGTAATTTTCAGGGGTATCGCAAAGACGGTGATTCGGTACAAGTGGCTTTCGGCGTTGCAGTAGCCAAGTTTGTAATGGGAGAGAAATGGGATGGCAGCTTAGAACGCTATCTCGATGAAGAACGCCCCATCAATTACAAAGGCAATCGCGACAATTTCCTGATTCTGGAACCCGATGATATTTTGGGCCGGGATACAATTCCGGTAGTAATGAATAAAATAGTTCTGATGGGGTATTTAGGACATCAGGAAAACCATCGGTTTGATATCGAAGACAAACATTTCACGCCGATGAACGAGAAGTTTGTTGGAAAGAGTGCACCTGACACCTTTGGTGTTGTCATACATGCAAATATCATTAACATGATTGTATCGGATGAATTTATCAGTGTGGTACCCAATTGGATACTGGTACTATTGACCATACTGTTCACGTTTTTGGCGCTGACCTACTTCATCTGGCTGGCCAAAAGGCAATTGGCCAGTTATATTTTACGATTGAACATCGTGAGATTAGTCTTTATCGCCGTATTCGTCTGGATTGCGCTGTTATTGTTCCGAAATGGAATTCTATTCAAAACGGCGGGAATCATCGCCGTTGCGGCCTTTAGTATCGGTCTGATCGGGTATTACAAAAAATTGGCACATTTTCTCTATAAAAAATATAAATGGAACGGATATTTCTACCAAGACTAATGCTGTTGTTCCTATTTTGGTTCGTAGGTACAGCTACCTTTGCGCAGCAAGGCTATTTTGTCTTTAAAAAGACGGGAAGCCCCGCCCTCAATACGAGTACCCTTCTGGAACGAGGAAGTCAATTGCTTGAGTCGGACACCCTGTATTTGGGTCAAAAGGACTATGTGCTTCTGGTGAATGAATTGGGGGAACTTTTCGAGATCACCAAACCCAATACATATGCTTTCTCGGTAATTGCCGATTATCGACGCCGACTTGAAGCCGACTCTTTTACCGAAAAGTACTTTACTTATGTGTGGAAACAGTTCATCAATCGGATCAAAAAGAAACAAGAGTCGGGTGTTGTTTATCGGGAGGAACGAAACATAAAATTAATCGCCCCTAGGGATAGTGTGAAGATGTTCGCGCCCGAACTGAAATTCGTTTGGCAGAATAATTCGGATACAGAAGCACTGTTTTTTTTCCTTAAGGATGTTAAGACCGGGCACCTGACGAAAATCGGGCTCACTGGTGAGCAAATCATACTCGGTTTGGATAATCAACTACTGAAAACAGGACAAACCTATCAATGGTCCGCCTCTACAGAGTCATTTCCGAATCTGAACGAACTAAAGTTCCACCGATTGACCTTGTTGTCCAAAGGGGAATTTGAAGCACTTGAGAAGGAGGTGGACGCACTAATTAGGGCTTTTACCTTATTGGGGTTTAGCAAGGCTGAGATTCAAGAAGCTATTTGCCAAGACTATAAATTTTGCCAGGAATAAATTAGATTTTTAAAAAGTTGTCGAAAAAAAGGAAGCATAGAAAACTATTACTACGAGATGGGTTGCTCAGCACCCTTCTGTCGCTATTGGTCTGTTACCTGTTCTCCCTTTTGTTCTTCAACACCTCCTTCTTCGACCCGTTGAGTAAAGCCTTACAGGATTTTAGTTTTTTGGATGTGTATTATGCCGAACGTTTGAATGAGCAAGAGTTGACCGATACCAAAGTTATCTTGGTCAATGTAGAACATAAAACCCGACAAGAACTGGCCAATGCCCTTGATAAGGTCATTGAAAGTAGGGCCAAAGCAATTGGTTTTGATGTCATATTAAGAGAGTTTGAAAAGACAGCGGCCGATACCTTGTTGGCCAAACTATTGAAGGAAGACCGTGTCATCGCTACTTACATTATTGGGGATGATGGCGAGGAGATCAAAAGCCATACCTTCTTCGGAGAAAACTTGACTTCGGGCTTCGCCAACTTTAGTTTTGATTCAAGTAGTTCTGTGATACGGGAGTTCAGTGGAAGGTACGAATCGAAACAGGATATAAAGGAATCACTGCCTGTCGTATTGGCAAGGCAGTATTTGTCACCGAAAGAGTGGTCGGCAAGAGAAATAGATGAAAAAATAGCAAAACCTCGGGTAATCAATTACCAGGGCGGGCTAGATCATTACCTGCATCTGACCATTGATGATATCCTGTACCTAGAAAATACCGACCTGTTGAATGACAAAATAATTCTCTTCGGCTATTTGGGATCGCCCTCCGGAAACTCATTCGATATTGAGGATAAACATTTTACCCCATTGAACACCACGACAGCGGGTAAAAGTATTCCTGATATGTATGGGGCTACAATTCATGCGAATATTATATCAATGCTGATTTCTGATAGATTCATGTACAAAGTACCTCGATTGTTGGAATTAACCCTTTTGTTTCTCTTCAGTTTTGTGGCTAGTGTCTATTTCATTTGGTTAGACAGACGATTGAATATCAGCTATCGAACCGTTAGAAAAACAGTGTTGTTCGTTTTTTCCATACTCTTGGTTTGGATAACGCTTTTATTGTTCAAAAGAGGAATCGTTTTTAAATCCGCTACGATAATCGCGGTAGCTGTTTTTAGTGCCGGTTTTGTAAAGTATTACAAACATTTGGTGCGTTACATTAACACCAAAAGAAAATTCAAAAGCTATTTGAACTAGTGCTATTTGGCCCTGGCCTTATCCAAGATTTCGCGTTTGAAGCGCGATTCGTTTTCCAAAACAGCAAAAAAATCAAGTAGGTAATTCCTTGTTTTTTGATAGGTTTTGCGATTGTCGAAGTCCTCTTTCAGGTCATCCACGATATTCAACAAGGTTGTTTTTTGATTTAAGAATTCGGTCCGTATCGCCTGGGTGGTTTTCGGGTCTCTTTTAAAACCTCGGTAGAGGCGTTGGGTGACATCTGAAATAGGCAGGTCTTGATTATTGATATTTGATACCACGGAATAGCTCGCATCGACCAAACCCGACATATCGAAGTCATAAGGCAGGGGAACTGCCTTTTTATCGAGAAACAATAGTTTTTGGTTGTGCCCATAAGCGGTTGAAAAATCGGTATTGCCGATCATGAATTGAAAAAAGGCATTGCGCAAGGATGACATAGCGTCTTGTGCTAGGGGGTGCACAAAGCGATCGAAAACCTTGGCATCATTTCTTTTGGCCACATTTTTGATGTCTTCGATCAAGATGGCCCGTAAATGGTGCGTTCTTGGTTTCCTTCTAGCAAAAACACTGTCATTCAGTGTGGAAAGGTTCCGTTTTTTGACTTCCATAAAAATGGCCGTTAGCGGATCTTCCGCCTTCTTTTGTCTGGGGTCATCGGTAAACTCCAGATCTACTAGCCTTGTTTTGAAGTGGGCTGTACTGAAGGGTTCGTATAGCTTATAGGCCAAATATTCCTTAAGGATATCGTCGTTCGAGCGATTTTGTAACAAACAGGGCAGCACTACTTTCATTTTCTTAAGGCCTTCAAACAGGGTGCCTTTGGAATCCGAAGATTTGATTTTTAACTTGATAGGTGGAAAATAACAGTTGGTTCGTCGGAAGTTCCCCCTTGCCCTGAGCTCCACCGGAATACTATCCCAAACACCCTCATGCATGTAAGACATCATAGACTTCACATACGACTCTGTACTCGCTTGCTTGCGCATTTGCTTGTTGGAGTAGGTGAATTGTAGGGGGAGGGCATCATAAGTCTCGAAAACCACGGGAACTTTGTCATCTTGACCTTGGGAATAAGCGATAATTCCCATGAAAAAAATAACTCTAAAAAAAGATTGGTATCTGAACATTTGAGTTTTTTACCTTTTTACACCAGGTGCAATAAGGGTATATAATTCTGTTGAGAGGGTATTCCATTTAAATAATACCGTAAACCACTATGTTTTTGGAAACAAGAAAAGCGGTTTCTATTCACTGAAATGTGAAATTAGTAGTCCGTCAAAAGATTGACTCTAACATAGAAGCTTGAGATCAAATCTTGGACTCCACTTTTTGCAATAGCGTCGATTTTAAAAAAGTAGTCCCCTGCTTTTAAGCCGGTCTTAGGTTGTTCTCGAATCAATCTATCATCGCTGTCATACGATGTCCCAGGCTGGTCAAACACTATATCCGGGTAGTTTATTTCCGCATCTTTTTCAACTCTTGTACTGAAATAGACCCTATAAGATAAGTCCCTATTTGTTTCCTCAGGGTGATTCTCCCATTCTACGATAAAGGTATCTGGGGTGGCAACAGAATTGGTAATCGCTACAGGAAATGGAGTACTTTCACTTAAAACAAACTCGCTTACAAATTCTTTCGAATCACTTTGAACTGCTTTTCCGGTCTCTACGGAATTACTTTTAACGTACCAATAATATTCTATGCCTCGGGGCAAACTAGCTTCGGCTTTTTTGGTGGCTGTCTCAATGGGTTTTTGAACAACAAGCTCATCCATGTTCTTTTCAAAAACAAAAAGCTCGCCATCGTCAAAAGTTCCGCTATTTTCCCAGGTGAACTCGACAATGATGTTGTCACTATTCCTTAGATCGTCGCTGCCGTTCTCACAATTTCCGATTGGGGCTTTAAGTAAAATATAGTTCTCGGGACTAGGGTCAAAGTTGCCTTCACAAGATATCAAGAAAGCAATGAAAACAAGTATCCGAATAAGATATAGACTCTGCTTCATACCATTATTTTTTAACGATTTTAAAGGTGGATGATGAACCATCATCACTCAAAATTTTACAGAAATAAGTGCCTCTTGCATATGCATAAAGCGGTATTTCTAAGGTGGAAGAGCTGTTGTAGGTAGGGGTGTCGGACAGCATTCTTCCATTCAGGTCAAAAACTTGAATGCGTAATTCTGCACCTGTTTGAAACCCGGCCACATAGATAACATCGGTAGTCGGATTTGGATAACTGACGACATTATCTAAAACGATAGTTGTCTCCAATATTCCTTGACATTCAGAGTTCCCTTTGATGGAAATTTTGTTTTGACCATATTGAAGGGGTACTTCAAGCTCAACACTATTTGCAGTATTCACCTTAAATTCATATTCCGTTCCGTTATTTTTAACATAATACAAGGTGCTTCCGGATACTTTAAGGTTAACTAATTTAAGTGCTTTGGATGTTGTGGACCGAATCAGCTTTACTTCCTCTTCGTTCCTAATCGTCATTGTGAACGAAGGCAACTCTATGCTGGGCCTGTCAAGTTCTTCATCGGAGCTGTAGCTTAGGAAAATGGTGTAGGTAGCTGCCTCTAGTTTCTCGAAGAGATTGGAAAAGTTCACGGTATTAGCCTTTAAGGTTTTGGGTTGCCCGACTACCTTTCCGTCAGTATATAGGCTTGCTTTATAGTCGAAATCCGTTCCGTTTTTCAAAGCGATTCTACCACTTTTTGTATTCGGACATGAAGAACTTGTTACTTGTGCAACGATACTGTTCGTATCTGCACTAGGTTCTTCTCCACCCTCGGCGTCATCCTTAATTTCAACCGTAACTGTTTTGGGATCCGTTGCGGAATAAAGGTCACTCGCCCTCAGCACAATCTCGACTCTCTCATCGCCCTCCGGTGTTCCATCTTCATTAGTTTCGTCATCAGGTAGTGCCATAATACGGAGTTTTGCCGTCGTACTTTGAGAGGGTATGGTGAGATAAAACCCTTCCGACGACGTAATTTCTCGTTCCGTCCCATTGCTCAAAATTTCATAAAGTTTAAAATCTTCATTAAATAAGGCAGTGGGATCTCCGGGGACAATCGAAAAATCAAGCCTCAAGTCATTAGGGGCGATTTTATCTTCTCCTAATTTGAATTCTATTTCTTCCGAGTTCTTTTCGGCTGGATTCTCAAAAATCAAGAAATCGTCTGTCACAATAGAAACAGGTAGCCCAGTCTTATCATCATCTCTAATAACTAATTCTTCAAAGGAATTGCCTAGAGAATAACCAAAATCATCCTTAAGGGTGATTTTGATGCTTTCTTCACCCTCGTCTAGTGGATCGTTTTCCGGTTTGATCCTGAAAGTGACGATTTGCTGATTTCGATTGACATGAATCACACCTCTGTTTCCACTGACTTCGATTCTATTGGATGATATGATGGTATAGTCACCTCCTTCTCCCGTGCCGAAGGTAGCGTTGTTGGTACCGCTAGCGAGTTCGAAAGGTATCTTTAATGAAGTCGGGGTTTTTCGGTCTAATCTCAGTTGCACTTCTCCATAACTGTCCTCATCTTCTTCCTCAATTATGTTGGTGCCATCTACAACTGAGATATATACGGGTACGGCATCTATTGTTCTGAACTTAAAACTATCGCCGTAAGACCTTGAATCCCTTTTTGAAAAACGGTAGGTCTTTTCATTATTAGGCTCTGCAAATCGAATGGAAAAGGGTTCATTACTATCATCTTCGTTGTCATTTTCCACCTTGACTTGTATAGTTTCGTCAATATCTTTTTCATCAACCGTGATTTTAATGCCTTTGGTTTGGTCCCCGAACGTAGGAAGGGAAACATCTTTGTTGAATCTAAAAGATTTGTTGGTATCAGCATCGAAATCTAAGTCGAGCGTATACTGATAAATAATAGGTACTCCGTTTGCGGCATCCAGATTGAATTCGATCGTACTGTTTTCTTCCACTTCGTAATAGTCGATACACTCTCCGTCACAAACGCTGCTAAAATAATCGGGATCTTGAAGTTGATTGAAGGCTACCGCTCGTATATTCTCATTGAGAATCAAGTCTACAAATACAAGATATTCGGTTTTATCTATAACTTTGATGGTTCTCCAATTCTCATCAAAAGCAATAGAATAACCGGCACTATCCAATACCTTATCTATTTTTATAGTATAATAGTTACAATCCACGTCCAAGGCATCCAACGTGCCGTTTTCTGCGACTCGTTCATCCAAATAGGTTGCTTTTATAGTGGCAGTACTATTTCCCGCGGGAAATACGAAGATATTAGTATCTAACTCATATTCCCACGGGTTAATTCTTAAATCATCATTGGTATCGATTTCGTCTTTTAGTTCGATTCGTATTTCGCTGGTGTGCGCTGTAAACGGATTCCCCTCGTTATCGAACAAAGAACAGGTAATGATATCGGGATCATTTGTTTGTCCTTCGATACCACCACTATTACTTAGAACAGCATAAACGATTTCTTGACTGGCCGTATCCGAAATCAAAAACTCATATTCTAGGGAGGACCCTTCAATGGCCGCACTTTGAAAACCGGCAATTTCTTCAAAGGAGGCGGGGCCTTCCTCGTCTGGAGTGGTTATTAGAATTTGAGGGAATAACTTTAATGTAAGCTTCTCTACGGTTTCGTCTACCCCGTCGGCCTTGAGGGCGATACTTACTTTTGCGTTGTACGCAGCTGAATTATCAACTTCGAATAGGAACGCGTCATTTCCTTGTTGGAGGTTGACTCCTTCCGCATTTTCGATTGTGAGTTCATAATCATTTGCATCAAGATTATTCCCGCCAATGAGTTCATATCCTAAAGTGTAGGTCTCTCCTTGTCTAGTATTGGGTTGTAACGCTCCAAGTAGAATTTCTACAGTATTTCCTTCCGTGGCACTAAACTCTCGGGCAAATGCACTGGTAGTCTTGGTTATCCGTTCGGCATTGGTAACAAAATCGGTTATAAATTGTGAATCCTGACTTAATGGGGCTTCAGGGTTATTCTCAATTTCAATTTCCACGGTGAATGTTTCTCCAAAGGCAATTCGATCTCCCAGGGGGGAATCGAGGTTGTAATTCTTGGTAGTCGGTGTGATGTCAAGAAAGAAACGTTCCAACCCTTCACTAGGGTCATCATCTTCGAAGTAAATATCCAAGGAAAAAGATTCGTCGAAGAGCCGCGGCCCTACAAGATTCCCATCGCGTGTATAGAAGTCGTTTTCATCGGCCTTTGCTGAACCGTCTCGGGCGGTAATAAGAAATCCTTTTTCTACTGTAGAATTGTCCTGGGGGACTATCGAAAAATTTAATAGCCCCGTCTCACTTACCTTAATCGGGTAGTCTTGGTAAATGGAACCATTCCCATCTTTGAAAACCATGGCATAGTCCGCCAACGCGTCTTGGTTTTCTTTATCCTTCAATTTTATTTCAAAAATCAGATCCCCATCGGCATTGATGGTTCCCTTGCCATCGATATTCGACCATCGATAGGCTCCCTCAGGCTTGGGCAGCAGTATTTGAATCGTTTCGTCCTCGTCCTCTTGGATTCCGTCGACGATGGATTGGATGGTCACCTCTGTATTAAATTTCAGCTCTATTTGCGGAACTCCAATTAGCTCAAAATCGACATTGTTTTCGGCGAGGTTATTTCCAGTTCCAAATTGCATGTCAACATCAAATCGTGTAGGTTGGACCAAATCTTCAGGAACGTCCAGGGGTCTAAAAGAGACTTCAAAAGCATTCCCTTCCGTAATTTCCTTGTTTAAGGCAGTACCCAATTGAACGTCTACAAAATAAGGTTCGACCTCAGTTATGGGTATCGTAAGGGTTATACCGCCATTTTCGTATGCACCGCCACTTCCACTATAGAAATAATTACCGTCCGGTTTTGGTAGGCTAATAACTATTTCCTCATTTTCATTTGGTATGTCATCCAATGCCACACGAAATGGTATTTTCATGCTATTTGGCTCCGATAGAACAGTGAAATTAATGACAGTCTCATCGAAATTCGTTGTTAACGGAAAGTCAATCGAATAGTCAAAATCACGAGTCTCCCCAAAACCCGCGGTGCTTTTATCAATACTTAAGTCAAGATTGAACATGGACTCTGACGGATCCAAAGGATTAAGTACAAGATTAAATTCTTTACCTTCTTCAATGGAATAGTTGTCGTTGGGGCCTGCGTTTTCAAGGGAAACAATGACTTCAATCGGGTCGTTATCTGTTATCTTTAAGATGTAAACGGCCGTATTGCTCAAACCTACATTGGTGCTCTCCACATTTATCGTAATGACCAGTTCTTCGGTATCCTCATTGACAGAGTCATCCAAAATGGAAAAATTCAACTGCCCATCTATCGCGTTCTCCTGAACAGTGAAGGTGTAAGTGGTGTTTTCATTTTCTAGAGTAACATCGTCCTCTGTCGATTGCTCCTGACGCAAAATCGCGATTTCGGAACCAATAACCTCATCCTGGTCTTCAATGCCGCTTCCAAAAATTTCCCGTTCCTCCTCTATAATGGAATACATTTGGTAGTTCACGGAAACGACAAATGTATCACCGGGATTCGCCCCTGTATCGGCATTTAGATTCAGGGAAAAATTAGTCCCTTCACCGACCTCATAATAGGGTCCGATTCCAGCTCCTGTTAGCGAAGATGAAATCAAAAAAGGGCCATTGGGGGCACTGTCATTATCCGTAATAGTAACGGGTTCAGTACCTCCATTTAGAATTTTTACGCGTTCAGTATCATCGTTCAAATCACCTGCATAGGTGATGGTCACATTAAAGCTTTCCAAGTCTTCCGGCTCATTATCATCATCCTTGATTACAATTTCAAATTCGGTTGAGGAAGCGCCGTCGGCAATCGTAGCTTGTCCAGTGAAAGGCTCATAGTCTTGGTTGATTAGTGCATCTCCCCCATTGAGAACAACGTTAAAGGGAAGCGGGGCACCGGTTTCATTCACCAAGGATGACGAAATCACCAGTATCGCATTTTGTGAGCCCTCTACGCCGTTTTTCTCTACACTCAAGGTAACATCGGTTACCTCGTTGTCGATAATCTTAACAGGAAACCGAACTACTCCATTGACCGCATTTTTAAGGGATATGTTGGGGTCATTGGTCGAAATGTCGATGAAGAAATATTCATCCGCTTCGAAAAGCTGATCTCCTTTCGGTTCTAGCTCCCTAATACGATCAATACCCATGTCTATAGTAGTAATGGCTATAGGTTCATTAGTAAGCGCCTCAAAATCGACTCCTTTGGTTGCCGGATTTAGATTGTTGTTCTCTTCGGTATTCAGTATTACCTCGTAAGCGGCAAGCGTACTGGAAGGCAGTTCAATGCCATTTTTGTCCCTTAGATCAAAGCCCAATTCAATTTTAGAGTCAAAAATGTAAAATCCATCCTCGATGGTATGGGCAGATTCGAAAAAGACCTCCACAACATTGTTTAGGGCCTTACAGTTACCCGCATATACTGCTGTAGCATCTTTTTCCCAGCTAGGGGCGTTTTCTGCCTGGCCAGGATTATCTACCTGAATACAAGATAAGGCCGTAGCTTGCGCATTAAGTGCCGTCAATGCCGCATTGTTTCCATTGGCGACATTTAAGGTACTCAATTGGGCATTGGAGGAAACATCAACAGCAGTCAAAGCACTGTTCCCGGAAAAATCAAGAGCCGTAAATGCGTTATTCGAGCCCCTAAAGATTGCAAGGGCAGGGTTTTGATCTACTACGATTTCAGCAATGGAATTGTTGGAAACAACTAATGATTCCAATGCAGCATTATCCATGACATCAAGCGAAGTAAAGGAACAATCCGACAAAATCAACCCTTTAAGATTTTGTAACCCATCCAAATCGTTTAAAACAGAGAGATTTGGACAGTTATCGGCATCCAATAGTTCAATTTTAGAGGTGTTTTTCAAGTTGACTGCTTCAATATTATTCCCCCGAATTGACAAAAACCGAACATTTTCCACTCCCCCGAAACTGATAATACCATTTGAATTCCCTGAGATTCCGTTGTCGTTAAGCGAAAGATCAATGACGTTTGTCAAAAAAGCATCCGCTGCTTCATTTTTGAAGAAAATAGCCTTGCCTGCCAAATTACAGTTGTCCGCTTTTATTGTGACCAGAGAAAGATTTTGTAATACCAGTTCGTCCAAATCATTTCCACTAACATCCAAGGTTTCCACAGCGCTGAAGAATTCGAGTCCGCTCAGGTCTGAAATCCCTCGATTTGAAACGTTGAGGTTAGTTACCATATCAGCATCGACAATGGATATAACACCATCCCTTACCGGATTAGAATCATGGCCTAGGGCAATGAGGGCATCCTCAAATGCAGGGTCATCTATATCTATGGTCTGGGCACCTGCCCAAACGGAGAAAAGTAATAGGGTTCCAACAAGTAATTTTCTTTTCATTTTCAAAATATTTTGATCACCTATTTATGAACTATCGATACAAATCTTTCATCAGCGGTATACTTAATCCAAAATACAGATGGTGTGCTTTTTCATTGGTAAACATGCTGCTCAAGGCGGCCGCTCCTAAAGTCACCGGGCCGTAACGTACCCCAAGGCCTGCGGATATGCTACCTGTGGCTTCCAGATCAAAGTTTACCGGAAGGTACACACTGAATTTTCGAGTTTCGTACCGCGGGGTGACCGTGACCAAATCCATCTGGGAATTGGCAAAGGCATCCGTAGACTTCGTAAGTCCTTTGATATAGTTGATATTGATATAATAGTTGTTGTTGTTCAGAATGATGTAGTCCAAGTTCAGGTTAAGTGACCTAGGCAGCAAAAAATCGGCCTGTCCGAGCGCGGGAGAGAAGTTTTCGGGGCTGGCTTGTATTGTGCGAATCAATCCTGTTTCAGGCAAATAGCTATTTTTTACGATTTCGAAGCCTGATAGTGAAATTGTATTTTGTTGAACGTCTTTATAAGCGATTGTACCGATATCCAGAACCGAAGCACTTACTTTCAATTTGTATTTGTTCACGGCACTGCTATTGCTGCGTACATCTACCCGGTTGGTTTCCCGAGGGCGCCATTCGTAGACGAAACCGATATCGCCACCAATACCCGAACCCTTGCCACTAAAATTATCGAGCACCGAACTCAGAAAAAACTCCTGGTTACTTTCGCCATTGGCATCAGGGTCGGTGTCCAAACTAATAAACGGATTGGTGCTGTTAGTGTTCAAGTTCAAGTTTGTCCCGTCATCAGTTCCCTCTAAGTCACCACGCACCTCGACGGCGCGATTGCCAAAAAAGTACTTAAAGGTTCCTCCAAATTTGACGAAGTGGTAGTTGGAATTGATCAATACGGCTGAGAGGTTGAGTCCGACTTCTCCCCATGAATGAGCCGTGTTGTTCAGGACACTACTTTGAAAGGTATACTCTCGGTCCTCGAACCCGTCATTTAGTCCCTCTAGCAAGGTATTGTTGACATTATGATAATCATAGAACGTACGGGAACGCAAAAGCAATCCGATACCGAAATTCTCATGGAAATTCCAACTTACCGAGGGTAGCAATACATCGGTATGACCGTAACTATAGCCCTCTTTTACTCTATTGGCCTCATCACTGTTTTGGGAAAAATCCAGTCCATTAAAGCCATTGGGGGTGGTTTCGACCTCAAAATTGGTAAGGCTACCAAATTGGGAAACACCCAACTGATTAAACGAAATCACGTTGACATGAATACGATATTTAGAATCCACACTATTCGCCGGATTGGCCACTACGCCATAAATACCACTATAGTTATCAAACGCAAATCCATGATGGGTGGTTTGGGCAAAACAGAGCGTGGACCAGCTAAGGAACACTAGGGAAACTACTGAGAATTTGGTATGCATTGTATAGTTTGGTTGACTATGGTTTGTCCCTGCTTCGAAAAGGAGGGTTTTAAATGTAGCGAAACATTTTAAAAATCATCTTGGTTTTACGTCGGTTACATCGAATTTTTGTTGAATTCAACGAATAAATCAAATATAATTGAGAATGGGATAGCCGAAAATACCTAGTAGTGGGTATTTATTTGGTATTCCCTTGATAATCAGAAACTAAAAGAAAGAATGCAATGATATTCAGTGTAAGATTTACCGCGAAATATCGTACGTTTATTGAATTTCTGTTCGTAGATCAACTTCCGAAATGGTCCGTTCTTGGTACCGCGTTTCGCCCTGTGGAATATCATTGATCAATTGGGTCTCCGAAGTACTGATCCGCTTCGGAAAAAAGATGTCTTCAAATGTGGAATAGTCATTGATGATGCGCTGTGTCTGAAGGGTGATTTGGTCTTTGACCTTTCCTTTTTTGAAATACGCTATTTTCTCTTTTTCCAATATCGCGAACAGCAGACCCGATTGGGTACTGAAGTAGTACTGTTTTGAAAATAGTACCCGTTTTCCTTTCTTTCTGAGGTTTCCGATTTCGATTTTCTCTTCGGGTAATTCCAACATAAAACATTCTTCGTCAGCAATACGTTTTCTACCACGATAATACGCCACTTCAGGATTGGAGACGAGCAAGAAGTCATCAAAGAAATATTGGGTGCTTGGTTTTTTTTCTTTTTTGAAGGTGTAGGGGTCTGCGTCAAGACTTGTTCCTATTCTAGGGGCTCCGGCCTTCCATTGATCCTGATCCGTGAATTTCCAAAAAAGGGAATCATTTTTAATGAGGTATTGCTCTTCTTGGGCCGCATTCAAAATATCGATTCTATTTACGCCTTGCTCATAGTCATAGGCATAAACAATAGGGTCTTGGTTGATTTTTTCACCCTTGGTCTCTGAAATGGTCTCTTTAAAATTGAGCTGTTTGATTTGACTCAAGGCCTTTAGACCTCCTAATGCCTTAAAATAACGGTTCACGATCAACTCTGGGCTAACATCTTTCTCAGGGGTATCCTCATTGAGAAGAATTTTCTTCTGGTTTGGATTGTTGAATTTCATCCATCCGATTTTAATGGCTTCCATTCGTTCAGCCCTTCCTGGATGTGTAGCACTGCCTTTTTCCGGTACATTTTGAAACATACTCTGCGCTTCTTCAAGGGTACTGCCCATTCGGGCTAATGTAGTTCCGGCAAAACGATCTGCGCTGAGCTCCCACCTTGGGTTGCTCCCTCTCTTATTCAGCGAATGATACAATAGAAAATGTCCGACTTCATGTGCCAACACCCCTATAGAAGCCCAATCCGTTTGTGATTTTTTAGACATTTGCGCCAACCATAATGGGTCATATAAAATATAGGGAGTTAGGTTTTTATCGGCATCTTCTTCGATATGTGCCAGCGCATTTTTGATGTTTTCGCACTTGCGCATCTTGAAATTTCTATTGAGCCCCATTTGCCCCATCATTTCATCGACGATAGATTCCGCTTCCGCATCGGCTGTTTGGCTTTGATTTCCAAAACAAAGGTCATCGACAGATTCGATAACCACATTTTGAAAGCCTTGAGAAACGCAAACTATCGGAATCAGAAATATCATCAATAGGGCAAGATGTGCTCCAGCGCGAAGTATAATCATCTGAATTGTTTTGGTTTGGAGTCAAAATATACAAAATTCAATGACGTTCACAAATCATGGGAAATCTCCGAAAATTTATTTTCCGGGAAAATACCCAATACTAGTGAATTTCAAATATACCCGTTATGGGGTATTTCTATCGATTGGCAAAAATCCTACTTTCAGCGTATCGATTAACTTGTATACTGATGAAAAAACCAACCTACACCTTCGCGATACTCGCTTCATTGGTATGCGCGGTAGCGGGTTTACTGGTAAACTTCATCCCTTGGGTATATAGCCCGCTTTTAAGTAGCATCTTCCTTTTTTTAGGAGTGGGCGGACTCTCCCTTATTTTCATTCAACTGTTTATTAAACACTACTGTAGAAGGGGTAAAGGGTAAGGGTTTTAAACCTGGGTTTTCCTGTTAAATAGAATGATTTGGGTACAAATCCCTCCAATACCTATCGTATCGGAATTTAAAAATTGTACTTCTTCTCGAGAGCATAACGTAGCAGTTCCCCTTTTCCTTTAATACCCAGAATTCGCATCATATTTTTACGATGGGTATCCACCGTATGGATACCGATAAACAGTTCTTCGGCAATTTCCCGTGAGGTCTTGCCCTGAGCGATTAGCGCTAGTATTTCCTTCTGGCGTCTGGTCAAGAGTCCTTTTTTGGCACTTACTTTGGCTTCGCCACCATTCACATTGATATTACCATCATAGTAGGTCTTACCATCGGCAACGGCCAGAATTGCTAGGAGTACCTCGTTTAAAGAGGTATTTTTTAAAATATAGCCCGAAGCCCCGGCCTGCAACATTTGAGTGACCGCCTCATCTTGATCGAACATGGTAAAAGCCAACACATTGATGTGCGGGTATTCTTTTTTAATGAGTCGTGTCGCTTGAATACCATCCATTTTTGGCATTCTAATGTCGGTCACTACGACATTGGGTTCTTTTTTCTGAACGATACGGAGTAGACCTTCGCCATCATTGGCGGTACCTACGATTTCTATACCGTCCTCATATTTTAAGAGGAGTTCCAATCCGTCGATAAGGGATTGATGGTCTTCTGCTATGGCTAGTCGTATCATATCGGAATATCAATAATTACGGTTGCTCCTTTACCCGGTTCGGATTCTATATGTAACGTACCCTCTAAATGGGCAACCCTTTTGTCAATACTTTTGAGTCCCATACCCTCAGAATTCGCAATGATTTTAGGGTCTTTGAACCCAACACCATTGTCTTCCACCAAAATATTCAAGGTATCCCCATGGTTGGTCAGGTGAATGTGGGCTTTTGTGGCCTGTGCATGTTTGATGATATTGGCGATCAATTCTTGAATAATACGAAATAAGGTAAGCTCTAAGCTGTTCTCCATTCGGTTGTCAAGACCGAAATCCTTAACCTCGATGATAACATGATTAGCCGATGAAACTTTGTTGGCCATTTGCTCTACCGCCTTTAACAACCCCTGCTTCGCGATGACTCCAGAATTTTTGGCATGGGCAATCGCCCTTATTTTCAGATAGGCCTCGTCAATCAGCTTGTTGGTCTTTTTATAGAGTTCATCGGTATCGTCCTTGACTTTGGAATGTAAGGAATCAAAATGCAGTTTTACCGTCGCCATCAGTCCGCCCAGATCATCGTGCAGGTCATTCGCGATCCGTTGGCGTTCTTTTTCTTGTCCTTCGATCATGGCGTCGATGGTGGTGAGCTCTTGCTCTTTCAACAGGGTCGCTACCTTTTGCTCTTGAAGCACTTTCTCCTGCTCGGCCAAGAGTTGTTTGCGCTTGGTAGTGCTATGGATCAAAAACCCGATGGCGGTACCCACAATCAGTAAGAGTCCCAAGGCGGTGGCCCAATTACGGTTTTTCCGACTTTGGGTGTCCAGTTCCAACTTATCCAATTTTAACTTGTCCGTCTGATTTTGTACGGTGAGGATAGAGGACTCCAAGGTATTGTTCTTATAGCCCAATTGGTACTCGATGTCAACTGACTTTCGAAGATAATGATAGGCGGAATCGGAATTGCCTTCTTTTTGGAAAATTAAAGAAGCTAGTCGGTTATTGTAAAACGTATCCCTAAGTTTTTGAGCAAGTTTTTGAGCCACATTAAGATAGTTTTTGCTCTTTTGAAGTTGATTATCTTGCATATTAATAGCTGCCAATTGCCAAGCTATATCACCACGAAAATTGTTAAGATAAGGGTTGTTTGAAGCTAAACTATCTGCCTTTAAAAAGAAATCTTCAGATTTTGTAAAATCTTCCTCGATTTTGTAATAAATACCCTTTTCAAAATAGTATTTGGGATAAAAACTATGGGATTTGGATATCTTTAAAAAAATCGAATCCAATTTATCCAAATAACTATAGTATCGCCCATCTACTGAATCAATATCGTCGTCTGCTTTAGAAAAAAATATCAAGCTGTACATTATGATTAAAGCGTCGTCAATAAGATCTGATTTTAGCTCAACGAATCTGTCTAAATATGGAGCATATTGTTTGCTACCAATAAAAATTTCAGATCCAAACAAATCGAGCAAAGCGATCAAAGCTGCCTTGGTTAAATATATAGTTCCAATTTTTTCACTTAATGTAAGAGCTCCTGAGAAGTGATTGTAGGCTTCCAGGCTATTACGTTTGGAGGTATAGGCGTGTTGATATCCTAATAATAACCTTTTTACAAAGCGGACCTCGTTAGAATCGCTTTCATTTAGTACAACAACGGAACTACTGGTTTTGTGTGCCATTAATTCCGCTAAATGAATCAAAGATGCCTTTAGTTCACCTTCCCCCAGTTTCGCAGTAGTTTTCAAGGCTTCTTCAAAGTCCTGATTTTTTACAAAATCGAAATAGTCTTCAAGTTCTGTTGGGTTTGACCAACCAAAACTCACGAATAAAAAAAAGAACACAAAGAATACCTTCATTCACTAAAACATGACTTTATTAAAACTCTGCTTACATCTTTTGCCAGGTAACTGCAGCGCCACCTCATTCATATAGGTCTGCGGATTTTCATTTTCAGTATCATAATCTTCTTTGCGCACCACATGCCGACCATCTTTATAGAAAAACTCAAAATCAAAGGCTTTGCCGTTATCGGGAGCACAGGAAACCCGCCCATCGGAGTCGAACAACACCTGCCCGCTGGCATCTTTTTTAGGGAACATCGGATTTAAATACCGTTCGGAATGTAAATAACTACCTTGTTCAAAATGAATGTTTTTCAAAGCGGCCTCATTCAGTGTATAGGTACTCACATCACTTTGCGCACGGGTATAGATTTTAAAGGTAAGGCCGTTTTTCATACGGCTAGTGGCGACAACAACCGAATCGATACCGATAAAATAAGTGGGTTTATAGTTGACGATTTCGAAGTCTACATTTTTCAGGGTTTTGTAATTGCGTCCTAAGGATGATTCGCCAATGGCAATGGAGGCGTAAATACCATAATTGGTCTGATAATTCTGCCCGGCCATCAACAATTGTTTTCGGTCATCGTTCAAGTCTAGAGTAGAACTGTATTCTTCAAGACCTTCCATTTTTTTGACAATCATGGCGTCATCCGCAACGCCCATTTTTTTGTCTTGTGCCCTCATAAGGGCCGGAGAGAGGATTAGCATCATCATTAATAACGGGGTAACTTTTTGAAGTGTTTTCATCGTGTTTTGTATTTTGGTTTGAGACTCAAATGTCGCCTAAACAGCAAGACAAAAAAATACCCGCTAAGGGGTATTCTAAAAATAGGAATAAAAAAGCGAAACCTATAAGGCATAGATTTCGCTGTAATTACCAAGAGACTATCTGTTTCATTCGCTTTCCGGCATCCTTGTAGCCGCTTTGCTGATAATCTTCCAATGGCCTTCCAGTTTCTTAAGAATGAACAAATCGATGAAGCGCATGTGTTGTGCTTCAATGGCGATTTCGACCTTGGCCGTGGCAATGTCATATTGCTGATCGACCGCCAAAATGGTGCCCACACGACCATTGAATTTTCCTTTTTCCCGCTTTTTGAAAAGATCTGCATAGGCTGCTGGGGATAGAATCCAGATGGGCTGGTCTTTTTTGGATAAGAACATTCGGGCATCCTCATAAAAAGGCGCTACTATTTTTTCGGGATCGTTATACGAGCTGCCGTCAATATACTGTTGTAGCGCTTCACGAATGGCTTCTTCTTCAGTCTGTGCCACTACGATTACTTGGGCGAATAAGGCTAGGGCGATACATGCGATTGTTTTCATAATACGGTGTTTTTAAGTGTTTATTCGGGTTTTATTTGAATGATTTTTCCGTTGGTACGGTCGGCTAGATCCTCGGTCAAGAGGTACAGTTTACCTTCCGGACTCTGCACTGCCTTTCGAGATCGTTGACGGTCGTTCATAAAGAGTTCTTCCATACTCACGATAGTCTGCCCATCTAACTGAACGCGCCAGAGACTGCCCCGTGACAAGCCGGGAACGATGATGTTGTTTTTCCACTGTGGAAATTCATCGCCGGTGTAGAAGGTGAGTCCTGTTGGGGCGACGGTCTGTGGCCAATACCAAATAGGGTCGGTATAGGTCACTCCTTCTAGGGTAGGTGGCGAATAGTCCTTACTTCGGTAGCCCCCGGAAGTGATTATAGGCCACCCATAGTTACCTCCTTTTTCGAGAAGGTTGATTTCATCTCCCTGCGTGGTACCGTGCTCGCTGAACCAAAGTGCACCGGTCAGGGGTGACTTGGTGATACCTTGTGCGGCACGTATACCGATAGCGAATAGTCCGGGTATGGCATCGGGTCCGAAATCGGGATTATCTTCGGGAATACTCCCATCCGAATTCAATCGATAGATTTTGCCCCTGCGATCGGTGACATCTTGTGCTACCGGTAGTTCGGGTTCATGTATTTCGCTGAATATGCGTTCACCTACCGTGATATAGAGCTTTTTTTCATTGTCAAAAGTCATTCCCCCACCGTAATGGAAGAGCCCATCGGAATAGGGGGTCGCCAAGAGTATTTGACGAATATTGGTCAACGAATCGTTTTCCAGTTCAGCCCGTATGACCTTTGTCGTGGAACCTTCGTTACTTTCGGCAACATATGATAGGTACAGTTGTCGGTTGTCCTCAAAATCGGGATGCAAGAGTATCTCTAGAATACCTGCATTGTAGGTGATTTTTGAGCCATCGGGCAAGCTGGGCGGAAAGGTCAGGGGCCGGTACTTGGCCTTTTTATAGAGGAGCGTATCAAACCGATCCTCGGGAATTCCCTTAATCTTGAATTTTTCCTTAGTGGTGAGGTCAATGCGCAGCAAATCACCGTCTTTTTCAGAGAGCAACACTTCGGTTTCAGACAAAAAGGCCATACTCCAAGGTCTTGACAAACCATCGATTACGGTTTCTTTTACAGGGTTGGGGTAGGAAGGGGCTTCTACTTTAACCTCCTTTTTGCACGCTGATAGCAGCAGTAGTACAAGAATGATTCTTTTCATGATTTTTAGTTATTATGGTTTAAGATGGCCTCTTGTTCTAAGGCTGGAATGACAATGAGATCGTACCGTTTGATCAGATCTAGCAGCGGTTCGTTCAGCAGGTATTTTACGGGCGCATACTGTGATTCTTTGATCATTTGGCGTAAATCAATAACGGTCCATATATCTTTCTTACCTGCCTGTACCAGGGTGCTGAGACGATGGGACATCGTGTTTTTCTGTGTTGTTAAATCTAAAAGATGCCCGTTTTTGAATTGATATCTCGGGATCATACCGATGTGCAGGGAGGTGCTGCCATTGTACTCCGCTATTTCACTCAAGGTATTGCCGAGCCCATAAAAAGCGTAAGGTTGAAACCCGCGAGAAAGAAAGTTTAAATCCCATTTTACGAAGAGTCTATCGTGGTCGATATCAAAACCGCTAAGGTCTAACTCTTGCCGCAACAGTCGTTTTTCTTCGCGAACACGGAGTTGGTTTTTTTCAAAGTATAATTTTTGAGCGTGCATACGGCAGATTTCGATACTGCTGTGAAAGGCCTCGAGCAGTGCGCTATCATCTAATTCTACCGCCATCTTGCCGAGAAAGTCTTGAATGGGCGCCGAGTTTTTAAGTGAAGTAGCAAAACGCAATAAGTCACCCTTTCGTGTGGTATACATCTTGCTCAAGATAGCTTTACATTTTGCATGCCGACTGTGGTACTCCTGTTGTTTCGTGTCGGACAAAGCCGCGTACATTTGATCGAGCAACCAGGGCAAATTGTTCCAAGATTCGCTTCCAAACCCAATGATAGACCATTGAAGTGCTCCTGCCTTTTGAATAAAACGGGCATCTTCAACGGACTTCATATCCGGTAGTGGAAGAATCGTTTTTTTATTCTCGGTAAGGGCGTAGATCGAATTTGCGGCTCTTAATTCGGAAACAACGGTAGTGGGTTCTTGTGCCAGGGTATGTAACCAACGTGCTGTAGGAACTCCCACACCTAAAGCCATGGTCTTATACTGTGCATCGTCTAATATGGGGAGTATTGCGTTGGTAAAATCGGAACTGCTTTTGGAATCGGGATAATCGCCAACAAGGGTAAACTGCGCTTTGGCAATTGCTTTTTTTAGTAAATCGACGCCTTCTCCGACCATTTTTCCGTCTACTATACTAAAGTGATGGATTTTTGTTCGAAGCGTTGTTGTGGTGAGCGAATCTTGAGCATTTACGACAGTTGAAATACCAAGTAAACAAAGGGATAAAACGATTTTTTGTACTGACATCATTGCATTTTAGTTTCACCCAAAACTAAGCGCACTGCAACTAAAATCCTTTAAAAATCATGATTCTTAAAACGAAAAACTAAACCAGAAGAAATTTTTTCCGGTATTGAGATGGGGTCAATTGGGTGGCGGACTTAAAAGCCAAATTAAAGGAAGTCACATTTCCGAATCCGGAATCGTAGGCGACCGTGGCTATTTTTTCTTGCGCGTAGGCGGAATCCACCAAGAGATCTTTGGCCTTCTGGATACGATACTGGTTTACAAATTCAGAAAAATTCTGTTGCTCGTTTTCATTGATGACCTGCGACACATCGCGAGCTGGTATCCCCAGGGCTTGAGCTACTTGTGCCATATGCAGCTCACTGTCCAAATAGAGGGCTTCCGATTCGAAAAGGGTACGTATGTGCTGCATGTATTTTTTAGAAGTTGCGGTATCCATCGAAGAATTTTTATACTTCTCCAAGGAAAAAACCGGTTGCTTTAAAAGAACAAAGGAAAAAGCGTATAACAGAAATGAGAAGAAAATAGCTCCTCCGATATAGTACGGGATTATGCCCAATACATTACCCATATAGAAGACCCAGATGAGCCCCACCCCAATAATCAAATTGCGATACCATACCCAAACGGATGTACCGATTTGATGCTTGAATCGGAACATCAAGAGCATTGATAATATGAGATAGGCTCCTAAATGTAAAAAAACAGCAAAATAAATAACATACGAAATGGTGCCAAAGCCGTTCGGAATAAATTTGCAAAAAACCGCGAACAATAAAAAGGGAACCAAATGCCCATAGTTGCTGTTGTGAATCTCTTTTTCCCTTCTCAAAAGCAACCGTCCGTAAAACCAAAGAAAGGGTCCGACCAATAAAACTCCCGATAATCCCAAATTCCGTTGCCAGGGTTCCAAATCAAGATATACATTTAGAATCGATTTGCCAATACGAATGGTCAACCCTAAAAGAACCAAGGCCAAAAATAAGTTCGCTTTTCGATTTCCTTTTTTAAGGGTAAGCAGATACAAACACAAGAAAACCGCCTGCGCAATACCCAATGAGCTTAAGACCAGAACAATTGAATCCATAAGGTGAATTAACCGCTTTAAAGGTATCAAAAACGCCCCAATCTTAATGCAACAGGCTGTAGAATCGTTGGTTTGGCTTGAATCAAGAATACAGTTTGTGGAAATCGCCAAGCTCACGTCGAAGTAAGGCTGGGCCACTAGCGCATAAATAGTTATGCGATACAGAGTTGGAGAGTTATATTTCCCCTATTTTTAAGCAACGAAATAGACAACCGACAATACGATGAACAGCAAACCCATATGTATACTAGCCCTTACAATGACCTTACTCAATTGTACCCCGGAAAATGAATCGGAATCACTCACTTTATTCGTAGGCACCTATACCGATACGGAAAGTGAGGGAATTTACAAGCTGCAGTTTGATGCCAAGGCCGGGAAAATTGTGGATAGTCGTCTGGCAGCGAAAATTACCAGTCCGTCCTATCTGGCAATCAACTCAAAAAAGGATATGTTGTATGCGGTTCAAGAAATCAATGATTTCGAGGATGGTGCAGGAGCGGTAACGGCTTTTTCCATAGCTGGAGATAGCTTGACGGAAATACAAACGGTATCCAGCAAAGGGGCGCATCCATGTCATGTGGCCTTATCCCCATCTGGCAATCAACTGGCCGCTGCCAATTATACCGGTGGCAACGCAAGTATTTACACTGTTGCCGCAGATGGGAGCTTAAAGGGTCCGACGGTTGTGCTCGATCATCGTAAAATTGACACTACAAAAACATCACATGCACATATGGCCCAATGGGTCAATAATGACCTTTATATCGCTGATTTGGGCCTGGATGCGATTTTGGGATATACCGATACCGCTGAACAGGTAGTTAAACAAAGCAAGACCGTACAATTGCAGGCCGGTGCCGGTCCACGGCATTTTACGAGCACCTCAAACGGAAGGTTCCTATACGTGATCAATGAATTGAATTCGAGTATTTCCGTTTTTGAACGTGAGGGCGCTATGGGGTATCGTTCCATACAGAACGAGTCTACCCTAGCACCCTATTTTAAGGGAAAGAGCTATTGTGCGGATGTTCATATCTCAGCTGATGGAAAGTTCTTGTACGGGTCGAACCGTGGTGAGAATACGATTGTCATTTTTTCGATAGACCAAGAAAGCGGGCGTTTAGCCCTCGTAGGGCGCGAAAGTGTCAAAGGCGATTGGCCCCGAAACTTCACTTTGGATCCCACCGGAAACTTTCTGTTAGTCGCCAATCAAAATAGCAATAACATCTGTGTTTTCAGAAGAGACCCAGAAAAAGGAACACTCACCTTTCTGAATGAGGAAAAACTCCCAAAACCAGTGTGCCTGTTGTTTTTGTGAAAAAGGTGATGCGAATTACACAAGAGGTTCATGGTGCGTCCCTTGAGGTAATGCTGAAAACTGTAGTTTAGTAGCCAGTAGCCAGTAGCCAGTAGCCAGTAGCCAGTAGCCAGTAGCCAGTAGCCAGTAGCCAGTAGCCAGTAACTAAGCGATTTGCGCGCGGCCTACAGCGCATAGCGAATACCAAACTACTCCAGCCCGTCTGCTTTCAACAGTTCCATTCCCGTTGACGACCGCGGTTTAAAACCGGGCCAGTCCTTTTCGTTGGAATTTGCAGGGATGTCCAAATAGGTAGCATGATTCTCTTCCTTGAGATGGGTTCCGAGAAAGGCAGTTACAAAATGTTGGTTGACATTATTGATTTTCCGTTGGTCCCAAGTGCTATCTGCATAGCGGTAATACTCGTCGATACTCAGACCTGGAGCCAATGACTCGGCCGGAGGGGGATTCGGAGCTACATTATGTCGTGCATCTTTATAGGTCAGCAGGTAACGGTCCGCGTTCACAGCACCTTCATAAATCGCCTTGATCCCGTTTTCGTAACCGGAAATATCATCTTGGCTTCCTGCAATAAAAAGGGTCGGTTTCCTTAATCCTTTTAGACCTTCGGCATCCCAGACACCCCGTGCCATCCCCCATGGGGCAAAAGCGACCACCGCTTTCACACGAGGGTCAATTGATTTTTGATAGTCTTCGTTACTTGCCGCCAAGACATTGATTGCTGTACTCCCTCCGGTCATTTGTACAAAGAAACCGGCAGCGCCATCGCTATATCCTGCACCCCCAACATTCAAGACACCATAACCGCCCATGGAATACCCAATGATGCCGGTATTATCCGCATCCAAAACCCCAGATAAAGGATCCCCTGATAACTCGGCCATTTCATTGATGACAAATTTGATATCCTTGGCACGATTCAGTAAGGTGCTATGAAAAGCATTCGCATCCTTAAAAGTAGAATCGGTATGATCGATGGCTACGACCACATATCCCTTCGTGGCCAAATTCTCGGTCAAATAGGTCATTAAATAACGTGAACCGACATAGCCATGGGATACGACCACTAGCGGAAATTTACCGTCGGAAACCTTTGGGTCGGCATCACGAATAGCCCGTCCTTTAAAAGTGAATGGAACCAAGGGGCGTAGCGAATCACCACGGGTGCCCATAACCTCTTCGTACACAACCGCTTTGGCGCCTGGGGTGACTTCTGCAGGATACCAGATCTCCACTGTCAACGGGCGATCATATAACGGGTCCTTGCCGTCTTTTGAGTTCAAAATATCCACTTGCCCTTTGTTCACCAAGTTCATGGTACGTACGCCAATAGTATGTTCTCCACGAGCGGAAAGCACTGGGGCATCGGGTAATTGATCCCCATATAGAAATTCCTGTTGGGCGTTCAGCGTGAGACTGACGTTTAAAAATAGGAGTAGAAGCCATAGGGGCCGAAATGGAACGCTTTGAATGCCTTTCATGGTGATGGTTTTGAGTTAGGCATTCAAGATAAGGAAATTAGTTGGGTACCCGATAGGAGAACTTGATATCGGTTATATTGCGTAGGACACTTATAACGAATGGTATGCTGCTTCAATAGCGGGGGCTCCATACACACGCTCTAGTCTTCGAATAGCAAAATGGGCCTGGGCCATACGTTGAAAGTGACTCATAAAGGCTAAATTGATCGAGGCACCTCCTGCGGCTCCTAGAACAGGAACGGCTTGGGCCACAAATTTTTCCGAAACTTGGATGCTGAATCGTGATGCAACCGTTGCAATAAACTGCAGCAGCGGATTTGCGCTACCGCGCAACAACCCCTCGAGTGCTTTAGTACCCCCTTTTACACCGGAACTCACTGCAATTCGCGATGCGTAATACCCTGTTTCGAGTCCATCATCGTGTTTGGACTTGCCCCCTAGGGCAAAAACCTGCAAGCAAGCCAATTGGGTATCCAGCTGGGACAGATCTTCGCCTTCACTTCTGGCGATATCCATAATCGAACGCATCATGAGTTTGGTCGTCACGCCAAGGTCTACAGCGAAGGCCGTCGCTCCGAACGCCCCTCCCAAAGCCCCGGAAGAGGTGACCAAAGCTTTATAGGTCTTGTTCCAGGGTAGTGTTTTTTTTGTATGGTTTTTCATGGAGAAGAGGTTGCTTTTAACTACCCCGTGCAGCACTTTATAACTTAGTTGCTGCAACCATTCCTGTTGTTTTTTGGGCAGTAGGTTCAGGCCATCTTCAATTTTGTTCCCGAACTTGTTGAGTCCCATCATGGCCCAGCCAATATCCTCCATTTTCGTTTTGGCATCACGCAGTATTCGTTCGTCTTCTCTTGAGAGTTCTATTGTTTTTTGCATCGATCTGTATTTGCTCGTTTTAGTGATTTAGGGGATTCGCAAAATGAACGCTTCTTCACCTTGCTTTGAATAAGATGAGCGGCTATTGGAAAAGCCACCAAAAGATACTATAAAGTAAAAAGGCCGCAAGCCCTATGGAAATAGCCCATAATTTTCGTTCCTGACGTTTGTCGTGTTTGATTTTTTCGCGAATACGCTTCATATCTTGTTCGGTGGATTCCTTCAAATTCAATTTTGTTTCCCCTCCTTGACCGTAGACATCGGCTTTTTCCTTTAGTTTTCGTTTCCGGAGCATTGCCCGGTTGTTTTTTAGGGCTACAATGGCCCCTGCTATACCTCCTCCTGCCATATTCTTTCCTGTATTGGTTCGCAATATAGGTCGACCAAGGACGGTTTTTGTTACAGGAAACCCTTGAGGCAGCCTATTTGTCAGGCTTTTGAGTCCGAAACTATAAATCCATACCTGATTCCTGGACATATATGCATTGTCCATTGCAATATTTAATACCTTCCGCAAAGTTTCCCGCCTAAAAAACCCTATTATGATGAATACATTTTCAAGACTTTTTCTGCCTGCAGTGCTTTTTCTCTTCAGTGCCACGATGATCCTAAGTTGCAAAAATGACGCGGATACATCGTCAATGGAAAAATCCGTAGATGAAATCTTTCAAGAGTATGATGCCATCGAAAAACCGGGTGCCGCGGTGGCAGTGGTTCACAATGGTGAAATCGTTTTTAAGAAAGGCTACGGTAGTGCCCATTTGGAATATGATATCCCCGTGACAATGGAAACTATTTTCCACGTGGCATCCGTATCGAAACAGTTTACGGTATTTGCCCTATTGTTATTGGCCGAAGAAGGAAAACTTACCCTAGACGACCCAATTCAAAAGTACATCGCCGAGGTGCCTGATTTTGGAGAAGCCATTACGTTGCGGCACTTGGCAACGCATACCAGCGGTATGCGAGATCAATGGGATTTGTTAAATCTGGCCGGATGGCGATGGGATGACGTCATCACCAAAGAGCATGTCTTAAAATTGGTGGCCAAGCAAAAAGACCTGAATTTTAGTCCTGGTGAGCAGTATACCTATTGCAATACCGGTTTTACGCTTTTGGCCGAAGTGGTGGCGCGCGTTTCCGGACAATCCTTTGCGGAGTTTACCCAAGAACGCATGTTCACTCCTTTAAACATGGTGAATTCGCAGTTTTATGATGACCACCAGAAGATCGTAAGAAATCGCTCTTACTCGTATTACCCGACGGAAGGCGGCTATCAAAAAAGCGTGTTGAGCTATGCCAATGTCGGGGCGACCAGCTTATTTACTACGGTGGAAGATCTAAGTTTATGGGCGATGAATTTTAAGGAAGTAAAGGTGGGAAGTGCCGCAATTGTCAATCAAATGAACACGCTGGCCGTACTCAATGATGGCGAAACCTTTGGCGGGGCCTATGGACAATTTGTGGGGACGTATAAAGGCCTACGGCAAATACAGCATAGCGGAGCTGATGCAGGGTATCGTTCGTACTTGGCCCGTTTTCCGGATCAGGACTTTGCGGTTTCCGTAGTGTCGAATTCGGGGGCCTCCAATCCCGTTGCATTGGCCTTGCAAGTGGCCGACTTGTATCTGAAGGAAGAATTGGAGGAGGAGCCTGAGGCAACGAAAGAGAAACCAAAACCAATAACCCTAACGGAAAATGAATTGCAAGCTTTTGAAGGGCATTATTGGGATGCCAAAGACCTTTATTCCAGAAAAATACAACTAACCGAGGGGAGCTTACACTATGACCGTGGCAATGGGAACACTACCGAATTGGCACCAATTTCAACAAATGAATTTGTAATGCTCGACATCCCGGGCGAAGTAAAAGTGACCTTTGTTTCGGAGAACGGAAAAGACCGCATGATCGTATCGGAAGGAGAGACCATTCTAGGTGCATTGGACGAATATACACCCCTAGATGAAGCAAGTATCGCCATGGAACCCTATCTAGGAAGCTATACT
The DNA here is from genome assembly GCF_047345415.1 of Maribacter corallii. Taxonomy (NCBI): domain Bacteria; kingdom Pseudomonadati; phylum Bacteroidota; class Flavobacteriia; order Flavobacteriales; family Flavobacteriaceae; genus Maribacter; species Maribacter corallii. Next base: position 306,347 of record NZ_JBLFEP010000002.1, read on the forward strand.
AGCGAGGAGTTGAGTACTACTTATACCCTTGTCAAGAAAGAGGGGCAGTTGGTAGCCACCCACCCTAGGGTATCGGATATTCCACTACGTTTTTTAAAAATGGATGTGTTCGATGCCGGAGGGAATACCATCGTATTTACTAGAGATGAGGATAATGAACTATCGGGACTAGAAGTCTCCACTGGAAGGGTAAAAAACCTAAAGTTTGTCAAGAACTTGAATGATTGATTGTTTTGGTGAAGTTGGGCGGACGGAGCTCGATGCTTGAGGTTGGATGTTCTATGCTTCATGCGCGATGCCAGAGGCCAAGGGCTACCAGCTAATCGTTATTTGGCTAACGGAGTCGAGAACCTAGCAATGCGAAAGGTTGACGGACCTACCCCGACAAAAAAGCAGTAATTTACTTCCGTGAAACGAAAAAGACCCAAACTGAGCAGTCTACTCTTCGCTGCCTTCATCGTGTTGTTGCTTATTCCCCAAACGCGGAGACCGATTCAAGTCGCGCTAAATCAAGCAAAGCTCTGGGTATGGTCACCCTCCGCATTGGATATGGAGGACCAAACCGAATTGGCGCCTTTTACATACCTATTGTCAGACCTGGACGGTACTTCACAAAGGATGGACATCGGTACCGGCAAGGTGACCTTTATCAGCTATTGGGCGACCTGGTGTCCCCCCTGTATTGCCGAACTCCCCAGCATTGACGAATTGTATGCCGACTATGGGCATCAAGTGGATTTTATCTTGCTTACCCAGGAAGACCCAGAGGTGGTCAGCAATTTTTTGCAAAAGAAAGGTCTTGATCTTCCTGTATTCATCCCGCAAATGCGGGCACCGGAACAATTGTATAGCCGAAGTATCCCGACCAATTACTTGATCGATGGAACGGGCAAGATCCTCATCAAGGAGACCGGTGCAGCCGATTGGAACAGTACCCGAGTACGGGCGATTCTAGACGGACTTCTTCCCAACAAGTCCTGAACGTGCTACAAGGCTTTGTGCAGTAATTTCTTTTGAACTACGGAATTTACGGAGTCTTATGTCCGAATAAATTGTTAAATTGAAAAGCCCATTAGGTTCACGCCGATGCAGTCTCCCCCGATTATGCACCACCGCTAGTTGTAATGAGCTTACAGCTGTAAAGCTTTGCGTAAAGAAATGTGATCATAAAAACGATTGCAATACCCTTTAATGGGTATTTCTGGTGCATAGGACGCTTGGAATTTTGAGCATCGGCGAAAATCCCTACGAATGGGGATACCTAAACGGGTAAATTAGAACCATATTTGACTGAACCAAAACGACTAAGAAGATGAAACCAACTAAAGTAGCACTTTATATTCTTGCCCTTATTTGTATTGTATTAATTGGGTTATTAATAAAGGATAAGAGAGAATGTGAATCTTGTCATCAGAAAGAACAACAAATAATAAGGCCGACTGAAGACTTCGATTTTAGCCTTAAAATCGATTGTACAAATCAATCGAATTATCAGGTTTTTCAGTATGATATAGCCAATGGATACTCTGTAATGGGGCAAATTAAGCTTGATTCAAACAACAATACGATAATCGAAAAAATTGATTTTACGCTCTACGAGGCGGGTACTTGTAAGAGATTTGGTATTGGAGGAGTTTCTTATGAAAAGCATGAATCTGGGCATATATTTGACATTATCATCGAATCAAGGAAGAATGCGGACGATATCCATTCCGAGTTTGCAAGGAAAATTTCCGTGGCTGTTGGTCAAAACATATTTATAAGAATCAAGTCAGAGGATTTTCCAAATTTGAGAACCTATCTTCCTACTTCCAAGAACTCAATATTAGGGGAATATGAGAATAAAGGTCTTGAAGGTATCGTTAGGCATTTCCCTCCATTAATTTGCCCTGCTAAAATCTATGAAGGTATCAACTGATCGAGTTATAAGAGTAATTGTTATTTATTGCGCTTTTATTTCGTTAAAATATGAAGTGAGGGCGCAAAACGATGGTACTCAAAAATATAGAGAAGTTCTTATTGATTTATTGTATAATAATTTCGAGGAAGCTGAGAATAAATTAAAGACTCTAGCCCCTGGCAAAGAGAGAGAAGTCTTGTCATGGCATCTAAAGTTTATTTTGGGAGGTACCAACGATTCCATTCAAGCTAGTATTTCCGAAAGCGAAACATCATTCGTCTTAGTACTTCGGCACGTCCAAAATAGTAATATAGAACAATATGCAAAAAATAAGAAAGACAGCATAGTTATCAAGAATCTCCATACGGCTTATGGTGTAGCCAAGGAATCTCAAGATGAATTATTAGTTCGCTATGTATTATATAATATGGTCTCATATCTTTACGCTATCGACGAGAAAAAAAGTCTAATTGAGCCGTATTTGAAGGAGTTGGAATTGGTATCGATGAATGAACAGGACTTAGCTTTTTTTAAGTACTACCGTGGTATTCTAGACAGTCAATATAGTAACAGGGATAATAGTCGTGAGCTGAGATCCGCTCTTGCGCTAATAGAAAAAACGGAGAATTATCTTTTGAAAGCAAAGATTTTGCAAATGATAGGTGTATTTGAGTCCTACTTCAATAAAGATCAAAAAGAGGCACTGAGCTGTTGGAGAAAAGCAGCGGATAATTTTGAATTGGTTCCAGGTGTTTTGAGGAATCAAAATTTATTTGGAATTTATAATAATATTGCTGTAGCTAACGTCAATTTAGAAAATAACAAAGATGCCTTTGAATATTACTACAAAGCGCAAGCAATAAAACCGAATGATAAACCTCTACAAGTCGCTTTTTTCTATCAGGGCTTGGCGGAGCTTCATAAAGTGGCAAAAAATATCGATAGTTCATTCTACTACTTGGCAGAAGAAAAAAGATTATTGAAAACATATTATGATAGCAATTCAAATGAGCAACTTCGAAATCTTCTAGTCAAATACCAAACTGCCGAAAAAGAAAAACAAATCCTTGAAGAACAGCAAAAATCACGAACCACACGGAACTGGCTAGTAGCTGCGGGGTTAGCACTAATTTTTGGTAGCGGTATCGCCATCCTCCTCCAGAAAAACACCACCAAAAAACGGCTTTTGGCCGAACAGGAGGCATTACTCAAACAAGAACGGGTTGACAACCTCTTGAAAGCCCAAGAATTGGTCAGTATCGATGCCATGATTGCCGGGCAAGAAAAGGAACGCCAACGCGTCGCCAATGAATTGCACGACGATTTAGGCAGTTTGATGGCGACGATCAAACTACATTTTGACAATGCCAACAGCAATACAAAAGACCCGGCTTTACAGAATGCGCAAAGACTATTGGAAGAGGCGTATCAAAAAGTTCGAGGTATGGCCCATAGCAAAAACTCCGGGGTCATGAGCGACCAAGGCCTCTTGCCGGCAATCAAGAAAATGGCCCAAGTGATTTCCGAAACAAATGCCCTAAAAGTCGCGGTAGAGGACTTTGGTATGGGCGAACGCTTGGAGAATTCCTTGGAGCTGAACCTCTTCCGGATGGTGCAAGAACTGGTTGCCAATGCCATCAAACATGCCGAAGCGACCAAAGTCGGTATTCAACTGACCCAGCACGAGGACAATCTAAATATTATCATCGAGGACAACGGCCAAGGGTTTGATCGTTCAAAAGTAATTGCGGACCAAACAGGGATGGGGTTGACCACCATTGAAAAGCGTGTAGAGCATCTTGAAGGCCACTTTACGGTGGATAGTGTTTTAGGTAGGGGCACCTCTATTTTAATCGATATTCCCGTATGATTACCGTAGCGATAGCCGAAGATCACCAGGCCCTTGTCGATGGCATCAAGTCCTATGTCAAATATGAGGATGACATCTCCATCATCGGTCACGCCGGTAATGGGGAAGAGCTTCTAAAATTGGTTCGGTTAAAGCAGCCTAAAGTGGTGTTATGCGACATTCGTATGCCAAAGCTCGATGGGATCGAGGCCACCCGCGTGATTTTGAAGGAGCTGCCCCATACCAAGGTGGTGGCCTTCACCATGTTCGACCAAGATGCGGCCGTGAAACAGATGTTGGCTGCGGGAGCTCAAGGGTATATTTTAAAGAACAGCAGCCTGGCGGTGGTATTGGAAGCGATTCGCACGGTGTATGACGGCAGGACCTATTACGATAAGAAAATCCATCTGCCGAATGCCGAAAAGAATAGTACCAAAAGCGTGCTCTCCTCAAGGGAACGGGAGATCTTGCAGCTCATCGCCAAAGGTCGTACAAGCCACCAAATCGCAGACGAATTGTTTATCGGCAAGAGTACGGTGGACACGCATCGAAAAAACATGATCCGCAAATTAGGCCTTAGCGGAGCCGGGGAGTTGCTGCGGTATGCTGTAGAAAAGAAGTATGACTTTTAACACTGTATAGCACCGTTCGATCGAATACGGAAGCTATCTCTAAACGATAACCCATTTCCAGCAAGGGGTACTGAGCGCAGCCGAAACATGCTTTTCCACCGAACATGGAAGGGCACTCTAGCAGATTTTTCATGCTGTGAATCGGGTACTGAGCGTAGTCGGAACAAACTTTTCCGACGGAACATGGAGGAACCTTATGATAGGTTTTCATATCGTAAATCGGGTACTGAGTGTAGCCGAAACGAACTTTTCCGACGGAACATGGAGGAACCTTATCATAGATTTTCATATTATAAATCGGGTACTGAGCGTAGCCGAAGTACAAAAGATGGGCTCCCCCCAGAAGCCTAGAAACACCAATCCCAACCCCACTGTCACCCTGAGCGCAGTCGAAGGCTTAGGAACACGTATCTCGACATCATCCGATGTAACAGGGTTTAACACACTCCCGTACTAGGGTCACAACTATCTCCCTCACTGATGATTTCCACAGGAGAAACCTTGTCAAACACCTCTAAAAAAACGCTAGGCGGTTGCGCCCCACTAATACCATAGTGCTCATTGATAATAAAAAAGGGCACGGCGTTCACCCCAAGCTGTTGGTAATGGGCAATCTCTTGTGTAACCGCATAGGCAATGCGATCATCGCCAAGCACCTCGGTTGTTTTTTCTGGTTCCCAGCCAAACTCTTTCATAATGTCGACCAGGACATCGGTTTGGTTGAGGTGTAGGTTTTCATCAAAATAAGCCTTTAGAAATCGCTCCTTAAGATCAGCCTTAAAACCTTCGCTTCCCGCCACATGGAGCAATTGATGTAGCGGTAGGGTATTGACGGCCAACCATTCATCCCCGAAATTAAAGGTAATCCCTTCTTCCGTACCAACCTCGGTCAGGCGATCGGTCATGGCTTTGGTACGTTCAAGATCTCCAAACTTATTGGTGAGGTAGGTGGTACGGTCCAAGCCCGTTTCCGGTATTGTAGGGTCTAATTGATAGGGGTGCCAGGTTACCTCCACAGGGGCGCCATTCCATTGTTGTAAAGCGCTTTCCAGGCGACGTTTGCCGATATAGCACCAAGGGCAGGCGACATCGGAAACCACTGATACTTTTATGGGTTGTTGTTGCATGTTAAAATTGTGTTTAGGAGTTACGGGGAGTTGGTCGTAAGAGGTTGAGGAAACCTACTGTTCTAGTTCACTTTCTATTTTAGTTCTATAAGGAGTCACTCTTGAGGAATCAAGACACTCCGCTTTAAGAACTACTACAATAGTCCTGCCCCGGCATATGGGAACAATTTGAAGATATAAACGAAGGATGCGCTTTTTAAGTAACAATCTAGGGTCAAAGGTTTTCGACCCTTTTCTAAATAGACCGTTTTTGCCTGACATTCGCCCCTAAAATCATGACCCCCATCATTTTTTTAATACCGCGTTCTTCACTACATTTAAACTGACTAATTAATCCACTCGAAAAATGAAGAAGTTCTATGCCCAATTCGGCCTTTTGGCCTTGGCGTTTTTGTGTATTCCGCTAACCGTACACTCCCAAAGAAGAAAACAACAACAAGCTGTTCAAACCGCCTATCCCGAGGCGCTTTATTCCAGTATGGAATACCGTTCCATAGGGCCGCACCGTGGTGGCCGTTCTGCCGCAGTAACCGGCGTTCCCGGAGAGCCCAACCTCTTTTATATGGGGGCCACTGGAGGTGGTGTCTGGAAGACCTTGGATGGGGGTCGCTCTTGGGAAAATATTTCCGATGGCTATTTTGGGGGCAGTATCGGTGCCGTTGAGGTAGCGAAAAGCGACCCGAACGTCATCTATGTAGGTGGAGGCGAAAAGACCCTTCGGGGGAATGTCTCTTCCGGTTATGGCCTTTGGAAAACCGAGGATGGAGGCAAAACTTGGGCCTCTGCAGGACTCAAAAAGAGCCGTCATGTGCCGCGAATCCGCATTCACCCAACCAATGCCGACGTGGTCTATGCCGCTGTATTGGGTAATATCTACAAACCCACCCAAGATCGCGGCATCTATAAAAGTACCGATGGCGGAAAGACCTGGAGCAAAAAACTGTTCGTCAATAACCAATCCGGTTTTGTCGATTTGATTCTAGACCCGAACAATCCGAGAATTCTATATGCCTCATCCTGGCGCGCACAACGTACCCCCTACAGTTTGAGTAGTGGCGGTGATGGTTCCGCATTATGGAAAAGCACGGATAGTGGTGAGACTTGGACGGAGATTTCCAAAAACGAGGGCTTTCCAACGGATACGCTCGGGATTATCGGAGTGACCGTTTCCCCAAAAAATAGCGAGCGCGTGTGGGCCTTGGTCGAAAACAAGGAAAAAGGAGGACTCTACCGTTCCGAAGACGGTGGCAAGAAATGGACACAAGTCAATAGTGAGCGAAAACTACGCCAACGCGCCTGGTATTACACGCGTCTATATGCGGATACCGAGGATGAAAATACGGTCTATGTGATGAACGTTCGCTACCACCGTTCTAAAGATGGAGGGAAGACCTTCAATACCTTTAATGCACCCCACGGAGATCATCACGACCTGTGGATCGCTCCCGAGGATTCTAAGCGGATGATCATCGGTGATGATGGGGGAGCACAGATTTCCTATGACGCGGGGGAAACCTGGAGTACGTATTACAACCAACCGACCGCACAGTATTATCGTGTGACCACCGACAACGCCCATCCCTATCGCATTTATGTGGCCCAGCAAGACAATTCGACCCTTCGCGTCAATCACCGTTCGGATGATGGCAGTATTGGCGAAGACGATTGGGAACCAACAGCAGGGGGCGAATCGGCCCATATTGCCATTGATCCTACCGATAATGATATTGTGTACGGCGGAAGTTACGGCGGATTCCTGACCCGTGTCAATCACAAAACGGGTACCGTTCGCGGTGTCAACGTATGGCCTGATAATCCTATGGGCTATGGTGCTGAGGGAATGAAATATCGCTTTCAGTGGAACTTCCCCATCATGTTCAGCAAACACGATCCGAAGAAACTCTATACCTTTTCGCAACACGTACACATGAGCACCAATGAAGGTCAAAGTTGGGCATTGCTCTCCGATGACCTCACTCGAAACGACCCTGCCAAATTGGTTTCCAGTGGAGGTCCGATTACACAAGATAACACGGGAGTGGAATATTACTGTACTATTTTCGCCGCTAATGAGAGTCCTTTGAAAGAAGGATTATTGTGGGTTGGAAGTGATGATGGCCTGATTCATGTCTCTAAAGATGGAGGGGCCAATTGGGAAAATGTGACCCCTGCGGGAATGCCTGAATGGAATATGATCAATAGTATTGAACCTTCCGCTTTTGATGAGGGCACCTGTTATGTCGCAGCCACCAAATACAAGTTGGGCGACTTTGCGCCTTACCTCTATAAAACTACGGATTACGGGAAGACCTGGAAAAAAATAACGAACGGTATACCTGCCGAGCATTTTACGCGTGTCGTCCGTGAAGACCCAAAGAGAAAGGGATTGTTGTACGCCGGTACCGAAACCGGAATGTATATTTCTTTTGACGATGGCGCCAATTGGAGTCCGTTTCAGATGAACCTTCCGATTGTTCCGATTACCGATTTGGCCATTAAAGACAATAACCTGATCGTCGCCACCCAAGGACGCAGCCTCTGGATTTTAGACGACCTTACCGTACTGCATCAATTGGATGATGGAAAGAAAAATAGGTCTTCTATCCTGTACAAACCAAAGGATAGCTACCGCACCAAAGGAAGGGCGAGTAAGGAACCTTCCAAGACCGAAGGAGCGAACCATCCGAATGGGGTGGTGACCCACTTCTATCTCAAAAATTTCGATAAGGAAAAAGATACGGTGCAGTTGACATATACCACAATGAGTAATGATACCTTGGCGAGTTTTAGTTCACAAGCGAAGGATAAAGAGCGTAAATTGAACACGGCCGAAATGAAAAAAGGAGGCAATACCCATGTCTGGAATACGCGGGGCGAAAAAGCCGAAACCCTGGATGGCATGATCTTTTGGGCCGCCGGTTTTGATGGACCCAAAGCGGTTCCCGGAAGTTATAAAGTCCATCTGAACGTAAATGGCGCCAATCAAAGCCAAGAGTTCAAGATCATTCCTGATCCACGGGCCGAGGTTTCTGCAGCCGATATGCAAAAGCAACATGATTTTATTTCAAACATTAATGCCACGATCAACAAGGCGCATGGTTCCATTAAGAAAATACGTGGGGTCAATACGCAACTCGAAGCCTTTACCGCACAGTATAAAGACAACGAGGCTACGAAGGAACTGGTCGAAAAGGCCAAAACCATGAAGGAAGAGTTTGAAAAAATAGAAAAGGCCTTGTACCAGACCAAGAATCGAAGTAATCAAGATCCCCTTAACTTCCCGATTCGGTTGACCAATAAATTGGCACACCTCAATCGCTTGGTGGGCATTGATGATTTCCCTCCGACAGATCAAGACATCGCCGTTCAACAAGAACTGACCGGTAAGATCGAGACCCAATTAAAAGCTTTTGATGCCATGGTAGACAAAGAGCTACAAGATTTCAATGCCGCCTTTAATGAGTTGCAATTGAACTATTTGTTTGTAGAGGAGTAGCTGATGGTTGTGCGGTGATTATAAGTAAGGCTCCTTATTGATTTAAGGGGGAAGGGTGATAGCATCTGGACACTAACTATACAGTGGGCCTTAGTAAATGTGCTTGCCAGCCCGTCTTTTTCTTTGGTCACTAACGAATCGAAGGATACACCTCTACTTCATATAGGAGTGGAGATTTTAAAAAATGAAATAACGAATAACCCAAAATGAGAAAACAACTTTTTGTCCTGGCCCTGTTTACCGTAACCCTCACCTTCGCCCAAACCGTGGAGGAGTATTTTTCACCCCTCAAATTCCGGAATATCGGTCCCTTTCGTGGGGGGCGTTCCGTTTCCGCTTCCGGGGTAGTCGGTGACCCGATGACGTATTATATGGGTACAACAGGTGGCGGTCTTTGGAAAACCCAAGATGCGGGGCAGCGCTGGAATAATATTTCGGATGGGTATTTTGAAATGGGTTCGGTCGGAGCCGTAGCCGTTTCGACCTACAATACCAACATCGTATATGTAGGCATGGGTGAACACGCCCCACGGGGGGTAATGACCTCGTATGGTGATGGTGTCTACAAATCAACGGATGCGGGACAGACGTGGACCCATTTGGGACTTCAAGAGACGCAACATATTTCACGAATTATCATCCATCCGACGAATCCTGATATTGTATATGTCGCCGCGCAAGGGCAATTGTATGGCCCGAACAAAGAACGGGGCGTTTACAAATCCACAGATGGAGGCAAGACATGGAAAAACACACTTTTCGTCAATGAGCTAACCGGCGCCGTAGAGCTTTCCATGGACGCGAATTATCCCGAGATTATGTACGCTGCCATGTGGGAACACCAACGAAAGCCCAATATGGTCGTTAGTGGCGGAGCAGGTAGCGGACTCTATAAATCTACCGATGCTGGAGAGACTTGGACAGAAATGACCCAAGGCCTTCCCGAAGAAAAAGGAAAAATGGCGATTTCCGTGAGTCCCGCGAACTCGAATAAGGTCTATGCGCTGATCGAAAGTGATAGCAATCAAGACAAAGGCGGACTATTTGTTTCCAACAACGCAGGTAAAAGTTGGAGTATGGTAAGTGGCGATAATCGCCTGGTACAACGCGCTTGGTACTACATCGAGCTCTTTACCGACCCTCAAGACGAAGATATTGTGTACGTTTTGAGTGCCCCGGCCCTTCGTTCGTTGGACGGGGGTAAGAACTGGGAACGCATTTCGGGTACCCATGGTGATTATCATGACCTATGGATCAATCCGGAAAACTCGTTGAATATGGTGATTGCCAATGATGGCGGTGCGGCCGTGACCTTTGACTTCGGAAAAACGTGGTCCTCGCAGGTGAATATGCCTACGGGACAGTTCTATCGGATCAATACGGACAATCTATACCCTTATAATATCTATGCAGGACAGCAAGATTACTCTTCGGCCATGGTAGCCAGTATGTCCCCGGGAAATGGCGGCATTACGATGTCCGATTTCAGTCCATCTGCCGGGGGAGAAAGTGCCTTTCTGGCGTTCGATCCCGATAACCCAAGATATGTGATGGGAGGAAGTTATTTGGGTACTATCGAGGTTTTGGATACCCACTCGAAAGCGTCTACGAATGTAATGGCCGCTCCGATTCAGTACCTTGGGCGGGAGGCACGTCATATGAAATACCTCTATAATTGGAATGCACCGACCTTGAGATCACAACACGAACCGAACACATTTTACCACGGGGCCCAATTGCTATTGCGCACCCGTGATATGGGCGTGACATGGGAGGAAATGTCGCCTGACCTGACCCGTGATATCGATGCCAAACAAGGCAATGGTGGTGGGCCGTATACCAATGAGGCCGTAGGTGCGGAAAACTATGGTACATTGGCCTATGTGCTAGAATCCCCACATGAAGCGGGTGTATTCTATACCGGTAGCGATGATGGCTATGTGCATATAACCAAAGACAATGGAGCGACTTGGCAGAATATCACCCCGAAAAACTTAGGGGAGGCTCTGGTCAATGCCATCGAGGTGTCGCCACATGATAAGGCGACCGTTTACATTGCGACCACAAAGTACAAGTTCAATGACCATACGCCGGCATTGTATAAAAGTAACGACTACGGTCGATCGTGGACGAATATTTCTACGGGAATTCCCTACGGAGCCTTTACGAGGGTCGTTCGGGAAGACCCCATCAAAAAAGACCTGCTCTATGCAGGAACGGAAAAGGGGCTTTATCTCTCATGGAACGGTGGAAAAACATGGAGGCCATTTCAATTGAATTTGCCCAAAACCCCGATAACCGATATCAAGATCCACCAAGGCGACATGATCGTAGCCACTTCTGGGAGAGCCTTTTGGATATTGGATGATTTGGCCCTGTTGTCTCAGTACGAAATGGGCAAAACGACCAACTCGCACGATGGACATCCGTACCAAATGAAGTTGTATCGACCCAAAGATGCCATGAATGGCACATGGTATGGTCCAATGAGTGGGAATACCACTAATTTTGATGGGATGAATACCTTGGCAGGGGTAAACCCTGCAAATGGCATGGTGTTGTATTACGAACTGCCCAAAGTAGCGGATTCCGTAGCTGTAACGATGGATATTATGGATGCTAACGGTACCATGGTCCGTAGTTTTTCCTCTGAAAAAGACCCAAACTATGTACCACATAATGGCGGTGGCCCAAGGCCGGCCCCAACCTTATCCAAAAAAGAAGGATTGAATCGATTTGTGTGGGACATGCGAACCGGTATTTTACCTGGAGTTCCCGGCACGTATATCGAGTCGCGTTTCAGTGGTCATAGGGTGCCTCCCGGAACGTACACTGTTCGCATCAAGTCAGGAGACAAGGCAATTACCACACAAGGAAAAATAGTGGCGGTGCCTACTTATAGCACGACCCCTGAACAATATGGTGAGTACCATACATTTTTGACCGAGGCGGAAGCCAAACTGACCGAGATGCACGAGATGATCAATACGTTATATAAAGCCCAACAACAATTAAAGGAAGTGCTGACCGATGTGAAAGATACCTCTGTAAAAGAAGAAGGCCAAAAACTTGTTGATGCACTTGATGCCTGGGATGCCGATATGATCCAAAGAAAATCGCAAGCGTATGACGATGTTGAGAATTTCCCGAATAAATTCAGCGCCGAATACCTATTTTTAATTGATGCTACCAATAGTTCCATTCCAAGGGTGAATCAACCCTCCAAAGACCGTAAAAAGGAACTGGACGCACAATGGGCCACTTTGAAAAGTAAAGCGGAACAACTAAAAACAACCGCTATTCCCGCCTTTAATAAGAGGCTTTGGGAGTCGGGTATCGGGGCAATACGCCTTGCGGACTAGATGTTTAGGTTAAGTAGCAGTATGGAATATTGACATCGAATGAAATACGTCATCAAAAGCCTTCTTTTTTTGATCTTGCTGATACCCTTCGGGTCTTTTGGTCAGACGGAAAAGCGTCCGAATGTCATATTGATCATTACCGATGACCAGGGGTACGGTGATTTGGGGTTTACTGGAAATCATCATTTGAAAACGCCTGTACTGGATGCGTTTGCCAAGGCTAGCGTGCGATTTACTAATTTTTATGTTTCACCTGTTTGTGCTCCGACCCGGTCTAGTTTAATGACGGGCCGCTACTCCTTGCGAACCGGTGTTCGCGATACCTATAACGGAGGCGCGATGATGTCGACCAACGAGATTACCTTAGCAGAATTGCTGAAAGAAGCAGGCTATGCTACGGGACTCTTCGGAAAATGGCATCTAGGGGACAATTACCCCAGTCGACCGATGGATCAGGGCTTTGATGAATCCGTGATGCACCTATCAGGGGGAATGGGCCAAGTAGGAGACTTTACCACCTGGTTTCAGGGCGACCGTAGTTACTTCGACCCTGTACTCTGGCAGAACGGCAAACAAAAGTCGTATAAAGGCTATTGCAGTGACATCTTCACGGATAGCGCCATCGATTTTATCACGGAAAGTGCGGACGAACCGTTCTTCTGTTACCTTTCCTTCAATGCGCCCCATACGCCATTGCAAGTTCCGGAACGCTATTATGAGCTGTACAAGGATATTGACCCGTCCAAGGGTTTTGCCGACGGACGCCCTTTTGTACCCATGTCCGAAAAAGACAAGGAAGATGCTCGGAAGGTATATGCCATGGTGTCGAATATCGATGATAATGTAGGGCGGCTATTGCAAAAGCTAGAGGAACTTCAAATTGCTGATGATACCCTGGTCATTTTTATGACGGATAATGGGCCACAGCAAGTACGCTACATAGCCGGAATGAGAGGAAGAAAGGGAAGCGTTTACCGCGGCGGAACACGGGTGCCTTTTTATATGCGCCTTCCACAAAAGGGAAAACGCAATGTCGAAATCGAGACGATGGCCGCCCATATCGATGTGCTGCCCACTTTGGCGGATCTTTGTGGGATTAACCTTCCTGCAGATCGTACAATTGATGGACGAAGCCTAGTGCCCCTGTTAAATGGGAATACCGAGAACTGGAAAGACCGTTCGCTCTTTTCGTACTGGACTCGGAGGTATCCGGAACGGTATCGGAATATGGCCATTCAAAAAGGCGATTATAAATTGGTGGGCCACACGGGTTACGATGCCCAAATCAAGGACTTTGAACTCTTCGATTTGGAAAATGATCCGTTCGAAGAACACGACCTTGTGCTGAAGGAGAAACAGATCGCCCAAGAGTTGCTACAAGAACTGGAACAACAGTATGGTAACTTGATTCGTTCTGAAAACCTGAAAAACCCGCCTCGAATCCAAATCGGGACGGTCAACGAAAACCCGACGGTACTCAATAGAAATGATGCCGGAGGAGATAGAGGCATTTGGGCGCAGGAAGAGGTCTATGGAAAATGGGACGTGAAAATTGCCGAGGGCACCTACAATATCACCTTCAAATTTGTAAAGCCCTTAGAAGACACCGGCCGTATGGTGTTGGAGGCAGGAACAATAGTCAATCAATTTGAAAACGAATCAACAGCCGTGGATATCATCGAGATGCCCCATGTTGTGCTTCCGGAAATGACAGGCGAACTTATTCCTTTCTATCAGAGTAGCTCAAAAAAAATATTCCCTTTTTGGGTATCCTTGGAAAAAATCGATTAGATGGATGTCAACCAAAATATAGTAGTGAATGGTTACCTTTGCGTTGCAAAGCACACCTGAATGATTGCCTATTACCCATACATCAAAGCCTTACATCTCATTTTTGTGGTGACCTGGTTTGCTGGCCTTTTTTACATTCCAAGGCTCTTTATCTACCACATTGAGGCCTCGGAAAGACCATCACCCGATAGAGAGATTTTGACCAAGCAGTTGCAACTGATGACCAAACGCCTTTGGAACATCATCACCTGGCCGTCTGCGATTCTCTGCACATTCTTTGCGCTTATCATGCTTCATTTGAATTCCGGCTTGATCTATCAGCCGTGGATGCAGGTAAAGCTGGGCTTTGTGGTCCTGCTCTTTGCCTATCACATCAAGAACCATTTGATTTATAAACAACTGCAACGCAATGAGATTCGGTATTCATCGAACTATATGCGCTTGTGGAATGAGGGGGCGACCTTGATTCTCTTCGCGGTCATCTTTCTAGTTATTCTCAAAAGTGCCGTCAACTGGATTTTCGGTGTAGTCGGTATCATCGTCCTTGGAATTTTATTGATGCTTGGAATTAAATTATACAAGCGTATTCGGGAGAAAAACCCCGAGGCCTAGAAAATCGAAAGACCAAGCCGGCCATCCCCTCCAAGAACCTTTCTTCCCTTTTTATTTTGTGATGTGACGCTGAGGGTCGGCGGGTGAAAACTTGGTTCGATATTTGCTACCTTTGGATAGAAATACCCATCGGCTTGCTCAAAAAACTTTCGCTTCGATCCCGCATTTTTACGACCATGATTCTTCTGGTGGTCATTGCGTCGGTCTTGATTTCTGGAGTAACGATCTATCAGTACCGTGAACAATTAGACGATTACCACGATATCCGTCTCGAACGTAAGGAGGAGCAGATCAAGCAAAGCATCAATTACGTACTTAAAAAAACGACCTATCCGCAGACGACGGAAAATCTTCCAATGATCTTCAAGAATGAAATCTATGAGATTGCCGATGTACAAAATGTATATTTCAATATCTACGATTTGGAGGGAGGACTGATCCGTAGTTCAAGACCTAAATTTGAAATGGACTCCATTTCAAACTGTCTGGATGCAGAAGTACTCAATAATCTTGACACTAGTGCAAATCATAGATATGTGGAGGAAAACACCGCCGCTGGAGACAAATACAAAGCCTCCTATACCTATATCAACGACTCTAAATTCAAACCGATCGGTATATTGAACCTGCCGTACTTTGAAGACCCTTCTTTCAATGATATGGAGTTACGTGAATTTTTCATTCGCTTAGGATGGGTATACTTTTTCATGCTGTTGTCGGCCATAGGTCTGGCCTATTTTATTTCAAAGTATATCACCCGATCGCTACAGACGATATCCGACATGATGCACAAGACCGATTTGACCAAACGCAACGAAAAAATATTCATCGAGGACCCAAGTGAAGAAATCGGAAAACTGGTAGACTCCTATAATGAAATGATCGATGAATTGGGGGCGAGTGCCGCCAAGCTGGCTCGTAGCGAACGCGAACAGGCATGGCGTGAAATGGCGAAGCAGGTGGCCCATGAAATCAAGAACCCCCTAACCCCCATGCGCTTAAGTGTCCAGAGCTTTCAAAGAAAGTTCGACCCTAATGACCCTGAAATCGACAAAAAGGTGACGGAGTATTCGAAAACCCTCATCCAGCAGATCGATACTATGAGTAATATCGCCAGTGCCTTCTCAAATTTTGCGGAAATGCCGGCCCAACAAAATGAGACCCTGAATGTGGTCACTATCGTGAAGCTTGCCCTGGATATTTTTACCGAAAAATACATTCATTTTATAGCGGATGAAGAGGTCATTATTGCAAAATTAGATCGCACGCAGCTTATTCGCGTAGTGACGAATTTGGTCAAAAATGCCATTCAAGCGGTTCCGGAAGTTGAATCTCCAAGGATCTTGGTGACCGTTGCCTCAGAAGGAAACGAGGTAAAGATATCCGTAGCGGATAATGGCATAGGGATCGAAGATGGATTCAGAGATAAGATTTTCGAACCCAAGTTCACCACGAAATCAAGTGGTATGGGCCTTGGTTTGGGTATGGTGAAGAATATCGTGGAAACCTATAAGGGCAGTATAAGTTTCACCTCACATCCCGGAAAAGGGACCGTATTTATGGTGTGTTTTCCGAGAGAACATCATTAACTAGATGTCAGCAATAGACTTTTATATCGTAGATGTGTTCGCTCCTCAAAAGTACAAGGGGAACCAATTGGCCGTATTTCTTGATTTGGAACAAATAGTATCGGCCGAAGAGATGTTGCACATCACACGGGAAATCAATTTCGCCGAAAGTACGTTCATACGTTCCGTTGAAGCGGACGGAAGTTTTGGAGTTCGCATATTTACGACGGAGTATGAAGTGCCTTTCGCGGGGCATCCCACCTTGGGTACGGCATACATCATCGCCAAGCAACTCAGTGAGGTACCGTCAGGTGAAATCATCTTAAGATTGAAAAAAGGCGATATTCCGGTCGAGCTGAACAGACCTGATGAGCTGGAAGAGAGCAGGTTTACCATGCAACAGGCACAACCTGATTTCTATGGTACTATCGATTCCTCCCTGGTCGCTTCGGCCCTGGGCCTAGCGGAAGATCACCTCGACCCACATATGCCTATTGAAGTGATCGACACCGGCTTGCCCTATTTGATTGTTTTCTTAAGGGATTTGAAAAGCATTCAACAGATTCGATTGGACAGCTCGAAATTAGAGCGCTTTTTGAAAAGTCAACGATTGCATAAAGAAAACAGTAGCATCGGTCTTTCGACCTCACTTTTCTTCGTTACCCCTGAAACCGTGGATCCCGAGCACCACTATCATGCGCGAATGTTCGTATTGGAAGACGGTAGTATTTGGGAGGATGCGGCAACAGGAAGCGCCAATGGCTGCCTTTTGGCCTATTTGCTCAAACATGTCGAGCCGGAAATTTCAGTAGTTGTCGAACAGGGCTATGAAATGGGTCGGGAATCGCTCTTATATTTGAACGGCAAATTGAAAAACAACAACTATATCTTAAAAGTCGGTGGTCGCGTGGTTTCTGTAGGTCAGGGTACATGGTCCATTTAAAAATCAAACTATGAAGTACAACAACATTTTAGTCGAGGAAGGGAGTACTATTGCCACAATTACAATCAATAGACCCAGCAAGCTCAATGCACTTAACAAAGAGACAATCAAAGAACTACACCAGGCTTTTAAGACTTTGGATGAAACTGGGAAAATCAAAGTGATAATCTTAATTGGAAGCGGGGAAAAGGCCTTTGTGGCCGGTGCCGATATTGCGGAGTTTGCCAATTTCTCAGTGAAAGAAGGGCGCGCTTTGGCCGCTAAAGGACAAAAATCACTATTTGATTTTGTGGAAAACCTCTCGACACCGGTTATAGCCGCCATAAATGGTTTCGCCTTAGGGGGCGGACTTGAGCTGGCGATGGCCTGCCATTTTAGGGTGGCAAGTGAAAATGCACGAATGGGACTTCCTGAGGTGTCATTAGGGGTCATTCCCGGGTATGGAGGTACCCAGCGTTTACCACAATTGATCGGCAAGGGTCGGGCGTTGGAATTGATTATGACCGCGGCGATGATCGATGCCCGTAAGGCGCTTGAATATGGTCTTGTGAATCACGTGTTACCCCAAGAAGAACTACTGACTTTTTGCGAAAATTTGGCCGGCAAGATATCGAATAACTCCTCTGTTGCTATCGCGTATGCAATAAAAGCCGTAAATGCAGGTTTTAAACATGATAGTAATGGGTATGCGTCCGAAATCGAAGCCTTTGGTGCCTGTTTTGGTACTGCTGATTTTGAAGAGGGTACCACGGCCTTTTTAGAAAAGCGCAAGGCCGATTTTCCCGGAGCATAGCGTACCCCAAACACCTACTTATGAACATTCGAAAGGCACTTGCACTATTGCTGGTAATGGCTGTGTGGCCCATGGGCTACGCTCAAGACATCCCCGTAAGCTACAGTTTAGGGGAGAATAATTCCGACCGGTATAAATTCTCCACTGTTTTGTCTATCGACAAAGCCTCCTCAGGGGAAACCGTTTTGGTACGAACGTACTACGGAGGGTTTCCACTGAAACCCAAAGGACATTTTATTGAGGTTTACAATGCCGATATGACCCTAAAATCAGACTACAATTACAAGTATGCCGGAAAACACATGGTTGATGGTTTTGTAAAAAACGGGCAGTTGTATCTATTGGAATTGGTATATGACTATGATGCCCAAGTGTATGAATACAAAGCACACCAGAGTCCGCTTGACGATTTTAATTTTTCCGAACGTGTTTTGCTTTCCGTTCCCTCGAAGGAGGTACTGAACCCGTTGGCGGTAAGTAAATACAATCGAAAATTCGGTAACGGCTTTTCAACGGCTACCCATTTCAACGATGATAAATCCGCTTTTGCCATAACGGTACACCATCGCAAAGGTAAAAACGAGCAGTATAAGATATATCTCTTCGGAACGGATCTGACACCCCATCTGAAGTATGATTTCAGTGAACAGATCGTAGATAAAAACTATGCGTTCGAGAACATAGCGACTTCAAAAGATATGAAGACCTTATATTTTATGGGAAAGGCCTTTTTCAAGAAAAGGCGATTTGATGCCAAAGAACGCAAATACCAATATGAGCTTTTAAAGATTACAAATGCGGGTCATACGAGCCAAGAATTTACTGATGAAGGTAGATTTCCAGAATCCTTGAAACCCATATTGGTCGATGACAAATTGGTCAGTGTTGGCTTCTATGCCGATCGAAAGGACAATCGCTATAATGGTTTGGCCTATTTTGAATTGCATCCGAATACATTAGCTGTTCAAACAAAAAAATACAATCCCTTTTCAAAACAGTTCATGGACGACAAATTCGGACGTGAAGTGGATGCGACCATAAAAAACCTCATTTTCAAGGATGTTCATATTACGCCATCCAAGGATATCGTGTTCAGTGCCGAGGAATATTTTGTGACGGAAGGCGAGCATTTTGATGGTGACACCAGAAGAATAGTGGATCGTTTCCATTACAATGATATTGTATGTGCCAAGTTGAATGCACAGGGTGATATGGAATGGGCCCGTAATATCAACAAATCAGAGGTAACCCAAGGAGATGCGGCTTATGCTTCCTATAGCGCACACGGATTTGGAAATGACATGTATTTCTTCATCAATTCAGGTGAGAATCCACAGACCATTGGCGAAAATCGAATCTTGTTCAAACAAGGATACAGTAGAAACCCGAATATGTTCGTGATCAAGATCGATGGCGACGGAGGCCTTTCCTATAAGAAACTCATCGATGATAAAGAAGTGCGATTGCCCATCATGGTGTCGCGACCTTTTGTCGATAAAGCTTCTGACGACCTTTTATTCTATGCTAAGAGAGGTAGTAAAAAGCAGTTGATACGAGTGCAAATAGGCGTTGAAGGTAGTACACCCTCCAAATAAGAACAGCTGTGATGTTCGCTATTTGAACGACCTATAATTAACACTCGAAAACATAGAAATTAGGATTTATTCCATAAATTTGGAATAAATCCTAATATTGAAATCCAACGAATATATCAAAGGCCGGGGCGCCCAGCACAACTCTCCTAACAAATTCTTTGAATACAGTCATGAAACACGTGATGATTTTCTTGAATTTTGTCGATTGGAAGGGGAAGATGCCGATTACAATAAAACGCAATACCTACCGATATTTCCAAAGACCATTGTCAATAAAGTGACCAGTCCTGATGTGGGCATGGAATACTCCATGAATCCCTATCAGGGCTGTGAGCATGGTTGTATCTACTGCTACGCCCGAAATACCCATGAATTCTGGGGCTATAGTGCTGGCCTTGATTTTGAGCGTAAAATATTGATCAAAGAAAATGCTCCCCAATTGCTTGAAGCCAAACTGAAGAACAAGAAATGGAAGGCGTGCACCATCGTCTTGTCAGGCAACACGGATTGTTATCAACCTGCAGAGCGAAAATATGAAATCACCAGAGCCTGTCTAGAGGTCTTTTTAAAATACAGACATCCTGTTGGTGTCATTACGAAAAACGCACTCATTCTTAGGGATTTGGATATTCTTGAAGCTTTAGCAAAGGATAACTTGATCGGGGTGAATATTTCGGTGACTTCCCTTTCTGAAAAAACAAGACGGATTCTCGAACCTAGAACATCAAGTCTCAAGAAACGGCTTGAGACCATTCGGGTACTTTCCTCAAATGGAATTCCCGTAAACGCCATGTTGGCGCCTATTATTCCGGGAATCAATAGTCATGAGGTCCTGAAACTGGCAAAGGCCGTTGCTGACAACGGAGCCTGCTCTTTTGCCTTCACTGTAGTCCGTCTCAACGGGGCCATCGGTCAGATCTTCACGGATTGGATCGAAAAGACCCTGCCGGATAAAGCGCAAAAAGTACTGCACCAAATTCAAGAATGTCACGGCGGTAATTTGAATGATAGTCGCTTTGGCATCAGGGGGCGTGGTGATGGGAAAATTGCGAAACAGATTCATGAGATGGTTCGACTGGCCCAAAAACGTTATTTTAGGGATAAGACGTTCCCTAAGTTGAATACAGCATTGCACGAGCCATATAAAGAGGGTCAGTTGCGATTATTTTGAATAAATTTAGAAGATTGTCCATTTTGCCGAGCCCCATGCGTCTTTATGGCATATTCATTTTAAAAACAATATATCATGAGTAATTTTTTATTTTTATTTAGAGGTGGAGATGCAAGACGATTGGAACAATCTCCTGAAGAAATGCAAGCCCACATGCAAAAATGGGGCGCATGGATGGGCGGACTAAAGGAAGCTGGAAAGTTGGTCGACGGTTTACCCCTATCAAAAGAAGGTAAGGTCGTGCAAGAGAGGGGAGAATTAGTTACCGATGGTCCTTTTGCAGAAGGTGCTGAGGTAGTAGGCGGATACTTGATTGTAACGGCCGATGATCTTGACGGAGCGGTTGAAATATCAAAGCAGTGTCCCATCTTTGAACACGATGGAAACGTTGAGGTGCGTGAAATCATGTCAATGAATATGTAATGGCACGGGTTATTTGACACTATGGTAACAAGGGCCTACAAGGCCCTTTCTTTGTACACTTACGGCATGGGAGAAGTAAATAACGAACAATTGGTCGAACACATATTCAGACATGAGTATGGTAAGATTGTTTCTTTCCTGACCTATAAATTCGGCCCGTCGCAACTAGAGGTAATCGAAGATGCCGTTCAAGAGGCATTACTCAAGGCAATGCAGGTTTGGGGATATGGTGAGCCGCTTAAAAACCCTACGGCCTGGTTGTTGAAAGTTGCCCAAAATAGGGTTATCGATACGCTTCGAAAAAAGAAGCATCTGGCGCATGTTGATGTGCTATTGCCCTCAAAAAATTCAGAACCTCAAAAAGAAGAAGTGCTTTTGAACACGGCAATCGGCGATAGTCAGTTGAAAATGATATTTGCCTGTTGTCACCCATCGTTATCAGCCGAATACCAAATTATTCTGAGTTTGAAATTGATTGCCGGTTTTGGGAACAGAGAAATTGCCCAAGCGCTTTTTAAAAAGGAAGAAACGGTAGCAAAATCATTTACTCGAGCCAAGAGAAGACTTCAAGACAAGGTGCGTACCTTGGATATACCGTTGGAATTGGGGTTACAATCGCGATTGAAGATCGTGCTAAAAGTAATCTACCTGCTTTTTTCGGAAGGATATGCGACGCGGTCGGGGTCGGGCTTGATAAAAAAGGATATTTGTATGGAAGCCATTCGGTTGGCTTTACTCCTAACGGATAACAAATATTGTGACACCCCGGAAGTACATGCGTTGATTGCGTTGATGTGTTTTCACGCCTCTCGATTTGATGCGAGAATCGATAGTGATGGCAATCTGGTCGATCTGGAAAATCAAGATAGGTCCCTGTACGAACGTGAGCTAATCAATATTGGAATTTACCATTTAGAGGACGCCTCGGTCAAAGAAAACCCATCCGACTATCATTTACAAGCGGCCATTTCGTATTATCATTGTACGGCCAAGAATTTTGATGATACCAATTGGCAAGCCATTCTTCAATTATACGATTTGCAGTTGGCGCGAAGCTTTTCACCCATCGCCCAGTTGAATCGATTGGTACCATTCCACCGGGTTTTTGGGGCGGAAAAGGCCATGAAGTCCCTTCGAGATTTTGAGAAAAGCCCTTATTTTATCGATAATGCCCTATTCAACGCCATCAAAGCTGAACTTTTATTGGAGTTAAAAGATTTGAAGGGTTCGAAACTGTCGTTACAACGGGCTATCGATCGCACTCATAATGAAATGGAACGCAATCACCTCTACAAAAAACTCAAGGCAATAGATGCCTAAAACCTAAAGTGATGTTTAGGTCAACTCCCAGCCTTTACGGTAGGTGCCTTTGACCCAATCGTTCGCCATATCCCAATTGGTCACCTTCATATTGGCGCCATCCCAAAGTATTTTTCGCCTTCCCGGATATTCGAAAGGATCCCAGTCCCCAGCTTTTTTACCCGGTTTGTACTTCTTGTATTGAAAGGCTTTGATAGCCAGGTTCCCCATGAGTACGGCTTCGGTCAAAGGACCGGAACGCTCAAAGGCCGATGAGGTCTCCAAACCGTTCAGACAACCTTCCACAAAATTATTTTGATGTCCCCCAGTATCCCCTTCGATTCTTTTTAGATAGGGTTTTGGGGCATTGAAGAGTTCCATATTCGAACTTGGCAACAACCGCGCGTTCCGCGAATAGGTATCAGCTACCAAAATGCCTTTGGTGCCATAGAAAATAGAACCGCCACCACCATCGCCGATTTTTTCACCGTCTTTCAGTTCATCCGGAAGGTCAGGTAACAATCCGCCATCGTACCAGTTCAAGGCGATATCCCCATGGGCCTCCGTATTGAATTTTAAGCGTACGATGGAAGAAGCGGGACAAGATGAACTGTAATCCGCTTCCACAAAATCACCCACCCAATTGGTGGTACAACTGGCTTCTGCCTCGGTCGGATAGCCAAGATCCAAGACCCCAAAGGGGGTCTCCATGATATGGCACCCCATATCACCTAACGCTCCGGTGCCGAAATCCCAAAAACCTCTCCATTTAAAGGGGAGGTAGGCTGCATTGTAATCACGTATAGCGGCACCGCCGAGCCAAAGATCCCAATCGAGTCCTTTGGGCACCGCCTGTTTTTCGGTAGGTGCGGGAACGCCTTGCGGCCAGACAGGTCGATTGGTCCAGCAGTCTACTCGATGTACCTTTCCAATGATGCCCGAATTAATCCATTCCTTGGCTTCGCGGCTACCGGCACTTGAAGCGCCTTGATTGCCCATTTGGGTAACAATACCATTTTCCTTGGCCACAGTGGTCATCAATCGGGCCTCGTTAATATTGTGCGTTAAGGGCTTTTCAACGTACGCGTGTTTTTTGGCTCGCATAAAAGGTAGCGCAATGGACGCATGCATATGATCAGGGGTCGCCACCATAATGGCGTCGATTTCATTTAAGTGCTTGTCATATACTTTTCTGAAATCCTTGAATCGTTTGGCCTTGGGATATTTTTTATAGGTATCGGCTGCCCTTCGGTCATCAACATCACAGAGTGTCACGAACTTTACTTTCTTGGTATCGTACATGCCTTGCATGACTCCTGCACCTCGACCTCCTACACCGAAAGCCCCCACATAAAGGGTGTCACTTGGAGGAACGTGGCCTTTACCCATTACAAAACTGGGAACGATGGAGAATGCCGCGGATACGGCGGCGGATTTTTTGATAAACTTTCTTCTTTGCATCTTTTGTCGGACTTGATTTAAGTGCGAGAAGATACGGAAAAATTGAATCAATGTCCAACGGCAGAAACCAAGTTAATGTTGGTCAATGGATGTTCAAGGTAAACGATACCATGAATATTTGACTCGATAATCGAGATTCATAAAAAAGCCTAGAATCGCTTTCCATTTGCCGCTATTTGTTCGCGGCTTTCCATCCTTACCGACAATCGATTACAACAGGCCGTTCCACTCGTTGTCGAACTGGTTTAAATAATCTAGCATGTATTGATGCCTTTTTTGAGCAAGCTTCTTTCCTGTACTTGTATTCATTCGGTCTTTGAGCAACAATAATTTCTCGTAAAAGTGATTGATGGTAGGCCCTGTTGCCTTTTTGTATGCCTCCTTGGTCATATTTGGTTCAGGCGCTATTTCAGGATTGTAGAGTTGACGGTTTTTAAAGCCTCCGTAATTGAAGGCCCGGGCAATACCAATTGCACCAATAGCGTCGAGCCGGTCAGCATCTTGAACAACTTCGAGTTCTTTGGAAGCAAATTTTTTGTTCGAGGATAACGCCTCCAAGCTTGATTTAAAAGAGATGTTTTCGATGATGTTGATCACATGTTCGCTGGTGGCCTTATCCACATTCAACGATGCCAGAAAATCTGCAGCCACTTTGGGGCCGATAGTTTCATCGCCATTATGAAATTTTGAGTCAGCAATGTCGTGTAATAAGGCTCCTAAACGCACTACTAGATTATCTACTTGTTCTTCCTCTGCAAGTCGTAAGGTGTTGTTATAGACCCGTTGAATGTGAAACCAATCATGGCCTCCTTCAGCATCGGCAAGGGTCTCTTTTACAAATTGGATGGTCTTCGATACGATTTCTGAATCGGTCATGCCTTAAAAGAGCTTATACCCGAAACAACAGCTTCTTGGGTCTGTTCGATAATAGTATCCACATTTTTGGTCACGGCAATGGGCCGATGTACTTTGAAGGTGATATGGTTTGCCAGTCCGTTGGGGAATTTTCCGTACTTTAACATTTTCCATGAATTGTCGATACTGATCGGTACCACCAAAGCAGATGGAGCGCTTTTCATCAAAAGTTTTAACCCTGTTGTTTTGAATGGTTTGGGGTGTCCGTCACGACTACGTGTTCCTTCCGGGAAAATGACGGCACTTCGACCGTGGGTTTCAATATACTTTCCCAACTTGATAATTTCCCGTAAGGCTTGTTTGTTGTCTTTTCTATCTATCAAGACCGACCCTCCATGCCTTAAATTATATGAAACACTCGGAATGCCCTTACCAAGTTCTTTTTTGCTCACGAATTTTGGATGGTATTTGCGCATATGCCAAATAATAGGGGGAATATCATGCATGCTTTGATGATTAGGCACAATGATCAATGGTCGGTCAAAAGGGATATTATGTGGGTTTTCAAAACTATAGGTAGTACCCAGTATATGGGTACAACGCATGAGGCAAAGATTCAACAGGGCTACACTTATGCGGTGGGCGTTATATCCAAAAAGATTAAAACAGACCCATTGAATGGGGTGGAACACCAAAAGGGTCGCCCCAAAAAAAATCAGGTATAGCGCACTCAAGGGATATGCCAAAAACTTCTGCATGGGACAAAAATAAAAAACCGCTCCTTAAAGAGCGGTTTCCCTTAAACTATTTTCAATTGTCTTCTAGTGACTGGCAACAACTGAATTTAGCAAAATTCGTTATACGCCTCTGTTAAGTTTTCTGCAATAAGTTCTGCTGGTCTTCCCTCGATATGGTGGCGCTCGATCATATGAACCAACTCCCCGTTTTTAAAGAGGGCCATGCTGGGTGATGAGGGAGGAAAGGGAACCATCATATTTCTTGCGGTATCTACCGCTTCCGTATCTACGCCAGCGAATACCGTAACCGTATGGTCTGGTTTTTTGGCGTTCTGTAAGCTCATCTTGGCTGCGGGCCTCGCGTTAGCTGCAGCACATCCACAAACCGAATTTACCACAACAAGCGTCGTTCCTTCTTGTTTTATGGCATTTTCAACAGCTTCGGCAGTATATAATTCTTCGAATCCGGCATTGGCCAGATCATCTCTCATAGGTTTTACTAATTCTGCAGGGTACATAGTATTTTTTTAAGATTTAATTTCAGTTTGTAAAGATACTGAATTTGTCGTATTTATCTTTGGCCCATTACGTTATCTTAAATGCATCTCTTGCTCTTGACATTGAGGGAACCTATCTTTGGCAAAAAAGCACTCCGATTATGATTAAATGGATCGCGGCACTACTCGGGTATTACCTTTTTAGATATCCCGGGGCGATACTGGGTTTTCTGGTGGGTAGTTTATTTGAGAGTCAATTCGGCAAGAAGGGAAGATCTCAAAGCGTTCTTGGCGACCTGACGAGACAAAAGGTGTCCCCAGCCGATTTTGAGCTGAACCTGATTTCATTGTGTTCTATCGTTATCAAGGCCGATGGCAAGGTGAGCCAGACCGAAATGGACTATGTGCGACAGTATTTCGTGAGTACCTACGGAAAAGAAAAGGCCAATGCCATTTTTCGTACGTTCAATGAGGTGAGTAAGAACAGGGAAATATCCGCAAAACGTATCAGCACTTTTCTAAATCAACGTACGAGGTATGAGGTGCGCTTGCAATTGCTTCATTTCTTATTCGGCATCGCTCAAGCTGATGGCAATGTCAGTACCGCGGAGGTCAATAAGATTCAGGAAATCGCGGGCTACTTGCGCGTGGCATTTCGAGACTTTGAAAGTATCAAGGCGATGTTCGTCAAATCGGCCGATACGGCGTATAAGATTTTGGAAATTCAAAAAGCGGCTACGGACGATGAGGTAAAAAAGGCCTATCGTACGATGGCAAAAAAATACCATCCGGATCGGGTCAACACCGAAAATGAAGCCATCAAAAAGGGGGCCGAAGAGAAATTCAAGCAGGTTCAAAAGGCCTATGAGACGATTCAAAAAGAGCGGGGAATGTAATTTATTAACGAAGGATGCTACCTATAATAGTTTATGATAATGGAAAATTTTTGGTTTTACATACAACTGGGCCTGAGTCACGTTCTCGATTTTGCGGCCTATGACCACATTTTGTTTCTAGCCGCTTTGGCCGTTCCATTTACGTTCGAGGCTTGGAGACGTGTTTTGCTCTTGGTGACGGTGTTCACTATTACCCATTGTCTTTCGTTGTATTTATCAGTCTATGAAATCGTGACGGTTGATGTTGGGCTGATCGAGTTTTTGATTCCTGTCACTATTTTAGGTACCGCACTTTTCAATCTGAATTATGGCCGAGGAGGTACCTTTGATCGGAACGTATCGCTACATCTATTGGCGACGGCTTTCTTTGGATTGATCCACGGTTTTGGGTTTAGCAATTACTTCAAAATGCTGATGGCCGAAGAAGAGAACAAACTTGGCCCTTTATTGGGCTTTGCCACCGGTATAGAAATAGCTCAGGTACTGATTGTCTTGGCGATTCTGGCAATCAGCTATCTTTTAGTCGCTGTTTTGGGATTAAAAAAATCACTTTTCGTATTGATTTCTTCCATTTTGATCATTTTGATCACAATACCTATATTGATACGAACGTTCCCTTGGTAACGGATGTTAAAATAAACCTTTTAAGGTTGTAAGAACTTTCTAAAGCGGGTATCTTAGTTGACAGCAATACACATGCGCTAGATGACGGAAACCAAACAGACCAAATATGATAAGGCCTATTTGCGTATGGCTACGGAATGGGGAAAACTATCCTATTGTGAACGAAAGAAAGTTGGTGCAATTATCGTTCGAGATCGAATGATCATCTCTGATGGTTATAACGGTACGCCGACCGGTTTTGAGAACTTTTGTGAAGATGAGGAAGGGTATACAAAATGGTATGTGTTGCACGCAGAAGCGAACGCCATTTCAAAAGTTGCCTCGTCAACACAATCCTGTCACGGGGCAACCCTGTATATTACCCTTTCACCCTGTCGGGAGTGTAGTAAACTGATTCATCAATCTGGCATAAAACGTGTAGTGTATCAAACGCGCTATAAGGACGATTCCGGTTTGGAGTTTTTAGCCAAGGCAGGAGTTGAATTGCAACATTTACCGGATATCATGTCCCAGTAAGACACTTGAAGAATGCAAAAGAGAATCAATTACATATGGCCCACCGTTTTCGCAGCAGCATTGGCGCTCGGAGTATTCCTCGGGGGTAAATTGAATTTTAACGATTCGCCCGAAAAACTCTTTACGACCAATTCAAAGAAAGATAAATTGAATCGACTTATAGACTACATTGATTATGAGTATGTCGATGAAATCAATACGGACAGTATCGTTGATATCACGGTAAACAATATCCTCGAAAAATTAGACCCCCATTCCGTCTACATTCCTAAAGAGGAAATGACCGAAGTATCGGAAAATATGAAGGGGGATTTCGTGGGAATCGGAATCAATTTTTACAAGTATAAAGACACGATTTCCGTGATACGTACAATTGCGCAAGGGCCTAGTTTTCTAAAGGGAATCGAGCCAGGTGACCGCATTCTTATGGCGGACAATGATACGCTCTTTGGCAAGGACATCTCCAATGATGAAATCGTACGGCGCTTAAAAGGTACACGAGGGTCATCAGTAAAACTTCAAGTGTATCGCAAAGCGGAAGACAAGCTTTTCACCACGAATATCAAACGTGATATCGTACCGATCAAAAGTGTAGAATCATATTATATGTTGACCCAAGATATGGGCTATATCAAGGTAAATCGTTTTGCAGAACCCACTTTCAAGGAGTTCAAAGCTGCATTGAAAGAGTTGCAAAAGATGGGGGCGAGAAAGTTGACCTTGGATCTAAGGGATAACCCAGGGGGCTACCTCGGAATCGCTGAACAAATGGCAGACGAGTTTTTGGAAGATGGAAAACTGATTCTATTCACCAAGAACAAAAAAGGGAAGGTAAACAAGGTTTTTGCCACCGATGAGGGAGAATTTGAAGACAAACCCGTTTATGTGCTGATAAACGAACGTTCGGCTTCGGCAAGCGAGATAATCGCTGGAGCCTTGCAAGACAACGATATCGGTACGATAGTAGGCCGTCGATCCTTCGGCAAGGGGCTAGTGCAAAGAGAGATGGAGCTCGGGGATGGATCTGCCGTGCGCTTGACGGTATCGAGATACTATACCCCTACTGGTCGGAGTATTCAAAGAACCTACAAAAATGGCCATAAGGATTATTACCAAAAATTTACAGATCGCTATCAAAACGGCGAATTGACCTCGGTTGACAGCATTAAGGTAGCTGACTCCTTAAAGTTCAAGACACCACGAGGCAAAGTTGTTTATGGTGGGGGTGGAATCATTCCTGATGAATTTGTCCCGATCGGAACAAATGAAGAAGAGGCCGTCGAAAGTATGGATAGCTATGGGTGGATTTCTTATTTCATTTTCGAACATTTAGATGAAGACCGGGCCCGCTACAGCGATTATTCTGAAAACGACTTCATCGCCAATTTCAAGGTCGATGATGTCCTATTTGAAAAGTTCATCGACTATCTCATGGTCCGAAGGTTCAAGATGAGCTTTTATGACTATGAAGACAGTATTAAACTTTATCTGAAGGCAGCCATAGCGGAACAATTGTTCGGCCCCAATGCGCATGCTAAAATCAAAAGCAATGCGGATAAAATGCTACAACGCGTATTGCTTTTGGACAATCCGGTAGTTCAATTGCAGGAGGCTGACCAAATAGAAGCGAAAAATTAGTCCTCGTTCATCTTGTCCTTGATTTTCCTAGAGGTCAAAAAAATCAGAAGCAAAACGATTGCGCATAACGATGCGGCTATCCCGATGAGGGCAATGATGCTATTGCCTACAAAAGGTTGCTGGAAATCTACCAAGGTCACATTGTAGACGATCAGTGCGACTGCCAAGACGATTAAAATCAAAGAGAGTGTTTTACTCATACATTTAGGTTTTCCATATCAAGAAAAATCAATGATTGAAAAGTTCGTTGATGTTGGTGGCAAAAAGTTTGACGGCAATGGCCAGCAAGATAACTCCGAATACTTTTCTGATGATACTGATTCCGTTAGTACCTAAAATCTTTTCGATTCTGTTCGATGATTTTAAAACCAGATATACAAAGATAATGTTTACGATAATCGCCACGATAATATTCTCAACATGATATTCGGCCCGTAACGACAAGAGAGAGGTCAAGGTGCCCGCTCCGGCAATCAACGGAAAGGCAATCGGAACGATTGACGCACTCTCAGGCATATCATCTTTGTATAGCGTGATACCCAATATCATTTCTATGGCCAAAAAGAAGATGATAAATGCCCCGGCAACAGCAAATGAATTGACATCGATACCGATAAGATTCAGAATCTCTTCCCCGACGAACAAGAAAGCCACCAAAATACATGCAGCTACCAACGACGCCTTGCCAGACTGAATGTGCCCTACTTTATTTCGCAGACCGATGATGATAGGGATACTACCCACAATATCGATAACCGCGAACAAGATCATGCTCGAGGTACCTATTTGGCGAATATCAAAGTTTAGATTCAACGACATATCGATTCAAATTTCGCGCAAATTTACACTTAAAAAAAAGGAACTTCTTAGGATCTGACGAATTAATTATTCGATTTAAAAGTATATTTGAACTTCCAAATCAAGGGGATGTTTCAAATAGGTAAGACCATAGTTTCCGAAGAGATTATCGAAAATGATTTTGTATGCAATCTCAGCGCTTGTAAAGGAGCCTGTTGTATCGATGGTGATGCTGGAGCACCTTTGGAAGAAGAAGAGACCGAAACACTGGTCAAAATCTTTGAAGATGTCAAGCCTTTCTTGCGAGCGGAGGGAATCGAGGCCATCGAAGAACAAGGGGCTTTTGTTCGAGGAGAGGATGGAGAATGGGAAACTCCGTTGGTCAATGGAAGTGAATGTGCCTACGTTATTTTTTCGGAAAACGGCATCACCAAATGCGGCCTAGAGGAAGCATTCAATAAAGGGGCAACCTCATGGAGAAAACCGATATCATGTCATTTGTACCCTGTAAGAGTCAAAGCGTATACAGAATTGACTGCCGTAAATTACCATAAGTGGACCATTTGCGACCCTGCCTGCACCTTAGGTGACGAACTAAAAGTACCCATCTATAAGTTCGTAAGGGAAGCACTGATACGCAAGTTTGGTGAACATTGGTATGCGGAGCTGGAAGCAGTGGCCGACACTCTTGCTAAAGAGTAGGAATATGCAGAAGGATTTTGGTTCCGGATGGATTTCCCGTATCATCGAAAAGATCCAAAATCTCAAGATCGAAGGAGTTTTGATAATCACGTGAAAAGTTCGATAATCGCTCTTTCGTGATATCGATACCTACTGATTTTCGTTTCAGCACCTTGTTTTTTTTAATGGTTTCGGCGGCTTCCCTTCCAATACCATTGTCAGTAATGGTAATGTCGATGAACCCTTCTTCCTGACCCTTATTTACTTCTAAGAGTATATTCTTTTCCCCTGCTTTTGAAGAAAGTCCGTGCCAAAGGGCGTTTTCGAGAAAGGGTTGAAGAATGAGCGATGGAATTTTTACTGTATGTGGGTCAATTTCTTCGGCAATAACGGTTTTGAAGTTGATTTCATTTGAAAAGCGAATATTCTCGATGTTCATATAGAGCTCCACGGTTTCCAATTCATCAGCCAATGGAATTTCCTTCAATGAGGAGGCTTCCAGTATTTTCCGCACCAGTTTTGAGAATTTATTTAGATAATGAACGGCGTTTTTTTGCTCGTTGTTAATGATATAGAGCTTGATGGAGTTTAGAGAGTTGAACAAGAAATGTGGATTCATCTGACTTCGCAGCATGCTTTGCTCCAATGTCAATAATTTTTTCTCGTTTTTCAATTGGTACTGTCGGTATAAAATGTAAAGTATACCGGCCAATAGTGCAATAACAATACCGCTGATCAATAATCGTGTACGGTTTTTGACCAGTTCTAATTTTACCGATTCATTCTCTTCGGCAAGTTTTTTCAATTCATTGGCCCGCTTTTCACTTTCGTAACGCATGATCATATCATTGACATAGCGCAGGTTTATATTGTTCGAGACTTCCTTATCGAACTTCAGCGACTTCTTATGGTAATCTAGCGCACTTTTATAATCCCTTTGGGCAATGGATAGGTCGGATAGAAACTTATGGGCTTCGGCCATCTGACCGGGCAGCTCATATTCTTGGGCAATTTGAAGACCCTGGCTCAAATGAGAGTCGGCTTCCTTATACCGTTTCAGATTGAGTAAAGTCCACCCCAAATTAATCTCTACCGTAGCAACCAAGCTTTGATCATCAAGTGCTTTGGCATCTGCAAGTGCCTGCTGCAGCATGGTAAGGGCCTCTTCGGGGCTGCCCATGTGAACATAAACGTGGGCAATACTGTAATTGCATAAGATTTTACCACGAGCTGAATTAATGGTGGTGTTGTGTGACAAAGAGATCTGAAAGCTCTTTAGGGCTTCTGTAAGCCTGCCTTTTGACTCTTGACATTCGCCAATATTGAAATTGTTGACGGCAAGCCCGAGGGTATTGTCCATTTCCTCATCCAATGCCAAAGCCTGTGTGAATTTGTCTATGGCAATATCATACTGTTCTAGGGTTTTATAGATATTACCTATTCCATTCAGCGACACGTTCATACTGCGTTTGAAACCCAGACTTGGATTTTCAATAGCTTCGGCAAGCTCGAGGGCACGCTGGTAATAGTCCAAAGCGGCTTGAATGGCATCGGACCTTTTGTAGACCACACCCAACATGTTCAGGGCATACACCCTAAACTCGATATTGTCCGATTCCAATGCGATTTCGAGTGCCTTTTGATGCAGCGATAAGGCTTCTGAAAACTGTGCCGTATTGCGATATTTACGGCCTAGTTGATTGAAGGCATACGCTTGCCCGTCTAAATAATTTTCTTCAATAGATCGATTGGCAAAGTAGCGCATGAGCACCGAATCATTTCGTTTCCGTTGGAACAAGGCATCGATTTCAGCATAGGTGCTGGGTGCTTTTTCGATAAGGCTGTCCACGGATTTTTTAAAATCCTCGGAAATGGATTGCGAAAACCCGAAAAGAACAACGAAATAAAATAGTACGCAAAGACGGTACTTCAATAGACTTTTGAAAGAAGGGTAAGGGCCGCTATGGGCATTATGTTTGGTCTGATACTGCATGTAAATAATTACAACATATCAAGAAAATCGGATTTCTTTTGTCTTGAAACGGGAATTTTGTGGTTTGGCTTTAAGACAACATAACCATCCGTTTTGAGAAATTCCTTTATTTTATGAAGATTGATGATATACGAATTGTGTATCCTGAAAAAAGACTCTTGAGGCAAGATTTCGTTCACCTCTTTCAGTTTTTTTGTCAGTACCATTTTTTGGCCGTCAGCGAGGTAGATCGTGCTATAATTTCCATCCGACTCGGCATAGACTATCTCATCGCTGTCAAGAAATACCAATTTTCCGTCCGTATTAAAGGTAATTTTCTTGTGGATCGAACGCGAATTAAAGTTCAGTAGAATTTTTTCAAGCCTTTCTGCGGTGTAGTGTTTCGAATTGAACTTTTTTATTTTGACGATGGTGTCTCGAAGATCATCAGTGTCTATAGGCTTTAAAAGGTAATCGATAGCCTCGTTTTTAAGGGCTTTGATGGCATATTGATTATAAGCCGTCGTAATGACGACCGGAAAATCTTTGTTCTTTAATTTTTGGATGAACTGAAATCCGTCCATTGTTGGCATTTCAATATCCAAAAACAAGCAATCCGGCGTGTTCGTTTCAAGATGTCCCAAGGCTTCAAAGGGATCGGTAAAAGATGCGGTCACCTCGATTTCCTCGCTAAAATTGGTCAATTCCCAAGATAAACTTTGCAATGCTTTTATTTCATCGTCTACAAGTACCGCTTCAATCATATGTTTTGTGGTTTTCTTCTCAAAAGAAAGTTAATCAAAATTAATGCGATGTACGATGATTTTAAAAAAAGATGTACCAATGGACGATATTCAAGTGTAATTGGTAAAAAAAGGCCCATAAATAATTTTTTACCACTAATCGTGTTATTTTTTCTGACTTTTTTTCGGTTTAGAATGATTTTTTTTGCCCTTTGCTAAAGGCGGGCCATATACGTTTGCAGTTTATACAGGATATTGTACCATTTGTACAGAAAAGCCAAATCTGACCTGAAGTATGGCATATTTTAGTGCCAGATACACAGGTATCGTTTTAGTTCCCTCGGCTCAAAGTAGTGACAAGTTTAAGTGAAGGAAACTAAATAGTTGAAGTAATGAAAAAATGTTTTATCATGTTTCTGTTTTTCGTACTCATGCTTTTAATAGCCGCTCTTACGGACAATGCCCAAGTCATTATTCAAGAAAGTCAAGGTGTTGAATATGCTAATGTTGAAATTCCAATGACGGGTGATGAGGTAAGAAGCACTATTGAAGTAGATTAAACCAAATTCTGAAAAAACCGATCGAGAGATGCAAGCTATTTTCCAAAAGTATTATGGAGCGTTCCTATTGGTGCTTGGGCCTATAGTATTCATTTCAACCATGCAATCAAGCGATACGTCCAAAGAACTTTTCCAAGATAATTTAGTAGTAATTAACAGCGGGGTGTATTCACAGGCCAAATTTGATACTGGGGTAGAAACCACCTATGACGGCACTGAGTTTACGACCTTGAACCTTCATATGCAAAATGAGTATATGAGTGCTCCGCATTCCGTGGAAGTTATCATTTCCAAGAAAAGTGATTCAGGAGTAATAGGTCCGGGAAAATATAAAGTGGTCAAGGATAAAGACGGATTTCTTAATTATAGGGACGGGGTTTTCGGTTTTTTGGACAGCAAAGACTCTGATAAGTTGCCCTTTTTCGCTCATTTCGGTGAAATTACGATAGCTGAACTTGATGATGATGAAGTAAACGGGCATTTGAATATGTATTTTAAGAATGCCGTAGGTGACTCGATTCATATGCGGGGTGAGTTTTCTGGTCGACCCTAGTAAAATGAGAGTTTGAAATAATACATATAGATGAATCGATATGGTATTCGGAAGAAGTTCATTTTTGGTTTGAAAATCAGGGATTTTGATGTAAAATGGTTAATTTTACGATAACCCTTGTGCTTTGAGATACGTCGAAAACGGAAGGCATTTTCACCTAAAAAGTACATGTTCCGTTTATCAAAAAAATATTTAGTAAGTAAAAAGCTTTTAAGATTTTTATGAAACTGCCAATCCATCAGGTACGGCCTTGGGGACACGTTCGAATAAAATGTGTTTGTTCTTGTAACTGCCCATCTGATGAATTGTTGTATGCTAGGCACCAGACCAACTTGTGTTGGAACTTGGTGATTTGCTCGATTATAGGTTTCGGGGGAACTACCTGAATCAGCACCGATTGCAACAATTTTTAGATTTTAATCCTTCAGAAGGGTCGTACGGTTTGGCGGTATCATCTAATACCACGAAGAGCTTAAAAGCCATTTGGCTTCGATAAAGATCGACCTCATTATCAAAACCGGTCTTACACTGCGCTACACCCCTAGTATTTCCCTTTGAGCAGCTGTTTTAATTCTTGTTTGTATTTGATCTTTAATAAACGCTTAGAGATAGCGCTCAAGAACTCTTGGTGTTGCCATACCCTAGTAGAAAATGATTCAAGGTTTGCCACGCCATAAAAAAGTAAAAGCAGACGAAACAGGCAATTTTCTTTGTAAATGAAACGACTTCATATGCGAGGTTCATGGCGCTTTAGTTAATGTTATAGATGAAAATCGCAAGAGCGACCCTGTTTTTCAAACCAAAAAGTATATTTGAAAACATACTTTTTGGTTTATTTTTTTGTGTTTAAGCTAATGTAAATTTTATGTAAAATATCATTTTCAGCTAAGCGTAATGTACATCAGTAGCGAGCCTAGATTTCAACATGTGATGTTAAAAACTTTGTGATGGAATCTTTAAAACACACATTTTAAATCCCTCTTTATTTTCCATCTTTGTAAGCCCAGCACCGGGGTACTATTCAACCCATTACACTAACTTTTTAAATTTTTTAAAACTATGTCCACAGCGATAGAGCCAATCTTGGCAGAAAACGACGACCGATTTGTAATTTTTCCTATAAAGCATCATGACTTGTGGGAATGGTATAAAAAGTGTGAGGCGTGCTTTTGGACTGCTGAGGAAATAGATTTAAGTGAGGATGTTACCGATTGGAACACGAAGCTAAGTGCTGATGAACAGTATTTCATTAAGCATATTCTTGCTTTTTTCGCTGCATCGGATGGTATCGTTAATGAAAACCTTGCGGAGAACTTCGTTAGTGAAGTACAGTATGCCGAAGCGAAATTTTTCTACGGTTTTCAAATCATGATGGAGAATATTCACTCCGAAACGTATTCCCTTTTAATCGATACCTACGTAAAAGATGAAAAGGAAAAGAATATATTATTCAAAGCGTTAGAAAATTTTCCCGCAATCAAGAAGAAAGCGGATTGGGCACTTAATTGGATCGAATCACCGAGTTTTGCCGAACGGCTAATTGCATTTGCCGCCGTAGAAGGTATTTTCTTTTCTGGCGCTTTTTGTTCCATATTTTGGTTAAAGAAAAGAGGATTGATGCCCGGACTTACCTTTTCCAATGAGTTGATTTCAAGAGATGAGGGCATGCATTGTGATTATGCGGTCCACTTGCACAACAAACATTTGATCAACAAAGTACCAAAAGAACGTATTACCCAGATATTGACAAACGCCCTGGATATTGAACGAGAGTTCATTACAGAGTCATTACCGGTTAGCCTTATCGGTATGAACGCCAAGTTGATGACTCAATACCTAGAGTTTGTGACGGATAGACTGTTGGTCGAATTGGAATGTGATAGAGTATACAATTCTACCAATCCGTTCGATTTCATGGACATGATTTCCCTTCAAGGAAAAACCAATTTCTTTGAAAAAAGGGTTTCTGAATACCAGAAGGCCGGAGTGCTCAATAAGGAAAAAGACGAAGACGCCCAGAAAATCAGCTTCGACGCAGATTTTTAACAGATGCCCGAAAACCCGCTCATTACTGAGGGGGTTCTTTCGATGCACTGACAAAATGTTAAAATTTTAACAACTTTACTAACCAAAATATTTCCTAAAAAATAATTGTAGCCATATGTATGTATTAAAAAGAGACGGAAGAAAAGAGCTGGTCATGTTCGATAAGATCACGGCCAGAGTTCGAAAATTATGCTACGGGTTAAACCCGTTGGTAGACCCATTGAAAGTGGCCATGCGTGTTATCGAAGGTCTATATGATGGGGTGACGACCTCCGAGTTGGATAATCTTGCTGCAGAGATTGCGGCAACCATGACGACGACACATCCTGACTATGCAAAATTGGCTGCGCGTATTTCTGTTTCCAACCTTCATAAAAATACGAAGAAGTCGTTCTCCGAGACCATGAAAGACCTCTTCGTGTATGTCAATCCGAGAACGGGCAAGAAAGCTCCTTTGCTCTCGAAAGAGGTGTTTAAGGTGATACAGGACAATGCGGAAAGATTGGATTCCACTATTATTTACAACCGAGATTTTGGCTACGATTATTTCGGTTTTAAAACCTTGGAACGTTCGTACCTCTTAAAACTGAATGGCAAGATAGCGGAGCGTCCACAGCATATGTTGATGCGTGTTTCCGTCGGCATACATTTAGATGATTTGGATGCGGCAATAGAGACTTACGAACTCATGTCAAAAAAGTACTTTACGCATGCAACACCGACACTGTTCAATTCAGGTACCCCAAAACCCCAAATGTCCTCATGCTTTTTATTGGCTATGAAAGACGATAGCATCGATGGTATCTATGACACCTTGAAACAGACTGCCAAGATATCGCAGTCTGCAGGAGGAATCGGTCTTTCTATACATAATATTAGAGCTACCGGCTCATACATTTCAGGTACCAATGGCACCTCAAATGGTATCGTGCCCATGCTACGCGTATTTAATGATACAGCGCGCTATGTTGACCAAGGTGGTGGAAAGCGAAAAGGTAGTTTCGCCATATATATGGAGCCATGGCACGCTGACATCTATGAGTTCTTAGACTTGAAGAAGAACCACGGGAAGGAAGAAATGCGTGCTCGCGACTTATTCTACGCCATGTGGATTTCCGATTTATTCATGAAAAGGGTAGAGGCTAACGAAGACTGGACCTTGATGTGTCCAAACGAGTGCCCGGGACTTTTTACGAGTCATAGTGAAGAGTTCGAAGCCTTATATACGAAGTACGAGGCGGAAGGTAAAGGTCGTAAAACGGTCAAGGCACGTGATTTGTGGGAAAAGATCTTAGAGTCGCAAATTGAGACCGGTACACCCTACATGCTATATAAAGATGCGGCCAATCGCAAGAGCAACCAGAAGAATCTTGGTACCATACGGTCTTCAAATCTATGTACCGAAATTCTAGAATATACCTCTCCTGATGAAGTCGCGGTATGTAATTTGGCGTCCATTGCCTTACCGATGTTCGTCAAAAATGGGGAGTTCGACCATAAAGAACTGTTCAAGGTGACCAAGCGGGTGACCAAAAACCTGAACAGGGTAATCGATAGAAATTACTACCCCGTAAAGGAGGCGGAAAATTCAAATATGCGTCACCGACCGATCGGTCTCGGGGTACAAGGGTTGGCAGATGCCTTCATTATGTTGCGTTTGCCGTTTACCAGTGACGCTGCAAAAAAGCTCAATCAAGAGATTTTTGAAACACTATATTTTGCTGCGGTAACCGCTTCTATGGAAGCTGCCAAGCAAGAGGGATCCTACTCTTCCTACGAAGGGTCGCCTATTTCCGAAGGACAGTTTCAACATAACCTTTGGAATATCAAGGACGAAGAGCTATCAGGAAGATGGGATTGGTCAAAATTGCGTAAAGATGTGAAAAAACACGGGGTTCGTAACTCATTACTGGTAGCCCCTATGCCAACCGCATCCACTTCCCAGATTTTAGGAAATAATGAGTGTTTCGAACCATATACTTCTAATATTTATACGAGAAGGGTGCTTTCTGGGGAATTTATTGTTGTAAATAAACACCTTCTTGAAGATTTGGTTAGACTAGGCTTGTGGAATGAGAATATGAAACAAGAGTTGATGCGTGCCAACGGTTCCATACAACACATTGAAACCATTCCTCAAGAGATTAGGGAATTGTACAAAACCGTTTGGGAACTCAGTATGAAAGACATTATCGACATGAGTCGTCAGCGCGGTTATTTCATTGATCAGAGTCAGTCGCTGAACCTATTTATGGAAAACGCCAATTACTCTAAATTGACATCAATGCATTTCTATGCGTGGAAGAGCGGCCTGAAAACCGGAATGTACTATCTCCGCACGAAAGCTGCAGTCGATGCAATTAAGTTCACCTTGGACAACACCAAGAAAAAGGAAATGCCTATCAGCGTAGCTGCGGAGGCGGAAGTTGCTGCGGCGACACCACCACCGACAGCAGAGGCAGCGGCGGCCATACAAGTACAAACTACTCCTGTTGTTGCGGCACAGGCGGAAACCGACATACAGCCTATGACTCCTCAAGAAATGAAGGAAATGATAGCGCGTGCCAAAGAAGGACAAGCCGATGATGATTGCCTAATGTGCGGTTCGTAATATGATGTAGTAAAAAACTCGAGACTTTTTTAAACCCTGGCCTAGTGCCGGGGTTTCTTACGTTATAGAAAGATTTCGGGATTTCGGGAGGGTAATAAACAAAAAAGTCCCAAAAAGGTTTGGGAATGATTGTAGTGAATTACGCTAATGATGGTCTATTTCTCAACGTATGGTTTGACCGCCATGGAAAATACATAAGCTGCAACGTAAATAAATAATATGATAAGATATTTGTCCATGCCCCGATAGTTGTTAGAGTATATACGCTACTACTAACGCAAAAAGATTACGCTTAGTGCAAATAAAGGCAGAAAATACCGATAAAAGTGATAACATTAACGATAATTAACACATTTTGAGTCTATTTAACCAATTTTGACATGATGGGATAGTAATCTATCAAGAACCATAGATTAGAATAAATAACTCATAACACTTTCCCTGATTTGATGGAAATTAATGTGCCATTGAGGACGTATGGATTTCTTCGTATTTCTTTCCGGGCCAAAAAATGTAAACGCTAGTTTAGCAACAAACATCAATGTGAAATAGCCGATTATGGTGTAAAAGTATGCGGTCATATATAAAGAACGTTGAGTGTAGGCCGTATCTTACATCGGTAGTATGCAGTATGTCGAAAAAGTGCTAACTTTTCGATGAAGTGCGTTTTGGGATTTAAATCTTCGATGAACTACCTTATCTGCTGTAGTTCATCGATGTTTTATTTAAAAAAGGCCTTCGTATATTTAGTACAAACAAATCAATAGCTAGATGAAACAACGAAAATTTATACTTGAGGAAAATGAGATACCGGAGTACTGGTACAATATTGTGGCCGATATGCCGAACAAACCTTTACCTCCCCTGCACCCAGGTACGTTAGAGCCTATCGGACCAGATGCCCTAGCACCACTATTTCCGATGGCCTTGATCGAACAAGAGGTAAGTACTGAAAAGTGGATTGAAATTCCGGATGAGGTGCGAAACATCTATTCGCTCTGGCGACCCACACCTTTATATCGGGCACATAGTCTTGAAAAGGCTTTGGATACCCCTGCGAAAATCTACTATAAATATGAAGGGGTAAGCCCTTCGGGATCTCACAAACCGAATACCGCGGTTCCCCAAGCGTATTATAGCAAACAGGAAGGAGTAAAAAAAATAACAACGGAAACCGGTGCGGGCCAGTGGGGAAGTGCACTGAGTTTTGCCTGTCAGCATTTCGATATTGAATGTGACGTATATATGGTAAAGCTCTCGTATGAACACAAACCGTACAGAAAATCGATGATGAATGCTTGGGGAGCGAATGTCTTTGCCTCGCCGACAAACTTGACCCAAGCCGGACGAAACATTTTAGAGGCCGATCCCAATAGCCCGGGATCTCTTGGCATTGCTATTTCCGAAGCTGTCGAGATGGCCGCGCAGCGTGAAGACACCAAGTATGCCCTAGGAAGCGTTTTAAACCATGTAAAACTACACCAGACTATAATTGGTCAAGAAGCCATCAAACAGATGGAAAAAGCCGGGGATATGCCCGATATCGTTATAGCTCCTTTTGGGGGAGGTTCTAATTTTGCCGGATTGGCTTTTCCATTCCTACGACTAAATATAGATGAAGGTCGTACCATTAGATGTATTGCCAGTGAGCCTACTTCCTGCCCTAAGCTTACTAGGGGGGTATTTCGATATGATTTCGGCGACACCGGCGGAATGACACCTCTACTGCCTATGTATACGCTAGGGCATGATTTTGTGCCCGCACCGATACACGCAGGCGGATTACGATATCACGGTGCTGGGGTTATTGTGAGCCAGCTCTTAAGGGATGGATTGATCGAAGCGGTCGCACATGATAATCTGGAAGTGTTCGAAGCAGGAGTGCTCTTTGCCAAAACCGAAGGAATAATTCCGGCTCCAGAAGCTACACACGGAATTGCTACGGTAATTGCGGAAGCTAAAAAATGCAAGGAAGAAGGGAAGTCAAAGACTATACTATTCAACCTATGTGGGCATGGTAACTTTGACATGAAAGCCTATGACGACTACTTTGGTGGGAAAATCGTGAAGCACGAATTATCGCAAGAAGAAATCAACGCCTCCATAGCCCAACTGAATACCCCGGAAATTCCTTCCTGAAGGCAGAGGGTATAAATAAATCGAAAAAGAGCTTCCCAGGGGAAGCTCTTTTATTTTCC
Source organism: Maribacter corallii (assembly GCF_047345415.1). Taxonomy (NCBI): domain Bacteria; kingdom Pseudomonadati; phylum Bacteroidota; class Flavobacteriia; order Flavobacteriales; family Flavobacteriaceae; genus Maribacter; species Maribacter corallii. Next base: position 348,294 of record NZ_JBLFEP010000002.1, read on the forward strand.
TTTTAGAATCGAATTCACTACATAAAAGCATCTACCTCCTTATAGGCATCGATGACAGCTTGCTCACCTGCTTTTCCTTCTTTGGAATTGCCGTGTTCCATACCAAGCACCCCTTCAAAGCCTTTTTCATGAATCCACTTGAAGACATTCTTATAATTGATTTCCCCTGTAGTAGGTTCTTTTCGCCCTGGATTATCACCGATTTGAATATAGGCGATTTCATCCCAGGTAAGCCCCATATTGTGAATCAGATGTCCTTCTGTCTTTTGCAAATGATAGATGTCGTACAGTATTTTACAGGCGGGGCTAGCGACACCTTTGCAGATCATATAGGTTTGATCCGAATTTTGCAAATAGAGATCCGGAGAATCGGATAGGGGCTCCAACACCATGACCAAGCCATGTGGTTCAAAAATCTCAGCGCCCCTTTTTAAGGCTTCAATGACGTTGGCATCTTGAACGCCGATGGGCAATTTTCTTTCAAAACCTCCCGGTACGACGGTCATCCATTTGGCATTGACCCTTTTGGCCACTTCTACAGCTCTTTTACATCCGTCGAGAAAGATATCGAGATATTCCTTTTTACCTGCAGCAAGGGTATTGGCCATGTTGCCTCCTTTATCCACTACAAAAACGCCCATGGTCATCCCGCGTTTTGCTAAGGTTTCACCCATTTTGGTCTGTAGGGCCACATCGCGTTTCATCATCCCGTTATCTTCGAACGCCGTAAAACCTTGATCGGCCATGAAATTGATCTGGTCGATGGGGTCAACACCTACATGATTCTTGAACATCCCTAAATGCGGGGCATAGTTAAGGTTGAATTGATGTGCTGCCGTGGTATTTGGGGTTTTGGCATACGAGAATGCACCGCCCAAGGATAGTGCTCCACCGGTCATGACCGTCTTTTGAATAAAACTTCTTCTTCTCATGGTCAAAACCTTAGAGAGACCATGCTTTGCCACCGGTCAATTCCTGTAGGTCACCACAACCGATATACTCGCCGGGTACAGGTAGATAGGCCAAAACTTCTTCTCCCACATATTCCGAGGTCTTGTATCCCATAATGGTCAATCCTCTCAAACTATGGGCAAACGCATGACTCGCTACCTCATCATCGAGCAAGGCTTCTTTACCTTCTGCTATAGCTTCATTATAGGTCGTCACGGCCTCCATATTTTTGGTTTCCTCTTCTTTGGAGATTTTCAACGTACTGGCCAACGTCTTTTCGAGTTCTTCCGAGCTCAGGTCTCCTGCTTTTTCCTTTCCAGCAGCTTTCGTTGCTTTCTCCATAAAACGACCCATTGCCATTTTGGTAAATTTCTGTTGTTCTTCGTCCCCTACTTCGTTGATGAATCTATCGATAAAGAGGTTCACTTGAACCTCAGAGGCCGAAGGCGTATCGGTTTTCGGCAAAATGATATCTACCAATTTGGTCAAGACCGATCCTTCTTCCATACTGAAAAAATCAGGAGTCCATTCCATAACCGGATCGCTCTTACAACTTTGCATGAGACTGATGAGGGTGGGTGTTGCCACGGTATATCCCATGGCCAGCCCCATATTTCTGAGTGCTTTTCTTCTATCCATTATATATTTCCTTTTTTAAGTTCTTGTGCGGCATGGTTGGCCGCTCTTGCTGTAAAAGCCATATAGGTCAAAGATGGATTCACACAACTGGCCGAGGTCATGAACGATCCATCGGTGACATAGACGTTTGGCACATCATGAAGCGCATTGTTTCCATTAAGAACGGAAGTCTTTCGGTTACGTCCCATACGGGCGGTTCCCATTTCATGAATTCCAAGTCCTAAGGCAGTTTCCCTATCGAAAGGTTCAACATCTTTCAATCCGGCTTTCGTGAGCATATCAACTGCGGACTGCATCATGTCTTTACGCATGTTCAATTCGTTTTCTTTGAATTCCGCGTCAAAGGTGGCAGTAGGTAGTCCCCACTGATCTAATTTGTCATAGTCTAAAGTAAATCGGTTGTCTTCATAAGGTAATACTTCACCGAAGCCACCCATGCCAAAGGTCCATCCTCCTGGTTTAAGGATAGCGTCTTTTAGATCCTTACCATGAGAGAGTTCGGCTATGGATTCCTCCCAATTGCCACGTCTAGCACCACCTTGATATCCAAAGCCCCTTTTATAATCTGTTCTATTACTGTCGCCGCCCAAGTTCCTGAACCTTGGCAGGTATATTCCGTTCGGCTTTCTTCCCTTATAGTATTTGTCGGCGAAGCCTTCAAATTTTCCACCAGCGCCAACGCCTAAATGGTGGTCCATGATATTACGACCTAATTGATCAGAATCATTGCCCATTCCATTCGGAAAACGATCTGATTTCGATTGCATTAAAATCGATGTCGATGCCACAGCGGAAGCACAAAGAAAAATAACCTTTGCCTTGAATTCGAAAGTTTCCTTAGTCACGCGATCGATGACTTTAACACCTGTTGCCCTTTTCGTGTCTGGATCGTACATAACCTCATGAACAATAGAATCGGGTCTAAGCGTCATGTTGCCCGTTGCTTCTGCAGCCGGCAAAGTAGATGAGAGACTGCTAAAATAAGCCCCGAAAGGACAACCGCGAATACATCTGTTTCTGAATTGGCACCTTGTTCGGCCATCACCATCAAATTGCTTATCACTATTGATGTGGGCAACCCGGCCTGCCGTAACTACTCGCCCATCAAAATTTTCAGCTACTTTTTCGCGAACATGCTGTTCAACACAATTCAACTCCATCATGGGTTCAAATTGGCCGTCGGGCAATTGGGGCAGTCCCAATGTTTCTCCGGTTACGCCTATATAGGATTCCACTTTATCGTACCAAGGTGCGATATCTTTATAACGTACGGGCCAATCAACACCATGACCATCGCTTAGGTTGGCCTTGAAATCGATATCGCTCCAACGATAGCTATGACGGCCCCATTGAAGAGATCGTCCTCCGACGTGATACCCACGCATCCAATCAAAACGCTTGATTTCATTATAGGGATGTTCCAAATCGTTCACGAACCACATATGGCTGGCCGCGTTCGTGGTGTAACCTGTTCTATGTTGCTTTTCTTGCTTGGCAACCATTTCTTGGGTAGGCTGCCCACCATTGGGGAAATCCCAAGGGTCTAAGTTGGCCGTTTCATAATCGTCACGGTGCTTAACCATTCTACCACGTTCAAGTACAAGGGTCTTTAATCCGTTCTCACATAATTCTTTGGCGGCCCAGCCCCCACTTATTCCCGTTCCTACAACTATGGCATCATACGATTCCGCTTCTTGGTTGTAATAAAATTTACTCATGTATTGAATTGTTTAGTCCCTAAATTTATTAAATAATAAATTAATTTTCTACTTTTAAAAACTATTCTTGTTGCCTAAAACTAAGGGTTTTGTGATAATCTGTTGCGAATTTCGCAATTGAAAAAATCAAGGGTTGGTAAGAAAAAATGGTAATAACTTGATAGCTAAGTCTTAAGGTGCGCGTACCGTAAGGAAATTCAAAGAAAAATAAACGATATAAACCTGAACCAATGAAAAGAAGAATTTTTATCCGTAATAGCTCGCAAGCCGGGGTTGCCCTAGCCCTTATGGGAGGATATGCTTGTAAAGAAAACAAGAAAGCAGAGGCGGAAAGCACCGAAGAAGTGAAGAGCACATCTGATATCGCCGAGCCTTTCTTCGAGTTATCACTCGCGCAATGGTCTATTCATAAAATGATACGAGAAGATGGAGTGGATCCGTACTCCTTTGCGGAAAAAGCAAAAAACTGGGGGTTTACAGGTCTTGAATATGTCAGCCAACTGTACAATCCAGAACTCTCCGATGCGAATTATTCCGAAGAGGCCATGGCCGCTTTTGTAGAGAAATCGAATGCTGCGGCAAAAGAGCACGGCCTGCAGAACGTATTGATCATGATCGACGGACAGGGCAATCTGGCAGTGAATGACGAGGCCGAACGTGATGAGACCGTCGAGAAGCACAAAAAATGGGTCGATGCGGCCGCAGCTATGGGCTGCCATGCGATACGTGTTAACCTCAATGGCAGTATGGAGCCCGAAGAGTGGAAGGCCAGTGCCATAGATGGACTTACCAAACTGTGCACCTATGCCAAGACCAAGAATATCAACGTCTTGGTAGAGAACCACGGCGGTTTGTCTTCGAATGGTGCTTTGCATGCAGAGGTCATGAAAGCGGTTAATCTAGACAATTGTGGAACCTTACCTGACTTTGGTAATTTCTGTATTACTAGAAATGAGGATCGAAGCTGTAAAGAAGAATATGATAAGTATAAAGGGGTCGCTGAATTGATGCCTTACGCAAAGGCGGTAAGTGCGAAATCCAATGACTTTAACGAAGACGGAACCGCCATTGGAATCGACTACACCAAAATGCTTCAGATGGTAAAGGATGCTGGGTATACGAGTTATATCGGTGTGGAATATGAAGGAAGTGTTCTCGGTGAAGAAGCGGGAATCAAAGCCACTAGAGATCTGATGCTCAAAGTCGCCAAAGAGTTGAGTTGAATCGAATATACCGAAAATTCAAGGACATATAGATCCTGATACTCCCCAACTTTAGTTCAGAAATAGAAACCATTTGATGAAAGTCTTTTTTAACCAACTATTCGATTACAATTTTTATTGCAATAAACAATTGATCGAAACCTGTGCTACCCTTGAACACACGCCTGAAAAAAGTAAAAAGCTCTTCAGTCATATTTTAAATGCGCATCATCGGTGGAATGCCATTTTGCAGGGCACGGCGCCACAGTATGAGGTGTCTCAAACACATGAGCTCCACGCGTGGCATGATATTCATTATGAGAACCAAAGAAGTTCCTTTGAAATTACAAGGAATGCGGATGATTTTGAAAAGCGCTTTAATTACGAAAACGCTGACGGAAGGTATTTTACGAATACCCTGCAAGACGTACTTTTTCATATCATCAATCACTCGGCACACCACCGCGGTCAGATTTTAATGGATTTCCGTGCGAACGATATAACACCCCTAGATTTGGATTACATCGTATACAAACGATAAGCTAAAGCCCATGAATACTAAAGTAAAGGCACAGCTTTCCATAATGATGTTCTTGGAATTCTTTATTTGGGGAGGGTGGTTCGTAACCTTGGGTTCTTTTCTAGGCTACAATCTGAACGCAACAGGGGCGCAGTCTGCCATGGCTTACTCCACTCAGTCATGGGGGGCCATTGTCGCCCCGTTCATCATAGGCTTGATTGCTGACCGTTTTTTTAATGCCGAGCGAATTCTAGGGGCCTTGCATCTTATCGGAGCTGTCTTAATGTATCAAATGCATCAAGCTGCCGATTTTTCGGCCTTTTATCCATATGTGTTGGGCTATATGATCGCCTATATGCCTACTTTGGCATTGGTCAATTCGGTCTCCTTTAATCAAATGAAAAATCCAGCGAAAGAGTTTCCCCTTATTCGTGTTTTCGGTACTGCTGGCTGGATTATTGCCGGTTGGGTCATTAGTTTAGGATTTCATTGGGATGCGATTGAGCGTATTCAAGAAGGGGCGCTTTCGAACACCTTTTTGATGGTGGCCATCGCTTCTCTCGTACTTGGGTTGTTCAGTTTTACCTTACCCAAAACGCCACCTAGGGTCGATAAAAATGAAAAGGTGACCTTATCCGATATTCTCGGATTGGATGCCTTAAAGTTGTTGCGTGACAAAAACTTCTTGATTTTCTTTATTTCATCGGTTTTGATCTGTATTCCGTTGGCCTTCTATTATCAATATATTAGTCCGTTTTTAACGGAGTATGGAGTTGAAAATTCGACCACCTGGGCAGGTGTCGGTCAGATTTCCGAGGTGTTGTTTATGTTGCTTTTGCCTCTTTTCTTTACCAAGTACGGATTTAAAAAGACGATTTTATTTGGAATGTTCGCTTGGGTAGTTCGCTATGCGCTATTTGCTTTCGGTAATGCCGGTGATTTGTTTTTCACGTTGGTCATTGGCATCGCTTTGCATGGAATCTGCTATGATTTCTTTTTCGTATCGGGGCAGATATATACCGATTCCAAGGCTGGCGAGAAAGTAAAAAGTGCTGCTCAAGGTATGATAACGCTGGCCACCTATGGTGTGGGTATGTTGATCGGTTTTTGGATTGCAGGACAAATTGCGGACACCTATTTGCTTCGTGATGGCAATCACGATTGGGGTACGATTTGGCTGTATCCTGCTAGTTTTGCCTTAGTCGTTCTACTTCTTTTCACCTTTTTGTTCAAAAACGAAAAAATCGCCTATAAATCTTAGAGATTTTATATATTCATGGCACTTAAAAAGAATCATAACACTTAATACGATAGTTTCATGCCAAAAAAAATACGATTAGGAATACTTGGAGGGGGAGGGGATTCCCTTATTGGAGTTTTACATAGAGTCGCTTCACACATTAATGATAATTATCAAATTGTCGGGGCTTGCTTCAATCCTGATGTTAAGATGAACAAGGCTTTTGCTAAGGAAATAGATGTCCCTTTGGATAGAATTTACCCAGACTTTGACACGCTAGTGGAACAGGAACTAAAACTTCCGGAAAATGAGCGCATTCAAGTCTGTTCCGTGTTGACTCCTAACTTCCTGCACTTTCCTATGGCCAAGAAGTTACTCGACAATGGTTTTCATGTGATTTGCGAGAAGCCCATGACTACCACTTTGGCAGAAGCAAAGATCTTGCAGAAAGCGCATAAGAAATCAGGCAAGGTCTTTGCCTTGACCCATACTTATACGGGCTATCCGATGGTTCGTCAAATGCGCGAAATGATCAAAGCTGGGGCAATCGGTAAAATTCATAAGGTTGATGCGAGGTATTACCAAGGGTGGATCAATACGATAATTCACGATAAGAAAAAGAGAAATTCAGTATGGCGTCTAGACCCAAAGAAGGCCGGAATCAGTTCGTGTATGGGAGATATCGGGGTACATGCCTTTAATATGGTCGAGTATACTACCGGCCTCAAAGTGAAGTCGCTACTCTGTGACTTCAACTACCTGTATAAGGACAATAAGATGGATGTCGATGGAACCGTGCTCATCCGAATGGATGAACATGTGAAGGGCGTCATTCGCGGAAGCCAGGTGGCGACAGGTGAGGAAAATGGATTGGCGATTGCCATTTACGGTTCAAAAGGGGCCTTCAGATGGGAGCAAGAAAAACCGAATTTCCTCTATAAAATGAGCGATACTGAACCAACACAGGTCTATAAACCGGGTCATGCCTATAATTCAAAATTGTCTTTGGACGGCACCAAATTGCCGGCAGGGCACCCTGAAGGAATCTTTGATTCCATGGCAAATATATATTTGGGAGCGGCCAAGGCCATTCGTGGTAGAAAGTATAACGATGGGGAGTTTCCGACCATGGAAGACGGTGTTCGGGGAATGAACTTTATCGAAGCTACCGTAGCATCGCACAAGAATAAGAATACTTGGGTCAAGATGATGAAATAAAGAACGGAATCCCTTAAAAATAAAAGCCGCATATAGCGGCTTTTTTTATTGGACTAGTACAAGGTCTACCGTTCAAAAACTTTTTTGAACTCTTGACAAACAATGATCATACTTTCTCGAGGGAGCCGTTCGAATTCCGCCAATTCACGTGAGTAGAAGTCCCAATGGGTTCTCTTCCAATGCTCGAGGGACTTATCGCCTTCGCCCTCCAGCCTTGCATATTCTTCATCAATACTAAAAAAAGGCTTTAGGGTCACTTTAGTGGTTTCGACAATGCACTGGGCTTCGCCCTCCCAATTGGTCACTACGGTGAAGTCACCTATTTTGGGCAATCTCTCATTTCTGTACTGAAGACCTAATAATGAATCAGAAGTCGCTTGTTTGACCCCTTTTTTCACTAATCTGGCACATTCGTTGGCATCATCTTCATTATCGCAAAAATGTACCGCCTTTGGCGCCTCGTGAAAGACATCTTCGAGGTGATTTTTTAAGTAATCTCCCCACATATTATTGGCTGAAGCGTTATCCATGAAATCTAAACGTAAGGTGTGTGATTAATATTGTTGATTTTTACAGGTCAAAAGTGCTAAAGATAAGCGGTTTTATGAAAATCTTCCTTTTTTAAATTGTTCTGCCGCATGGTTCGCGGCTCTGGCCGTAAATGTCATATAGGTCAATGAGGGATTCACACAGCTAGAGGAGGTCATAAATGCCCCATCCGTAACATAGACGTTGGGTACAGCATGAATTTGGTTGTGCCGATTTACGACGGAGTTTTTGGCATAGTGGCCCATACGGGCTCCCCCCATTTCATGTATGGCACTTCCTGGCCCGTTTCTCGTGTCGTATCCCTGTACATTTTCGAAACCGGCTTTTTTGAATATATCGATAGCCTCGTTGACCATATCCTTACGCATATTCATTTCATTTTCCTTGTACCTCACATCGAAATCGAGCAGCGGTAATCCCCATTTGTCCTGTTTATCTCTACTTAAAGTAACCCTATTATCATCATAGGGCAACACTTCCCCAAAGCCGGTCATGCCAATGCGCCATGCGCCGGGCTTTAGAATGGATTCCTTCAGATTTTTTCCATACATGGTCTCTGCAATGGCCATTGACCAGTTGCCTCGACTGGCCCCGCCTTGGTAGCCAAAACCACGAACATACGTCTTTCGCTCCGTTTTTGTGTCGAGATTCACAAACCTGGGAATATAGTAGCCATTCGGCCTTCGTCCTTTATAGTATTTATTTAGGTATCCTGGTACCTCCGCACTGGCCCCGGCCTGAAAGTGGTGGTCCATAACGCCTTTGCCCAAAAATCCGGAATCGTTGCCCATACCATTGGGAAATCTTTTGGATTTGGATTGCAATAAAATACCCACCGACGCCATGGCCGAAGCACAGAGAAAAATCACCTTGGCCTTGAACTCTAGTCTTTCATGAGACTCGGTATCGATTACGCGTACCCCGGTCGCTTTTTTCGTTTTTTCATCATAGATGATTTGGTGAACAATGGAGTTGGGCCGAAGTGTCATATTGCCAGTGCGCTCGGCCGCAGGTAATGTAGACGAATTACTACTAAAATACCCACCAAAAGGACAGCCTCTACTACATCGATTTCTATACTGGCAAAGGGTTCGACCTTCCTGGCCCTGAACCGCTCCGGTCAGATTGGCACTTCTACCGATGGTCAAAAGACGGCCATCGTTAAACTGGGCATTCATTGAAGCTTGAAGGTCTTTTTCTACGCAATTCAATTCCATTGGGGGCAAAAACTCACCGTCGGGCAATTGTTTGAGCCCTAATTTTTGGCCGTTTACGCCAATATATTCTTCCACTTTTGAATACCAAGGAGCTACATCCTCGTAACGTACGGGCCAATCGATACCATGGCCATCTGTTTTGTTGGCTTCGAAATCAATAGCGCTAAAACGGTATGACTGTCTTCCCCAGGTTAGCGATCGTCCACCCACGTGATACCCCCGTAACCAGGCAAAAGGCCGAGTTTCTTCGTAGGGGTGGTCGAGAGCGTTGACGAAAAAATGGGCATTGTCCTCACCAGGTGACCATTTTCGGTCCTTGGTATGGTACTTCTCTTTTTCGGCTCTTGATAGCTGCCCTCTAAACTTCAGATCCCATGGATCTTTGTTCATAGTGGGGTAGTCTTCGATATGCTTGACCATGCGTCCTCTTTCAAGAACCAGGGTCTTCAGGCCGTTTTCGCAAAGCTCTTTAGCGGCCCATCCGCCGCTGATTCCTGTGCCAACTACAATGGCGTCGTATTGAATTTGTGGTCTAGCTTCCATAAAATCGGTCAAGAAAAAGCGCCTTTTTTGAATTCTTTTGCCGCATGGTTTGCGGCACGGGCCGTAAAGGCCATATAGGTCAATGACGGATTCACACAACTTGATGAGGCCATAAAAGCCCCGTCGGTAACATATACATTGGCCACCGAATGTAGTTGATTGTGTTTGTTCACAATGGAGGTTTTGGGGCTATGCCCCATACGAGCACCTCCCATTTCGTGAATTCCGAGTCCAGGTCCGGACGCCTCTTCATACGGTTGTACATCCTTAAAGCCGGCCGCTTTGAACATGGCGACGATTTCTTTTTTGATGTCTTTTCGCATGTTGAGTTCATTCTCCTTGAATTCCACGTCAAAGTCTAATTGAGGCAATCCCCACTGGTCCTTTTCCGTTTTGCTCAGGGTTACTCTATTATCCTCATATGGCAAGAATTCACCAAAACCTGTCACGCCGATTTGCCATTGGCCCGGCTTAAGTATTTCTTCCTTTAGGTCTTTTCCATAACCGAGTTCCGCTACCGATGTCGACCAGTCTTGACGACTGGCTGTGCCTTGATAGCCGAACCCTCGAAGATACCCTTCACGTTTTGTCTTTTGATTCAGGTTTACGAACCGCGGAATGTAGAACCCGTTCGCTCTACGTCCTTTATAATAGGTGTCTAAAAATCCATCCACTTTCGCGCTGGCCCCAAGTTTGTAATGATGGTCCATAATTCCCCTTCCGAGGGCATCGGAATCATTGCCTAGCCCATTTGGAAAGCGTTCCGAGGTCGATTGCATCAAGATGCCGACAGAAGCCATCGCGGAAGCGCAAAGGAATATAACCTTCGCCTTGAATTCCAACTTTTCATGGGTTTCCGTATCGATGACCCGAACGCCGGTCGCCTTTTTTGTGTTGTCATCGTATATGACTTCATGGACAATGGAATTCGGTCGTAAGGTCATGTTGCCTGTTCGTTCGGCTGCGGGAAGGGTAGATGAATTACTGCTAAAATAGCCCCCAAACGGACATCCGCGCCAACACCTGTTTCTATTCTGACAAACGCCCCTACCTTCAAAAGTCGCATTGGGATCGGTGATGTGCGCAGCCCTTCCTATGGTTATCAAGCGCCCATCTTCGAACTTTTCCGCCGTTGCTTTTTTGAATTCCTCCTCTACACAGTTCAGATCCATAGGAGGTTGAAATTTCCCATCTGGCAATACGTCCAAGCCGAGAAGCTCCCCACTAACCCCTATGTATTCTTCAACCTTGTCATACCAAGGGGAAATGTCTTTGTAGCGTACGGGCCAATCGATACTAACGCCTTCTTTCTTGTTCGCTTCGAAGTCAATATCGCTCCATCGGTAGCTTTGCCGTCCCCAGGTCAGTGAACGCCCTCCCACTTGATAGCCGCGGATCCAATCGAAACGTTTGGTCTCCACATACGGATGCTCCAAGTCATTTACGAAAAAGTGTTTCACATCTTCTTTTGGCGCCCAATTCACGCGTGACTGAACATGATACTTCTTTTTATCCTCAACGGATAACTCACCCTTCAACGGATAGTCCCATGGGTCGTCGTGCATGGTTGGATAGTCTTCGAGATGTTTGACCATTCGACCGCGCTCGAGCACTAAGGTCTTTAAACCGTTCTCACATAATTCTTTAGCTGCCCAGCCTCCACTAATACCTGTTCCGACAACTATGGCATCGTATTGTTCGTCCTGATTCATTTCGGATTTCTTATGGTTTTCTGATGGTATTCCCTATATTTATAACTTGACTTGGGAAGTACTCCATCGATGTAATTCCACTTCTAAATATAGGGTTAAATTCTTAAAATTTTTCAAACACAATAACTTCTAGGAACAGATAAAATGAAGACAATAAAAGGACCAGCCGTATTTTTGGCACAATTTGTAGATGATAAGGCACCCTTCAATTCGTTGGACGGTATGTGCAAATGGGCATCGGATTTAGGATATAAGGGAATTCAAATCCCTACTTGGGAAAGTTTTCTTATTGATTTGGACAAAGCGGCCGAGAGTCAAACGTATTGCGATGAGCTTAAAGGCAAGGTGAATTCATACGGATTAGAAATCACCGAGCTCTCTACACACCTTCAAGGCCAATTAGTAGCAGTGCACCCCGCCTATGACCTGATGTTCGATAATTTTGCCCCTGATTCGGTAAAGAATAATCCTAAGGCCCGTACCGAGTGGGCAGTCGACGTGGTCAAAAAAGCCGCAACAGCAAGTCGACGTTTGGGTATTTCGGCCCATGCGACCTTCTCCGGGGCACTACTTTGGCATACCTGGCACCCGTGGCCGCAACGCCCTGCCGGTTTGGTGGAAATGGGTTTCGAGGAACTCGCCAAACGCTGGATGCCCATTTTGAACCATTTTGATGAGGAAGGCGTTGATGTTTGTTATGAGATACATCCGGGGGAAGATCTTCACGATGGAGATACCTTTGAACGCTTTTTAGCGGCCACGGGCAACCACAAACGGGTGAATATACTTTATGACCCGAGCCATTTTGTGCTACAGCAACTGGATTATATTACCTATATCGATCATTACCACGAGTTTATCAAGTCATTCCACGTCAAGGATTCCGAATTCAATCCTACTGGTAAGAAAGGTGCTTTTGGCGGTTATAACGATTGGGGCGATCGCGCCGGGAGATATCGATCATTAGGTGATGGCCAAATCGATTTCAAGACCATTTTCTCTAAATTGACCCAATACGGATGTGACGTTTGGGCCGTAATGGAGTGGGAATGTTGCATCAAAAGTCCTGAACAGGGCGCGCGTGAAGGAGCAATATTCATTCAGGACCACATTATCGAAGCGACTGAAAAAACTTTTGATGATTTCGCCGGAGCCGAAGTCGATAAAGAAATGCTGCGTAAGATATTGGGAACGTAAGCAAAAACATAAGTTCCGTTAGGAACCGGTGGCGATTTCCCAAAAACAATAGGTCTATGAACGATTCGTTTTTTCAGGGAAGATGTGAAAAGGATTTTAGAACCATTTTGTTAGTAATTTAAAACAACGACGATGAAAAAACAGCTATCCATACTATTCTTTGCCTTACTGATTATGGGTTGTAAGGAAAAAGCAAAAGAGACCCAAGAACAGGCTGACGATACTATGGCTGAGGCAGAAGCAAAAGTGCCCGAAGAAGAATGGGAGGTCATTTTCGACGGGGAGACCTTCGATGGATGGCATGAATACCTGAAAGAAGGAGTTTCCGAGCACTGGAAAATAGAGGATGGCGCCATGGTGTTCTATCCGCCAAAGGATCGAAAGGAGGGCGAAAGCTATAATTTGGTTTCGGAAGCGGAGTATACCGATTTTGAATTGTCACTAGACTGGAAAATATCGGAGGCCGGAAATAGTGGTATTTTCTGGGCAATCAAAGAATTACCGGAATTGGGTCAACCATATCAAACAGGACCAGAAATTCAAGTACTTGACAATGATAAACATCCCGATGGTAAAAACGGTACCAGCCATCAGGCGGGGGCGTTATACGATATGGTCTCACCCGCGAAAGATGTGACCAAACCCATAGGGGAATGGAACACTTGTGTCATCAGCATCAACCACAAGACCAATTCGGGAAGTGTTTCCCTAAACGGAACACCATTGGTAGAATTTCCCGTGAACGATCCGGAATGGAGCGAGATGGTGTCCAAATCGAAATTTGCGGATTGGGAGCATTTTGCCAAATACACTACAGGTAGAATAGGAGTGCAAGATCATGGTGATATGGTGGCATTTCGAAACATCAAAATAAAGGAACTGTAAATAATAGAAGCGTCAACAACGCCATTTATGAGAAATACGTTTGCCTTAAGCCTCCTTTCTTTGTTTTTGGTCTCCTGTCAGGAAAAAACGAAGGAAGCCCACGAAGAGACCACAGTTGAAACGAAGCAAGAGGTCATCGTTCATGAGGAGTATACCCAACCCGAACCCACGGAACCTGAGGGAACTGAGTATTATGAACCGAAAGTTCCCGTTGTTGGGCCTGCATCGAACGATAGGCCCCCTAGTGATGCCATCATTCTTTTCAATGGAAGTTCTTTTGATGGTTGGATGCATGTACAAGATAGCACTACGGTCAAATGGCATCTCAACGAAGACGGCAGTATGACCGTGGCCGACAAAACCGGTGATATTCGTACCAAGCAAGAATTCGGTGACATGCAACTGCATATAGAATGGCGCTCTCCCTTACCCGTGCAGCGCGAGGGTCAAAATAGAGGGAATAGTGGCGTTTTTTTGAACGGGATGTATGAAATACAGGTGTTGGACAATAATGAAAATGACACTTATGTGAACGGTCAAGTAGGCGCGATCTACAAACAGGGGCCGCCCTTGGCGATGGCTTCGGTGCCTACAGGAGAGTGGAATGTATACGATATCATCTACCATGCACCTGAGTTTAACACCAATGGCGAAAAAATCAAATCGGGTACCGTTACCGTTCTACACAATGGCGTACTGATTCAAGACCATACCGAGATTAAAGGGACCACTCCGTATATTGGTTGGCCAAAGAACCCTTCTCATGGCAAAGGCCCTTTGAAGTTACAGGATCACGGGGATGACAGTCGGGTAAGTTATCGAAATATATGGGTGCGGGAGCTTTAGCCCTAACATTTGCCTTACCTTTGCAAACATCTAAATTAACACTATGATTCAATCCATGACAGGTTTCGGGAAGCATGTAGTACAGCTTGCCTCCAAAAAAATAACGGTTGAGCTCAAATCACTCAATAGTAAGAACCTGGATTTGAATGCGCGTATGCCTTCGGCCTATCGCGAAAAGGAATTGGAACTTCGTAAGATCATTGCCAAATCATTACTTCGGGGAAAGGTCGATTTCGGACTTTATGTCGAATTTACGGGTAATGAGACATCCGCACAGGTCAATGAAGAAGCAGTGCGTCAGTATATGAAGCAATTTTCATCCATTGCCGATGGTGATGACCTTAGACTGTTGGAAATGGCCTTACGTATGCCAGACGCCCTGAAAACGGAACGTGAAGATATCGACGAAGAGGAATATGCTTCTATTCAATTGGCCTTGAAAAAAGCATTAGACGAGATACACGATTTTCGTTCCGCGGAAGGACAAGTGTTAGAGAAAGACTTTTTCGAACGGGCCGAAAACTTGGAGCATTTACTTGCCGCTGTCATCAAAATGGATCCCGAACGCCAAGGTACCATCCGCGAACGGCTTGAAAAGGCGGTGGGCGATATCAAGGCAGAGGTAGATGCGAATCGTTTCGAGCAAGAATTGATATACTATCTCGAAAAATATGATATTACCGAAGAGAAGGTGCGTTTGGCAAACCATCTCGATTATTTTTTAAAGACCTTGAAGTCGGATGATTCCAACGGCAAAAAACTGGGCTTCATCACCCAAGAAATCGGCCGCGAAATCAATACCATAGGCTCAAAGGCCAATTTTGCACCGATGCAACAACTGGTCGTTCAAATGAAGGACGAACTTGAAAAAATAAAGGAACAAATGTTGAACGTGCTCTAATGAAAGGGGGTAAACTGATTATATTTTCGGCGCCGTCAGGCAGTGGTAAGACTACCATAGTCAGATATCTTTTAGAACAGCCCGAATTGAATTTGGCCTTTTCGGTATCCGCAACTTCCAGACCTCGTAGGGGAAAGGAAAAGCATAAGGAGCACTACTACTTCATGACCGTTTCTGAATTCAAGCAACATATCAAGAACGATGATTTTTTAGAATGGGAAGAAGTGTATCGCGACAATTTCTACGGTACACTGAAAAGTGAAGTGGCGCGACTGTGGGCAGAGGGCAAGAATGTGATTTTCGATATTGATGTGGTCGGAGGGTTGCGGATCAAGAAAAAGTATCCTAAAGAGACCTTGGCTGTTTTCGTGAAACCCCCTAGTGTAGATGAATTGAAGATCAGGCTCAAAAAGCGCAGTACGGAGAGCGATGATAAAATCAACATGCGTATCGCCAAAGCTTCCGTAGAACTGGCTACAGCACCACAGTTCGACAAGGTCATCAAGAATTATGACTTGGATGTGGCGCTTAAAGAGGCACACCAATTGGTTGCCCAATTTGTCAATGATCCCGTTTCAGACGAAGAAGAGTAATGGGTAAAAAAGTTGGTCTATATTTCGGTACTTTCAATCCGATTCATGTCGGACATATGGTCATTGCAAACTATATGGTCGAGTTTTCCGATCTTGATGAGGTTTGGTTCGTGGTAACGCCTCAGAGTCCTTTTAAAGTGAAAAAGACGTTGCTCGATAATCATCACCGCTACCAAATGGTCTTTGAAGCGACAAAAGACTTTTCGAAACTCAAACCCAGCAAAATCGAGTTTGAACTTCCCCAGCCCAATTACACCATCAATACACTGGTTCACCTTGAGGAAACGTACGGCACAGACCATTTGTTCTGTTTGATTATGGGAGAGGACAATCTCAAAGGATTTCACAAATGGAAGAATTATGAGGCCATCTTGAACAATTACCAACTTTATGTATATCCTCGAATTTCAGAGGGAAGTATCGCGCATCAGTTTAAGGACCATCCGAAAATACAAAGAATCGACGCCCCGATCATGGAAATCTCTTCTACCTTTATCCGCAAAAACCATAGGTTGGGAAAAGATGTTCGCCCCATGCTTCCGGAAGCGGTCTGGAAGTATATGGATGAAATGAATTTCTACCGCTAGGGCCGCTTTATTTTAGGGTTACTCTTTTAAATCGAATCTTTTTATAGTCGTCGGTTTCATAAATAACGCCCAGTGTATCTTGATGCAATTGCACCATGTCGGAATAAGCGGACATGCCCTCGTGTACTTTAAACAACGGCTGCCAACTTTTCGATTCGTCATAACTTGCCATAATCACTAAATCCGATCGTTTGTCTACATGGGAAGGTGTAGAAAACAGAAGCATAGATCCATCACTTTTTGCCATTTTAGGCCACCCAAGAAGGGCCGATTGTACGACCGGACTCGGAAACTTGTCCGACTCTGTAATGTTTTGTGAAAATGTACGCCCGCCGTCGGTGCTATAGGTTTCCCCACGATTCTTTTCAAGGGAACCTCCATTTTGGTCGCGCGTATTGATATAAATACGACCATCGGCCAATTCAACTAGGGTCGTTTCGTTGGCCTGTACGGCGTCGGTGAGGTTTTCGTCTACAGCGCCAATGTTCCAATGTGCTCCGTGGTCATCGGAATAGATCAAGGCCATGCAATACGCCTTATTCCCTTTTTTGATACTGATGGCTACCGGGGCCACCAGTCTCCCCCGATACGTTCCTACTTTTAATTCAATACCATGAACGGGGCCCAAAGCATGCCATCGCCAATGTTTTCTTTTGACCTGTCTTGTAATGTCTATAGGCGTTGCCCAGGTTTTGCCATTATCTTCAGAAACGGTCATATAAGCTTTTCGTTCGTCTTCCAGGCCATAGTCCTTGTTCAATATATCATGTTCACTTTGGGCGGTGGTGTTGAACAAGAGCACGATTTTGTCCTCAGAAGACACGTACAAGGGTACAGGATTTTGAACGGCCTTCGTATCTTGGTCGTATAACAACTGTAACGGTTCCCAACTTTGTCCTCCGTCGAATGAACGTCGATATACCAAATCGATATCCCCAAAATCACTGGTAGAGTTTTTCCGTCCTTCGGCAAAGGCGATCAATGTAGTCTCTGTTTTGATAAGCGTCGGTATCCGGAAGGAAAAATAATCCTTTAGTCCTGAATAATAGGGAACAGAGGTGTTCGTCGTATCCTTGGATAGATCTCTATAGCTCAGAGTTGGGCCATTTTGGGCTTGTACTGCACTTATAACTAAACCAAGTGCAGCAAAAAGGATGTGTTTTTTTATCATGTGCGAACTACCATTACCGAACTACCTTTTTCTAAGGTTTTTCAAATTAGGCTATTCCGCCGATATATTCAACAGCAAAGTAGCTGTTATTCGATTGCTGCCTGATACTCCTCAACATGCTGCTGAATAGGGATATTATCTATAAAAACGTTTTTCAAGACTGCCCTACCATTTTTGATATACACTAGACCATAACAGGTTTTCGTGGTATCGCGTTGCGCTTGACGCACCGAAACCTCAGCGTCATAGGCTTTGCTCTCGTTCATATAAAAACGATTGAACGGAAGATCGAAATTGACCTGTTTTCCATAGTTGTAGTTGCTCTCGGCGATTACATAATCTTCGGTAATGGCCAGGGGCGTCTTGCTCACTGTTTTTATCGTAGCATAGCCCTCGGTATCGTTTCTTAGATATACGTAAACGTTGCCTCTGTACATGCTCCAATCTTCTTCGGTCTCAAAGGAATCCAAGTCATAATTGAGTACGATGTATTTTCCTCGGAAAGGATCGCTTGGGTCAATGGGTTGAGTTTTGAACTTGTAGGCCCTTCCGCTTTTTAAGGCATCTTCTTGTTCATAGATCATTTGTGCCGGAACGAACAATTGAATCAAGAAAAGAAGTACTAATACCGGAGATGCTAATTTTTTAGTCATGGCTTTCAATTTTTTGAATTTGTTCGAATAGCGGTGGCACGTTGCTTTTTCAATAAGAGGTAATTCGTAAAAAAGAATCCTGCTCCTACAGAAATAAACAGCATACCACGGACGACGAAATCGAGATTGGTGTCGAAAAAGCGACAAATGATAAGCGCCGTAATAATCAACAGGCCATAGTTCAGAATACTATAGCTCGACTTATGGATGCCGATACGAATTGCGAAGAGTCCTAGGGCGGCCACTACGATATTCGTTAAAATCAGGTTGTGAGTGGAACCGATGTCGCGTGTGAGGTACAGTATCCCTATAATCAAAAAGGCATATTGGAATAAATTAAAATCCCGAATGTGCTTTTTGATATGCAAATAACCTAGAACAACTATTCCAGCTATATACAGAAGTATTGTCATCACTATTTCCATTTCACCGAACAAATCCTTGATAGCCTCTTTCCAGAACCATTCAAAGGTTAGGATCGTCAAAAGGATTACCGTACCCAAAGAGCCTATAATCGTATACCCGTTTCTGCGTAGTTTTTGATTTTTAAAGAAAGGGAGTTGCCCAATATTGTACAGCACTCCGAACAAGGCCAAGTACATGATAAATGACAATGAATTGCCAGTGGTAAAGGTTCCTAATACCATAACAAGGCTTAAGGGTAAAAGCCAGTTCAATATGCCCGAAATGTTACTTGATGCCTGTTTCTTTTGCAGGTGTATATAGAAAGGAATCACCCATGCCAATAACAAAAGGTACCACCACGGTGTATGACTATTAAAGAAGTAGCCAAGGTCACATGCGTACCACGTAATGAGCACCAGGTGTATCAGTACGGCTATGTTCGAGCGCAAAACGTACATTAAGGGAGCGGTAATCGCGACCCAAACCAATAGAAAACTACTCAAATTACCGGGAATATTATATATCTGGCTGACCAAGGAAATGGTCGCTCCTACGGATAAGATCAAAAAAGTGGCCGAAGATTCAATCCAGGTGGCACCTTTCGTTTTGAACAGGCTAAATGCACAAGCGATCTGACCGATTACCATGGGAAGAAAGGCAAAAAAGGTCTTAAGAGTTCTCGGCATGTCATCCCAATTGTGGGCAATGATAAGTATAATTCCCAAACCACAGAGCAGGGCTCCTAAGACGCCGAAAATCGTAAATAACCGATTAGGCTTGGCGTCGGTCTTGGTGTGGTAATAAACCGAGATCCTTTGAGCGGTTTCCGAATCGATGACTTTGGCTTGCAATAGCTCGGAGAGCTGCCGTTCCAGTTTTGAATTCATGGGATAGCTTTAAAGGTTAACGTTTGAAACAAGTTGTAATTGCTTCCAATAGTGGTGTTCTATGTGTAGTAACGAGCCTGCTCGGTATGAAGCAGGCTCGTTTAAACTACCAGATGTGATCCTCGCTATTGTCCAAAAATTGGATATCTCGGGTGTTTTTCTGAACTGCTACCGCTGCAAATAGACTCAGCGTAAATGACATGGCATAGAATCCTTTTTCGCTTAAGGCGAGATCGGCGTTCCATAAGCCGATCACAAGCAAGGTTATCGAGGCAATGGTCGTAAACCAACTAATACCGTAGTACATATCACTTACAGGCATGCCCTCTTGTCTATCACGTACACTTTTTTGTACGGATACCACAGAAAAAAGCCCGAAGAGTAAAATGGTAAAATAATAGCCTTTTTCATTAAGCTCCATGTATGCATTCCAAAGACCGATACAATAGGACACCATTCCGATGAGGAGTGCCATCCATGAAGCTGATACGAAAGCTGGGGTCGGTCTACCCGTGAACTCTTCCACTTTTTTAACTTCTTTCTTTTCGTTTACTGAATTTTCCATACGATTTGATTTAGAAATTTCGATTATTCAGGGCAAAGATGCGGTCGAACCATTGATTTTCAAATACTTCTTTTTCAAAATACTTATGATTTATAATCATTATTTATAGAGTAAATATTTATATTTAAGCATTTTATATATAAATATACTTATGATATAATGAAAGGATTAATTGCTATTTTAAGCACTTTGACAAGGGAAGAGAAGCAAGAATTTCTACTATATCTCAAACGGAAGAATCGCAGAACGGATGTCAAAAACGAAAAACTGTTCAAGTTGATCGATGCCGGGAAGACGGAGGGTTTAGATATCACCCTTTACGGAAAACCTGCACGGAATTCCTTTCATGCGTTGTGTAAACGGTTACAGGATACTTTAATCGATTTTGTGGCCAGCAAGAGCTTTGCGGGGGAAACCTCAGAAGAACTTGAAATTTTAAAATTACTGCTGGCCAGTCGTATCTTTTTTGAGAAAAAGCAGTATAACGTAGCAATCAAAACCTTGGAAAAGGCTGAAAAAATGGCGCTTCCTCTAGAGCTGTATTCTATACTGAACGAAATTTATCATACTAAAATCCAATATGCACATCTAAGTGCCAAATGGGTGCTCAGGGAAGTCATAGTCGCTTCAGAACTGAATATGGAGCTATACCAACAAGATTTTCGATTGAATCGCGCCTATGCGGTCATTAAATCGCGATTGCGGGAATCGGCGAACGCTTCGGTTCAAGAAATCGTTCAGAACACCTTTTCGGAGTTCCGGATCGAACTAAACGAGGCACTCACCTATAAATCACTATTTCAGTTGATGGAGCTTATGGCCACTGCTGCAAAATTGCAAAGTGATTTTTATTCGATTTCTCCATTCGTTCTTGAGTTGTATACGATTGTCAAAAAAAAGAGCGGTATGAAGAACAAGCACCGTTATTATCACTTGAACATATTGAATTTGCTAGCAGTGGCCCAATTCAGGAATAAGAGATTCGAGGCATCTATGAAGTTTACCACACAATTGGAACTGGAAATGGGAAGGGTCAACACTTATGATTACAAGCGCTTTTCCGAAAAGTTAGCGACCTTGAAGGCACTGAACTACAATTATACCGGGAAGCCTACCGAAGCCCTGCAAATATTGAATGGATTCAAGGGTCAGTCGTTGGATATTTTGCTTTTGACCGCCATGTGTCTGTTTCAGCAAAATCGTTTTTCCGAGGCGTATCAGTTAATCAAAGACCTCAATCACACCGATGTTTTTTATGAGAAAAAAATGGGTTGGATTTGGGTGGTCAAAAAGAACCTAATCGACATTCTCTTGCTTACGGAGCTGGATAAATTGGATTTGGTTCTTTTGCGACTGTCACGGTTCAAAAGAAAGTTTTCGAAACTCCTTAGAGCAAGGGGAGAAGAACGGGTGTTGACTTTTGTAAACTTGATCAGTAAGTACTATGAGTATCCGAAACAGGTGGAAACACAAGAATTCAAGAACGAAGTGGAAAACTCGTTCGAATGGATCGGACCCGACCAAGAGGATATTTTTGTAATGAGTTTTTACGCATGGCTAAAAGCCAAAATGGAAGGTGAAAATCTCTATGGAATTACACTGAAACTGGTCGGGCATATTTAATGATCCTGAAAATTGAACCTCGTGTGGCCAAAAAGGGTTTGGTCTAAAATAGGGGGTTGTTCAGCTTGTAGAAAGCGTATACCTTTTTTTAAAAAATACTATCGATACAATGAAAAATCGATTTTGTCCATTCGTTGTATGCCTTGATTTTATCGGTAAACGGAAAACGGGGTTTGGGTGTGTTGTCTTTTTATTACAAAAAGAAAGGGCTATTTGCTACGCTGTTCTTTCGATAATTTGCGCTGCCCATTCGTATGCCTTTTCCAAATCATCAAAAACACGGATGGGCTTTTTCATGAACAGTTTTTCCAAAACGGCCAAGGTACGCCTTCGATTGTTTTGTGATACGATGGCATAGGCTTTAAGATTCGGAAATAGTTTTATAGCCTCGTAATACCCCAGAGGATCAATGGAATAGGAGTGAATTCGGTTGGAAATATAGACAAAGGGAGTGTCGTTTCCATAAACATTTTCAGCGATTCGTAGCATGTCGGCCATTTTTTCAAAGGTGACGTGGGTACCTTCACTTACCTCTGAAATAGAGATATTTTTATAGAATACGAACCTTCCAAGGTCCAATTTATGTTCTGCTACAGGTTGTTGTTTTAAGTCAGCTATCGTGTTCATCCTCAATTATGATACCTTTAAGGTATCAAATTAACTTGGAATTCCGTCAAAGCTTTACTTTAGTTATTGACTACTTGTTAACGGTAGGGAAGCGAATACTTTTAATCGTTACTATCGAAAAGAATAACCTCATATTCGAAATCCAGAGCTTCACCATCGACACCCACATTTTGAAGAGCGACAGTGTAGGAAGTATCCCCGTCGAGTGCACCGAGATTTATTTCGGGTACCCATACAATGGTTCGGTCTCCATAGGCATTGTCCAAAGCTTCGATGGATAGTGCTATGGTTTCGTTATTTGGAGTGCGCATGGTAATGCTGGTCTCAGTAAAATCGGCATCTCTAATTGAAAAGGACCACCTCGGGTACACCAATTGTTGTGGCGCATATCCTTTTGGGGGCCAAGAAACGAAGTCGGGAGCATCGGATGGTGGTGTTCCGCTATTGCCCAGTACCCAGATAGCATTAGTAGCATCGGTGTTTCCGATGCCAATCTCTTGCAGCCTCGGCCACAATAGCCATCTTCTATGACCCACTGGACCGTTTGAGGCTCCGGCATCTCTCATATAGGAATCGACCGCTTCCGCATTTCGTGTCTGGGTCAACAACGAATTGCCGGCCCCTTCTTTGCCCGCTTCTGTATAACATGACCAGGTATTCGGCGGAAAATGGTCTAAAGTACCATTTGATTTCATCATTAAGGCGGCGTCCTGAGCCTTCTCGCTTTTTGAGCTGTTTTCGGATATGGTATTGTTCAGACCGACAGCTTGTCTGAAGTATGCAATACGCATCAAAATCTTATCTATGGTTGCCTGAGGAACTTCACCGGCAGTACAGGAAGTGTCATCTCCTGACCAGGCGACATCACCTGTGGTACTTCGAGAGGCGAGGTAATACTCCTTATATAGTTTTTGGGCCGCGGAGCGGGCAGTCAGGTTTACCTCTTGCTCTAGTTGCTGCACTTCCTCCAGGACGGCCGAATCTTTGCTGCAGGAATTTAAAACGAAAAGGGAAACTAATAGAAATAGGGTAGGGTTAAAGAGACGCATGGTAAAAGCATTTGGGTTATTTGCTAAACGCCGAAAAATGCAATTCGGTATAAACTTTTCGACGAGTGGTTAGGGAACGCAAATTTTAGGTGCGGAGAGTTGTCTTTAAAATGGAGGACAACATCTGAAGTATGATGAAAAATTCAGGCATGTTGGAAAATGGATGGTTACGGTTCCAATACACCCAAAAATTGTAGTGAGGAAACTTCTTGGAGTTCCAACTTTGAAGTCTCGAAGGTACCTTCAAGAGGAAGGTAATAGGACAAATCACACGGAATCTTGGTCAATTCCGCAGAAAAATCAACCACTACGGAATCGTTTGCGGATAGGTAAATGGTATATTGAAAATTAGATGCGTTGGGGATAAAAAGCTGAATGGTATTGTCTAACATTCGTATGTCAGCATCGGGAACCGCAAATTCATCGGCAGGATTAAAAACAAAACCCGTATTTGGAAGATTTCCCATTACCTTAATGTCATCTGGATTCAATGTCCCGTTTTCAAATAAGTTGGTATTGTTAGCATCTACCAATTTTAAAAATAGCGTGGGAAAGGCAGGGTCAAAAAGGGCACAATCAATTCCATCACCATTGTCATTTGAACAATTTGAACACGATAGTACGATTAGAATCAGCGCAAAAACAGTCCTCATATACCAGCTATTACTCGGTTCGGTCATTACTAAGATGAAGGAATCGTTAAAAGGTTGCCTCTGGAGGCAATGCAATCGATATGGCAAGGGTAAGCTCGTTCGACGCTAGTTTTATGCGTATGGATACAATGAACCATTACGGTTGTTCCACGTTAGCTTCTTGGGTGATTTTATCGGATTTGTATAATTCGATGGCCTTCACATAGTTCTGTGCACCTTCCATTGTCATATCATTGATAAAGCCATCGAGTTCCGGATGGTTCTTTTTCGTCCAACTCACCAAAGTATCCCTTTCTGCTTGCCATGCGTTCCAGTCGGTATCTTTACATTCCAGTTCTTCTATTTTTGAGATTTTACCTGAATCAAAGGAGATACCGTACCGACACTGCATTGGGTCGTTTTTTAAAAACTCGTGACGCCCTGAACTTATAGATATTGACGCAACAATCCGCTTGCCACTTTCTTCTAATTCGACAACTTCATAAGAGGTTCTAAAGACGGAATCCCATTTGAACACCTCGTAAAAACTTTCACGGGTATAGGGCATGATATAATCTCCGGCGGTAATCGTAATACTATCTGCAATCAGTGTTTTGATTTTAGTGAAGTTCCTAGCATCCCGAGCACCATAATAGTCAGTAATGATCTCTTGGCGGGATAATTGTTTATCGCCACAAGCCATTAACGTACAGAAGAGACTGGCTAAAAGAAATAGGTGTTTCATTGGTTTATTTGTTCTTTTTTGAAACTAGGTTCATGGTAAATTAGTCATCATAAATCGAACCAAGCGGCTTAAGGTATTTATCAAAACCAATTTCCTTGCAGAAAGCGTGTATGCTTTTCCTTGCTATTGGGCTGAAACCCTTTGCCGGATAGGAGTAGTCTTCATTGACTTTGATGTATTTTTTTGAGATGGCGGGGATTTCCAGCGATGATATCAAATAATTACAATCTAGACAAACGCTGATGGCAGCTAGAATTTCATCTTTAGCATAATAAACTACAGCAAAATGTGGGTCAAAGCAAGAGGCAGTAGTTGTTCCATAGCTTTGGTCAGAAGTAAATAGTTCTTCCAGGTTATCAACTTGAGATCGATTTAGTTCAATGGTATTCGCTATTTTTTCTTTTGCATTTTCCAAACAAACGTCGATTTTAAGCCCTCCCTCACCTTGATATTCGTATGCTAAAACTTTATCATAGTGTAATAGGGAAAATGGATTGTTCTGTCCTACTAAAATAAGAGGCAAGAACAGTATAATAATACGTAGACTTTTCATGTAACACTATTCATGGGACTTTGCTCCTCCCAATTCCTATTTTTCCACTGACGTTTCCCAACCATCATATGTTCCATGATTGATTTTCGCAATTTTTCGTAAGCTAGTGGTTATGGGATAGATTGAATTTATATCCACCTTGTCGTTTCTCCAAATCCGCAGCTCAAAGGGGAGTTCACTTTTTTTATTCGTTCCTGAGAATTCAATGGTAAAATCTAGCTGCGCCACCTCGGCCTCACATTTCTTCAAGTCGGTTTCGGTCTTAAAATATAACCAGTGATCTACTCTTCTTTTTTTTATCAATTTATCCCCTGCTTCCTCGAGGTTGGCCACTACGGACTGGTCGCCCATATAGTTTTTGATGTCTTCATTCGGATAAAGAAAATCGGTGTAGTAGCTCCAGAGACTATCCGCCTTTAGATGAATATAATACTCGTAATCAGGATAGTTTTCAGTGTAAAATTCCTCCAGTTTTTCCTTTATTCCTGTAGGGTCTGTTAGGTAGTAATACTGCAACCTTTCCTTCTTGTGCGTAAAAGAACCCACGAGTAGGACCTTGGTTTGCCGGCCGATTAATTCCGTAAGCTCATCTTCAACTTTGTGAAGTAGTGTAAAGGTCTTTTTTTCCGGAAAACCATCTTCCCTTGAGGTTTCATAGGTAAGTCCTGTTACCAAAACATGTTCAAAATCGGAAACAGGCGAATCATCTATGAGATCCATTCGAATCGTTGTGGAGCCTGGAGTACCATTTTCATATGATGCGATATAAGAATCCCATTGCTCATTCGCGGTCTGGCCATATACCATTGAAACGGTATAGAAAACCAAAGTGATGAGGGCTATTTTGTTTTTCATGTTCTGTTCTTACATTAATTCCTATACCAATTCATTCAAAGATATGCCCAAATCCGATAATTTAGGTTTTTCTATTGAATTCCGTGCTTGAGGAATCGATGAACGACCTCTTTTTCCGGTTAAGGGTTTTTGGGGTCGAATACCGTTATCGGTGCTTTTTTACACTTTATCCGAACTTGGGTCGGTTAACGACTATTTTGTCTGGTTGGGCGAACGAAACCCCGATAAAATAGGGTCTGCGAGTTTTATATATATAAAACAAACAGTCATGAAAACTATCGCAACTTTAATCTTTGTTCTTTTTATCGGAGTAACCGCTCAAGCGCAAACCGCTACTGAAGAGGTTACGATAGCGACCATTGAAATGACTGTAGTAGATGCCACCGAAAACAACGAGACTACTTTAGAGACCGCTCAAGAAGTTGCTCGCTTGTACATGTACAGCAACGCTCGTGTAAAGAAAGCCTTGTCTTTTACTACCAAGAGAAATAAGGCTAAAATGGCATAATCATTCTGAGTTCATTGATACCAGTATCTACCTATCTCTCCTCATACCCCTTAATTCGACATCGGAACTTCCATCAGCAAAAGTCTGGTCTGTGGCTGAATCTCAAAATCAACATTTTCCGTATGCTCGATGCCTAATCCGTCCCGTCGACCCAATGTGATATCACCAATAGTACATTTTCCTTCCAGTACGAAAACATAAAGTCCGTTTGACATATCCTTCAGTCGGTGGGTCAGTGCCCTATCGGTATCGAAATCACCTAGGTGAAACCAGGCATTCTGATGTATCCATACCCCTGCATCATCGGCATTCGGCGATAGTA
The DNA here is from genome assembly GCF_047345415.1 of Maribacter corallii. Taxonomy (NCBI): domain Bacteria; kingdom Pseudomonadati; phylum Bacteroidota; class Flavobacteriia; order Flavobacteriales; family Flavobacteriaceae; genus Maribacter; species Maribacter corallii. Next base: position 375,407 of record NZ_JBLFEP010000002.1, read on the forward strand.
TTTGATGAAACCGGTTGTGCATATCGGCGGCCTTCAATGTAATCTGGTCATATCTGGGCTCGACATTGACCTTGTTGGGAATCACCCAAATCTGCAAAAACTTGACCTTACTGTCCGCATTCTTGTTCTTTTCACTGTGCTGCACTCCGGTACCGGCGCTCATGACTTGAATGTCTCCTGATTTGATGACGGCCTTGTTGCCCATGCTGTCTTGATGTGCCAAATCACCTTCCAGGGGAATCGAGATGATTTCCATATTACTATGGCCGTGCATGCCAAACCCCATTCCGGCCGAAACTTCGTCATCGTTCAAGACCCGTAATACTCCAAAATTTTCCCTTTCCGGGTCGTAATAATTGGCAAAACTGAAGGAATGGTAACTGTTAAGCCATCCGTGGTTGGCATGGCCTCTGGTTTCTGCTTTGTGAAGTGTTGCTTTCATGTTTTTTGTGAATTTTATAGTTGTAGTAGGTTGCTTCACGAGGCTTCCTAATTTAGACTATTAGTCGATTTTTTATGCAATACCTTTCCATTGAGCGCTCCTGTAAATTTTCCGTCCGATACCGCTAATTTTCCATTTATGATACTGAATATCAGTCCTTTGGAGAATTGAAAGGCATCCGTATAATCGGCTTGGTCTTGAAAGGTTTCCGGGTTGAATATGATTAGATCGGCATAATATCCAGGAAGTAATTTGCCTCTTTTTTCGATTCCCAATAACTCAGCGGTTTTTGAGGTACTCCCATTGATGAAGGTCGCCAAATCGATAATGCTGTCTTTTCTAACGTAGGTGTCGTATTTGCGTGGAAACGAACCATATTTTCTTGGATGTCCGGTATTACCATCGGAGCCCGTCACTACCCAAGGTTGTTGCATGAAATTATGGATGTCTTCAGGGTTCATATTGAATGATGCCACCCGTGCATAACTTTTCTTCAGGAGTTCAAATACCGTTTCCTCTGGGGAGCGGCCCATAATTTTTGAGATCTCCAAGAGGGTTTTGCCAATAAATAAGGAGTCATCCGTTTTTACGATCAATAGTTTTTCAGGTCCCCCACGCCGCACAATATTCTTTTTAGTTTCCTCAAGAATCGATGCCCTGACCGTTTTATCGTCATATCGGATGAAGAGGGAATCCTTGCCCCCGCTTTCCGCCCAACGCGGAACGACCGCCGCTTTCAATCCTGTGGCGGAGGCGTCGTAGGGGTATTGGTTGGCAGTGACCTGTATACCCTCTTTGCGAGCACTTTCTATGAGTTGTATGATGGAATCGCTTTGGTGCCACACATCGACCCCTAAACATTTGATATGTGAAATGTGGATGGGAAGTTTGGCCTGCCTGCCGATTTCAATGGCCTCGGTTATGGCAGCGATCAGGCCGACTGTATACGAACTTTCATCGCGCAAATGGGTATCGTACATACCATTGTGCTCGGCAACGGTTTTGGCCAAAGCGATAACCTCTTCCGTAGTGGCATAACTTCCAGGGGCATAAAAAAGCCCTGTAGACATTCCAAAGGCCCCGGCCTGCATTTCCTTATGGATCAAGGCTTGCATCTTCAAAATTTCATCTTTGGAGGCTTCACGATTACTGGTGCCCATAACCTGTTTGCGCAGGGTTCCGTGACCGACTAGCATTAGGGCATTGGTGCCGATTCCGTGCGCTTCATACTTTTGTCTGTATTCCGATGAGGGAAAAAAACTATCCCCGTCATTGCCAACGACTACGGTGGTAACCCCCTGTAACAAAAAGGGTAGGTTATGGGAAAGATCGGGGTCTTTTAATTCCCTATCCGCATGGGTATGAGGGTCAATGAAGCCCGGGGCAACGATAAGGTCTTTGGCATCGATTGTTTTTTTAGCCTTGAACAAGTCCACATCCTTGGTGCCTACAAAAACAATAGTATCGTTTTTTATGGCAATACTGGTGCTTTTCGGTATGGTGTCCGAACCATCGTACACCAATCCGTTTACAATTAGTAGATCCGCCTCAATGACCTTTTCGGTGCATGAGAGTAGACCAAGCAAAAGTAACGCACTAAATTTCAAGGTATTCATATATTATTAGTACTATAGCCCAAAACGCTGATGCGGGCTTTATCTGTTTGAGGCAATAGGGCAAGCGGTCATATAGCCGATTGTCTGGTGCACTATCAAATATATGGATTCTTCAAGACCGAAGCGAAAAGGGGCGCCTTCCATGAGCGTCGGATGAGTGGGCCGAAAGTTGGTAGGGCACTGACAGCAACGGAGGTCCTCTACGCATATGCCAATGGTTTCAAAAAAGTAAGGCTGATTGACTACGATATCAAACAGCCTTACGCATTAACTCAACTAAAATTATCGTTTCCTATTGGTTCACCGGAGTCGGCGTAAAAAGGTCAGGTATGGGATCCGGCAAATTACTATTGTTATTGATTTCATCTTGTGCATATAGAAAGCGTTGAGGGTTGACGGTGGTGGTGCTATTATTCAGAGGAAATGGCACCAATACATCGGTTTCCGACCGCAATCGTCTCACGTCGTTAAAAGGTATATATGTACTAAAACCGGTAACGTACCGCTCCTCGATGATTTCTCGAAGTACCGCCCTATCCGTGGCGATAGCATCCGAGTTTTCCATGCCGCCGGTTTCGAAATCCGCCAAAACATAGGCCTCGTAGAGAAGGGTGTCATCGGTGTTCATCAAGTTGAATGCCTCCCCCGAGTTTAAATAGGCCCGTAACTCGTTCAACTTATCGACAGCTCCTTGAATATCATTGTTCGCCCGTATCAGACACTCGGCCCATATGAGCAGATTCTCTTCGTAACTCACTAATTTCATGGGAATCGCCTGCCCATCAATACCGTTAAAAAGATCCTCGACAATACCACTTTCCTGAGCGCCATCACCACTGATAAAAGAATAGGCCCTACGAGCGGTTTCATCAGTTTTTGCATTGTTCCGGCTATTGGCGTTTTCAGGATCGATTAGATCTCTGTAAAATGTACCGTCACCTGTCATATCGCCTGCCCTACTACTATTGACAAAGTTGAACAGGATATTGCTGTTGCCGGGTACATCGCCTACAGGATTGTAAGCCATGGTACCTGCACTACTATTGATACCGTTAGCCACATTGGCCAATGCCAGGTCATACTGTTTTGTTTGCAGGTAATACCGTGCTTTCAAGGTATAGGCAGCGGCTATCCAATTCGTAGCATTGCCGCCAAAATAATTGTCTTGACTGTTGACGATACTAGTGGTGGCCCCACTTTGCAGTTTAGGTATGGCATTGTCCAACAAGGTCTGCAGGGCAGCATATACATCGGCCTGCCCATCTAAGGTAGGGTCTTCCGAATCTATTCCGGGATTTTCGGGGGTGGCCATGGAATAAGGAATATCTCCAAAGAGGGATGCTGCGGTACCCACTGCTAACGCCTCGTTGACATCGATAATCCCCTGTAAAACGCCGACATCGGGCGAAATTCTTCGGATTTCGGCATTCTGTACCAAAATCCCATTGTACAGATGCCCCCAGATCGCATCGGAATCACCCGGGGTATAATCGTAATTGTAAAGGGTTTGCTGAACCAATTGCAAGCCTATCAGTCCTCCGGTATAGTACATACTCGTTCGGGCCAGTTGCCCCTGTTGTATTTGTGCATTCGCCAACAAGGTTCCCGCTAGTAACAAATCCCCTGACGGAACTTCCACCAATTCATTCGGGTTATCGTTGACGTCCAAATAATCATCGCATCCGGTGGTAGCCATTAGGAAAATCAATGATACCAGTGTCTTATATATAGATTTCATAATTTACTACGTATTAAAAGTTAAAATTGACTCCAAAAGCATAGGTTCTTGTTCCAGGATTGGAGAAGTAATCCAATCCACGCGCCCTACCCACACCAAACTGGTTAACGTCAGGGTCGATTCCGACGACATCCGTCCATATGATCAGGTTGCGCCCTGAGACGGTGAATTCCATCGAAGTTAAACCCGTGGCATCTTGAAACCCCTTGGAGTTCAACTTGTATGATAATGAGAGTTCTCGAAGTCGTGTCCAGCTGCCATCTTCTACGGCAAATTCATTGAGTTTCCCATCACCAAAACCGTAAAGCGAGGTGTAATACGATTCATCCAACAAGACGTTGCCGCCACCAAAATTTCCGATATTACCTCGTACGACCGAACCGGCAGGGATGGTAGCCCCATCAAAATTCACCAAGTCTTCCGTCAATGTAATGGTATTGCCCACATCGGCATGCGTTCCGAAGAATGACAATATAAATCGGGTACGTTGTGCCAAATCATTCCCTTGGCTGGTATCGAAGGAAGTAGCCAACGAAAGGTTTTTATACGATAAATTGAATTGCAGGCCGCCTCTCCAATCTGGATTGGGATCACCGACAATAAGGTTTCCACCAGTGTCTACTTGTGGGAAGCCATTCGAATCTAAAATCAAACTACCGTCATCATTTCTCAAGGCACCTTGGGTATATAGTACGCCCAACGGTTCTCCATCAATGGCAACGGATTGAATTGAGGTTCCTTCTGAGAATTCCTGAATAAACTCCCCGTTACCTTCAACACCCCTTACCACGTTTTTGTTGGTGCTATAGTTCATTGCAATTGAACCTTTCCAATCTTCCTTTCTAAGAAAATCATAGCGCAGTTCCACTTCAAGCCCGTCGTTTTCAATAGTGGCGCCGTTGGCATAGATTTCATCAAAACCAAGGGAGGGAACCAAGGCAAGGTCGAGTAAGACATCTTCGGTCTTATTGGTGTAGTAGGTGGTGGAGAGGCCTAGTCTGTTGCGCATAAACCGTAAATCGAGACCTACTTCATATTCCGTTTTGATTTCAGGTCGTAGTGCCGGATTTCCTAAACGCTCATCGAACTGGAAACCGCCACCAAAGTTTTCAAGGGCTATTTCATCAGAGAAAGAGGAGAACGTTCCTACCTCAAAGACCGTCTGCTCTCGATGCGCTATGGGTACATTGGCCACCTGTCCGTACGCCAACCGCAGTTTTCCGAAAGACAGGGGTCCGGTATTCTCAAAGGCTTTACTAAACGTCCAACCCAATTCCGCGCTAGGGTAGAAGAACCCGTTGTCGGTAACTGGTAGCACTGAATGCTTCTCATAGGCCCCGCCCAGTTGTAGGATTAATTGATCGGCATAGTCGAAATTGGCCGTGCCGTAGAAACGGATGTTTCTTCTGCTGGTCCGTGTGGTTTCTGAACCGATGTTCTCCCTAGCGGATAGTTCAGCTGCATCTAAGGGTCTTCTAAAATTGGCAATGAAATTATCGGCCTCGGTGAATGTTCTTTTTCGTCTTCTATCATTGAGACCGAAACCTACGACGATATTGGTATTCAACTTTTCGGTCAATGCATAGTTGAAGTTGGTGATAAAATCGCCATTGTACTCTTCGTTATTGATCGTCTCGTCATTCAAAAGACCGAACCTTCTTGCAGCCCCTGCGGTGTAATAGGGGAAGAAATAGACTCGGGTATCCACGTAAAAATCAACACCACCCCTGACGAGCGAACTAATATTATTGTTCCATTTATACGAGACCTCACCCGTACCGATGAGACGATTTACCTTGGCTGTACTGATCTGCTCGTTGATCGTCCAAAGGGGATTGTTGTAAATGACGTTGTCGCTATTGGCTAAATACCTGCGATAGCCTCGATGCCTGTTAGGGGTAATGGAACCCGAACTGCTATGGTAATTACCGATATAATCCGATTGATCAAAATCGGGTGGCGTACGCAAAAGTCCTAGATATAAACCAGCGGTATTCGAACCTTGCTGGGTTCTATTGGAACCCGTATGCACATAATTGGCTTTAAAATTAGTTCTCCATTTATCCGACAGGTTTTGGGTCATATTGATCGTGAAATTGGTCTTTTTGTAGAAGCTACTCTTAATGACCCCCTTTTGATTGAGGTGCCCGGCGCTCATATAATAGGTGCCTTTTTCATTTCCGCTACTCACTGCAATTTTGTTATCGTAGGTTATACCTGTTCCAAAAACCTGGTCAAAGTTTCTATCGGTATAGACTTCCCTTGAATTTTTTTCGAGTATGGGATAAATAACGTTGTCCGAGACCAAAGATTCAAAAAACTCACCTGAGGTGTCTACCGCATCGTCACCGCCGGATCGATCTGCGATGATATCACCCCAAGAGCGTTGTGCGGTGGGATTGAAACTACCACCATTACCTTGACCAAACCTTGTTTGCAGTGGATGTTCGTATGAGATTTGATCGATGGAAACACCGGAAGAGTAGCTCACATTGAATTTGCCGGCCTTCCCTTTTTTTGTGGTGATCACGATGACCCCGTTCAAGGCCCTTGACCCATATAAAGCACCTGCTGAAGCTCCTTTAAAGACCTGAAACGATTCAATGTCTTCTGGATTGATATCATTCAATCTTGATTGCTGTGATACCCCGGCCGATTGATCGCTGTCACCGGAACCCGCTATGTTGTCGTTGTTCAACGGAATACCGTCGACAATGATCAAGGGTTGACTTGATCCACTTAATGAACTGGTTCCCCTAATCTGAATGTTGGAACCTGCCCCGGGATCACCTGAAGTCGCGTTGATCGATACCCCAGCGGCTTTACCGGCGATACCATCGATAATCTTGTTTTCCACAGGTTGTACCAATTTATCGGAATCGATTTTTGAATAGGTCGATGCCATTTTATCACGTTGTTCCACAAAGCCCAAGGCGGTAACCACCACTTCATCAAGCGCCTGCGAATCTTCTTGTAAGACGATGTTGATTGTGCTGTTGCCGTCGGCAACTGTCCGCTCTTCTGATTTATATCCGATAAATGAAACGACCAATACATCTCCTGTAGCTGCGTCAATGGTATAGTTTCCGTCAAAATCAGTAGTTACACCGTTCGTAGTTCCTTTGATGACAATTGAGGCGCCGGGTAGCGGCCCCGTATCATCACTCACGTTACCCGTAATGGTGGTTTGTGCGTACATCGTGGCCACGCCAAACCATACGGCCATCAAAAACAAAGTAGTTTTTTTCATAAAGTTCGATTTTTAGTTAGATTGATTTCATACGATTTTCATTAACTGAGTAGCAGACGCAGCCCCTATTAACGCTATAGTAACCTTCGTGGTTTCATCCCCAATTTCATAGGTGATTCCCTCGGCATTTTGACCATAGAGAAACCAGCCTTTTGATACGGGCTTTGTACTATTACTTGATTTTTCGTTTACACGATACCCCGGAATATGCTGTTCCAAGGCCGAAAACCACTCGTCTATAAAGTTGGGTAAAGGAGTCTTCTGTCTTTCCTCATTGGTATAAAAAACGTCATACCAAGTGGAATGAAAGTCAAGCCCTATCAGAATTTCCTTTTTTCTTGGGTGCTCTGCCTTGGGTCCACTTACATTTTATGGTGCTATTGTGGGCCAACTGTAGTCGGTATTGGATGTATACTACAAGTCCATACCTCGAGGAAAGAAAATAGTCTAATCTATAGGATAGCTTTGGCAATGTAGTTATTGGTAATTTGCGTTAACGCCTATTTTGGCCCGAAAGGGTAGTCAGGCCATCAGCAAATAACCATTGTTTTTAGGAATAAGCAACGGTGGGCTGAGGTTTAGAACAGTGTCCATCCCAGCGTTACAGAGATAGCGTAGAAACCAGAATAAGAGGTTGCTAACGGGGGTTGCGGATGAAAATGAGGACGAAGCCTAGTTCAGAACGTCGGTGCCCAGGTATTTGTCGTCTTTATTGTAATACCAGGCCCGGGTCTTCGGCATTTTGATTCCTGCTATTTCTTGCTCTCCTGTGAGAAGAATATATTCCCCATCATTTTTAGATTCATCATGATAGAATTGATAGACCTCCATGGCATAGGTGTTCGGGTCGAAATAGAAATACCAAACATCTTCACCGACTTCCTTTTCGTAGGTAGCCTTGAGTACGAGATAGGTCTTGCCCTTAAACGTTCGCTTTTCGGTTTTCGGGGCTACTAGAGTTCCCGGATCTTTTAATTTCATCGGTAACCCGTAGAGATAGGTATAATAATCTTTGTACATCGTCGCCCGGTCGCAAGTCAGGCGATGTTTCTTTTTGTCGTCTTCTGAAATGTCCGTACTGCCGTTGAGTGCCAATTCACAATTGTCTTTGTCAACGGTTTGGCTCAAGGTTACCCCGTCCTTGGTTGCGACGACTTGAAAGTACTCTTTGGGTAGGTTCATCGTAATAGCACTCACTCTGTCTTTCCCATCAGGGGTGCTCATCGTAATTTGCATTTTTCCTTTAAAGCCAGGCCACGCCCCGTTTGGGTCATGGTATTGAATGGCTTTGTTCAGTAATTCACCACCGGATAACTCTTGAGCGGTCACTGAAAAAAAGGAGAAGGTCAAAATGAAGAGAAAGAGTTTTGTGAACATCATGGGATAGTTGTTATAGGGTAGGCACATTCGTATGTTGGTCATAAATCTCCAACAGATTCATAGTTGCTTTGAGCAGATCTTTGGTCTCCAATAACAGACTAAAGTACAAAGCCGTGTTTTTCGGGCTCGATTCATCCGCCCTGGTGCGCTCGATTTGTTTGTTTATTTTTTGATCCAAAGTAGTCATCAACACCTCTTTGTTCATGATGATCTGGGTCAACTGATCATAAGCTTTGGTATCAAAAATAGTCTTGATTTCCGAAAAGAGTTCGTCAATGAAAATATCCGTTTCCTTCAAGTCCTTAATTTGATTAAAGCGTAATTTTTTGTGATTGTTATGTACATGTTTGTAGCTCGCTTTCGAGATATACTCAAGCGATTGGGTCATGTCTTGTAGATAGCTCAAAGCGGTGATATAAAAATTACTGGCGCCAACGCTCGATTCATCTAGGTTTTTGATAAAGTAAAAGATATTTCCTCGAAGGTCTTCCACCTCGCTGTCCAGTTTGGTAATCCCCTTTTTACTCTTTTTCAGACGGTCGATATCGTGTTTTGAAAGGCCATCGATCGCTTGCGTATATATTTTATTCGCTCGCTCTATGGCCATTGACATGTTCGAAGAACTCTCCTCGATCAACCCGATAATCGAATGGCTTTCCGATTTTTGAAGTCGTTCCTCAAGCTTTGTCTCCTTCATTTTTTTGTTGTGCGAAAGGTAATTTCTGCCGATCAATAAAAAGGCGATTACTAAAAGTACTGCCACGGCCCAAATACCACCGAGATGTATGATATAGGCAATGAAAGCGGCAGCCGTAAAGGCACTGATGGCCGTAAAGAACCACCCGCCTATAACGTTGAGCACTCCCGCGACCCGATACACTGCACTTTCAGGTCCCCAGGCACGATCGGCCAAGGAAGTACCCATGGCGACCATAAAGGTGACATAGGTAGTTGAAAGGGGAAGTTTCATTGAAGTTGCGATTGAAATGAGTACACTGGCGACCATAAGGTTGACGGCTGCCCTGACCAAATCAAAGGCGGGCAAATCTTGAACCCTGCTTTTTGGAATATAGACATAGGGCTTTTCAAATCGGGAATCTATTTTCTCAACGAGTGCTTTGGGAAGTATACCTCCGAGATTTTCGGAAGCCTGAATAGAGAATTTCACAATTTGTCGTGATAGAAAATTAGGCTGAAAACGTTCATCGCCCTCATCTTGACGCGATAGGTCGACACTGGTCTTCACCACGTTTTTCGCTTTGGACGAGAACCAAAGCGTAATGACCATGATTACTCCCGATGCCAATAATAAATAGGTAGGTGTTCGCACCGCTTGTGAAAGGCTTTCCATGGTAAATTCTGCTGCAGTAGTACCGGAAGAACTCCAAGAATTGAACGATTCAAGGGCCGCTAGGGGAACCCCGATAAAATTCACCAAATCATTGCCCGCAAAGGCCATGGCCAAGGCAAATGTGCCGAGAACAATGATGAAGGTATAGATGTTGATTTTTAGAAAATTACTGGCCAACCATGAGAAAAAAGACCAAATAATGAAATTGCCAAAAAGAAAAACTTCCGGATGTTGACCTATATAATCCAGTATTGCGGGACTAAAAATCGAAGCGCTCTTAAGGCCTTTGACGATAATGAAATAGATAATTGAGGTAGTGGCGAATCCACCAAAGAGCGCACCCACCCATTTCGGTCTTTCGGCAAATTTGAACGAAATCAACATCCGCGATATGAACTGTACCAAGGCACCAATAGTGAAAGCCACAACTACGGAAAGCAAAATGCCCAGAATGATTTGGGTTGCCTTTTCGGTATTGATATAGCCATCGAGCTCAGCGAAACCTCCTCCTGTGGCCGCAATCTTGACCAGGGAAATGGCCACGGCTGCGCCCAGCAGTTCGAATACGATCGATACTGTGGTCGAGGTTGGCATTCCCAGGGTATTGAAAAAGTCGAGTAGGAGAATATCGGTAATCATTACCGCCATAAAGATGATCATGATTTCGGCGAAAACGAATTCAGACGGATTGAATATGCCCTTCCGGGCGACTTCCATCATTCCACTGGATGACATGGCCCCAAAGGCGATACCCACACTTGCAACGATCATGATGGTTTTAAATGAAATCGCTTTCGATCCGATCGCCGAGTTCAAAAAGTTGACCGCATCGTTGCTGACGCCCACTACCAAGTCGGTTATGGCGAGCACAGCAAGTGCAATAATCATAAATAGATAAATGTTCTCTTCCACGTAAGAATGCAGATGGTTGGCCATCAATTAGGTCAATCACAAAAGTGCTACTATAATTCAGTTTGTAGGTTAATTTAATGTTATGAAATGGTTTAGGGCTATGGCGAATCAGATTTGGGTCTAAAGGATACTTATACGTCGAGTTTTTACGTTCAAAGTCTTGAAAACCCTATATAAATTGAAAAAAAAATAGAGGGCCGAAATACCAAAGCGGTTTATTTCTCGTTATCAATGTAAATTTAATGTTAAGCAAAAGTTGTTTAAACGTAAAATTTATGTAACTTTGTGATATAATATTCGTACTATGAAAAATACAATCTTGACACTCGCTATACTATGTTGCACCGCAATTTCCTTTGCACAGCAACAGCCTGAACTGAAGTTGAACGAGGAAACAAACCTTATAGAGGCTACCTATTTTCACGAGAATGGGAAAATAAGCCAACAGGGGACCTTCAATTTGGAGAAGCAGCTTCACGGCAATTGGATCAGCTATGATGAGCAGGGCGAGAAGATATCAAAAGGTTCTTATGTGAACGGACTAAAAACCGGGAAATGGGTGTTTTGGTCTAAAGGAGATAAGAAAGACGTAATTTATGATAATAATGCGATTGCTAGTGTGAATGGTATTCAGAAAGAGTCACCAGTGGTAAAAAATTAGCAGAAGTTTCCCCCCAAAAAAAGCATCCCGAAAAAACCGGGATGCTTTTTTTTGTAAACTATTTCAACTATAACCTCGTCTTGAGTTATTCTTTTTGAAGTCCTGCGCCGTTGGAAACGGTTTCCTCTTTTCTTACTAATGATTCTAAGCCAGCGACACCTTCCAAGCTGATTTGTTTGGCGCCCATACCCAAACTTACCTGTGTAATTTCATCTGCTTTCACTGCGATAGGCATTTCAATGGTTTCATATCCCGCGTAGGTTACGACCAAGGTGTATTCGCCACTCTCCAAAGCGCCAAATTCAAAATTGCCATGAAAATTGGTCTCAGTTTTAGCATCTACTCCTTTCAATTGCACATGGGCAAATAACAAAGGTTCGTTATGCATTTCTTGGTCCAAAATAGTACCTCTAAGACCCCCTTGGTTTTGAGCGAATCCGATGGTGGTCATCATCAAAAGGAATATGGCAAGACAATTTTTCATTTGCGTGATTCTATTTGCTGCAAATAACGTTGTCGAATGTAAAGTTAAGGTTAGCTATAGATTAAAATTGGGTAAGAAAAAGGTTAAGTTGTAAACAAATGAAAACAGATTTCCTTGGGGTATCAAAAGAAAACCCCGCTCTTCAGCAGGGTTTTCAGTGGTATTTAATTGAGGCTTAGTTTCCTGTAGCCCAATCAAACATAGTTACATCTACTTTGGTTCCTGAAGTGTAAGGACCTTCAACCGTCGCATCGGCACCGTCAATTTGAATGTTCGCTAATGGACCAGCATCTTTCATGTCAACCAAAAGCTCATAACCTTCCAAATAAAGGTTTGTAATCGTTGCTCCGGATTGCTTTTTGAACTGTAATGCCGTTCCATCTACGGTGGAGACAGCTGTGAAGTTAATTAGCTTCGGATTGCCATTAGCACCATCTGCCTCAACAGCAGTAGAAAATCCGGCTTCAGTATGTGAAACATAAGCGTTGGTCACTGTTCCATTCCAACCTTCTGTCCAGTCGATCGAATCATCTTGATTGTTCTCGAAGTAAAGGTTGCTTGCAGAAACCGTTCCTCCGAAAAACTCCACACCATCATCTTCACCATCTATTATGGCCACATAATCAATTGTTGTATTTGATCCAACAGCATATAACGTTAAACCGTTGTACTGTGATTCGGCATCGATCTGCGCACCTGCATGTTTGATGATTAAATAAGATATTGAACCTGAATCATCCGTATCCGTAGTTCCTCCATATTTGAAGTTTCCGACTTCCGCAGTAGCGTCCACACCTTCGGTGGTAGTGGCATCTCCCAAAACAACCAGACCACCCCAATCACCGGAGCTTCCTCCTGAAGATTGTAGAAGAACTGGGGCCTGGGCAGTACCTTGAATGTCAATTTGGGCTCCTTTTTGAATAACAATGTAGGTCGAAGTTTCGTCTCCTGTTTCAACAGTGGCATTAATGGTTGTTCCGGCAGGAATGGTCAATTTCGCACCCGCTTCTACGCTCAGACTTTTTTCAAGTGTATAATTGTTATTGGCATCTAGCATCATATCGCTTGTAATGGAACCTGTTAAAACAATGTCTTGTGGTTCAGGCTGATTGTCAGAGTTCACCCAGTCGAAGTCAGCAACGTCCACTGAAGCTGCAGTATTGTAGCCTTCTGCTGGATTTGCATCTTCACCCTCTATCTTAATATTTGAGAGTGGACCATTGTCTTTCATATCTATGGAAGTATCATAGCCAGATAGGGAAAGACCTGTGATAGTTGCTCCTGACTCTTTTTTGAATTGTAATGCCGTCCCACCGACCGTAGAAACCGCAGTGAAATTGACCAAGGAAGGATTGCCATTTGCACCATCTGCCTCCACAGCTGTAGAGAAGCCCTCTTCGGTATGTAGCACGTAGGCATTGGTCACTGTTCCATTCCAACCCTCGGTCCAGTCAATTGAATCATCTTGATTGTTCTCGAAGTAAAGATTGCTAGCAGAAACGGTACCTCCGAAAAACTCCACACCGTCATCTTCACCGTCCATCATTGCAACATAGTCGATAGTCGTTCCGGAACCTACGGCATAAAGTGTGAGGCCGTTGTACTGTGATTCGGCATCGATTTGCGCACCTGCATGTTTGATGATTAAATAAGAAATCGAACCTGAATCATCGGTATCCGTGGTTCCACCATATTTGAAGTTTCCGACTTCCGCAGTAGCGTCCACACCTTCAGTCGTAGTCGCATCACCTAAGATGACAAGTCCCCCCCAGTCACCGGAGTTTCCACCGGTTGATTGCATAATAACAGGCGCTGCCGCTGAACCCTGAATGTCGATTTTGGCTCCTTTTTGAACTACTATATAGGTGGAGGTTTCATCACCAGTTTCTACAGTAGCATTGATAGCGGTTCCAGCAGGAATAGTCAAAGTTGCACCCGCTTCAACACTGAGGCTTTTCTCCAAAGTATAGGTTTTGGTTGCATCGAGTGTTCTATCTTCAGTTAGGGTTCCGGTTAAGGTGGTACTCTCAGTAGGTTCCTCAGGACAAGCGGTACATGAACCACCGCAGTCTACACCGGTTTCATCTCCATTTTTAATTCCATCAGTACAAGTTGGCTCTACCGCATCCGGACCAGGATCAGGGGCATTGTCGTCACTACTACAGCTCGCAAGGACGATAGCGAACACTAGCGCGAGAATCATTGAAATTTTTGTGGGTTTCATTTTCATAATTAGGATTTTTAAAGAATTAACAATTTCAGTGTATATAAATAGGTTCTAAAAATTATAACTCAAGCCAAAACTGATACCAACTCCTGATGTATATGATAAAACCGTTTCCTCGGTTTCAATATTCGTAATCGGACTTCTCACCAATTGCGTTTGTTTGATTACTGGGTTCAATAGATTTTCGCCATTAAAACTTAGCTTCCAATGCCGTCCAAATTCCTTGCTTATCACCGTATTTAATACAACAAATCCGTTTTCCACGATAGCATCGTCATAAAGTGTATCACGATTTGCTTGGTCGGTTGGCACTCCTAATGAAAAAATCTTATCTGAGGCGTAGTTTGCCGTTAGTGCAGCAGCCCAAGGGTTTTCGCCGGTTGTATTAAAGTTCAAGCTTGTATTGAATATCCAATCAGAAGCACCTTCTAAATCAGTTTCTGAAATACCTTTATATCTAAAGCTTCTTTCTAGTTGTCCATCTTCATTGAAAACCTCTTTCAAATCTTGGGTGTGCCACATCCTAGTGGCATTAAAAACCAGATTCAACTCGGAACCTGATAATGAACCATCCTCATCATTTTCAATAGCTTTGATCAAATCGATTTTGGTCTCTGCTTCAAGACCAAAGATTTCCGCTTTTTCCCCTGAGTTGAAGTAAGAGAAAATCCCCGCTGAACCTCTTTCCCTAACACGGTTGATAGGATCCGTTATGTCCTTATAGAAGGCTGCAACTGAAACCAATTGACCTGCGGACGGAAAGTATTCCCACTTTAAATCGAAATTTAAATCCGTCGATGCTATCAGATCAGGATTACCCCGAGTAATTTGGCCTGTTGGAGATACGTAATTAAAAGGGGCTATTTCTTTAAACTCGGGCAGTGTAATAGTTCTGCTAAAAGCAAAACGCAAAGCATGCAGTTCGTTTAGGGAGTACTTTATATTTAAGCTAGGATAAAGATTGTTGTAATCTTGTTCACTGATGCCTGTTCGAGGATTTAAGTTTCCTATATCGTAATTAACGCTGATATCGTCAATTTGGTAACGAAGTCCTAGGTCGAAATTCCATTTGTTTATGCCGTAATTGAAATCGACATAAGCACCGGTGGAATTTAGATTACCCAGATAAATATCTTTGCGCTCGCCATTGGCATTGCTACCCAAAAGATTGATTTCCAAAAGGCCAGCATCAAAATTGGACTGTCTAAAAATAGCACCTAAATTATCTATTGAACTCGGGTTTATAGCATTTGTCCGTGTTTCTTCTACACCAACGAATTGAGAGCTAAAATCCCGTTCTTTGGTACGATAGGATGCTCCAATCTCAATTTTGAAGGTCTTATTTTCTTCATCGATAAATTGATGCGCGTCTTTTACAATCGCGTTGAATTCAACATCTTCGATTTCCTGACTGGACTTACGTTGCTGAAATCCGCCATTTCTAGCTAGTTGTACATCAAAATCAGGCTCTACACCGTTAGGGTCCCAGTTTACCTCATTTCGGATTCGGTTGGGTTCGTCTGCACTTAATAAGTTGTATCCGGCGGCCCAATCGAGTGTATTTTTCTCACCGAATCTATGGGTGCCCAGTAGTTGGGTTACCAAAAGACGTGTTTGTTTGGTGTTTTGATCTCGAATGAATTGGAATAATCCTTCCGAAGGAGCGGTCTCCTCAAAAATCGTAGCCTCACCATTTCGACCTCCCTCAAACACTTCTTCCGTCAACTTGTTCACGAAAAAAGTACTTGACTTTATTTTGTTCTTTTCGTTTGCCAAAAAGGTCAAATCCAAAAGAGCGGTATTTACTACTTTCTTACTAAATGTAGTCGCATCTGTAATAGTATCATCGATGAAATTTGAGCGGAACTGTCTAAAAACACCTTCTCGATGTTCAAAAGAACGAGAATGCGACGCAGTGAAAAAAGCCGAAAGCTTTTCCTTTATTTTCTTTCCGGCCGCTATCGAATAGGAATAATCGAAAGGGGCGTCTTGTTGTAATGTATTCCAACCTTGCTGGGTGACAAGTTCTCGGGTGTTCAAGTTTTGAGCATAAAATCCATAATCCGTATTTCGGGAATTTGGAGAGACTTTGAAATTGTCCCACACGCCACTTTTAGCAACGTTGGAATTTATTCCGGCAGAGGTGCTCACCGAAAGCTCACTACTTCCACTCAACTCACGAGTTGCTACATTTATGGCTCCGGATGCCTCATCCGCAGTACCACTGGCCGAGTAGGTTTTACTGATACTTACGTTTTGAAGAACCCTGGTTGGAAATAGCCCTAAATCGATATTTTTTTTATCAATATCATCGGAAGGAACGGTTAATCCGTTTAGAGTAGTGGCTAGATAACGGTCTCCCAAACCTCTAACAAAAACATCGCCTGAGGCCTCACTTGCGGTGACTCCAGAAATTTTAGTAGTGGCGGTTGCCGCATCGGAAACGCCAATTTTACCAAGTTCTTGGGCCCCGATACTCTCCTTGACCGTTATCGCTTTCTTCTGGTCTAACAAAAGCGCCGTCTCCGAATCTTTTCGTGCCACGGTGGTGACCACTACTTCTTCTAAAGCAACACCTCCGGCTGCCATCGCCATATTGATGGTCGAAACCTTTCCGGCCTCAACGGTCACGTCGGGCACTTCTACGGTTTCATACCCTAAGAAACTAAATACTACTGTATAGGTACCGGGTTCCAAATCGGCAATTTCATAAAGACCGTCAAAGTCCGAAGTGGTTCCAGTGGTGGTCCCTTTGATTAAGATGTTGGCAAAAGGCAAAGGATCGTTGTTCATCTCTTTGTCCGACAGTTTTCCGGCAACGCTGCCGGTGTCTTGTGCAGAAACCTGCACTACTGCTGCAAGTAGCAGCATGGTTAGAATTCTTTTCATTTTTAGTTTACTATGTTTGATTTTAAATACCGCTGCAAAAGAACCATGCAGGTGTAAAAGTCGAGTTATCCGTATGTTAAACATGTATTGTAAAAGTGTTAGCTAAACGTTACTATATTAAGCGAATGTTAAGCGATTCTTTGTAGCCCTACAGGCTACGGCTGCTTTGAAAAATCAGTATCTTGCGCGTTATTAATCCACGAACATGAACTGGGAACAACTTCTCTCCTTAAAGCGCTTTGGCGATACCCATAAAAGACTCCGAAAAGAACAAGATGAAACCCGATTGGGGTTTGAAGTCGATTATGATCGGATTATTTTTTCGTCGGCGTTTCGCAGCTTGCAAGACAAGACCCAGGTGATTCCCTTGTCAAAGACCGATTTTGTACATACCCGCTTGACCCATAGTTTGGAGGTGTCGGTAGTGGGCCGAAGTCTGGGCCGAATTGCCGGGAAAAAATTGCTGGAAAAGCACCCCCATTTACAGGAAGTGCACGGGTATCGCTTTAATGACTTCGGGGCGATTGTAGCTGCAGCGGCCTTGGCGCACGATATCGGCAACCCTCCTTTTGGTCATAGTGGTGAAAAGGCCATTGGAGAGTATTTTGCCACAGGGAACGGTCAACAGTACCAATCGCTTCTTACCGAAAAAGAGTGGCAAGATATCATCGATTTCGAGGGCAATGCCAATGGGTTCAAATTGCTGACCGAATCACGTGAAGGAGTGGAAGGTGGATTGCGATTGAGCTATGCGACCTTAGGGGCATTTATGAAATACCCCAAAGAATCACTGCCCAAAAAACCAACAAAGCACATCGCCGATAAAAAATTCGGTTTTTTTCAGTCAGACAAGGATAGTTTTATCGGTGTAGCTGAAGAATTGGGTCTTATCCAGACCAGAACGGGGGCGGATAGCAGCTTTTCAAGACACCCCTTGACTTATCTGGTCGAGGCGGCCGATGATATTTGTTATACCATTATCGATTTTGAAGATGGCATCAACCTCGGATTAATTTCGGAAGACTATGCCCTCGAATACCTGATTAAATTGGTCAAGGACTCCATCAATACCAAAAAGTATAATTCGCTGCGGTTTCAACAAGATCGCTTGAGCTACCTGCGCGCGCTAGCCATCAATACGCTGATTACCGATGCCATCTCTGTATTTGTTGCACATGAAGAGGCTATTTTAGACGGAACGTTCAACGTCTCCCTTTTGGATAAAAGCAAGTACACCGCTCAAATTTCGGATATTATCTCGTTGAGTGTAGACCAAATTTATCAATCGCAAGAGGTCATCGAAAAGGAAATCGCAGGCTACAAAATCATTTCCGATATTCTGGATGTCTATATTACTGCCCTGATCCGAATCAAAAATGGGGAAGGGTCCAATTATGATGCGCTGATGTTGTATACACTTCCCGAGTTTTATCAAAATACAACGGGTTCTGTCTACCAAATTCTATTGAATACTTGCTGCTATGTCGCTAGTCTATCCGATAGTGCGGCCGTTCACATGCACAACAAGATCATGGGAAAACAACTTTGATCCCAGGAATCGTTTTGTGCGTTGCTTTATGAGATTGGTCTGGGGATCTTAAAGCATAAAGTCGTCTCTAAAAATCATAGGCAATGCCCACTCCTAAAAGTTGCTTGAATTGTATGCGTGGTTCTCCGGGATCGGTAACAACGCCGTTTTCATTTTTTTGTTCATCAAAGAGGATATCATCATCGTAAATGATATGAGTGCCGATGGAAGCGTTGATGTATTTGTTGACTTTTAGGTCAAAATTCAGCTCCCAATCCACATCGACGTTTCCGAAACTGGATAGGTAATCGGTGTATAAGCTTAGGCGGTGTCGCATGTTCGTATTTTTGGCCACCTCGGTTTCCCAATTGTTCGTAATCAAAAAACCGAATTCCAAAAAGATATTTTCGCCCTCTTGAATGATAGTACCATCCGTATCTAAAACGGCTTTTTGAACCCCGAAAGCGCCCTTATCGGCCAGATCTTGGTCCAGTACAAAAGTAGATTTCTGGGTAATGGGAGAAATATATAGGTTGAATTTCTGGTTTTTCGAAATATACGAGGCCCCTGCTCCCAAAAACGAATATCCTGGTGCCATAAAGCGCGAAATGGGTGTCGTGCGATCCGGATATTTGAATCCGTTGGAGAATTGGGTATTGAAACTGGCCTTAGCGGAATAGTACCAGTTGCTGATGGTGTCACGGCGATAACCAAAGGTAGAGGTCAAACGAATGGCATCATCGGTCTTTCGTATTTTTCGTCCTTCCTGGGCGTTGATACCATAGCGAAACTGTAGTTCATTATCCCATTGAATATATCTGAATTTGTAATTCCGGGCGAAGCGAGCGGTTCCAAGGGCCGACACCGCATTGTTACCCCCCGCATTCCAATTGACAAAGGCGACTTCGCTTAGATTGATTCCTATCTTGTTGATACGTTCCCAAAACGAGGGTATCCTGAATTTTTTCAGGTTCTGGGTCAGTGGCTTGGTCTGTTTGAACGAGATAAACGGACTCGTCAAATTGACGCCCCGTCTAATGTTTTTGACCTTGAACTGTTCTTTTCGAATGACCACGGTATCGATGACCGTGGTATCGACCGCTTGGCCGGGTGGTATAGTGTCTTGTGCATTCATCCATTGTAGCGGGATGAGTAGAAATAAAAGGAGTTTTAGAAAAACGTTATACTGCATTGATAAGGGTACTTAAGTTTTCTTTTAAAGACGAGGTACTTATTTTGGCTAGATCATAGAGTTCTTCAGGAGTGCCGTGTTCGATGAAGGTATCGGCGATGCCCATTATTTTGATTATCGGGCGATGGTCGGTTTTGTTCGCATATTCCAGAATGGCACTTCCAAATCCGCCTGCTTCACAGCCATCTTCCAACGTAAGAATAGCAGGGTAGGTTTCAAAGATTCGGTCAAGCATCTTCGTGTCCAAAGGCTTGACGAAACGCATATCGTAATGACCGATTTCCGCAGGGTTGTCCCATTCCTCTAATACGTCTGTCGCTCGATTGCCAATATGTCCTAGAGACAACACAGCGACTTTCGAGCCTTTTCGCAATTCCCTACCACTGCCGATAGCGATTTGCTCAAACGGGGTTTTCCATTCCTGAAGTACGCCATACCCACGGGGATACCGAATGGCAATGGGGTGTTCAAGGCCCAACTGCGCTGTATACATGATATTTCGCAACTCGCTTTCGTTTAGGGGAGCAAAGATGATGATGTTGGGAATACATCGTAAATAGGCAATATCGTACACTCCGTGATGCGTTGCCCCATCTTGCCCGACGAGTCCGGCACGATCCAAACAAAAGACCACCGGAAGGTTTTGTAGGGCCACATCATGAATGACCTGATCATAGGCGCGTTGTAAAAAGGTGGAATAGATGGTACAAAAGGGAATCAATTCGGCCGTGGCCATTCCCGCCGCCATAGTAACGGCATGTTGCTCGGCGATACCGACATCAAAGGCCCGATCCGGAATTTCCTCCATCATAAATTTCAACGAACTCCCTGTTGGCATTGCTGGAGTAATGCCTACGATTTTGTCGTTTTCTTTGGCCAACTCTACTAAAGTATGACCAAAGACATCTTGATATTTAGGCGGTTGTTTTGCGCTGGATTTCGCATAGATTTCCCCGGTTTTTTTATCAAATTTACCAGGAGCGTGATAGGTGACTTGATTCTCTTCCGCTTGTCGCAATCCCTTTCCCTTAGTAGTACTTATGTGCAGTAATCGAGGTCCCGAAACGGATTTCAGTCGTTCAAGTTCTACTATTAGGGTGTCGAGATCGTGCCCGTCAATGGGCCCGGAATAGTTCAGGTTCAGGCATTCGAAAATATTTTCTTCCTTAGCGGTTCCTTTTTTGACGTTGGTCAGGTATTTTTTTAACGCACCCACGCTTGGGTCGATGCCTATTGCATTGTCATTGAGCACAATCAACACATTGGTATCGGTCACGCCCAAGTGGTTTAGTCCCTCGAAGGCCATACCGCTGGCGATGGAGGCATCACCGATGACCGCAATATGTTGTTTGTGGTGTTCTTCTTTGAGTTTAGCGGCAATAGCCATACCCAGAATGGCTGAAATGGAGGTAGAACTATGTCCCGTTCCAAAGGCGTCATAAGCACTTTCGCTCATTTTGGGAAAACCGCTGATTCCGCCTAGTCTTCGGTTGGATCCGAAAATATCTTTGCGCCCGGTCAAAATCTTGTGCCCGTAGGCTTGATGGCCCACATCCCATATCAATTGGTCGTTCGGGGTATCAAAAACGTAGTGTAAAGCAATGGTTAGTTCGACAACGCCCAAACTGGCTCCGAGATGTCCTTCTTTGGTCGCAACGATGTCAATAATGAATTCGCGTAGTTCTTGGGCAAGTTGCGGCAACTCACTTTTTTTAAGCCGGCGAAGGTCGCTGGGAGCATCGATGTGTTCTAATAAAGCCATTGCAAGCGACAAATGTAAGGTAAATTCGTTTTTTGAGCGCCTTGCCAGTACTGTTAAAGTCGTATTTTTGATGTGATGGTTTTACCCTACGATGATACTTATTTTATGAAAAAGGCCCTGCAGGAAGCGGAGGCGGCCTTTGAAAAAGGGGAGGTGCCCATAGGGGCGATTGTGGTTGTGGAAAATCGAATTATCGCCCGAAGCCATAATCTGACCGAACAATTGAACGATGTGACCGCCCATGCCGAAATGCAGGCAATTACAGCCGCTGCCAATTTTCTAGGGGGTAAATACCTGAAAGGCTGTACCTTATATGTTACTTTGGAGCCTTGTCAAATGTGCGCGGGCGCGTTGTACTGGAGCCAAATATCGAAAATTGTATATGCGACGGAAGACCCGCAACGAGGTTGTGGAGCGATGGGTACCAAACTACATCCGAAGACAGTCGTGGTAGGCGGAGTGTTGGAACAGGAGGCTTCCGATCTCCTCAAACGCTTTTTTATCCAAAAGCGTAATCTCAATTAAGAATCTTTCGGTTTTCTAGGTTCTTTACCTTGCATTTTGCGAACACTTTCATCGGTGAGCATATAATCCTTGAATTTTTTGCCCTTGCTTTCGGTCAGTAGAAACAGTGGCATGGCAAGCAGAAACAAGCCCAAAGTGCCCGATCCAATACATTTATGGGCCAACGCTTCTTGGGAATCATCAAGGTTAAATCCATAGATAATCAAACCGGCCGAGGCAATAACGATAAGTATGATGAGGTAACGCATGGTATAAAAAAGAGCAATTCAAACTAAGTGTGCCCTGGGGCAACATCTTTCTACTGTGTAAAATTAATCAATTCGCGCCGATAGGCGGTCAATAGTTTCGATTTGGACACAAAGCCCAAATACTTTCCATCTTTTACTACCGGAAGATTCCACGCGTTGCTATCTTGAAATTTTTTCATTACCGTTCGCATATTGTCTTTTTCGTAAAAAATAATCTCCGGTGGATTGTTCATAAAGGTCGATACGATAGTGGTTCTGTAAAGATTGGTTTCAAACATGAATTCACGAATATCGTCTAAGAGAACGATACCGACCAAGACCTCATTTTCATCCACTACCGGAAATAGGTTTCGGGTGGAATGGGCCACGGCCTCGTGTAGCATATCGCCTAAGAACATATCGGGACGTACGGTCTTGAAGTTCTGCTCAACGACATCATCCAGTTGCATAACGGTCAATACGTTTTCGTCTTTATCGTGGGTGAGTAAGGCACCTTGGGCAGCTAATTCGCGGGTATAGATGTTATGATTGATGGCATTTTTGGTAATCAGGTATGAGATGGCCGAAGTAATCATTAAAGGCACAAATAGCTCGTAACCTCCAGTAATCTCGGCAATTAAGAAAATAGCGGTCAAGGGCGCATGGAGCACTCCGGCGATCAATCCGGCCATTCCGATCAATGTGAAATTACTTTCGGAAACAGCAAAACCTACCCCGAGGTTATTCACGACCTTGGCTACCACATTGCCTAAGGCGCTTCCCATAACCATGGTGGGAATGAATATCCCTCCGGCACCACCGGCAGCAAAGGTCGTGGTCATGGCGACGGCCTTAAAAATGGTCAAACCGAATAGTAGTGCGATGACCACCCAAATGTTCGACGTATACGCATCAAAAGGGGTAGTGCCTATAGCTTGCAAGTGCTTGCCGTCAAGTAGATTGTTGATGAAACCAAACCCTTCACCGTACAGGGGTGGAATGAAATAGAGCATAATCCCAATAGCGAGTCCGCCTACCAATAACCGGTATTTCGGACTCTTCAGGGGTTCGAAAAGTTTTAAGATGGCGAAATACATCTTGGTGAAATAGATAGAGGCAATAGCAGTACCCACCCCCAATAAAATATAGAATAGGGTGTCTTTCACCTGAAAACTATCCGTAAGCGAAAAATCAAATAGCACTTCATTCCCCAAGAAAAAGTAGGAGGTAAGTACTCCGGAAATTGAGGCAAGTAATAGCGGCATGACCGATAACATGGTGAAATCGATACTAAACACTTCCACGGCGAAAATAATGGCTGCGATAGGCGATTGAAAAATAGAAGCCACCGCCCCGGCGGAGGCACACGCAATGAGTAGTGAACGAGTTTTGGAGTTCAGATGTAGGGCCGTGGCCAAATTCGAACTTATAGCGGAACCTGAAGCGACAGCCGGACCTAGTAACCCAACAGAACCACCAAAACCAACGGTCAAAGGAGCGGTAATTAAGGGAGTATAGATTTTTTTTAGGGGTATGATTCCTTTCTTCTTCGAAAGGGAAAATAGAATGGAGGATACAGCGTGCTCAAGTTTCTCTTTGTGCACGAATTTGACATATAAAAAAACCAGGGTAAGTCCGATAATCGGTAGTATGAAATAGAGTTGATTACTTGAAAATACAATACCGCTCTCTAAGGAAGACTCAATAAAAAACGTCAGGTTTTTTAATACTACGGATGCCAGACCGGCCAAAAGACCTACGGCCACAGCCAGAATATGGGTGAAGGTCTTGTTGGAGATATGCTTATACCGCCATTTTAGAAAACGCGTGAACAGTTTTTGGAAAGGGTTGGCCATATGCGCTTTTGCTTCTCTAAAAATACAAAATTCAGACGGGTAAGCAGGATTGCGTCTGGTACGACTGATAGTCCCTTAGTTAATAATACCCGGATTTGACAGAATATGGAGTATATAAATCCCTTCTTTCCCTGAAACATGGCGTTGAAGTCGGTAGTTACTCTCACTACATCAACCATTGGTTCGTTCTAGACACCCCGAACCCCGGTCACTTAGCAACATCAAGCTTTAAAGACAACTCCTTCAATTGTTCTGAATCAACGAACGCCGGAGCATCGATCATCACATCGCGACCACTATTGTTTTTCGGGAAGGCAATAAAATCACGAATGGTTTCTTGTCCTCCGAGAATGGCCACAAGACGATCTAGACCGAAGGCGATTCCTCCGTGTGGGGGAGCACCATATTGAAAGGCATCCATTAAAAAGCCAAATTGCGCTTTGGCTTCTTCGGGAGTGAAACCAAGGTGTTTGAACATGATGCTTTGTGTTTCCTTATCATGGATACGGATCGACCCACCACCAATTTCGTTGCCGTTGAGTACCAGGTCATAGGCATTGGCCCGCACGGCCCCTGGGTCTGAATCCAGGAGTTCGAGTTGTCCAGGTTTTGGTGAGGTAAAGGGGTGGTGCATGGCGTGGTAATGACCGGTTTCCTCGTCAAGTTCCAAAAGTGGAAAATCGACGATCCACAAGGGCGCGAATTCGTCCGGGTTTCTCAATCCGAGGCGTTCCGCCAATTCCATACGCAAGGCGCTCAGCTGTGCCCTTACTTTATTTGTTTCACCCGATAGTACGCAGATGAGATCTCCGGCCTTAGCTCCGGTAGCTTCTGCCCATTTGGCCAAATCTTCTTGATCGTAAAATTTGTCCACGGATGATTTGTAGCTTCCATCTTCATTGCATCTACAATACACCATTCCCAAGGCACCAACTTGAGGTCGTTTAACCCAGTCGGTCAGTTTGTCGATTTCTTTTCGAGTGTACATATTGCCTCCCGGAACGGCAATACCGACTACCAATTCGGCCGTATTGAAAACATTGAATTCCTTATGCTGCGCTACGGTGTTCAGCTCACCGAATTCCATTCCGAAACGAATATCCGGTTTATCATTCCCATAACGTTTCATCGCTTCATCATAGGTCATTCTTGGGAAGGAGTCGATGGTAACACCCTTGATTTCTTGAAGTAAATGCTTGGTCAGGTCTTCAAAAGCATCAAGAATATCTTCCTGATCTACGAAGGCCATTTCACAATCGATCTGCGTGAATTCCGGTTGCCTATCCGCTCGTAAATCCTCATCCCTAAAACATTTTACGATTTGAAAGTACTTATCCAGACCACCGACCATAAGCAATTGCTTAAAGGTTTGTGGTGATTGGGGGAGGGCGTAAAATTGTCCTGGGTTCATACGGCTGGGCACGACAAAATCACGTGCTCCTTCCGGAGTGGATTTTATCAGATATGGGGTCTCCACTTCAACGAAACCTTGATTCGAAAGATGCTTGCGGACTTCCATGGCGACTTTACTTCGAAAAATCAAGCTGTCTTTTACGGGGTTTCTTCGAATATCGAGATAGCGGTATTTCATACGAATATCCTCTCCGCCATCCGTCTCGTTCTCAATGGTGAAAGGTGGGGTCTTTGATTCGTTCAAAATAGTGACTTCTTCCACTAAAACCTCAATGGTGCCGGTGGGCAGATTCGGATTCTTCGAAGCACGTTCGATGACCTCTCCCATGGCCTGAACGACAAATTCACGGCCTAGGCCTCTCGCTTGTTCCAGTAATTCCGTGGAGGTGCGATCTTCATCGAAAACCAGTTGTGTGATACCGTAGCGGTCACGTAAATCGACCCAGGCCACAAAACCTTTATCCCTTGTTTTATGAACCCAGCCCGAAAGGGTTACTTTTTGGCCGATATGGGATTCTCGTAATTCGCCGCAGGTATGACTCCGATACATTTCATTTTATTTTAAGCTGCAAATTTAAGAAGTATTCGGGAGTAAGTGGTAGGAAAAAAAGAATCCGCTTGATAAAGCGGATTCTTTCGTCTTTTAATCTGAAGTGCCAGTCTTGGGAAGCACATCGAATTCTTCATTTTCGATCAACGGCTCCGTCTCGGGATTTGTTTCCGGTTTCTGCCAACTTCGCACCTTTGTTTTGATACGGTACGTAATATTGAACAATACCGGTACGATGATGAGGGTCAAAAAAGTCGCCACGATCAATCCGAAGATGACGGTCCATGCAAGTGGACCCCAGAAAACGACATTATCACCGCCAAAATAAATTTTTGGATCAAAACTCGCAAAGAGCGAAAAGAAATCGATGTTCAGACCGATCGCCAATGGAATCAGCCCTAGAACCGTGGTTATGGCCGTCAATATTACCGGGCGTAACCTTGCCTTACCGGCTTTTGTAATTTCTACGGTGACGTCTTCCATAGTCAGTAGATCTTTGTCGTCAAGGTCTAACTTCACCTTTTTACGATCGATTAGAATTTGGGTATAGTCCAATAGCACAACACCGTTATTCACTACGATTCCGGCCAGCGAAATAATACCCATCATGGTCATCATAATTACGAATGACCAGCCTGTTATCATTAGGCCACCGAAGACCCCTATGAAACTCAAGAAAATGGCGATCATAATGATGAGGGGTTTTGAAATGCCACCAAATTGGAAAATCAAAATAAGCATGATCAGGGCAAGACCTCCAAAAAAGGCACCGACCAAGAAATTCATTTGCTTGTTCTGTTCTTCGATTTCCCCAGTATAATCCACCTTGATATTGCTCGGAATACCGGTATAGTTTTCCATCTCTTTCCGTACTTGGTCTACCACCTGCGCTGGGTTTCCTCCTGCAGTGAGCCCTGAGTATACGGTGACCACTCGGTTGCCATCCCTATGCTTTATGGAACTGAAACCTGATGAATTCCTTTGAGAGGCGACGGCCGATACCGGAATTTCCTTGATCTGACCTGACGCTTGGTCCCTGAAGATGATATTCTGATTAAAGAGGGCATTTTTATCAAAGCGTATGTCTTCTTTAAAACGGACATTGATATCGTAATCTTCACCGTCTTGCTTGAAAACACCGGCTTTTTCACCAAATAACGAGCGACGAAGTTGATTGCCGACTTGGCCTACGGCGACACCGAGTTCCCCAGCTTTTTGCCGATCGACCACGACCTGCATGGAAGGCTTGCTCTTATTGACATTGATTTTCAGTTCTTCGATAAACGGAATGTTCTTGCTATTCAGGTATACGCGAATATCTTCGGCAGTGCTGATCAACTCATCGTAATCTTTGCCCTGTAACTCAATATTTACGGGGTATCCTGCTGGTGGACCTTCATTGAGCTTTTCTACGGAAATCGACACGCCCGGGTAAATGCCCACTAGATCCTCTTGGATGGCCCCGCGCAATTCTTCCGTATCAAGACCGTTGCGGTACTTGAACTCGCGCATTGAGATAGTCACCTTGCCACGATGGGGCATTTCAGAGTTGGATCCTCCATCGGTTTGTGGATTTCCTGCCCCTTCACCTACTTGGGAAACGGCCGATTCTACCAAGTAATTATAGTCGCCGTCCCGCTTGTATTTTTCGCGTGCAACCACATTGTAGACCCGTTCTTCAATGGCCTTGGTAATGGTATTGGTCTTTTCAATGGATGTCCCTTCCGGGTATTCAATATAGACGTATACTTCGTTTGGACTATTTTCTGGGAAAAACTCGATTTTCGTCCTTCCGGAACCTATCGACATCCCAAAAAGCATAAAGGTTACGACCAATAGCAGTACGGTCAATCCAAAATACCAGTATACGTTACCTCCACGTAAGGCATGTTTGATCCGCCGCTCGTACCAGTTTTCAAAACGTGGCATGACTTTGTTCTGAAAAGCGTTCGCCCATCCCTTAATGCCGTATTTATAGGCCCAGAACATAAGTGCCGTAAAGATCATGACGGTACCCAGTCCTCTAATAGGTCCTCCAACGAGCAAAATAAGAAGTCCGATACCCCCTAAGATGGCGGATGTACGAATGAGACCTTTGAGGCTGATTTCCTTGTCACCGATTTCCATGTATTGCGAAACCAGCATTGAATTCATAAACAAGGCAACGAACAATGATGAGCCCAGTACCACGGACAGCGTAACGGGAAAATAGATCATGAACTGACCGAAGAGTCCCGG
Source organism: Maribacter corallii (assembly GCF_047345415.1). Classification (NCBI taxonomy): domain Bacteria; kingdom Pseudomonadati; phylum Bacteroidota; class Flavobacteriia; order Flavobacteriales; family Flavobacteriaceae; genus Maribacter; species Maribacter corallii. Next base: position 403,648 of record NZ_JBLFEP010000002.1, read on the forward strand.
CCAAAGTCCTAAGGGTACGAAAGCGGCCACGGTCGTTACGGTCGAGATAATTATCGGATAGGCGATTTCACCAATTCCTTTTTTCGCGGCCTCGATACGCGGCATGCCCTCACTCATCAAGCGATAGACGTTCTCTACCACCACGATACCGTTATCCACCAACATACCTAGCCCCATAATCATACCGAAAAGTACCATGGTATTCAGTGTGAAGCTGAGACCATCGACGACTACGCCAAGCGTGTTGAGTACGAAGAAGGAGATAAACATTGACATTGGAATAGCAAACCCCACAAAAAGGGCATTGCGGAAACCTAGGAAGAACATCAATACCGTGACCACTAGAATGATACCGAAAATGATACTGTTCACGAGGTCATCTACCTGGTTTAGCGTTCTGTCAGACGAATCATTGGCAATCGAAATATTCAAATCGGCGGGATAGTATTCTGCTTGTGCCTTCTTCACCAGTTCGCGTATTTGTCTGGTAGCGGCAATGGTATTGGTACCCGAACGTTTCTTAATGTCGAGCATGACTACACTTTCCCCGAATTCGCGGGCATACGTAGTTTTGTCCTCTTCGTCAAAAGTTACCGTAGCGATATCCTTGAGGTAAACCGCTCCGTCTTCTGATTTGACTACAAATTCATTGAGCTCTTGGGGATTTTGAATTTCACCAAGAACACGAATGGTCCGTCGTTGCTCGGCCGTTTTTATATTTCCCGCGGACATGGTCATATTGCCATTTCCGATGGCCGAGATGACATCTTGAAAACTCACCTTGGCCGCCATCATCTTATAGACGTCTACGGCAACTTCAACTTCCCTTTCCTGTGCCCCTCGAATATCGACCTCCTTGACCTGGGGAAGATTCTCGATTTCGTCCTCCAGATACTCCGCATACTCCTTTAATCTTTCGACCGGATAATCTCCCGTGAAATTCACGTTCATGATGGGGAACGATTCCGCAAGGTTCAAATCGAAAATATTCGGTTCTACCTTCGCTCCATTAAAGGTAGGCCAGTCTTCACTTGCTTTTTCGCTATCGACCTCGTCCTTTACCTTTTGCTTGGCCTGTTCGACGGTGATATCCTCATCGAATTCCACGGTAATGATCGAATAGTCTTCTTGTGAAGTAGAACTCGTCTCAACAACGTTGCTCACATTTTTCAACCGATCTTCCAAAGGATCCGTGATCAACCGTTCGATATCCTCGGCGGTATTACCGGGATAAGGAGTACTTACATAGACCTTTGTCTCCACAATTTCAGGATAATCTTCCCGTGGCATCGCCTGGTACGCCTGGTACCCTACCCATAAAAGGATGGCGATCATGACAAATATCACCGAGGGGTTGTCGATAGCCCACGACGACAGCCCAAATTCCTTATTTACGTTTTTCTTTTGCTTACTCATCGGTACTGCTATTTAAAATCTGAATGTTTTGACCCTCCTTAACCGTTCTGGCTCCTTCTTTGATCAAAAGGTCGCCCTCTGTAATTCCGGAGAGCACTTCGACCATGCTTCCTTGGGTTTTTCCGGTTTGAATGATTCGCCTTTTTGCCACCGCCTTATCACCATTTGGTTCCACTGCCACATATACGTATTGGGCACCCTCTGCATTTTCAGAAATAATACCCTGAGGTACCAATATGGCCCCATCATTACTATAGTCATTTAAGCTCACTCGCGCCGAAAGGTTCGGCTTGATGTTGCCTTTTTTGTTCGGAACCGGTATTTCAACACTGAAAGCGCGATTGCTTGGATTGATAAAATTCCCGGTCTGCCTGATCTTCGAGGTGATGGTGTCCCCTAGAATCGGGAAGAATACTTTTGCTTCTTTTCCCTCCTCAATTCGCCCGAGATAGTTTTCGGGTACATCGACCTTGATGTACATGTCGGATAGGTTCACGATTCGAAATACTTCAGAACCAGGCCCTGGAGAGACCACTGTACCCTGATCTTTGATGACGTTATCGATGATACCGCTGAAAGGGGCCCTTATGGTCGATTTCCCTAGTTGGCTCTGTGCTTGTTGTACGGCATTTTCCGTCGCCTCATAATTCGATTTGGCCTGTAAGAACTGAATCTCCGAACCGATTTGTTGTTCCCAGAGTCTTTTCTGACGCTCATAGGTGGTTTTTGCCAATGCGGCTTGGGTTTTCAATTGGGAAACTTGACTGGCCATTCCTCCGTCATCTATGGTGGCTAAAAGTTGTCCCTTTCGAACACGTTGCCCTTCCTTGACCGTGACGCGTTGAAGTGTACCCGACATTTCAGGATAGATCAATACGTTTTGTTTTGTTTCAACATCTCCCTGAAGCTCTAGGAAATGATCGAACTTTTCCCCTTTCGCCATTAGTGTGGTCACCAATGGAAGTCGCTCCTCCCCTGATTTTTCGGCAATTACGGAATCCAATAGCTGTAGCTCTCTTTCCATTTCGCGTTGTTTCTCTGAAATCTCGGTTTTTTTTGCACGCAGTGTTTCTAAATCACCTTGCGCTATCAAATCACTTACCGATGACTCCGCACCTCCACCACAAGAGGCTAGAACGACTGCTAGGGTAAACACGTAGATAAGTTTTTTCATAATTAAAAGTATTTTGGATTGATGTTCGTTTTTACGATTTAGTGTTGATAATGGTTTCCAGTTCGGTTTTCTTATTGATTACCTCGACCATGCTTTGTAAATAATTTTGTTGCGCATCATAGAGCTGTGTTTGCGCTTGTCGCAATTCAAAACTACTGGCCAGACCTTCATTGTATTTGATTTCGTTTTTATTCTCTATTCGCTCGGCAAGGTTGAGGTTTTCCTTTGCGGTTTCATATTGCTCGATCGCCAAAATATAATTGCTTTTAGAGCTTTCAAGTTGCAAACGAATTTGCTCCTCGGCCTCGGTCAATTGCGTTTTTGCCTTTTCCAAAGCGATTTTTGCCCTAGCCGTTCCAGCACTTCGTTTTCCTGAACTAAAAATAGGAATGTTCAGGTCGAAGCCCAAAACGGACGATTCGAACCATGGTTGACCATTGTCCAAGAAGTCGAAACCATCGCCAAAGGAATTTGCGCCATAGTTGACAAATGCATTCAACGTAGGCAATGCTCGGCTTTTCGCCAACTTCCATTCGTAGTACCGCTGCTCGTTCAAATTCGTGGCCAGTTTGAAATCCACATTGTTTTCAATATTGAATTCGGATTCCAAAAGGGCAGGGTCTATTTGCTTTTGTGTCAAAACATCCAGGTCCTCTTCTAATTTTGTCGGTGCATCGATGGCGATACCCATAACCAGATTCAACATTTGCAGTGTGATATTCTCTAAACGAACGGCATTTTTTAACTGATTGTCAACCGACGACAGGGTAATCTGAAGTTGTTCTACGCTCTCTTCATCACCTAAGCCGTTCTCATAGATCTTGGTAGTTTCAAAAAGGTTTTTTTCAAGGTTGGCCTTGTTTTTTTCAAAGATGGAAACACTCTCTTGGGCCAGTAGTACATTGCCATAGGCCTCGGTAACCGCTTTTTGAACTTCCAGATCGGTTTTCTCCCGGTTGTTCTGGCTATAGCTCAAGAAGGCTTTTGTAGCTTGTACACCAACAATATAAGACCCATCAAAGATCTGCTGTCTCAGTGTGGCCGTAGCCGTTGCTTGCTGTGGTTGCCCAAAGACGACGGTTTGAAAGTCCCCGGGTTCGCCTCCGAAAAATTCTGCCGGAATTTGGGCCACAGGTTGAATCAATTGGTTCTGATATCCAATGGCGCCGGTAACTTGGGGCAGTCCGGTTGCAATCGTCTCCCACTTCTGTTTTTTTGCATCTATCAAGTCACGATCCGCATTGATGGAACTGTAATTGTTCTTCAAGGCAAACTCGATGGCTTCCTGCAATGTGAAACTATAGGTATCGGTTACTTCTTCTTGTGCTGTTACAACGCTTAGGGTCACTAAAGCAATAAAGGTTAAAAAGTGGTTGCGCATGCTATTCTTGATTTGAATTGATGATCGTATTTAAAATTTTTCTTCCTTTTGGCGTCACTATACCTCTTAGATGGTATTCCAAGTAATCGTCCATCAAGGCGGATATGGGAAATTGTTCCAAAGGAAAAAGCTGTTGGTCCTTTATGCTATGAATCCCTGAAAAATATATCCGTGATACGAACTCGACGTTTAAATTCTCGCGATAAATGCCCAGTTCGATACCTTTTTCGATATTCCGGATGACACATTCTTGCATTACCTCAAAATGCTTGTTCCGAAGAGCATTATGCACCTTGGGGTAATACTTCTGTAATTGATATTGGGGTGATGATTTTTCGTTTTTCAAGTTGATCATGATGAACTTCTTGATTTCATAAAGTTCTTCAATGGGATTCTTTTGTAGGTCACAAATGTGGTCGATGCCATTTGATATAATATCGAACACGTACATCGAGCTGTCTTCTACCAACTGCGTCTTGTTCTCATAGTGCGCATAGATGGTCTTTTTTGAAATGCCCATTTGGTTGGCAATATCATCCATGGTAACACTCTTGAAACCGTAGTTCAAGAACATATCCGTCGCCTTTTCAAGAATCTTTTCTTTCATAATCGGGCGACAAATATAGTTCAGGAAACTTTAAAAACATTTAAAGTTTCCAAAGTTTTACATTTATTTAACATACGTTGTGATACATATCATTGTTCGTTGTTCTGTTGGCGTTCTACATAGTCTTCAAAGGCTTTCTCACCCTCTTCCTTCCAAAAGTCATCGTAGAATTCCCATTTTGAAAAATCATTTTGACATGAATCTTTTTTCCACTCCTTGAACGAGCGACGCGATTTTTTTGAAGGTTTTTTGTGGCCTTTGCCTTCAAAATTGCCGAACAATAACTTGGCCATGACCAGAATACCGACAGCTTTCCAATAGCCCAGACTCGGGAGTCCGAATACGTCCGGCATCAACCAATTCCACAATAGCATAAATCCATATCCGAATAGCAAAATGAAGATCGCCGCGGCAATGACCATAAAAATTACCTTGAAGAACCCCTTAAAGAAGGTTTCCACTTTGGTTTTGACTTGATGTTCTACATATTTTTCCATATCGTTTTTTTTAGTTCGTAAATTCTTTTTTTGTCTTTAATTCTTTATACAAAATCGCGATGGCACGATGACGCCGCGACATTAAGGTACCTGCGGGAATTCCGGTTTCTACCGAAAGTTCCTTATAGGTGAATCCTTCAAAATCAATAGCCCTAATGATGTTCTTGTAGTCGGGCTTCAAGTTCCTAAGAGCCTGCTTTAATGCTTTTTTGGTCGATTCAGAATAGCTGTTGTCGGAAGGACCGTATAGGAGTTCGGTAAATTCCATTAGCCGGTTTTCGATCTCGCCTTCAGCACTGATTTCCCTTTTTTTGGAGCGCATCAAGTCGATGACCTTATTGCGGATGGAGTTGTAGACAAATCCGGCAATATTATCGATAGGTGAAAGGTTATCAGGTCTTGATAATATTTTAAGGGCAACATCTTGAATAATATCCTCCGCATCGCGATCTGCAGTATCGTCTATGCGCGATTGCGTATATACCTTCAAGGACTGATACTCCTTTTTGAAAAAGGCTTTGAGGTTATTGTGATTTTGGTTGTCGGACATTTTTCAAGGTCACTTTGGACGTATCTTCACCTATAGAGACGAAGTTTTTCAAAGCTATTGCATTTTCGCTACGCTTTTTTTGATTTTGTAGTTGTGCCATGCGATAGAGGTGTGTTCATTTCGTAATTTGGATGTATTTTTGAAGAAAATCAGCTGCATGCATGCCATCGAGTATTACCGAAATGAATTCATTTCATATCTAGAATCGAAAACAACCACCAAAGAGCCCTTTAATCTCTACGAACCGATAACCTATATCCTGAATTTAGGGGGTAAACGGCTGCGTCCTGTGCTGGTGCTGATGGCAACGGAGGTTTTCGGTACCGATTACCGCAAGGCCATGGATGCCGCTCTTGCCATAGAGGTATTTCATAATTTTTCATTGGTCCATGATGATATCATGGACGATGCGCCATTACGTCGGGGAAGGGAGACTGTGCATGAGAGGTGGGATGTGAATACAGGTATTTTATCGGGAGATGCGATGTTGATTACGGCCTATCAGTTATTCGAGAATTATGCGGGCCCAACATTCCGCGATTTGGCGCAGCTTTTCAGTAAAACGGCCATAGCCGTGTGCGAAGGCCAACAGTATGATGTGGATTTTGAAACCCGGGACGATGTTACGGTCGAGGAGTATCTCAAAATGATTGAATATAAGACCGCGGTCTTAGTAGGTGCCGCTTTGAAAATGGGCGCTATCGTCGCGGATGCTTCACCACAAGAGCGTGTTGGTATTTATGACTTTGGAAGAAATCTTGGGATTGCCTTTCAACTACAAGATGACTATTTGGATGCATTCGGAAACCCCAAAACTTTTGGGAAGCAAGTGGGCGGTGACATTATAGAGAACAAGAAGACCTACCTCTATTTAAAAGGGGTAGCGCTAGGAAGCGAGCTTGAACGAAAGGCCATTCTTGACCTGTACTCCATTCAGCCCAAAAACCCGGAGGCCAAGGTCGCTTCTATAAAGGAAATCTTTTTATCGAGTGGAGCAGCGGAGCAAACCAAACTTGCCATTGCGAACTATACCGAAAGTGCTTTCAAAACCTTGAGCGAACTTGATATCAGCCCCGAGAAAAAGGCTCTTTTACATGAATTCGGCGCGAATTTAATGAAACGGAAAGACTAGAGGTCAGGAGGATTTCCGTTTCGATTTTCTTCTAAAAAAAACACCTCCTAAAAGTAGGGCCACGGCCAACGCCCCAATAGTAACTCCGAAAGGATAGTTTGTTGGTCTCTCCGATTCGGTAATAGTCAGCAGCGTATTGATCGGCTGGTCTGTCAAGAGTTGTAGGTGTCCCCCGGGCCATATCACCTTTAAAGAATCAATAGTGCTCGCTTGCCCGAGTCCGAAATGGGCAATAATGGAATTCTGCGAGAGATGACTCGACCCTCCACCATCGATTTCGCGTATCATTCGAATACCGTTTGCAACGACTTCAACTCGAGCTCCAATTCCGTTTTTATCCGAATCAATACCATTTAAGGCCACCTTTGACCAGTTTCCGCTTACGGCATCATTGCGCAACAAGCGGGTGTGGGATGCGGTCGGATAGTTCTGTACCGCTTTTTGATTGACGACCACAATATCTAGGTCACCGTCATTTTCCATATCGAAAACTGCCGATCCGCGTCCAATACCGTAATCATTTGTACCAGACTCCCTGCCCTTTTCAATAAATCTAAAATCCTCGTTTTCAAAGTAAAAATTCCCCATGGGAGTGCAATTGGGATTCAAATCGCCGTTTGCCACGTAAAGGTCCAAATCACCATCGTGATCGAAGTCGGCAAAGTTAGCGCCCCAGCTTATGGCAAAACTATAGGCGCCAAGTTCTTTGGCCTGATCGACAAACGATGCCCCGTCTCCTTGATTGACCATGAAGAGGTTGAATTTGATGTTGGTCACGTAGTAATCTAGCAGTCCGTCATTGTTGTAATCGCCTACCGCCGATCCCATGGCGTTCTCTTTCAGGTCCATCCCTGTTTGTTCGCTAACATCATCAAAACGGGCTCTCGGATATTGATTTTTATAAAGAAAATTGGGCACGGCCTTGTAACCGAAATCCTGATTGACGAGAAGGTCTTGGTTCCCGTCATTATCAAAGTCGGTGAATACGGCCCCGAACCCGAAACCCTCATGGTTTATGCCATAGTCTTCGGATACGTTTTCGAATTTTTTGCCCTCTCGGTTTAGTAGAAGATACGGCTTCGCGGTCTGGTTGGCGCTCACAATAGTGGCATCTTTTAGCACGCCTAGGGTGCCTTCGAAGTTTTGGAAATAATTCCCCACAAAGAGATCAGGAAACCCGTCGGCATTGAAGTCCCCAAAACTGCCTCCCGTACTAAATGAATTGAAGTCATCCAATCCGAATTTAGTAGTGACATCTTCAAAGGTGCTATTGCCTTTGTTCAGAAAGAGTAGATTTTTTGCTCTTGGAATAACATTGGTGCCATCAGTGGTACTGATTGTGGTGATAAACAGATCTCTAAATCCATCACGGTTCACATCGGCACTCACTGCCCCTTGTGTGACAAAACCTTGGCTTGATTCGAGTCCTGAGCGGTCATAAATATCCGTGAAGGTACCGTCGCCATTGTTGAGGTAGAGCACATCCGTTGCGGTGCCACTGGTAATAAAAAGATCTTCGTAACCGTCATTGTTTAGGTCAAATACGGTCACTCCTCCTCCAAAAGTGCCTTCATAAACTTCAAAACGATGGTCGATACCCGCTGATTCGGTAATATCGGTAAACGACTTTTGCCCGCGCACGGTGAAGGTCACGTAAAGAAAAAACAGCGTGATCAAGACCGTTCGTTTCATTGGTTTGCTTTCCATTGAAGGTTCAATACGTTCTGGGCTACTTTTTTCCCTTTTTCCAATCCCACTTCATTATCATGGGGAATATGAATACCTCCATAAAATCTGGAATCAGCCGTTTCTTGGGCAGCTTCCCAGAAGGAGTTGAATTCCCTGTTGACAAAATCGGTATCGCGGACTTCGTCACGTTCGCGCCCTTCATGTGCTCGGTCGATAAAATGAAAAGGTGTTCCAAAGGTATCTTCTAGCACCACGGCAGCCGTCGCTGCTTGAATCGCGTGACCCGACGGGAAGGCTGGAAAAGGTGGGTCGGGCCAGAATGACTCCCATTCTTGATCGATGTATTTCGGTACAAAGGTATTGGCCCGTTCGGTAAAGAAATGATACTTCCATTCCCAACATTTGATAAAGGCATCGGCTACTGCAATACCGACTTTGGCATAGGTCTCGACGCAGGTTATCATGGGGGGATTTTTTTGCGCAATGGCCAAGGAGGTGATATAGTAGGAGTGACCCGGAGGGGTGAACGTTACATCGGGGTCGTCTCCCCACCATATCGCTGCCTCTTTTTCCTCTTGGGTCAGTATCAGATCTTTTTGGTACACTTGATTGAATTGCTCGTAATAAGGAGAGCCTGGCAAGGTATCGTATGGGATCATTTCCGGTAGTGGAAGGTCCCTATTGCCCTGTACAAAAGTTCTGTTTTCGCCCCAGTGAGGGTGCAGCGGGTGGTGGCTGAACGATTGGGCGAACAAAGGGGGTTTCCAAGACCCCGGCCGCTCGGGATGTTGCATTTCCTTATCGAAATTTCGGAGATACCCTCGATGTCCACCATCGGTTTTTGACCATTCAAAAATGGCATCGGCTACCGCTCGACCAAAGGCCACTGAACGTTCGGCGATGGAAATATCTTCAAGCTTTTCCGAAAAACTTTGATAGATTGCCGTTTCAAGGGAATCCACTTTTTTCTTGTTCTCGTCCGAGGTCTGTACGTAGATCGTGTGTATAATGGAGGCTTGGGCGGCATTGAGGCAAAGTACCCAATCATAGGTCGCTTCCTTATCCGGTTGCGGAAGTTGTTCAAGTCCGTTCAACTGACCGAGCATGGAATTATGGCCGGGATATCCGTGGACGATGGCCTCATAACCGGTCAAGCCAATATAAGCAAAACCTCGCGAGGCGAAAGTGGGGGAGTTCGCGGGGGTGTATTGGGTGATATGGGTCGCCATTTTGGCCCATTCAAGGGCTACCTCTTGTTCGGAATAGTCATGTTGCTCGGAACAGCCAAAACCAAGGCAAGCAAGTAAACATAAAACGGCATATGGGTGTATTGTTTTCATTTTTCCTTCTGCATTGAAATCCTGAAGGTTTTCAGTGGTTTTCCATAAATTGCTAAAAACAAGATGTCGTCGATCCAGTGTGCGCTACGCACATTACCCCTGATATCAAGGCCCGAGGTCTTTTGGTCAAGATACTTAAATTTTCCTTTTCCATCCCCCAGTAAGAGCGTGCCGTAATTCGCGTCGAATTTTCCGAGGCGCAATTTAAAATAGTCATTGTTGCCCAATAGAAGCAAGTCTAGGTTTCCATCTTGATCGATGTCGGAAACTGAAATGGCATATACCGGGGCATACTGGGCTTGTTTGGGGAGTTCGGCCGTTTTGTATGTGCCATCATCCTGGCTTAGCCATAAGGTAGTTTCCATGTGGTCGGCTTTTAATTTTTGAGAATCTTTCAATTCCTCGTCGCCAAAGATATCGGCCAAGGTCGCATCGGCATAACTACTATAGCTGGTGTATTTTGAACGCTTGCTTGCCAGTTGTCCTAAGAGCTCATCGCGTGTGAGGTAGGGGTAGCTTTTACCTTGGATATAATAACTGAAAATAGGGTCTATTGAACCATTTTGATCAAAATCTTTGTAATCAAGTGTCGCTGGTTCACCCGAACTGACCTTAAATTGGGTGTTGGTGCCCATATTACCTGCGATGATATCGGGTCTTCCATCACCATTCAGGTCTGCCGTTGCCAGGGTATTCCACCAGCCGAATAATGGACGTTCAAAATAGTAGTCTGTTTTGTCCGTCAAAATGCTATCCGAATTGATAAAAATGGAAACCGGGGTCCACTCCCCGGCGATAAGCAGATCTTTACGCTGATTACCATCAAAATCCATCCATTGGGCATCCGTTACCATGCCAAAATCAAGTAATTCGGGGGCTATGGTAGGCGTTACGTCCTTAAAATTTCCTTTTCCGTCGTTAAGTAGGATATAACTTTTAGGGGTTGCGGGATAGCTACCAGGAATGACCCGCCCACCCACAAAAATATCGATATGGCCATCATTGTCAACGTCGTTTTCAGCAATGGCACCTGTACTTTGCCTTAAGTCGGGCAAAGACCCGGCAGACTTCACGAAACCTCCTTTTCCATCACCAAGATATAATCGGTCCTTTAGGCGAATGTCATCTGCAGTGAAGTCATGATAACCCCCACTAGCGATATAAAGGTCTTGATTTCCGTCACCGTCGGCATCAAAAATCCGAAGGTCCGTGTCATGACGCTCCTTATCTTCTTCAAAATCCGGGACGCCTGATGTAAGGAAGCGCTGGTTTTCGCCCTGAAGGAATAGTTGTGCTGATTGCCCTTGTGTGCCCCCGATTACGATATCCTCCAAACCGTCTTTATTGACATCCCCCTTGGCCATTGCGGGACCTGAATGTGAAGGTTGTGCGATAAGAAGCGACTGTCTCTTAAAATCATTGACCGAAGCTGCCTTATTTACGAAAGAAATGGGGCTTGATATTGCGGTTAGAAGTGAGACCGATTTCTCTTTTTTAGGAAGTGTATTTTCTGCATTGGTTTCTTCCAAAACCAAGATTTGATTCGAGGGGATTTCTTTTATCACTTGCCGGAGACCTGAATTCCACCGGATTAAAAGCGAATCGATCTGCTTCGTATCCCCTAAGCCAAAGTGCAAAAACGAAGAGACCGTAGAAAGATAGCCCCGCGCGGGAGACTGTTCTAGGTGTTGTTGTTTGTCCTTATAAAAAATCGAGACTTTCGTACCAATCCCATTCGTATTTCCGTTATTACCCTGGAGTTTTACGGCAAGGTAGTTACGGCCCTTTTTTTGCGTTTCATTTCTATAGACAAAGGCGGATGTATTGATGTTATTGACTACGATATCCAAGTCTCCATCATTGTCTAGATCGGCATAGGCGGCTCCGCTACTGTTGGCAGGTTGGTCCATTCCAAAAGCATCCGTGACATTCGTGAAATCGATGCCATTAGTATTCGAGAATATATAGTTGGTCAGATTAGACGAAGGCATTTGTTCTATGATATTGAGAACATCGGTACGCTGTAACCGTCCTTTCGATTGCACATAATTCTCCATGTAGTTGATGAAATCGAGATTGGTATAATCACGGAAATAACCATTGGTTACGAATAGGTCTTTGTCGCCGTCATTGTCATAATCCGCGAATAGCGGTGCCCAGCTCCAATCGGTATTGGAGATGCCACTCAATTGCCCCACCTCGCTAAAAGTGCCATTGCCATTGTTTAGTTGTAGCATGTTCCGCATGTACTGATAATGGAACCCACTGCGAAGATTGAGGTCAAATTTCTCGTAATTATCAGGGGCCAGAAGTAGTTTTTGACGTTTGTTATCCTCGGGGAGCATATCTAGCGTAAAGATATCCGTAAGGCCGTCATTGTTGATGTCGGCAATATCGTTGCCCATTGAAAAATGACTGATATGGCCCAGTTGCTCCTTGAGACCGTTGGTAAAGGTGCCATCTTTGTTGTTGAGGTAGAGGTAATCGGGAATGGTGTAGTCGTTGGAGACATAAAAGTCTACCCAATCGTCGCCATTGATGTCGCCTATACCTATACCGAGACCATAGGTCAGGGCCGATCCGCTGATTCCTGATTTGACAGTGACGTCTTTAAAAACCCCTTTATCTTGTTCAAAAAGCCGAATTCCTTGCAATTGATCGTCTTTTTTCAAGAATTCGGCGGTGCTTGTTTCGTTTAAAACGGGTGCTGATTTCGGGTTATGGTTGAGTAAAATAAGGTCAAGATCGTCATCGCGATCATAGTCGAAAAAGTAGGCCTGATTGCTAAATGCAGGACTGTTCAGCCCGTAAGCGGCCGCTTGTTCCTTAAAGATAGGGACATTGTTCGCATCCACACCTTGATTGATAAACAGTTGGTTTTGTCTTTTTTGCGGGGGTAAGGCTCCCGAGTAGCATAAATACAGATCCAGTTTACCATCACCATTGACGTCAGCAGCTGTAATTCCCGTTTTCCAAGGACCTGGTCTACCTGAAACCTTGGCTTTTGCCGTGACATCTTCAAACGTCAAGTTGCCAGTGTTGAGATAGAATTTGTTTTCACCCATATTGGAGGTGAAATAGAGGTCGATAAGTCCATCGTCGTTAAAATCGCCCGCTGCAACACCGCCACCGTTATAGAGGTATTCATACATGAGTACGTTGGCGTTTAGACTTTCGGTGAGTTTGTTTTGAAAGTGGATATTGGTTTTTTCCGGAGGTAGTAACGAAAAGAGGGCGTCTGGTGTTTCGGTCTTTTCAGGCACGTTTTGGGTTGCGTTTTCTTTACAGCCGATACTCGCGAAAAGGAGTAAGATACCAATCAGTAAATACGGCTTCTGCATAGTCTTGTAAAAATAGAAAAATCTATCCCAAACGAGATAGATTTTTCCATGATCTCAATCATTAAATTAGGAGCTAGTATCCTGGATTCTGGACCAATGAGCTATTGCGATTTAATTCATCTCTGCTGATTGGTAGGTAATACATTTTATCATCCCAAGTTCTGGTTTCGTTTTCGGTATTATCAACAACATTATAGGTATAGTCATATACCGTTTTGTCATGTCGATAAGGAGATAGTGGTGTCATTCCCGGTTTTAAGGTGGCTGTGGTTTTCATAACTTTGATACCTCTACCAAGTGTTTCGGCAGCGATCATCCACCTTCTGGCATCATGATACCGATGCTCTTCATATGCTAACTCCACTCTTCGTTCATTCCGATAGATATCCATAAGTTCAGTACCTGAAGCCGCAATGGCAGGTAAGCCAGCTCTGAAACGAATTTTATTGAGCCAAGATAGCGCTTCGCCCTCATCACCCGTTTCAATGGAAGCCTCAACATAGTTCAAGACCATTTCTGTGTATCGTAAAAATGGCCATGGAACTACTTGAGCACTAGATTGATTGTCAACCACGCCAGGGTCAGCATCAATGAACTTTCTTACATAGTAGCCAGTTCTACTTCCATTCCAATTTTCTATTGGGGAATCTCTTGTGTCGATGCCTGGAATTACTCCTCCTGAACCATCATCGTAGGAACCGGTCTGGATTTGATCGTTGGGATCCATAGTGGCAACATCAGAAGGTCTTGGCTTCCAATCAGCACCATCGAACAAGATAGTTGCATAGAATCTGGGATCTCTATTAGCATAAGGATCTGCGGCATGTTCCGGATTGGACCAATCGAATTTGGAACCATCCATCATTACGTAATCATCAACTAATTGTTGAATAGGCGTATTTCCTGCCCAATTGTGATAACCATTGGGACCATTGTTGATTCCTTGATGAATACCTCCTAAGGGCCATTGGCTCTCCTGTGTGAACAGTGGTGAATGCGTTCGTTCAAAAAGTAATTCTGTTGCAGCTGCTGCATCACCAATAGAACTGCCACCTCCCATGGCGATGGAAACATAAGTGCTTTTTGCTTCTTCAGGACTTGCCGGTGAAGTAAGATCTAGCTTATAGCCTGACGCATCATCGAGAACTGCCTTTGCCGCAGACTTCGCCGCATTCCATCGAGCCATCCGATCTCCAGAAGGATAGGCAACCAAATCAAGGTCGGAGTAGCTTCCCAATACCGATGAGTTCGCACTGGCCGTGGGGCCATCACGCAAATCGCTGGCAGCGTATAAAAGTACTCTTGACTTAAGGGCCATTGCACTTAAGACAGTAGCCCTTCCGGCGTTTTCCTCTTTTCCTTCCAATAGACCTATGGCTTTGTCTAAATCAGCCACCACAAAATCAACATTTTCGGCATAGGTGTTTCTTGGTACGGAATAGTCTTCGTCAAGTCCATAAGGTCTATCGATAATAGGAACACTGCCATAATAACGTTGTAATTCATGATAATAATAAGCTCTTAAGAAGTGAGCCTCTCCTATTAATCTGTCCTTAGCTTCGTTATCGTCAAAGGTCGCCTCAGGGAGTTGTTCAATAGCTACATTCGCTTGACGTACAGCAAGAAATAAATCGTTCCATTGTGGGACAATCCTAGTATTAAAACCACCGGCAGCCGACAGCGTACCTTCGGTTATAAAATTAATGTCTCTTCCCGAATGCGTAAACATGGCTTCATCAGTTATCGATGCTAAACCTTCTTCTTCAAACCCTCCATACCCTAAGTAGGAGTATACATTGAAAACAAAAGCTTCGGAAAGGGCTTTATCTCCCCAAGTAGCATCCGCAGAAAACTTATCAAGGGGTTGTGTGTCTAAAAAATCTTCACTACAGGACGATGGCAGCATAGCGACTGCGAGTATCCCTAAAATTAGTAATCTTCTTTTTTTCATAACATTTTATTAAAAAGTTAAACTAAATCCTGAATTGATAATTGTTTGTTGTGGATAGAACTGCCCACTCTGAGAAGTTGACTCAGGGTCATAAATGTCTTGAGCAGCCCAAGTTAGTAAATTTAAGCCACTTACATAAATTTTGAGCTTCGATAGACCGAACGCATCGATTAAGTTACTTGGAAAATTATAGGCTAATTGTACATTTTTTAGACGAACATAATCTTTGCTGTAGAGGTTGTAGGTATTGTTACCAAAACCTCCGGTTGGATTAATTGTTTGAAAACCACCTCCTGAATAATACGTATCATTTCTACTGGCTAATCTTGGATGTTCGCTGCTTGGATTATCGATACTCCATCTGTTATCGAAGCTATACTTCAAAAAGTTCCCAATATCCCCTGATTCTGTTTGAATCGGTAGTTTCGCTCCTGTTGCTCCTTGAAAAAGAATGGCTAAATCAAAGTTCTTGTAGGAAGCGTTGAAAGTTGCACCGAAGTTGAACGTGGGGATGATGCTGTAATCCACACGCACTTGGTCTAATTCGTTTATGGCACCATCTCCGTTGATATCTTTGAATTTTAAGTCCCCAGGCTGTAATTGAGGGGTTACACTGCTATAATCAAGGGTGTTCGCCGTGATTGCCGCTTCGTCACGAAAAACACCATCTTCCTCATACACTAAATAGGATCCAATGGGTTTCCCTTTTTGCAGCTGATATTCTGGTGCGCCGGGAATTTCATCGGAAAAAACAATCTCATTTTGAGTAAAACCTCCATTAATTCCAAAGTCATACTTAAATCCATCTGGATTACCGCCAAAATAGTTGATAGAAAATTCAAATCCAGTATTTTGCACTTCACCTGCATTCACAGGGGGTAAAAGATCCGAAATACCTGAAGAACCTGGTGTACTACCCGTTTTTTGAATTAATATTTGGTCTCTTTTATTTAAAAAGTACTCCAACGTAAAACTCAATTTTCCATCAAGCACAATACCGTCAAGACCTACATTGAAATTGTTCGCGCGCTCCCAAGTAAAGCTAGGGTTTGCCAATAATACTTCCTGTAATGTGTTTACGACCTGACCATCAATTGGAAATTGACCTTGTTCAAAATTGGAGAGAAAGGCAAACTCTTGCAATTCATCATCTTCAATCTCACCATTATTATTCGTATCAAAAGCTACCTGATCGTTACCCATTTGGCCATATGAGGCCCTTAATTTCAAGTAATCAATGCCTTTCACATTGAACCAGTCTTCTTTATTGATGTTCCATCCTACTAAGAATCCTGGAAAGAAACCGAAACGCTCACTTGCTGGGAAGATATACGAGCCATCATAACGCCATATAAATTCCGCAAGATACTTTTCTTTATAATCGTATTGTACACGACCATAATAGCCTAATCTAGTTCTATTGAAGGCAACACCATCGGTGTCTTGAAGATCGACCCCGCCTGCAAACAATTGGTCCACCGCAGGTGAGATAAAATTCCTCCTAAAGGCCGAAAAGAACTCTCCTTGAAAACGTTCACTTGTCACACCTGCCAATAGGCCTAAGGTATGATCTCCGAAAGTCTTATCGTAAGTTAATAAAGATGTTAGGTTTACATTTAGAATATTGTTCGAGGACTGTGTCAATCTCGGATCGGTAAAATTGGAACGAATAGCCCCGGTAGTGACAGGAATTCCTGTCGCTATATAATTCTCACGATCAAGTGAAAATAATTCCCAAGGGGTTTCCCAACGCTTTTGGCGCTCCTGACTTTGGTCAACACCTGCCAATAGGGTTAGTTTTAATCCATCAACCCAAGGGTTGGTGATGTCCACTGAACCTGTGAACTGAAGGTAGTCGGTTGGCTGCCGGTCATACCCGGTCGCATTGGTGGTCACGACCACTGGCTGCTGCCCATTTTCAATATCAGGGCCAGGTTGTCCATTGGGCCAAATCGCGGCTTCATTTGGTCTTCCTCTCATCAGCATTCTAAAGATAGCCCCGGCTCCTTCGGTCGGAAACCTTCGATCCTCTTTTCGATATCCAAAACCAAGCTTGGTACTGATGTAATCGTTAATTTTTACGTCGGTATTGATTCTGAAGTTATATTGTTGATAGCGGTTGGCCGAATTCTTATAAATCGCATCTTGGTCGGTATAGCCAACGGAGGTGTAATATTTGACCGCTTCGCTACCGGCGCTAATGGAGATGTTATGTCGGCTTTGTGTCGCCCAATCTTTAAAAGTTGCGCCAAACCAATCAGTATCAGGATACAACCAAGGATCCGAGTTGTTCGCATGACCTGCAACAGTTTCCGGACTAAAGGCCGCATTTACAACTTCGTCAGGAAGCGTATAATTACCATCTGTTCTAAAACTATTCTGAGCTGCGCCCCATTCCGAAACAGGAATATTACTGTTGAATATGGCAAGCTCGTTCATGATTTGCATGTATTCAACTGCATTTGACATTTCTGGTGTACGTGTAGGCCTAGTCAGACCAAAATCAGCTCTATAAGTGATTTGAGGTTTTCCTGGTGTGCCTTGTTTGGTGGTGATGATGATAGCGCCGTTTGCCGCTCGGGCACCATAAATAGCTGCAGAAGCATCTTTTAGTACCGAAATATTGGCAATGTCATCGGGATTGATTCGTCCAAGGCCACCGTCACGATCCGGAATTCCATCAATGACGATCAAAGGTTCATTATTTCCCAATGTATTCTGCCCTCGAATACTGATGTTCGATTCATCATTACCTGGTTCTCCACTCGTCTGAATGATTACGACCCCAGGGAGTCGACCAGCTAGTGAATTGGAAACACTCACCGCCGGTGACTGTTCTAAGACGGGCCCTTGAATCGCAGTTACAGCTCCGGTCACGGTGGCCTTCTTTTGGGTTCCATAGCCAACCACGACTACTTCTTCCAAACTAGCCACGTCTTCTTCCATACCGACATTGAGCGTAGTTTGATTATTGACGGGTACGGTAAGCGACTTAAAACCGATATAGCTAAAGCGTAAGCTGGTATTGCCGTCGGTTACGGTTATGGAATAATTACCATCAAAATCACTCTGCGTACCATTGGTGCCATCATTGGCATCCAACACGGTAACTCCGGGTAGCGGTAAGCCATCGACCGAAGAAGTGATGTTTCCGGTAACGATAACGTCTTGGGCTAAAAGTGTGAAAGAAAATAAACTGAAAAGAAACAAAATCAATGTCAGGGAGGTCCGTTTTCGCGTACCTATCCCCATTAATTTAGGCTGGTTCAACATAGTGCTCGTATTATTTAGGTTGTTAGAATGTATTAAAATACACACTAAATTTATCATAAAGGCAAATTTTCACCAAAAAAAATCACGATATTCAACAATTCGAGTTCAAAAAATGACATTATCATTTTTTAATCGGGCCATTACTTCAGCATAAAAGTCATCGTAAAGTTCGCTTTTCAAAATAACCTTATCGGTTTATGACGCAACCTTACCTTGGTTCAAACGTCCTGTAACTGTAAGTCCATCATAATCGTAGCGCGCAGGTCTGCAGATGCACTGAACCAAAGTCTCGAATACAGTGTAAAACCCATTTTATGATATGAAAAAGACACTTCTCTTTTCGTTGCTCATTTCTTTGGCGTTCTCCTGTTCTAAAAAGGATGAAGATGTGGCGGCATTGGCCACGCCAGTACCTCCTGAGATGTCGGTTTTTGATGTTAATAATGATGCTGTCGATGATTTTGCTATTGTATATTCTCACGGTATTTGGGATGGATTCGAGACCAGCGGTGACTTTTTCAGTGGCAAGGTTGAACCTCTAGGTGAGAATACCATTTTGCAAGAGTATGAGGAAAATGTGTCTTCAACCCTGCTTTTTGCCCATACGGGCGACTCGATTCTTCGACAGACCGATGATACACTTAGTTGGACCGATCAGGGTTGGTTTATCAGCTTGTTTCAAGGAGGTGACGGTGTTTGGCCGGAGGAATGGAGAATCGAAAGTCCGAAAACGTCGGCCCCTTATTACATCGGTATGCAAATTCAAGAGGAGGATATCTTTTTACTGGGTTGGCTGAAACTGGAGATAGACACCACTACCGGTGAGGTCAAGATATTGGATAGCGCATTTACCACAGAAGATAGTATCCTCATTGACAGATAAGCGTTTTTTTGACCATACCCTCTTGCAATTGGTTCAAAACAACCTTTTCAAAAGTGCTTTGGTGAAGGGTATTTTCGGGCATCCCCAGATGTAGTTGAGCTCTTCCCAGAACGAAGTGCTTTCGTCCAAGAACTTGAAGATCAGCTGAGGGCGTCTGTTCTTGAACAAGGTTTCAAATACATGATGGCCGATACTGTTATCTTGATGTAGCACATCTAACAATAACAAATCATAGTGCCGAAATCGATTTTTGAAGTTTAGTTCGTGCAACGGTTGTTCGGTTTTGATATGATCGATCAATACCGGAACCTTTTTTGAAGTACTTGCAAAAGTGTAGCCTGTGCTTGGTTTGGCCCAACCTCCGGCCGTTCCGATGAAACGAACGTTTTTTGAATGGTGTTCCCGAAAGTCATAACAGGTCATTGGAATACTTCCCATTTCCGTTTCTACGATTTCGTATTCAGAGCAGCCCAACTCTTTTTCCAGATAGGTGCTAATCGCTTTTTCATATGCTGGTTTTGGCAGTAAATGCTCAGAAAACAACGTGTATTCGATCAGGGCCTCATTTTCTGAGGTGGGCAAAACATACATAAAACGGGTGTTCCCTTTTTGGGGAACCGAAAAGTCCATGTACGTGGCTTGATTCGGATCGAAAATCGGTTTTCGCGTTTTTACGAACCATCCCAAAAAATGTTGTTGCAACACGGGATAGTTGTCTTGATGTGTGGCCATATCATAGCTGAAAATACTGTTAAAGACCTTTTCAGCTGTCAGTTTTTCATTGGAAGTGGTAACGGTCACCCCTGTTCCGTTATCTTTTACATCCGTGACTTCGGCCTGTTTGAAAACAACATTTGGGTACGATTCCATTCGCTGAAATAGCGCTTGGTAAAAATCGATTCCGCGAATCATCTTGTAGGTATACGGTTCAATAGCGAAACGCTTCGAAAAGCGTCTCCCCCCAAAATAGATATGATTCCATTTTTTATGGACCAAGGCCTCGTACTTCCCTTTGTCTTTTTCCCAAAAACACCAGGTACGATCATTGGTTTGCTTACTGTCTTTATCAACAAGTAAGATCGATTTGTCCTTGAAAAAATCATCCGAAGTCATGGCATCAGCGAGCATTAGACCAGCCGCGCCAGCACCGATGATGATGTAATCAAAATGGGTCATTTCTCAAAAGTACGAAATTAGACCTCAAGGGTTTTCACGACCAATAGGATAATGTAGCTAGTTTAACCGATACCGCAGTCCGAAGAAACCGCGAATCCCTTGATTGGGTCCGTAAACATAAGAGGGGTCAAAGGTCAATGCATTAGGGTTATCCACTGTCGGCACTACGTTTCCTCTATTGTCAAAGACCACATTTCGGTCAAAGGGGTCGTCGGAGCGCGCAATGATAAACGGATTTCCACGATTGGGAGTCCAGTCCAACAAGTTTTTAATACCGCCGTAGAATTCAAAATTATCCAAGCCCTTATAGGTGAATTGTATATTTTGAATGCTCCAAACCGGTGAATACGGACTTCGGGGATCATTCTCTCCAAGAGTGGGCAATCGCATAGGGCCGTAAAGATTTCCAGTATAGTCCACACTCAGTTTAAGATTTCTAAAATTGTATCCGAAATTCCAAGTACCCGTATAACTCTCGGTCAGAATCTGACGACTTGATATTCCGTTTTCGGTCTGGCGAACATCTTGAAACGTGGCTCCGACCAAGAATTTGAACCCGGATGGGAAGACGATGTCGATATTGGCACTCACCCCTTGAGAAACTGATGTGCCATCGAGATTATCATAGATGATTTGATTGGGATTTGTATCGTAATCCGGAAGAATGGCATTACTGAAGTTGGTGTAAAAAACCGAAGCATCGAT
This sequence comes from Maribacter corallii, assembly GCF_047345415.1. Taxonomy (NCBI): domain Bacteria; kingdom Pseudomonadati; phylum Bacteroidota; class Flavobacteriia; order Flavobacteriales; family Flavobacteriaceae; genus Maribacter; species Maribacter corallii. The sequence continues at coordinate 424,763 of NZ_JBLFEP010000002.1, forward strand.
ATTGGCGAAAGTACCATTGTCACCATAGATTTTCTTGAGATAGTTGAGGTTGAGATTGATCGAGCGTTCAGGTTCCAAGGTCTCCGCTATGATGACATCGCGTGCACCGGTGAGGGCCGCATGTTCTTCGGTAAATAGGTTTACTACACGAAAGCCCGTGCCTGCGTTCAAACGCAAGATATCACTATCGGAGATTTTGAAGCGATAGGCCGTTCTGGGTGTAAAGATGTTTCCATGACGACTGTCATAATCGTAGCGCATGCCCAATAAAAGGGAGTGTTTTTTCGCCAAGGCGATTTCGTCCTGTACAAATAAACTGGGGATGGTAACTTCATCTGCCAATTCCGTCGCGGCCGTATTGTCATCATAGAAATTGTAACGCAAGGCACTACCTAGCAATAGGTCATGATTACCGGCTTTTTTGTCCCAGGTAAGTTGGGTGAAGCCAATTCGCTGATCGGCGATATAGGCTATATCTCCATAGACCGAGTTCTGTGCGTGATCGTTGTACGAAAAGGATAGAACTAACTTTTCCTTGACGGGCAATTGATATTTGCCCAAAACTTCCCAACGACGGGTATAAATACTTTCGCCATAGATTTCGTCTCCTCCGCGAAATTCAGGAGTCCATTGTAGCTCTCCGCCCCATCTGTCTTCATAAAAGAAACGTCCGGCCAGGGAAAAAATACGATTGTCTTTCCTTTGGAAATTCCATTTTTGAAAAACGGATATCCGGTCTTGAAGCGTCAGATCCGTAAAATTATCGCTGTTGTTGTCTATAACCTCATCAAAATTGAAGTAGTTGATGCCCAGTAAGAGGTCGGTTTTTTTTGAAACATCGATTTTGGCCCCTATATCAAGATTGTATTCACCCCATCCGGTCAGAAAGGCATCCGCAGCAAAATCCGGAGCTTCCAACGTATTTTTGGTGATGATGTTGATCAATCCCCCCACGGCCTCGCTACCATAAAGACTTGAGGCAGGACCTTTTACGATTTCAATTTGTTCGATCAATGAATTGGGTATGCCAGACAAGCCATATACGGTACCCAATCCGCTGACAATGGGCATGCCGTCAATTAAGACCAAAGTATACGGACCCTCTAGTCCATTGATATGTATGTCTCCCGTATTGCAAACATTGCAGTTGATCTGTGGTCGAACTCCGTTTACGTTCTGAAGCGCTTCAAAAATGCTTGCGGTGGGATTTTTTTTCAGAAAAGTGGGACTATAGACTTCTACGGGAACCGGACTCTCTGAACGGCTAACCGCTTTTAAGGTTCCCGTGACTACCGTTTCTTCCAGTTGTTCAGAGGAAGGAGTCAGACGAATGGGAATCTTTAGCTGTGCATTGGCTTCGATCGAAATGGTTTTTGAAAAGTCACGATACCCGAGCATGGTGACCTTGAGCTTGTACCTTCCAGGTGGGATGTTGCTTATGAGATAGGTACCGTCTTCTTGGGAAGAGGTGCCCAGGGTAGTTGCGTCCAAATAGACATTCGTAAAAGCCACGGGCCCGGACGCATCGGATACCGTTCCCTTAAGCTCGGCGTTTTGGGCATTGACCGAAAAAAAGGCAAAAAAGCCCACGATGGTACCTAGGCGACGAATTTTCTTTAGAATCGAATTTTCTTTTTTTGGCACTAGAAAATAAATTTTAGACAAAGCTAAATATTTGTTTTTACATATAAAAATGTATTTTTGTCTATATTAAAAATTTATGACACTTTCCGAAGAAGATTATATCAAGGCGATTTACCACTTGGGTAAAGGTGAGAATACCACCGTATCCACTAATGCCATTGCCGAAAAGATGGAAACCAAACCTTCTTCGGTGACCGATATGGTTAAAAAGTTATCGGAGAAGGGCGTTGCCAATTACAAACCGTACAAAGGGGTAAGTCTAACGGAATACGGACAAAAAATCGCGCTTTCCCTGGTACGAAAGCACCGCCTTTGGGAAGTTTTTTTAGTGGAAAAACTGGATTTCTCTTGGGACGAAGTGCATGAGGTTGCCGAGCAACTCGAGCACGTAAAAAGTGAGAAGTTGGTCGACCAATTGGATAAGCACCTTGGATTTCCCCAAGTGGATCCACATGGGGACCCTATTCCCTCTAAAAAAGGGGAGTTCAAAAAAGCGATTAAAAAACTATTGAACGAGGTGCCGATTGGAACAAGTGGAATTTGTGTAGGGGTAAAGGATTCTTCTCCGCCCTTTCTAAAATTTCTCGATAAGAACAAAATTGCCTTGGGCGATACCATTTTGGTTTTGGACAAGGAGGAATTCGACGGCTCACTGGATATTCAGATCAAGGAAAAGACCATCCATATTTCCAATCAAATAGCCACCAACCTGTTTTTAAAAATAACGGAATAGCCATGCAAGAAGTCATTGATTATTTTGAATCTATCAATCCTATTTTAGCTGCATTTTATGCTACCATGTTTACCTGGGGCCTAACCGCTGCCGGTGCGGCACTGGTATTCTTTTTTAAAAATCCGAATCGCGCCGTAATGGATGCCATGTTAGGTTTTACAGGAGGTGTCATGGTAGCTGCCAGTTTTTGGAGCCTTCTCGCTCCGGGTATCGAAATGAGTCCTGGTGAAGGTTTCGTAAAAGTGATACCCGCGGCCATAGGTTTTTTATTAGGGGCTTTTTTCCTTTTCGGATTGGACAAAGTCTTACCACATTTGCATATCAACTTCAAGGAAGCGGATGCCGAGGGAATCAAAACGCCCTGGCATCGTACGACGCTACTGACCTTGGCGATTACCTTGCACAACATTCCGGAAGGTTTGGCGGTAGGGGTCCTCTTCGGAGGTGTAGCCGCTGGTTTTGACGGTGCGACCATTGGAGGGGCCGTCGCCCTCGCCTTAGGCATAGGATTGCAAAATTTTCCCGAAGGTTTTGCTGTCGCAATGCCCTTGCGCAGACAAGGACTAACACGAAGGCGCAGTTTTATGTACGGACAGGCTTCTGCAATCGTGGAACCTATTGCAGCGGTAATCGGTGCATGGGCGGTATTGACCTTTCAGCCAATTTTGCCCTATGCTCTTGCGTTTGCGGCAGGGGCCATGATTTTCGTAGTCGTGGAAGAAGTGATTCCGGAAACGCAACAAGACAAACACTCCGATGTGGCCGTTCTGGGTTTTATCGGGGGATTCATTGTTATGATGACCCTAGATGTGGGCCTAGGTTAAGGTAGATTGAATATATCGGCCAACTTTTAAAAGGCAAGTTCGATGCGCACGGTTTTACCCCTGTGGTCAAAAAAATCAAATTTTTGCTTATGATCAGAATACTTTTTCTAATGACCTTTCTGTTTCTTGTTCTTAGCACTAGAGGACAATCAAGCAAAGCGGACATTATCATTTACGGAGGCACCTCTGCAGGCATCGCGGGAGCGATTCAAAGTAGCAGAATGGGGAAATCAGTTATTCTTATTGAACCTTCAAATCGAATCGGTGGGTTGACCACGGGTGGTCTTGGGCAAACCGACATTGGTAATAAACAGGCGATAGGCGGTATTTCCCGTGAATTTTATGAGCATATCAAGGCCTATTACGACAACCCTGAAAATTGGAAATGGCAAGAAAAAGAAGATTATAAAGACGGCGGACAGACCCGGTCAGCAGAAAAGGAAAATGCGATGTGGACCTTTGAACCTTCGGCAGCACTGGCCGCATACGAAAGTATGATTTCCAAAGAACGTATTACCCTGATATACAATCAACGTCTAGATCGAAAAAACGGGGTACTCCAAAAGGAGGGCAGAATTCAATCGATCACAATGGAAAGCGGAGCTATTTTTAGCGGAGATGTATTTATTGATGCTACCTACGAGGGAGATCTGATGGCCGGAGCGGGAGTCACTTATACCATAGGTCGGGAAAGTAACAGTCAATACGGGGAAACACTGAACGGGGTGCAGACCAGTTTCATCAATACCACGATATCGGGGAAGGTTTCGCGTAACGCCTATTATCACAATTTTGTAGCCCAGGTAGATCCATTTGTAAAGAAAGGGGACCCCGAAAGTGGGTTGTTGCCCTATGTAAATCAAAAGCCCGGAGTTGAAGGGGAGGGAGATACAAAAATACAAGCCTATTGTTTTCGAATGTGCCTAACGGACGTTCCTGAAAATCGAATTCCCTTTAAAAAGCCAAAAGAGTATAGAGAACGGGATTATGAGCTTTTATTTCGGAATTATGAAGCTAGAACAGGAGACATACAAGATATGTATAGTTATGGAAGCTCACTTTTGCCCTGGATCAATTCCGCAATGCCCAATCGAAAAACCGATACGAACAATAAATTCGGTTTTTCCACTGATTTCATCGGTGCCAATTATGCCTATCCAGAAGCATCGTACGCAGAGCGTCAACAAATTGTTGAGGCCCATAGAACCTATCAGCAAGGTCTAATGTGGACCTTGGCCAATCATCCTCGTATTCCAGTTGAGGTAAGAACGGAAGCTTCAAAATGGGGAACAACAAAAGATGAATTCGACAGAGAAGATGGTTGGCAACAACAATTATACATTCGTGAAGCAAGGCGTATGATAAGCGATTATGTTATGACCCAGCATAATTGTGAAGGTTTACGTGTGCCAAAGGATCCCATAGGTTTAGGTGCCTACGGCATGGATTCCCACAATGTGCAACGCTATGTCGATGCCAATGGTTTCGTGAAAAACGAGGGTAATGTAGAGGCGCATGGTTTCAAACCGTACCCTATAAGTTATGCTTCCATAGTGCCGAAAAAAGAAGAGTGCGAAAACTTGATTGTCCCCGTTTGCTTAAGTGCTACCCATATCGCGTTTGGTTCAATTCGAATGGAACCGGTGTTTATGGTGTTAGGTCAATCTGCCGCCACTGCCGCAGCGCTGGCAATTGATAGTCATCTATCAGTTCAGGAGATATCTTTCGAAACGCTTCAAAAAAAGTTGTTACAAGACGGGCAACGCATCAGGTAAGCTGTTTTTTACCGGCCTTTTCCGCATAAGCTCTTTTTTACAATAGTAGTGGTTCGCGACGATATAACTCGTGTTTCAGGGCCAAGTTACTCTCCAAAAACATCAAAGGCACCTTTGGTCAAAAACCGATCCGAGGTGGAAAATGAGTCTGCATTTTTGATTTCGGTATACCCCTCGAAGACCTTTCCTGGCTGGATCTCGATTGTTTCAAAATTATAGGTGTTCGCTTTTTGATCGAGTTTTCGGAGAATATAAAATTTGTCATCCTGTTCGACAATAGCAGCTGATGCTACTGCTTTTGCCGTAGTATTTTCGGTGATGATTTCCGCGTCGACGAACATGCCGGTCAAGAAGTTGTTTGCCCCCTCTTTCTTTAAATGTGCATGAACCTTAATGGTACGGTTTTCATCGATAGACGTACCGATTAAATATACTTCGGCTTGGAAGGTTTTCTTAGAAGCCTCGGGAATACGAAAACGGATCGGCTGTCCTTTTTTGATGTTCATGATGTCTTTTTCAAATACCGACAGTTCCAAATGAATATGATCGTTATCGATGATTTCCAAAATAGGTGAGGCAGGTGAAACATAACTGCCCTTGCTGATATTGACTTGGGTAATACTTCCGCCGATCGGGGCAAAAATAGAGGCGACACTGCTGATGTTACCTTTTTCTACTTCAGCACTGGAAATGTTCAGCATTTGTAATTGTTTTTTCAGCCCTTTGTACTTCGCGTAAGCGCTTTTGTACTCACTTTCGGCTCTTAATAAGCTCTTTTGGGAGGTTATCTTTTCATCCATTAGCGTCTGTTGACGGTCGTATTCCGACTTGAGGTAGGCCAGTTGTTGTTTGACTTCCATATATTCTTGCTGCAGGGTGATGAATTCTGGATTTTCAACGGTAACCAAAAGCTGTCCTTTTTTAACAACATCCCCGATTAATAGGGGCGTTCTTTTGATATATCCGCCCAAGGTCGCGTTTACAACGGCCCTATTTTCAGGGGGCACATCGATCATGCCATTGACAGCTATGGTAACGGGAAACGATTTTTCCTCTAGGCTTCCCAGGGTCATACCACTGTTTGTAAACTGTGCTTCGGAAAGGGTAATGCTTCCTTCTGTATATTCTGTTTCCGTTGTCGTTTCTGCGGATTTTTTTTCTCCACAGCTATAGCAGACAATTAGTAAGACGAGTAGTGCAATGATTCTTTTTTTCATTTTTCTTATTTTGACTTGGCTTCTCTTGTTTTAATTCAAACTGATATAATTCAACTGAATTACCGTCTGATTGTATTGATTTAATTGTTCAAGACGGTCGAGTTGAATTTCATAGGCATTTTCAATGCTTTGTATGTATTGGAAAAAATCGATTTCCCCATTTCTGAAACTAAGTTCCGCGGTTTTCAGAATTTCTTGGGATAAAAGATGGCCCTCGGTCTCGTAATAGTCCAGCGCTTTGGCATATTTGTCATACTGGGATTGCAATTCCGTATATCTTGAATTCAAGCGTATTTCAAATGCTTTCGACTGTTCAACCGCAATTTTTTCGGTAATTTTGGAAGCCTTGATACGGGCAGCATTACCGGAAAAAAGCAACGGAATTTTGAGTCCGGCCTGGTAACCGATAAGCGTTCCATTAACGGAGCTATTGGTGCCTTGAAAATAGTTCAAACTGATGTCGGGAAGCAATCGTTGTGTTTCTTGCTTGCGCTGGGCGTTGGCCAGCTTTATGGTGTTTTTGGAAAACTCCATTTCCGCCGTATCATTGAGGTCGATGACATTCAAAGGGATTTTTACTAGAGCTGCCTCTTTGACTGTTACGTGCTGGGGAAGCTGAATTTCAGCTAATAAAAGGTTGTATGCAATACCCACATCGGTCTGCGCTTGTTCCAATGCTATCTGCAGTTGACGTTGCTTTGAGGAGGCAGTGATTTTCTCCAGATAATTGGTCTCTCCCAACTCAAAACGACGCTTGGCCATATAAGCGAAGTTTTGGTACAGACTATCCAAGCGGAAATAGATGCGTTCTTTTTCCTTGGCATATTGGTATTGGTAGTAGGCCGCAGTCACTTTTCGTTTTAAGCTTTTTTCTTGTACGCCATAACTGCTTGTGCTAAGCGCAAGATTGGCTTTGCTCGTTTTTCGCTTTGCGAAGTAAACCGTAGGAAATAAAAAATCTTGCTGTGCTCCGAGGACATTGAGCGGCAGATTCGAGCGTGTCAGGTTGTTCTCGTCATAGCTGTAATACAACTCGGTTTTGTCAAAATCGAAAGCGGTACCCATCAAGGCATCCGATTTTTCGATGTTGAGTTTCGATGCTTTTAGATCCGTATTGTTTTCAATGGCCAAATTGATAAGTTCGTTCAGGTCTTTCGGATTTTCCTGCGCGTTTCCCGCTGTTGAAAACATGAGTACAAAAAGCAGTACTATCGCACTGACGTTTTTAGTTAAAGACGGGTTCAAACTCTTATTTTTTCTTTTTTCAAATAAAGAATACAATACCGGAAGCACTACTAAGGTCAATAGGGTAGCTGTGATGAGTCCGCCAATGACTACCGTGGCCAAGGGGCGTTGTACTTCAGCTCCGGCACTTGTTGAAATTGCCATTGGCAAAAAGCCCAAAGCTGCTGCCGAGGCTGTTAAAATCACCGCCCGCAAGCGATCTTTGGTGCCTTGTTTGATCAATGCTTCCATGGTATCAAAATGTTGTTTTTTAAGTTCCTTGAAATGTTCGATAAGTACAATGCCGTTCAAGACCGCTATCCCGAAAAGTGCAATGAAACCAACCCCTGCCGAGATGCTGAAGGGCATGCCGCGAATCCAGAGTAGTAAAATACCTCCGACCGCAGCTAGTGGAATTGCCGAGAAAATCAATACCGCTTCCCCAGCGGATTGAAACGCAAAGAAGAGCAATACGAAAATGAGCAAGAGGGCAATCGGAACGGCAACAAGCAATCGTGATTTTGCACTTTGCAGGTTCTCAAACTGCCCGCCATAGGTGATGTTGTATCCCACAGGCATTTTGATATGTTGACCGATCAATTCCCGAACATCATCTACTACCGACTGCATATCTCGGTCACGAACATTGACGCCTACAACGATTCTTCTGCGCGTATCGTCACGAGAGATTTTGGCCGCCCCTTTTTGGTACCGAATTTCTGCCAATTCGCTTAGCGGAATTTTTCCTCCAATAGGAAGATCTACATACAGGTTTTTGAGATGATCGATGTCCGTTCGATTTTCAGCATCCAATCTGACGACCATATCAAAACGTTTTTCACCTTCAAAAACGCTGCCAACGGTTCGTCCAACGAAACCCATCGAAATCATATCGTTCAGTTCTCGAATATTGAGTCCATAGCGGGCAATTTTGGAACGATCATAGGTGACGTTCATTTGGGGGAGTCCCACTATTTTTTCCACTGAGATATCCGCTGCGCCTTCCACATTTTCGATGAGGTCTTTGATTTCATTTCCTTTTTTGCTCAAGACCTCAAGGTCTTCCCCGAAAATCTTGATGGCAACGTCTGAACGAACACCGGAGATGAGCTCGTTGAAACGCATTTCAATGGGCTGGGTGAATTCTACCTCCATATTCGGAATGATTTCTAAAGCTTGCTTGAACTTATTGGCGAGTTCATCTTTGCTAGTTGCGGAAACCCATTCACTTTTCGGTTTCAGTATGATGATGACATCACTTTCTTCCATTGACATGGGGTCTGTGGGAACTTCAGCAGCACCTATGCGCGTAACTACCTGTTTCACCTCTGGAAAGGTGTTCAAGAGTATTTTTTCGATTTGTGTGGTGATTTCTACGGTTTTACTCAGTGATGTTCCTGTTTTCAAAACAGGTTGAATAACAAAATCCCCTTCATCCAAAGTAGGGATGAATTCGCCGCCCATCCTTAAAAATAGCACTGTGGTACCCAACAAAAGAAGAACGGCCAGACCCAGTACCTGCTTTTTGCTTTTCAGGGCCCAATCGATTATCGGTTCGTAGCGTTGATTGAACCACCGCATTAGACGAATGGAACTATTCTTGTCCGATAATTTTATCGGTTTCAAGAATACGGATGCAATGACGGGTACATAGGTAAAGCAGAGAACCATTGCTCCGATGAGCGCAAAACTAAAAGTCAATGCCATCGGTCTGAACATTTTACCTTCAATACCGCTAAGTGCTAGAATGGGAATAAAAACAATCAGGATAATCAGCTGTCCAAAAATGGCCGAATTCATCATTTTGGAGGAACTTTGCTCGGTTATTTCGTCTTTTTTGGCTTGGAGTGCAGCGGGATTCAGTGAGGATAGCTCTGAACTTTTGGACATCATTTGAAACGCTATGAATTCAACGATGATTACCGCGCCATCGATGATGATTCCGAAGTCGATGGCCCCTAAGCTCATGAGGTTGGCGTCTACACCAAAAATATACATGAGCGATAGGGCGAACAGTAAGCAGAGCGGTATGACCGAGGCGACAACCAGCCCAGACCTTAAGTTGCCCAATAGCAACACCACTACGAAAATAACAATTAGAAAACCCAGAATCAGATTTTCGAAAACCGTAAGTGTTGTTTTTGCGATAAGCTCACTTCGATCTAAAAACGGATTGATGTAAACTCCTTCCGGCAACGATTTCGAGATGATGGCCACACGTTCGTTTACGGCATCGATTACCTGTTTAGAGTTGGCGCCTTTGAGCATCATCACTTGCCCTAACACCTTTTCACCTTCCCCGTTTCCGGTAATCGCACCGAAACGGGTAGCACTTCCGAAACCGACCTGCGCCACATCTTTTATATAGACGGGAATGCCTTTTTTTAGTGTCACCACAATGTTTCGGATATCCTCTAGGTTTTTGACCAAACCTTCGCCACGAATAAAATAGGCTTGGTTCACTTTTTCGATATATCCACCGCCGGCCACACTGTTGTTCAGTTCCAATGCAGTGAATACGTCCTGAGCCGAAATACCCATAGCATTGAGTTTCTCTGTCGTGATCGCTATTTCATATTGTTTGAGAAATCCGCCCCAAGTATTCACTTCTACAACACCGGGAATACCCGAAAGTTGGCGTTTGACGATCCAGTCTTGAATGGTTCGTAGGTCAGTGGCGTCGTAACGGTCTTTATATTCCGGTTTTACATCGAGAATGTACTGGTAGATTTCGCCCAAGCCGGTGGTAATCGGTCCCATTTCAGGTGTGCCGAATCCTTCAGGTATTTTTTCTGCTGCGGATTTGATTTTTTCCGCCAGCAACTGTCTAGGCAAGTAGGTGCCCAAGTCATCCTCAAAGACTACGGTAACCACGGAAAGTCCGAATTTCGAAACCGAGCGAATTTCTTTTACGCCCGGTAAGTTGGCCATCTCTAGTTCAACGGGATAGGTGATGAACTGCTCCATATCCTGTGTGGAAAGGTTTCTTGAGGTAGTGAGTACCTGCACTTGATTATTGGTCACGTCGGGCACGGCTCCTATGGGAATCTGTGTCAACGAGTAGCTACCGAAACCAATGATAAATGCGGTAAACAGGAATACGACGAACTTGTTACGTATACTGAAATTGATGATGTATGAAAGCATAATCCATATAAATTGATTGTATAAACCACAGTGCCTTAGGGCATGTGGCATTCAAAATTTAAAAAGTGGAATTATGCTTGCCGGGGCGGCTGAAGAAGACCTTCCTGTACGAGAGAGCGGTAGGAAGCCTGATAAAAGAAATTCGGATTGGGATCCACTGAAAAGTCCACTCCCAAGGTATTATCCGGGGTTTGGTAGAGTACATGGGCATACAATGTCAGGGTTTGACTTTGATGTTGAAAGGGCAGTCGCTCGTGCTCTTCTTTTTCCTCTTGATGTTTTTTACTATGTTCCGCTTTCAATTCGCCATAATGCTTTGAGATAAAAACAAAGAAATTATCCCCGTACTCCTCAGCATGAAATTGCGCGTGTTCGATAAGCTCATCCAATTCTACAAGATCATCGAAATGAACATTGAGGCTCTGGATCAAAATGAGCATAGAAATCGCTATGGACGTGATTTTAAGCATAGTATCTTATCCCTAAAGATAAGAAATTTGACCACTATTGGGGTTTCTTTTGCACCAGAATGTATTTCTTGGCGGCTTACCCCTCGCTTTTCAAGGTTTTGACGTCAGTAACCAATTGGGCAATGGATGCGCGATTCAACCCATTGTAGATACCGCGAATATGTTTGTTCTTATCAATGAGCAAGAAGTTCTCCGTATGCAGAAAGTCATTGATATCCTTCGGGATACCTAAATCGTTTTCGACGAAATAATGGTTTCTTCCCAGGGTATAAATTTCCATTTTATCCCCAGTGACCAAATGCCATTTTTCATTGAGAATACCATTTTTCTCCGCATACTTTTTAAGCACCGGTATCGAATCAAGGGTCGGGGTCACCGAATGCGATAGCAATAATATATCGGGATCTTCCTTGAAGACCTCTTGTAGTTTTAGCATATTTCCGGTCATTTTAAGGCAAATGCCGGGGCAACTGGTAAAAAAGAAATCGGCAATGTATATTTTGTCATCAAAGGTTTTATGGGAAACGGTATCGCCCAATTGATTGACCAACCTAAACTCTGGAATTGTATGAAACCCTTTCTCTTCTTCGCTATTTGGGGTCAACCAATGGGGCGTGAACGTCTCATCGGAATAGTAGGGCAGATACTCCACCCTACTCGTTTCCAATACTTCGGTGCGTTCTTTCTTTATTTCGTGTTTGCAACTTGTAAAAAGTGCGCCAAGAAACAGTACGAGCAGTACGCTTTTAGTTACTTCTGACAACAATCTCATCTTCTAATCGATAACATGAATTCGCGCGTCGCATTCCGAAAATACGTCCGTTTTTGGCCTCGTAATTAACGTACAACGTACCATTCTCTAGCCATGCTTTTTGCAATCCTTCCTCCCTGTCATTGGTCAATTGGCGTTCTTTGGCAAGTTGACCGGTAGCATACCACTTCTTTTCGACCCCATTCTTTTTTCCGTTCAAGTAGTGTACTTCATGACCGAGTTGTCCATTTTCCCACCAGCTCTTATAACTTCCCGTCAAACGGTTTTGTTTGTAGTGTGATTCCACGCGAAGCACACCGTTTTTAGACCAACGTTTTGCAATACCCTCTCGCTTCCCTTGATAAAAACCAAGCCTTTCTTGCAATACCCCATTCGTATGGTGTTTTACGGAATAACCATTGAACGGCCGATTGTTGAAATACCATTTCCCTTTGATTGGATCAAGTACCAGTGCACTTTTCAAGACTTCCACGCTATCGATCACTAGCACTTTATCAACAAGGGTGTCGTTAACGGGCACCTCTTGTCGACAGCTCAAAATGAACAGCATAGTAATGAGTAGCGAATACGTTTTCATCCGTCTGGTTTTAATAGCCTTGAAAAGGACCTGCAAAGGCGATATAGGATCCTGTGGTCGAATACAACTCGTTGATGATGTGATAGTGGTATTCCTCTTCACCATCGGAGTATTGTGTGGCATGGGTATGCCCTCCGGAGCTATCCAAGTCAGTTGGGTAGGTTCCGGTGGAATTACACTTTCGTCCGTACAGAAAAACACCATCGAGAAGGATACCCACCAGTTCGGCATCGTCATCGGTGAATGCCTTTGGTTCTAAGTGATAGTGATACACACTTGGTCCGATATGAGCTCCCGTCCAGTCCAAACTGCCTGCAGCCTGATCTAAAGCACCATTTCCTTCTTGATCATTAAAAATATACGACCCACTCACCGCGATACCGATGATACCTAATTCGGTGGAAACTGTATTTCCTGTTAAATCAGGACTTGCGTCAACAGTTATCGTTGCTGCCTGGTTGCGATCCGTAATTCTAGTCGGGGTGAGACGTACCTCTGGTTCCTCTTTGTACAGGTCGCTGTCCTCTCCCCAATAAACGGTTTCGTGATCGGGGAGCCCCGTTGTTTCGATAACGACATCGGAACCATCTAGAAAAATCGTGACTGCATCTGCATTAAAGGCCTCGAACGCTGCATGTAATTCTGTTGGGGTATCGTCTTCAGCTTCTTCATCTGTACTAAGGTCGTCGGTTGCATCATTACTGCAGGCCAAAAAGGCCACGGCCGTTACAATTAAAATGAATGTAAGTTGTCCAGGTTGTTTCATTATGCTATACTTCTTCATGTTTTCATTTTTTTAGGGATTATACTTTTGATTTTTATGAAAGAGCTCCACAAGTATCCATGAAGCTCTTTTCATCAAACTAAGAACCAATCAAAATTTTGTCGTTTAATTCGTTAAGTAATTAGCTGCAGCCGCAGTGCGTTGGGCAACATGGGCGTTCAATTCGCTTATGGCTGCCTGAAAATCAGAATTAGAGTTCAAGAACGTATATCCTGCTAATTCCGAAGTGGCATACGATTCGATCAATGATGCATAGGTTGCATAGGTCGATTGTAGCGTCGCTGTTTCAAAGGGCCCGTCAATGACTTGCTGTACATAATTATCATAAATGGCCCTATATGCTTCATCTGCATACAGATACTCGATCAACGGCCACTCGCTTGAGTCCAAGTCCGAGAAATCAAGATCCAATGCGCCATTTCTATTTCCTTCTTGAAGGGCCTCATTATTATCCCAGGGAATCCATGTGAGTTTGTCGTTATCCGGATTATTGTACAGATAGTAGTTGTGTGGCATTCTACCATAGGTGTCCCAATTTTGTATAACCGTATTTACCGCGAGATAGTTCAAGAAAACATCGGTATCGAAAACAGCATCTAAATTAGAGCGCCATGTAGCGGGGTCCGTTGTTCGAATATCGTCATGTAAGGCATCGAACAAGGCTTCAATATCACTCCAATCAGCTTCGTCTTCGTTGGTCTTTTTCTCAAAGCCATCTTCATTGAACGTGCCGTACGCAAAGTTTGCCCCATCCTCTTCAGGCTTATAGAGATTGCCATCATCACTTGAGAATTGCGTGTCGAGTACGGTACCATCAACTTCTTCGACTAAGGTGTATAATCCAAAATATTCCGGACCGTCACCGTGATCTACGTACAGAGTATAAAAAGCGGTATTGGAAACCGCCAAGCCTGCATTTGCGAATACATCGGCCGCTACTTTTTCCCTTAAGAAAGACCTATCGTTATAATTGTTTTTCAGATTGAATTTCTTAAAGCCGTAAAAACGTTGATTATCAATTTGCGGATAATCATCCTCGTACTCGTCAAAATCCATTTTAAAGGCCAATTTTAAAATTCCAGCTCCCCATGCTCCGGCCAAACTGGAATTCCCCTTAAAGCGTAGGCCCACTTTGTACCATTCTTTGCCGTTGTAAAAAACGGATGCGGGTACAAAAATCGGATCCTCATCTGAAAAAGTGATTCCGCCACCAGGTCCTCCCGGGCCTCCAGGCCCGTTACCCGTGCTGCCAAAATCACCATATAAATCGGTCATATCGTTGAGCATAAGTTGCCAGTTCTCTTCGGAGATGACAAAATCGAAGCGTTTGACCGTAGTGTTGTCAAATACCTCCTCAAAGTTGGGATCAGCATCATTACTGTGGGTTTCCGTTGTCCAATCCGTGGCCACAAAGTCGGCGTCCTCAACGGTATTGGCATCGTCATCTGTTTCAGAATCATCGACCACCGAAGAATCATCTTCAGCTTCTACTACGGGATCATCATCAGAACAACCCGTACATAAGAAGGTTGCCAGAACTAAAACACTTAAAGGGGCTATGGATTTGAATACTAACTTTTTCATGATACTGCGTTTCTAGAATTGAAAATTGTCTATTGTTTCCCTTGCGGCCTTCCTTGACCTCGTTTCGGCTTGGGGGCCTTTTCCAATTCTTCCTTTGAAATGAAGCCATCTTCGTCCGTATCGATTTTTGCAAAATCGTTTTTCAGCGGTCCTTTTACTTCCTCTTTTGAAATAAGTCCATCTTCATCGGCATCCAAATCGGTAAAGACTTGCTCTATGGTGGGCCGTTCACGATTCTGCCTTCTTTGGTCAGATTGGCCAAAGGCATTACAAGATGTGAATAGAAAGAAGCCGCCTATCAGTATTCCAAATTTTAAACTGTTGTTTTTCATGTTTTTCGTGTATTTCTGTTTCTACTTTGAGTGTAAATCTCCGTTTTAGTTTAATGCCGAATGGCTGATTTCAGTGAATGGGTGTTGGTTTTAAGCGGATGGCGGTTCTTGTTGGGCAAACTACTTTTTAAGCGTTGACGTCAACCCGATTTCCGGGAATCAAATGATTTTAATTTCCTTTTATTTGCAGTATGAACCAACTCAAACGATTTCTTTTTCAGATAGCCTTGTGGCTCTTGATATGGCTGACTGCTTGGTTTTTTTTAGGGGAGGATATCCAATTTTTAAAGGAGAACGGCTTCGTGTTTCTCTTCCAGATTCTTGTCGTGGCCTTATTGATATTTTATACGGCTCCCGCACTTTTATTCAAAAAGAAATATGTACTGTTTATTACACTGTCGATAGGCCTTGTTTTGTTGTGTACGTTCCTCATTCCGAATGGGTCGGGAGTTCAAGGAGGTGGGGCACCTCCCGGATTTAGACCAGGGCCCGGTATTGGTCCGCCACCAGGGGCGGATATGGATCTGTCACGGCCCCCACAGCGGAAACCTCCTCCTAGATTTTTAATCAATGTGCTGATGCTATCCATTGCCTATATGGCCGCTACTTTCATGGAAACGTTTCTATTTGCCCGAAAGAAGGAAGAAGAAATCGTTGTTAACAAGAGTGAGGCCCTACAGACCGAACTCAAGCTCCTCAAATCGCAGATCAACCCTCATTTTTTATTCAATTCATTGAATAATATTTATGCGCTTTCGGTCATAGATTCGGGCAAAACGCAACAGAGTATCAGCTATCTTTCCGATATGCTCCGTTATGTATTGTACGAATGTGAACAAGAATTGGTTCCTTTGGAAAAAGAGGTCACCTATATCACCAATTATATCAAGCTCTTTTCTTTGAAGAGTAGCAAAACGTATCCGATCGAAAGCGATTTTCAAGTGTCAAACGGTGGGGTCAGAATCGCACCGATGCTCTTCATCCCCTTTGTCGAGAATGCACTAAAGCACAGTAACATTGAAAAAATAACGGATACGTTCATTCGCATGAACCTTAAGGCGGATGAGCACCGCATTCATTTCGAAATTGAGAATAGTCTTCCCAAAACCACTGTGATGAAAGATGAGGTGGGGGGTATCGGTATTGAAAATGTAAAAAAACGATTGGCTATCTTGTATCCCGGGCGGCATGAATTGGTGATCAATGAAACCTCCCTGGCATTTAAAGTGAACCTGAATATTGATGTGAATGGCAAAAATTAAGTGTGTGGTGGTCGACGACGAGGAATTGGCGCGAACGCTACTTTCGACCTATATCGACAAATTGGATTTCTTGGAGCTGGTCGGATCGGCGGAAAACCCCTTGGAGGTGATACACCTCATGAAGGAAACCCCCGTGGATCTCTTGTTTTTGGACATACAGATGCCCGAATTGAAGGGAACCGATTTCGCCAAGACCGTGGGTTCCGACATCAAGATTATCTTCACTACGGCCTATTCGGAATACGCATTGGAAGGATACGAACTAAATGCCTTGGATTATTTATTGAAACCGATCACCTTCGAACGCTTCTTAAAGGCGGTACAGAAATTTGAATTCCCATCCGAAAAAAAGACCCCGGATTCGTTTACCATAAAATCGGGCTACGATTTACACAAAGTGAGCTATTCCGAGATTCTGTATATGGAAAGCGATAGTGAATATGTGACCTATCACCTTGCCGACCGGAAAATCATGAGCAATCAACGTTTAAAGGGGCTGGAAAAAGAACTGCCCGCCCATCTTTTTATTCGGGTACATCGATCTTATATCGTGAACCGAAGCAAAGTCACCGGCCTAAAGAGTAGGGATCTATTGCTGGGGGAAGTTAAAATTCCCGTTAGTGATAGCTATTATGAAAAGGTAAAAGAGGAGTTGTTTTAGGGGTATTGCCTTCATTGTTTTTAGCCGTACCACCGCTTTTTATGGGAAGTGTACTTATTGGTTACGCGCTATGTGTTTTAATAGTCCATCTAGTATTTCGTCATTTTCGTCAATAAGATGGTCTTGGATGTAGATATCGGGAACTACGCCTTCTGCCTTCTTACTTCCATTCACACGAACAATGTAGCCTTTGGCTATTTTTACGTTAATTCCGGTATGCGGTAGGTCATAATTATATTGACTGGCATATAAACTCGGGAAATCCCCAGTTTCTTCGCCCACAATGGTGGCAAATTCGTAATCCTGAATTTGTGCAGCGGTTACTGCCGATTGTGAGTGAGATTGCCGGTTTACCAAAACAAACGTTTTACCCGCATATCTTTTGGTCTTTGGTTGCGGTTCATAGGCGTCAAATTCATAAGGATAAATGCTGCCAGCTTCATGAGTTAGCACACTCTGCCAAAAGGGGTTGCTTGTGTCATATTTTTCCCGTACATGGGTTTTTAGAATTGCGCTTGTTTTCAAGGTGAATTCTGAATTCCATTGAAAAGGTCGGTCGGCAATATAGGAAACCAAGTAATCGCTAAAGGAGTCGTCTCCCCCTAAATTGTTTCTCAAATCAATGATAAGATGCGGTAGCTTCGTGTTGTTGATTTCCACAAAAGCCGAATCTATAAAGCGCTTGTATTCTTGTTCGTCACCACCAAAATTTCCAGGTCTTAAATAGGCGGTTTGATGAAGAAACTGCAATTCCCTTTTGGCATACCAGAGTTCATTTCTTTTCATTTCATAGTCTTGAATGAGGTCTATTGATTGAAGTTGATATTGCTGGTTTTTGTTCTCTTTTTTGACTTCAATTTCAAAGCTCTTCTGCTCCCCAAATGCCTGCCAATAGAGTCTAGGAAAGGAAAAAAGCTCGATTTTGGCCAATTTAAAATACCGTCTTTCGGCTGATATTAAGGGGTATATGCGCTCTAGCACCTCATTTATAGTCAGACCGTTAATACGAATTAGTTCAGTGCCACTATTTAGCGCTGAATTGCCGGACCAGTTTTTTCGAACAAGAGCTTTTCCATTTTCAAATGCAATTTCCAAAGGAAAAAGTGTCCCGCCCGAATGGGCATATTCACGATAAACAGCTCCGGGAAAATTGATTTCAGTGTGTCCATTATTAGCTTTCGAAATTACCGCTTGAAATAAAGAGGTCACTTCAAGCAGCGAGAGGCTATCTTTGGTCACCGATGATTTCAATTCTTCGAAATTTTCATTGAATGCGGTTTTGGTGGTATAGGCGTAGAGATTATAATGGGCCTTATCTAAAGACTCGTGCAAAAAGTCTAAATCTTCTAGTACTTTCTGTTGCGAAAACTTATTTTGTCCTACAGCGTTACAAGCACATAGTAAGATCAATATCATTAGGGGTACTGTCAAAAATGCTTTCATATGACGAAGACGAACGACGGTTGATTTCGTTACTCAGGTGGCCTTAGAAATTAAAATTTTGATGACTTACTACAACACTCTCCACTAAATCTCAGTTACAAGTTGATATGCTTTCATTTTGCGTGCATTGTGCAATGAGGCAGGTTCACTCTGAACTCCGCGTTATATTTAGACTTTATTTGCAAGTGTATTTTCGTTAGAATGAGAACAGAATACATCTGCTGAATTAGATGATGCCATCTGTCGCCATATATTTTTCACAAATTGGTTATAGGCGTATAAATCGTCTTAAAATAAGATTTACAAATACTACTATTCCTGCAGAGCGCGCTAGGATAAGAATAATGCTTAAAAAAAAGTTCAACACAAGGTTTTCGATTTGCCGGATACGTTCTTTTACTAATTTTATTACTTCCAAATAGATACTTCCATGAAAAAGCAAAGAAACCCAAAACATAAAAAATCAGAATTTCAGGTACATTAAAAGGTGCATAAAAACCGAGTAGGGTTAACGTCTTGGATATTAGAAAGAAAATACCCGTCCAAATAAATGTCAAAATAGCTAAGGCATAGGTTTCAGGCATTCTGTCTTTCTTGGAATGCAAATCGCAGATTTCAATAAAGAGAAAATCAAATAGTATAAACAAGATATTCATGCTGTGTACTGCTACTTTCGTTTTTGCCTCACTATACATACACCGATGAAACGATTAGAATCGGGTTCATTGAGGCTCATTTTCAAAATATTTGCTAAGGACTGTGTTATGAAAAGAAAGAAGGAGGAAACAGGTGCTTGCGTTCCGTCTAAGGTACGGTCCTTTGCTTCTATCTTTCGGTGGAGCAGGCTACCTATAGCCCTCATTCGCCTTAGTTTTCATCTTATAACGTTTCGACAATTTGTATGTTATTCCCGCAGGTGTCATTAAAAACAGCAAATTTTACGGTCCCCATCTCGGTTGGTTTTATGCTAAAATCAACATCAAGCTGGGTGAGTCTTTCATACTCGGCATCGACATTGTCCACATCGAATTGGGTATAGGGAATTCCTGCTTGCATCAAAGCGTCCTGAAAAACCTTGCAGGGTTCAAAATGGTTTGGTGCAGGTTCCAATAATAGTTCGGGTCCGTCTTGCCATTCTGGTGAGACAAGGGTCAACCATCTATTTCCTCCTTCCAAAGGGGCATCCTTTTTTATGATAAACCCTAACTTTTCGGTGTAGAATTTTACAGCTTTTTCTTGGTCTCTTACAGGAATACTAATGAGCGTTACTTTCATCTTTATCAATTCTTTTATTCATGGTCTAAAGTTTGGGAATCTGGATCTCTTTTGCTTCTCGAAACTTGCTCTTTTTGAAATTCGCTTGGTGATTTTCCCGTTTTCCTCTTGAATAATTTGCTGAATGAACCTAAACTTTCAAAACCGACGGCAAAACAAGTTTCTGTGACCGTCAAACCATTTCTTAAATTCTCTTTTGATTTCTCAATCCGCTTATCAATTAAGTATTGTCTTGGCGTCAGACCATAATACCTTTTGAAAAGTCTTTGTAGATGATATTTTGATATAAATTTTGTGTGGGATAAAACATCTAAATTCAGGTTTTTGTCAAAATTAGTATCGATGAAATGACGGGTTTCTATAATCGTTTCGATCTGTTTTTCATTTGAATAGGAGGTATTCTTGATATGGCTTATTTTATCTTTATAGAATGTCATTTCTAATTACTTCTGTAGTTTGAAAAGTTTTGGCCAACGGTCTCGAATGTGAACTGTTCGATAACAAGCTAGTGTTTGCATTTTGCCGAACACATATCGAAATCTATAGCTGTTAGCGTTTTAAAAATACTCAAATCCTTTATATTGTATTTTCAGCCCTCATTATTCTGTTTAAATGAGATATAGGGTACAGGATTTTATTTGTCGAGTTTGATCTCAAAATATTTCGTTCCCTTTACCGGGTTAAATCGATAGGGTTCAATTTCATAAAAGCCCATTTTTTGGTATAGTGCAATGGCTGAACCCATGGTGGGTAAAGTGTCTAAACGCATTTTTTTGTATCCCAGTTTTTTTCCAATTTCAATGGACTTCACAAGCATTTGCTTCCCAAGTCCAAACCCTCTAAATTCATTACGTACATACATTCTTTTCAACTCGCATATCGAAGATTTCAGGGCTCTAATGGCAAAACAGCCCAAAGGTGCACTTTCCTCATTTCTTGCAAGTATGAGTACGCCATTTGGTCTAGAATAGTGTTCTTCAATCGTTTCAAGTTCCTTGCTGAAGTGCTGAAATTCCAAATCGACTCCAATTTGGGAAGCATATTCCTGAAATAATTGAATGGCAGTTTTGAAGTCGTTCATAGATTTTGCCTCTATCAATTCTATCATAACAGCATAAGATGTTTTAGTTAGTGTCTAAGGGCCACAATTGTTGGTGAAATTTGTATCGTACTAGTTTGTCCGAACACGTTTTAGAAACTGATGAATAGCATTGCCACACTACTAAATTCATGACGTCTTTTTTAGATAGTTCTCTTTGATGATGTTTATATGGTGTCTTTCATGACCAATTATCGACTTGAGAAATTCTTCAAGTGTAATTTCATAGTGCCTTGCCTTGCCTTTCTTTTTCAGTTGCCGTTCCGATAAGGTATCGATAAAACTCAATGATGCTTTTCGTACGCTCGAAATATCCGTTAGTAATTGTTCTAGACTCAGTTCATCAAAACGAGAATTGGCTACAAGAAGGTTTTGGTCATACCCCCATAGTTCAACCCTTTCATTTCTACTTAATTGAAATGCCCGGAACATTTTTATTCTTTCATGATCTGTTATATGCCCCACAATTTGTTTGATACTCCATTTGGTAGGGGCATAGCGATACGTCGCTTTTTCTTCACCAATGGATTTCAAAAGAGTAACAGAGGACAATGAAGAAAACAGTGTATATAGGTCATCATTCTTTACTAAATCAAAATAATACGGAAAGCCTTGTGCTGGGTAAAAGCTCTTGTTTTGGAAATCGCTTTTCATTAGATCTATCGTTTTTGAAAATGTCAACATTTAGTATAAAAAGTGTAGTGTGCCGAATGGTGCTAGGTGCTGTGATTTAATATGCAGTGTTAGGCACTGGTATTTTCTTTATTTCCTCCAAATTTTTTTCACAAGTTTTAAGACAGGAAGATTTGAAAAATCCAATTCCCCTTTGCCTAATTCTGCACTTATTTGTTTAGAAGCTACTTGACTATTAATATTTTCCTTTTCGGCTTTTTCTCTTTCCACCATTTCAATCTCCCATGATTCATCTTCGTCAGGTGGCTGAACCAAATCAGCTCCACCTTTATGAGGAAATTGAACATAATTTTCAGGTGGCTTAGGCAAACTTTGTTCGCACTCTTTTGAGCAGAGATTTACAAGCATTGGAATTGTGTCAGTTCCAACTTGTTCTGTAATCCACATTTGATTAGTTGTCTGGTTTGTTAGTTCCTTTTCGCAGACACTACATTTCATATTATCTTCAAAATACCTTACTGGATTATGGTCGAGTCTTGGAAAACCCATTCGGGTTTTATAATTCCCAAAAAGTGCTCTTGTACTGATTCGGCTGTCTTTTAGTTTTTTACATTTAGAAATCTCAAATGGAAACCAATGCAAGTCGTACGAGGTATATGGGTCGAAATATTCAAGAGATTCCATTTGTCCAATTTCTGGTGGAATTCTCTTTAGATTACTTCCATAAAGTCCAATTTTTTTAACTTTTTTAAGTTTTCGAATTGATTCTGGTAAAGTGAAAATTTGAGCAAATAATTCATTGCCAAGAGCTTCTCTCGGAACAAACTCGTCAGAACCATTTTCAGCAACTTCGTTAACATATTCACACAACTTTTTCCAAGCAACAGAATTTCTGTCTTGAACATCGTTTGGTATTTTTGAAATTCTTCTATTCATTCTTTGGTTTTGCTTGTTCACAGCAATAGTATAAAGTAACACGACCCTATCCCTAATCGTAAAAAGGGTCCAAAACGACTACTCCTTATCAAGAAGCTCTAACCCCTGATGGATCCCTTTTTCGATAGCGGGTACTCCGCGTTCCATCCAAACAGGTTTCGATGCCCCTTTGAGGTAGTAGTCGAAAAATTGTGCCATTCGAATATTGAAATCCGTACGATTCTGCAATTTTAAGGGCCAGTGAGGTTCACCATTGTAATTCAAGAACCATGACGGTTTGCCCAATCTTCTGAGGCTTACGAAAAATTCGATGCCCTGGTACCAAGGCACGTGTCCGTCGGCATCATTGTGCATAATGAGCAAAGGGGTATTGATCTTATCGATATTGAAAATCGGGGAGTTTTCGATATAGCGCGCCGGATACTCCCAGGGCGTGCCCCCGATCCTACTTTGCGTATGTTCGTATTGAAACTGACGACTTAGGCCGGTCCACCAACGGATACCGCCATAGGCACTGATCATATTGGGTACAGGAGCCCCAGATTCGGCCGCTTTGAATATATCGGTCTTGGTGACCAAGTAGGCAATTTGATACCCGCCCCAACTATGGCCCTGAACCCCGATATTGTCTTTATCGATGAACCCCTTTTCAATCAGCGAGGTGACGCCGGGGATCACACAGTCGTAGGCACTTTCCCCAGGATACCCCACACGATAGGCCACATCGGGATTAAAGATCACATACCCGCGACTGGTATAGAAGCTGTAATTGATCGAAGAGCGTTCCGCTCGTGGAATGCGGTGCCGGTGTAGTCCATCGGAACTGCGTTCGTAAAAATTGACCAGCAAGGGATACTTTTTATTCGGGTCAAAATTTTCGGGCTTTACCAAAAGACCGGTAAGGGCTTCCCCGTCTAGGGAGGTCCAGTTCATCAATTCAGCAGTACCCCAATTATATGTGGATTGTTGCGGATTCGCATTACTCAATACGGTAACCTTTTCAAAATCAATATCCGCGGTTCGAAGGTCAGGAAACTCTTGAAAGGATTCCCTCGTAAACAGCAATTGATCACTTCGCTTCGCTTTTTTTGCATTGGCAAAACGATAAGGCCCTACTACCAATGTTGTGATTTTTTTACGCTTCGGATCGTACTGCACAAAACCGGAGTTCTTCGTGGTTTCGTCAAAAGAGCTTAGAAGCCATTTTGATTTGGGATCTAAAAAGCGTTCTTCCATATCAAGTTTGACATAGCGATATCGGGTTTTGTTTTCACGACCCTGGGTCAGGCGATTGCCCTCACCGGTTTTTGGATCGAATTCCCAAAGGTCATAACGATCATAGAGTACAAGTGACCGGTCGTCTTTAGTAAATCCGGCAAATCCATACGAATACGGATGATCCGGATAATCGTGCCATTCATTAAAGAACACCTTGTTCTTGGTCAACGCTTTGCGCGCGCCTGAACGGGTATCAAAAGTAACCCAGGTGGTATCTTTTCGACTATAGCCAAAGGCGTATTTGGCTTTTGGACTAAGGCGCAAACGTTCCGTCTTTTTAATCGTGGTTTCGGTTGCTCCGGTCAAAGTATTCACAACCCGGTAGTCGTAGTCATTGTAGCCGGTCCATTGGCTTTGCAGTTCATAGGGTGTTTTTGTTCTGACCAATGCGACATTCGCATCGCCCTCATCGCCCAGTTCACCCTCTGGGTAGTTGCTATTGGCCAGAGGAACCAGTTTTTTATCCTTTAAATGAATTGCCGCAGCGTATGATCGTATGGTATCGTTTTTTAGTTGTAGTTCTTGTACGGTATACAGTTGGGGTTCATCATACGTCCATACCTCCACATTCACGATTTCTTCATCGGTCAGGGTGGTATCTTTAATTACGGGAGGCCTGCGCAGGCCGAAGTAGAGTTTTGATTCATCTTTGGAAAAATGCACCTTGCCATCAGCGGAAACCAAATAGCCTTTTGGGGCATTTTGAGAGTCGACCAGCGATGCCGCCTTTGATTGGCCTTCTTTCCAGTGGTAGAGCGCATTGGGGCGCACCTGTATTTTGGTCGTATCCGCATCCACCACAAAGGCCAGATGCTGCCCTGTCTCGCTCAAACCCAGCTGACTATAGGTGCCCTTTTTAACATTGTAGATCGTGTTCGATTCATTGGTTTTTAGGTTCATCACGACAACTCCTGAATCACTATCCTTATCTTGACCGGTGGTAGCGTACGCAAAGTATTGACCCTTTTTGGCAAACGTATACTGGGTAACGAACTTAAGGGTATCTTCTTGTTTTGTTTCCAAATTCCGTAAGACGACATGATAGCCGTTCTTCTTACTGACTTTTTTGGCCTTTTTGTCTTTTTTATCACTAACCGAATCCTTCTCTTTTTCCTTCGAAGTTTTCTTCGGTTCTTCTAAGGTATATGCTAGGTAGCCAGACCATTCTTCCGGAATCTGAAACGATTTTACTCTAGAAATCTTGGTGAGTTCATTGGTACTTAGGCTCAAGATACCAAGGGAGTCTTTTGGAAGGTCTTTTTTCTTTACTTTCCTGCTTTTCATTGCCGTGATACTGTCTTTCCAAGGTTTGATGGTGAAGAACACATAATCGGAGTTGTAATCGAATAGGCCTTTCGGACTTCGATCATGTTCAAAAATCGTAGTCCCGTCGACATTCATTACCTTTAAAAAACTATCCTTTTCCCCTTTTTCCAAAGAATACAATACCATCGTTCCGTTTGGGGCCAGCATCGGATGTTCAATGGTGTTCCATAGTGCATAGTCAGCGTGTTGCAATTCTTTTTTCTGGGCCGTGACATAGAGCGACAGTAGGCTCGCGAGCACTAAAATTGATTTTTTCATCGGTTTGTTTTATCTGATTAAATATAGGGCATAATCCGCTATGATTTTTTGAAATCGGCTAGTGCCTATTTAATTAGTCTTACTTGGCAATAGTTCCGGCAAAGTACACGTTATGGTTACAGGATGAAATTCTATCTTTGAATTCGGTCAAGCACCGTTCATTCCACATATTTAATGGGGGTACAAAAAAGACATTGGCTTTGGAACATAGTGATCGTCATTACGGTCATCGCATGCTTAGGTGCATTTGTTGCCCATTATAAGAACTGGATGCGAATGAAACCCGATGGCATGACTATTTTATCGGGCATTTATTATCATGAATTAGAATTCAAAAATGTAGACCAACTGGAATGGGTCGAGAAAATCCCACCCATGGTTCGTCTCAATGGGTTTTCGGCCTTTGAAAAAGGCAAAGGGGTATACCAGGAGTTCAAGGATACGCTTACCGATAAAAAGGTGTACGTCTTTGTCGATAATTTTGAGCAACAAAAAATTCGTCTGGTGCAGAAAGACTCATCGCAGCTGTTCCTGAACTTAAAAGATTCTTTGGATACCATAGATCTATTCGAACTCCTGAAAGGAAAAACCGAAGAAATTACTGAATAAATGAAATCACTTCTAAGACATATCGCGAAACACGTGATTTTCATTCTTTTGCTGTATCCTTTTTGTGGGAGTGCTCAACATACGTTGACTGTAACGGCAGATGGAATAAGCTCGTCAGAAGGGTTCATTGCCGTAGGTGTGTATAATACGGAGGACACTTTCCTAAAGGAGGGTAAGATTTTTGCGGGTTCTTTCGAACCCACGAAGATGGGCAAAACCAAGATTACGATTGCTGACTTGCCGGAAGGTACATATGCTGTATCTATCTTTCACGACAAAAATGGCAATAAGGCACTCGACACCAATTTTATCGGTATTCCTAAAGAACCAGTTGCCTTTTATAAGGGGAAGATGAAAACGTTCGGCCCTCCCGATTTTGAAGAATGCGCGTTCGTATTTGATTCAGATACTGAAATCAATATTCCCTTTAGGTAACCGCTGGCCTCAAGAAGTTTGATTTTGATTGTATTTCAAACACCGATGTTGTAATTTACTGTTCTCAATCAATAAATTAAAATCATATGGGAACTAAGGAAATTGCGGACAAATTGGTGCAATGGTGTAAAGAAGGAGACTTCGAGACCCCCTACCAGCATTTATATAGTCCGAACATTGTAAGCATCGAGAACGACGGAAAAGGTGAAAATGCGTTGGCCGAAGGCTTTGAAGCTCTCCAGAAAAAAGGAGAGTGGTGGCAAGAAAATTTTGAAATGCACAGCAGCAGTGTATCGGAGCCCATTGTGGCCGATAACTGGTTTTCCGTGCGCTTTGAGATGGATACGACCCATAAGCCCTCAGGACACCGATCGACCATGTCGGAAATAGGCGTATACCAAGTGAAAGATGGAAAAATCGTTCGAGAACAGTTTTTCTACGACGAAGAAGTATAGTACTTATTTGGTGGTGATGACAATTACCCCGTTTGAGCCTCTAGACCCATAGAAGGATGCATCTGGCCCTTTTATGGGTTTGATTTTTTTGACATCCACCGCATTGACGACTTGATCTACCGAGGCAAATGAATTTCCAATTAGATTACCATCTACCACATAAAGAGGTTCTGTGGTGCCCTCTACTGAATTGACCGCACCCGCAAATACTGGAACTCCTCCCGTACTTCGAATTCCTGGCAGGCGTACAATCTGATTGTAGAGCGGGAGTAAGATTCTGTTCTCCTCGGTAATTCCCGTTGTTTCAGGGTCATTATTAGCAACTGATTTCGTATTTCCGCAGGCTGCTAAGAAACCTATAATCAGTAACATCCCTATTTGAGCGTATAGTTTCATTGGTCGTTCCATTTGGTTAAAGTTAGGATTTCCCTCCGCGTTAGTGTCAATCTTCTCACGGAGATGTTCCAAGATACAAATTTTAAAATTTAGTCGGTATGTCAGCGACATGACGGATGTCGAATACGGTTGCTTCGGATGATCAAATTGATGAATTGAATACTTATCTTGGGCCTAAAATGATTTCATGGTCTTACTAACTCATTTCATAGGGGCGCTTTTTGGGCTGCTATCGGTTGTTTTTGGTGCATTTGGTGCCCATGCCCTGAAAAAAAGGCTTTCCGAAGAACAACTTCGAAGTTTTGAAACAGGGGTAAAATATCAAATGTACCACGCGCTCTTACTCTTAGTGTTGGGCTTTAATCTGAATTTGGGTACGGCCCTTGAGCAGTATATGGTATACTGCTTTATGTTGGGAACGTTCCTCTTCTCCTTCAGTATTTACGGATTGACCTTAAGTGCCGCAAAGGGTAAAAAACTACGATTTTTAGGCCCGGTCACACCCCTTGGAGGCCTGCTCTTGGTCATAGGTTGGAGCTTATTGCTGTATTCGTTTATCCAGAATATCCTTTAAGGGTTACAGAACGAAACGATAGGTTGCTTTGATCAAAAAGATATTCTGGGGCTTTTCATCATTGAAAATACCATCACCCAAATCTTGAAATAGGGCATTTTGGGGATCTCCGGATTGGGAGACATCTTGCGACCACACCAAGAATATTTCCGATCCGGGAATGTACTCCCAACGCACCACGAGGTTCGATCGAAACTGTACAAAAGAGAAATCAGGATTGTCAAAGGTGAATTCAGCGGTTCCGTCCAAATCTTTGTCTACCGAGAATACATCGTCTGCAAAGGAGATTTGATTCGAGCCATATGGGGCGATTCGGTCATTGAATGTAGCACCTAAAGGGTCGGCCACTTCTTTGAACTCGGAATAGCGCCCTCGCGAGATAAAAGGTTGCCCCCAATATTGGATGGTCAGATTCGGGTTAATGGTATAGTTCAGTCGAAATGACATACTCAGTGTTCGCTGCTCAACGGTTCCATTGAGATAGGTGGTCTCTCCATCGACGTCGATATTGTCGATATACTGTAATTTGTCCATGTTGATGCCATACTCTGGGTTGGCCGATATGCTGAGTGCATTGAAAGGCTGGTAAGTCACCCCAAAATCGATGTTATAGGAACCATAGGAGTTGTCCGTTCCTTTTTCGCCTCTGTGAAAGACATTAAAGCGCAGTTTTTTTCTTCGGTCGGTGTTGTACCCATTAAAGAAGCCGATTTCTGAAGCCTGGCGTAATCGGGGCCCGCCACGTAGCGCAAAATTCGAGTACTGCTTTGGGGCGTAATTGAAGCCGATATTCGTAAACCAGTTGTTGTCCCAATTTTGCCAGCTGTTCGTATTGAACCGTAAGCTATTGTGATTGCCACCAAAATCCCAAACACTCCAATGGTTGTAGTTGATACCCACTCTTCGAAATGTTTCCGTTGGTTTCAAGGTTTGATAGCCGATCCACGTATAATGTCGAATATCGTCCGCTTGACGCTGAAAACCGATATCATTTAGCTCTAGCTCGGGGGAACGCCAGGTTCCTCCGGTTTCAAACCTCCAATTTCCATTTCCGATCTTCCCCAATTGTAAGTTGCCTCCGGTACCTGTTAAAGAAGTGCGGTCGGCATCGACCGATACATGGTCGGCGCCTACTCGTTGAAAAAGATGTGCGATGGATTCTTGCGTATTTTCTATCGCTTCGGCACCTCCGTTTACTCGGCTGAAAATAAAGTTTCCGCCAACATACCAATCACGGTCATGCCATTGGTGCTTGACATCCACTCCACCGGTAAAGGCCGAATGGTGCAAAAAGTTCAATTCAGGGGTAAGCTGATCTCGATTGGTAGCGGTAAAAATCCCGCCAACAAAAGTATTCCGGTCATTAAAGTCTTTTTGAACACGACCTACGAAATAGTTGGTCAAAGGCTCGACCACCTCTTTTCGACGATCACCATTGTTATCGATAGTTGCATATTTTTTGGCCGTAACACTTTCGAGGACCCCGATAGACCATCCATTTTTGGTCTTACCACTAAATTTGGCCGCTCCTAATATGGCGGTATTCTCGGGTTGTTCTACATATTCGTTGTCTTCGGTATCGGGAAACCCCTGCGGACTCCTTCCGATCCGTCTGGAGTAGAATACATTATCAAATCCGAACGTATTTCCGGCTTCGGATTGACTTACGCGATAGTCAAAAATATTTTTGTTCTCCACAAAGAAGGGGCGTTGTTCCCTAAAGAATATTTGAAATCCGTCAAGGGCTATGGCCGAAGGGTCTGCCTCTACCTGCCCAAAATCGGGGTTCACGGTCAAATCTAGGGTAAGGTCATTGGTTATTCCGATTTTTGCGTCCAATCCGCCGGTAATCTGACTGTCATTGCCATCCCGAAATGGATTACCAGCTTCAGGCTCGAAAGTTTCCAGTTTAGCCACCGTATAGGGTTGAATTTCGAGCTGTTTTTGAGGTACTAGATCGATCAAGCCGTCTAGAAGGCCAAATTCGCTCACAAAACCCGGGGTGTCTTGTTTGATTCGTTGCCAGGCATAACGTTCTGCCCCCCTGAAGTATTGACGGTCTACTTGTATGCCCCAAACCTGTTCTTTGGCTTTGCCGAATTTTAGTTGACTAAAGGGTATTTTCATTTCGGCTGTCCAACCTTCTTCGTCGACATTCGTTTTGGTGTACCAAATTGGGTTCCAACTTTCGTCTTCGTTATTCCCGTTTTCTGAGCTGAAAAAGTCTGCTTTGACTCCGGCAGCTGTGGTGATAAAACCGAAAGAGCTGCGCTTGTCATGGTAACTATCGATAAAAATGCCGACCCAATCTCCTTGAAAGCCATCACGCCGTGACAGCCGCATTTCAATTTTGTCGGGGTCACTGTCATAGGCACGTATACCGACATACAAGAATTTTTCATCATAAACGATCTTGAATTTGGTGTCGTGGTCCGGTTGCGTGTTTTCATCGGGTCTTCTCTCGATAAAGTTACCATCCCATTCAACGATGTCCCATCCGGCCTCATCAAGAAGACCATCTATTTCGGGGGAGGGTACCGCATCCAAAAATTTCGTGGTGTAGGTTCTTTTTACTACAACGTCGGTCGAGTCTTGAGCAAAAAAAACTGTTTGTGCAAAAAAGCATAATGCACAAACAGTAATCCGGTTGATTTTCATGTATTCGATTTATGATTGATGTGACTTAAAGACTATGAAAATTTGAAGTAGTTACACTAAAACGTCCCTTTTTTTGTTTGGGCCGTTTTTTATTGGCTATTGGGCAATCAGCTTTTTCAATTGTGCCTTACCGTAGTTGTTTTCAGGATTTAACGCGATCGATTTTCTATAGTTTTTGATGGCCGATTTTTTCTGTCCTACCGACATATACCCCTCTCCTAAGCTATCGTACACATTCCATGATTCTGGAAAGAGTTTGACATTCAACTCAAAAAAGGCAATGGCCTCCAGGGGCTTGTCCAATCGTAGCAATAGATACCCTACACTATTGATTTCGTTTTCGTCGATGACATATTTTTCGTCGGTTTTAATGGTTTCGACGTATTCCTTGGCCTTTGGAATGCCTTCTTCTAGCATCTTGATGAGCACTGCTAAGGATCCGTTTTTTGTGGCTTCCGAAGAATAGGCTGCTGCAAATTCGTAAAACTCGATCGCTTTATCGTATTCCTTTTTGTTGATGAGCGCATAGGTGCCGTTCGTTAGGATATTTTCATCCATCGAGACCTTTCTTTCAGGAAAATGCTGTTGGAACAAGCGCAATACCGTTTGGGCCTCGTCGATTCTACCATCACCTGAAAAGGTGTGGACTACTTTTTCAAGTTCATCGGCATTTAAAGGTTCGTACCGCTCACTTTCTTTTTCTTTTTTGAACCAGGTCAATCCTTTCTTCGGACCTTGGTCGACTAAAATGTCCTGTAAACTATAGGCTAGTGATTTTTTTAGGGAAAATACTTTACCTCCCTTGATTATGGTCTTGTTGGAAAGCAGGTTTTCGGGCGTATCGAATGGATTTTTTTCAAAGAGCAGCATATCCGCTTTTTTACCTACTTCGATGGAGCCATAGTCTGCCTGTAAGTTCATGGCCTCGTATCCGTTGCGTGTGGCTATTTGCAGAATGTCTTCCATGGAGATTCCCGCTTCATGAAACAGAAGTAATTCGTGCAGCATGGCCTTCCCGCCATAGCGGCAATCCGTTCCCACACGTAGTTGAACACCTTTGTCATGCGCTTTTTTCACATAAAGCATCATGTAGTCGAATGCTTCGTTCAATTGCTTTTGCTGGGCTGCTGAATACGAGACCATGGGCGTTCTTCTAATCGGGAAGTATTCAAAGGATGTAAAAAAATCGGTCCTGCCAGCGGCAGATGCCAAGACATTGAGTGCCGTGCTCAGGGTTGCCCCTTTTGCGGCCATTCGGTCAAACAGTGCCATGAGTTTCGTCTCAAATTCAGGATGCTCCTTGATGTAACTGAAAAAGAAGGTCATATGGGCGGCAAACTCGTCGATGCTCGGAGACATCTGAATGCCATAGGCTGCATTCATGGCTTTCCAATGTTCATCATAATCAAGAATGCTCGGGGTAACCGTAAAAAAGTGTTCAAAGTTCCGTACCCCCATATCCATGGCTTCGTCAATGGTCATCACATTGTTATCGGTATGCGTATTGATCGTGATATCGTGTTTTTTGGCCTCATCGACCATGGCCTCAAAATCAGGCTTCTCAAGCTTTCGATATAATTTCATGTGTTTCAATCCCTTTTTGGCGTACTCCCGCACCTTTTTTCGACCATCTTCGGGGTTCATCACTTCTATATGATGTTGCGGTTGTCGATAGCTGGCGTCGGAAACGATTGACCCGCCACATATAAATAGATTGGGATATTCTGGTGAAGGGTGTTGCTGCCAGTTCAGTGTGACGTCGATCCAGGCTTCGGGTTGGCCCATATCGATAATCGTGGTAACACCGTGAGCCAAATACATCCGTGTCATCAAACCCCTCGCCAAGTCGGATTTGTCTTCAGTAATGGTCTTCGGGGCGGAATGACCGCTACTCGTATAGTTTTGCATTAAGTGGGTATGGGTATCGATGAGACCTGGCGTCATTAATCGATTATCGCCGTTAATGGTTTCTTTTGCGGAGTAGGAATCCGTTGCATCAACAATGGCCGCAATGGTATCGGCGTTAATAAGTACCGTTCTATTTTCATGAACGGTTTTGTTTTTGCTGTCGAACAAGCGCACATTTTGTATGGCCAGATCATAGGTTGTCGTTGTACAGCCCGTAAGGCTCAATACAAGGCATAGAATACCTATAGCCACGATTCTTTGATTTTTCATGAGACTGTTGTTGAGGCGCTAAAAAGTGATATACGAGGTCCTATTGAGCCTGTCGAGGTACACTGTCATACCTACAACCGACTATCGGTTTCGACAAGCCTAACCTGACATCTTGGTGCTCGACTTTTTTAGACTACCTAGGGTTAGAATTTCTTT
This sequence comes from Maribacter corallii, assembly GCF_047345415.1. Taxonomy (NCBI): domain Bacteria; kingdom Pseudomonadati; phylum Bacteroidota; class Flavobacteriia; order Flavobacteriales; family Flavobacteriaceae; genus Maribacter; species Maribacter corallii. Next base: position 457,478 of record NZ_JBLFEP010000002.1, read on the forward strand.
AAAAGCTGTTTCGGAAGGTTTACAACCTCAGATACATGTTACCGTTGATGGTATTCAGCCGAATTCGATTGGATGCCTTGCCCAAGGAACCACTTATTTTCTGCCCCACATGCCGATCCGTTGAATTGAATTTGAGTTTTGCATCGGCGTAGATATCCCCATGAATCGTTTCGGCGACTACGTCTGCATCTTGCATTCTTAGGTCTATTTCACCATTGATCGTACTTAATTCAAGGTCTCCAGCATATGTTGCGATTTCAATATTGCCATTGATGAGGTCCGCTTCGAAATTCCCTTCGATGACTTCTGATTTTAAATCGCCATTGATACTGCTTATTTTGAATCTGGCGTTTTTTGGTACATAGAGTACATAGTTGAATTCGGTCAAATTACCGGTGTTATAGCAATATCTTTTTCTATCCGGATTGTTTTTAAGACAATCTTCGCGATAGGCTTCAAAAACCGGTTCCGCCTTTGATTCAATACGGATTAGATTTGAGTTTGTGGTAAAATCGATTTTGTGCAAATCTTGAAATTTTGAATCTTCGGTAAAAATACTTGCCTTGAAGTATACACTATTTTTTTCCCAGGTCTTGACTTCAATATGGCTTGCAAATTTCACATCCAAATCGATAAACTGATTGTTGTATTTCAGGTCTTCTTCAACTATTTTCTGTGCGTTTACCGTAAGGCTGATGAGGCACAGGGTGAAGGCTAATGCGATGGTTTTAAACTGTTTCATTTTGACTGTTTTTAAAGGTCGTGAAGGGTCCATCAATGATGATTCCATGGAAACCGGAACGTCATCAGATACATTTCACGACCGTTCGTTTGATGATTTTTTTAATTTTTTCTCAGATAGATATTCCCGTTGGTGGATTTCAATTTGATATTGACTCCGCCCCCGTTGACTTGACCATTGAACTTACTACTGCCGAAAGATTTCAGGCCTTCTTTCTCAGGGCGTTTCAAATCAAAATTGGTATAGAGATCCCCGTTCCAAGAGCTTAATTCTAAATTTGCCGGAGTACTTCCGGGAAGTGTAACGTCGATTTCCCCATTCGTAGTTCGAATTACAACTGGAGAGTCTTGGTCGATTTTATCAAACGCCACTCGAACACTCTCATTCAAGGCATAAGCGGTTATAGGGCCTGAGACATTCACCAGGGATAGGCCACCGTTAAGATTGGCATTGGCCTCTACCTCACCAGTGAATCCTTCAATATAGATATCACCATCCCAAGAATTCGTGGCCGAAACGTTCTGCGACTTGGGAAGGTAGATTTCTGCACCGCCAGATTTGCGTACGCTTTCAACAATAAGATCGCTCCCGGTCTGCACTACATTAAAACCTACATCCGTATTGTCTTCGCCACCTACACCCACAAGTTTGAGTCCCTTGGCTTTTGAAGGCAGGGGTTTTAAGCCCTTGGCTTTGATCAATATTTCGTTTTTGTCGTGGGTTTTTATGATGATTTCGGATCTTGACTTGATTTTGACCCATTCGATGCCATCGAGGGATTTACTGTAATCCGATTGTGCTTGTAAATTTGCGGTGAATACGCAAATAATGATACATACTATTAATTTCTTCATGATTTTCGTTTTTTGATGCTGCTACCCTGCCTGCCGGCATGCAGGGTCGTTCAGCATGGATTTTATATAATTGTTGTTAATATTGATTCGATCTGTTCTTTTACGAAAGGCTGTGTTTCCTCGTTTTTTAATAGCTCCCTCATAGGGGTGGCCGCTTTTTTCTCTTGGATGTCTCCCAATGTTTGAATGATCATAATTTGAATACCGGGATCCTTTTCGGTTTTCAAAGCCTCGATAAATGCGTCTTTTACGGTTTCAGAGCTGGTATATTTAGCTAGCACTTCAACCGCCGCCGCCCTTACGTTGGTATTTTCATCAAGAAGCATACGATCCGTCAAGGCCTTTACTATTGGCGCATCTGGTTGCTTCAAGTCCTCCACGTAATTGACACCTTGAATACGCCTGCTTGCTGATTTGTTCTCTAGTAACGACAGCATTGCCGTTTGTTTGAATACCATCTTTTCGTTTGTCAGTTGTGCAATTTCAGCTTTGTTGTCTTGTGATTGTTGCTGTTTTCCGAAAAAGTAAGCACCGAACAATAAGACCACGCTGGCCGCAATTTTCAAAAGATCGTTTGTCCAAGTATTCTTGCTTTTTACGTGTGCACGGTCTATGGAGACTACTTGGGTCTCACCCTGTTTTTCAAGCTCTAGTTGCTCCAGAAATTTGAGCTGTACATTAGGCGAGGGTTCAAGCTGTTCTTCATTTTCGAAAGCCTTGAATAGTGCTTTGTACTCTTTCAACTCCTGGGTACAAGAAGCGCAGTTCTTGATATGTGACTCGAACTTCTCTTTTTGAACTGTGTCCAAAAGATTGTCCAAGTAATCCGGAATGAGTGCTATGATATGGTTCTTTTCCATTTTAATTTGATTCAATGTAAATGGTCTTTAATTTTTTTAAGGCTCTACTGACCTTGGTTTTCACTGCTCCGGGCGTACTGCCAACGATTTGGGCGAGTTCCTCATATTTGATTTCCTGAAATCGATTCAAAATAACCAACTCTCGATCCGAAGGGTCCAATTTATTTATGGCCAAGTGCAAATCGGAATAGTCTTCTTTTTCCTCTTCCTGAATGACCAACTTATAATCGATCGTATCCAAGTCCTCATAATTCTTCGAGACTCTTCTGAAATGGGTATTCATACTGTTTCTCGCTATAGTGAACAGCCATGAAATAAATTTTCCGTTATTATATGAACTTCTATACTTCATCAATTTGTAAAAGACCTCTTGTGTCAAGTCTTCGCTAAGCATTTTATCGCCGCACATTTTGTGTAAAAAGTTAAAGACATGTTTGTGGTGTCTATTAAATAGGATCTTAAGTATGTCTAAGTTTCCTTGGGCCACCTTTGCCATTAAAATTTCATCGGTCAACTGTTCCAAAAGTGTTTTTTTAGTTGGTCTTCATTGCTATATAGTTCTGAAATTACAAAAGGTTACACCACGGGATAAAAAAAATCGCATCAATGTGAGTTGATGCGATGAAATCTTTAATGGAATAGGGGGGTTATTCTTCTGCTTCCCCGATGGAGGTAAATGTTTTGATCGCTTGATTCGGTTCAATAATATCGTGTCCCTTCCAAAACTCAGGGTTGTAGTTGGGCATATAGGTTGGAAGCACATCGTTTTTCTCCGTGAACGCATCGTACTGGGCATTGCTAATAGGGGTTTCATCGAAGACCACCAATTCATATCTGTTGCGATTGCCAAATGCGGCATCGACTTTGAGCGAGAGCTCGTTCTGTTTTCTACGTCCTTTTACATTCTTGTTTTTCTCGATTATTTTTAGCGGCCTACGGAATCCGGCTTGAAGCCCTTTGTTAATGTCATAGTAGCTCAAGTGATATTTTAGGTCGTCACCCTTGGAGAAAATGATTTTACCTTTTGCCAAGTATTCTTTGAGAGACACACCCAACAGACTAAAATCGCGCAAAAGCTTTACATTTTCAAAATCCATTCGAATCAGGGCGAAATCGTCGGAATTGATATAAAGCTTTCCTTTATAATCCTCAGATCTTTTAGGAGTAAAACGGATGACATATACCGCAGCATCACCCAAATAGGTAAAATCTTCAAGCTCGAGGTCGTACCTGCCTGGCTTAAAGAGCACGTTATAGTCGGTGTCTTCGAACACGGGCAAGTTTTTATATAGGTTACCCATGGTTTCCCGTTTGTACTTGGCAAAGAACTTTTTTCGGTCTTCCTTACTTTTTTTCTCCTCTTCCAATTTCTCGTTCAATGCGGCTACATCCGATGAGTCTACTTCTTTCTCGAACATTTCATCCGCATCGACTTTGGTGCCGAACAAGCCTGATTTGATCTTGAAATACGAATCTGTTTTTACATTTTCCTTCATGATCTTATTGAACTTTTCTTCAAGTACCTCAAAATCAAGTTCGAGACTCTTGTCGTACAGTTCGGACGCTTTGATCAAGTCAAGCTTTTGTTCGTCGCTATCGCTTCCGCCGTATAGATCCCCGAGCGATTCATTGTACACGGTGTTGTTTTTTGGGATCTGGCTGATGAGGTTATCGATGAAGGTCTTGTCAAATGCGTCTATGGTCGATTTCTTCAGTTTATAATCCGACTTCAAGATCTGATTGCTATAGGTTTCCCTTAAAAACACACGCTTTTTGGCCAGATCGAGGTTATAGTTCCTGAGGATATTTTCCTCTACCAATTCAACAATTTCCCGGGGAGTATAGTTCTTGTTGGTAACGATAACCGGATTCAAATCAATAGGCTTTGAGGCCAGTGCGATCTGTTTTTCTGTGAACTGTTGCAATGGCTTGGCTATGGATGCGTAACCGATGCACGAAATGAACAATGAATCGGTCGGTTGGATCGATTTGTTCAATTGAAAGGTAAACCGACCTTCTTCGTTGGTGATGACCCCTTTATTTTTCAGCTGCACGGTAACATACGGAATGGGTTTTAGCGTGGCCGAATCAACAATGACCGAAGTAATTGTTTGGGCGTAAGTGTTCTGAATGGAATAAAGGAAAAAAAATAGAACGACTTTAAGAACGATTCTTGGCATGAATACGATATAGTGGTTTTCAAAACAAAAAAAGGAATAGCATTTTAACCGAGCACTTGGTTTTACTTTTCGTTAAGAGCGATTTATTGTTTTTTTAACGTGTTTTGTATTGTAGACGGGAAATTAGGGCGTGGCGTTGCCTGATACGATTAAAGGCAACCACAATCATCTTGACCGCAGGCTTTGGTCTTGACCTTTTTGCCCGACAACACGGTTTTGGGGAGCAAGAATTTCCTCACCAGATAGCCGACAGCGATTGCGAGGGTGGCATATACTAGAAGTTGTTGAAGGATCTCCATGGATTATTTAATGATTTGATACGCAATAAGAGCTACAATATAGGCAAAAACACTCATGAATACTAGTTGGGTCAGCGGCCATTTCCAAGAATTGGTCTCCCGCTTGACAATGGCCAAAGTGCTCGCACACTGCATGGCAAAGGCATAGAACAACAACAGTGAAATTCCCGAAGCGAGATTGAACAATGGTTTTTTGGTACTCTCGTTGATTTCCGCGGCCATCCGGTTCTTAATGGTGTCTTGCTCGTCACTACCGACACTGTATATGGTCGCCAAGGTACCTACAAAGACCTCTCGCGCAGCAAAAGAGGTGAGCACGGCAATGCCGATTTTCCAATCGTAGCCCAAAGGTTTCACCAAGGGCTCTATGGCTTTTCCAGCATAACCGATATACGAATGTTCTAGCTTATAGCTCGCGATTTCCTGTTCTACCAGTCGATTGTAAAGTGCCCCGTTCTTGGTGGTCAATGAGTCGCGTATTGCCGCTATATTGGCAACGGTACTTTGTTGCAAGGCCTCCTCCTTTAGGGTGAATTTGTATTCTTCTACTTTTTGATCGATGTACCCCTCACTAAAGGTGGAAAACCCTTGAGCCTGGATCCGTGATTTGACAATTTCATCGGCATTGTTAAAATCATCGGAGAACCCATTGGATCCCAAGAACCAAAGAATGATCGAAATCGCCAAAATAATCTTACCTGCCCCAAAGACAAAACTCTTGGTCTTTTCCCAAACAGTATAGGCTACATTTTTGAATAGTGGCAATTTGTAGTTGGGCATTTCGACCACAAAGAACGAGCGACTTCTGATCTTGAGTATCTTGTTCAATACCATGGCCGACAAAATAGCCGCCCCGAAACCGATAAGATAGAGCAGCATGAGGGTCAGTGCTTGATAGCTTAATCCTAAAAACCTTCCTTCCGGAATCACAAGTGCGATGATAATCAAATACACTGGCAAGCGCGCGGAACATGTTGTAAAAGGAGTTACTAGAATCGTGATGAGGCGTTCTTTCCAATTTTCGATATTTCGCGTAGCCATTACCGCAGGTATGGCACAAGCGGTACCCGAAATCAAGGGAACTACACTTTTTCCGCTCAATCCGAAAGGACGCATCAGGCGATCCATCAAAAAGACCACACGGCTCATATAGCCCGACTCTTCAAGAAGCGCTATAAAAAAGAAGAGAAAGGCTATCTGTGGAATAAAGATGACGATTCCACCGATACCTGCTAAAATTCCTTCGGCAATCAAATCGGTAAAAGCCCCTTCGGGAAGTGTATTCTTTACCCACTCGCTTGCAGAGGCGAAAAATGCGTCAATGGCCTCCATGGGGTACTCGCTCCAATCGTAAATGGCCTGAAAAATAGTCAACAGGATCATCCCAAAGATTACGTACCCAAATACCTTGTGTGTCAATACCTTGTCCAGATTGGCGCGAAATCCCTTGGCAGCGTTCGCATCGACCTTGTAGGTTTCCTTTAGAATGCCATTGATGAACTGGTACCTTAAAATAGTTTCTTTTTGTTGTAGACGCTTCAGTTCTGATTTTGACTTCGTATCGAAAGAAGCACGGTCTTTTATCAACGCCTTTTCAATCGGCATGAAATTGACGTCTTGCGTAATCACGAGCCAAAGCTTATAAAGGTCTTCATTCGGAAAGGTCTTCCTCAACTGCTCAAAGTAGGGCGGGTCGATTACCGTAGTATCGACATTCGGTTTTGAGGAGAGGCTCTTATAGTCCATGATAAGCTCCTTGAGGTGGTCGATACCCATCCCTTTTCTGGTGCTTATCAATGCAATTTTGGTATTCAGTTTTTCCTGTAGGGTCTCTATATCCAAGGAGATGCCCTTGCGTGACATGCGATCGGCCATATTGATGACCAAAATCGCGGGAATCTTGAGGTCCTTGATCTGGGTGAACAAGAGCAGGTTCCTTTTCAGGTTTTCAACATCTGAGATGACCAGGGCCACATCGGGGTGGTCTTTGTCCTTTTTGTTCAGAAGCAATTCAACCGCAACACTCTCATCAAGGGAAGTCGTATTTAGGCTGTAGGTGCCGGGCAAATCAAGAATATGGGCTTTGACCCCGCGCGGTAGTTTGCAAATACCTTCCTTCTTTTCAACGGTTATCCCTGGGTAGTTCCCTACTTTCTGGTTCAAACCGGTAAGCTGGTTGAATACGGAGGTTTTTCCGGTATTGGGGTTGCCAATGAGCGCTACATTGATTTGTTTGCTCATAAGGCGCTGGCTTCTTCAATGATTTCAAGCCCTATATGTACCGCGGTAGACTTTCGAATAGCGATGTGCGAACCATTGATGTTCACATAAATGGGGTCTTTCAGCGGCGCAATTTGAATCAGCTCGACCTCGTTTCCAGGAAGGCAGCCAAGCTCCAATAACTTAATGGGCAAGAGGTCATCGGCGAATTCCTTGATAATACCTTTCTGCCCGTATTTTAAATCCGCGACTGTTACCTCCAATTTTTATTTAGATTGATTTTAAGTAAGGGCAAAAATAAAGGAAAATATGCGAAACACAAGCGGTTATATCCAAAAGTTTTATTCGGAATAGGAAGCCTTTAATACCTCGAGGTCGTTTAACAATTGTTCCATATCCTCCGTTTTGGTTCCGTCATAAAAGCCTCGAATACGCCTTTCTTTATCGACCAAGATGAAATTTTCGGTATGGATCATATCGTATGGCCCTCCGTCTCCATCGGTTTTTACGGCTAGGTATGATTTTCGGGCCAACTCGTAGATTTGCTTTTTATCGCCGGTCACCAGATTCCACTTGGCATCGTCGACCCCTTTTTCCAGGGCATATTTTTTCAGTTGTGCCACCGAATCGATATTTGGCGTAACCGAGTGTGATAACAGTAAGACCTCATCGCCGATCTTATCTTGTATCGAGGCCATATTCATGGTCATAATGGGGCAAATTGTCGGACAGGTCGTAAAAAAGAAGTCCGCAATATAAATTTTTCCTTCGTACGTTTTCTGGGTAATGGTCTGACCGTTCTGGTTGGTCAGTGAAAAATCGCCGATGGTATGGTATTTTCTGATATATTGAAGGGTGCTGTCCACCAATTCAGGATTCACCATGGAAGGTTGGTAGATGGCTAACTTCTTCTGGGGCTGGAGCGCATTGTAGAATAGATAAATAATAACGACGGACAAGCAAAAAAGAACGATGAAAAAGAGCTTGTATTTAGCGAAAAAGGCGCGCATTTATTTTTTTTCAAAGATACGACGCCCTCGGGAAGTGTTCAAATATGATGCGTGTGGCGGTGCCAAATCTTTCTTAAAATTCGATACCTATCGGAGTTTCTTTTCATAAGACCCTGTAAAGGTGTATTTTTGTGCGTTTAATTTTAGAATACACTTTAATGACTATTGCTATTCAGATTGCTCAATTCGTATTAATCATCTCGATCTTGGTGATTCTGCACGAGTTTGGTCATTTTCTTCCCGCCAAATGGTTTAAGATAAAAGTTGAGAAATTTTACCTGTTTTTCGATTGGAAGTTCTCTTTGTTCAAAAAGAAAATCGGTGAGACCGAATGGGGTATCGGTTGGTTGCCTCTGGGGGGCTATGTCAAGATTGCCGGTATGATCGACGAGAGTATGGATACCGAGCAAATGAAACAAGAACCCAAAGAATGGGAGTTTCGTAGTAAGCCCACATGGCAGCGTTTGATCGTTATGGTCGGCGGGGTTACGGTCAACTTCTTTTTGGCCTGGATCATTTATTCGATGCTGCTCTTCAACAACGGGGACACCTATATACCATCTGACAATTTGAAGTACGGTATACAAGTTGATTCCGTAGGAGAGCGACTTGGGTTGAAGTCAGGGGATCAGATTATTTCGGTGGATGGTAAACCCACCAAAAAGTTTACGGATGCGCAACTACGTATCTTATTAGGTGATGAGGTAACGGTAAAAAGAGATGGAAGGGAATTATCGATACCCATATCCGATGAAGGAAAGAAACTAATTTTCGAAACCCAAGGGAAAGCCTTCTTGGGCTATCGCACTAAATCGGTATTGGACGAAGTTGTGGTCGATTCGGAAGCCGATAAAGCCGGACTTAAAATAGGTGATGAACTGATTGAAGTAGAAGGCAAAAGTGTTTCGTACTGGTCAGAGTTTATGGATGTCATCGAGGCTTCTCGGGGAAGTGACCTGAATTTAAAGATCAATAGAAACGGCGCGACCAAAGAAATGCAATTGAACATCCCTAAAGAAGGTATTGTAGGGGTGCGCCCGTATTCGGAAGATTTACTCGTTACGGATAATTACGGGTTTTTAGCGGCGATACCCGCTGGTTTTTCAAGAACCATTCAAGTATTGACCGACCAGATCATGCAGTTTAAGGTCGTCTTCAATACCAAGACAGGGGCCTATAAGCAGGTAAAAGGGCCGATTGGAATTGTAGAAATGATGCCCGAACGTTGGAATTGGACCTTTTTCTGGGGCTTTATGGCGATGTTCTCCGTGTGGTTGGCCTTTATTAACATCTTGCCCATACCGGCGCTTGATGGTGGACATGTGATGTTCTTATTGTACGAAATGATTACAGGAAGGCCACCTAGTGAAAAAGTGCTGGAAACCGGCCAAATCATCGGTTTTGTGTTTCTTATGGGACTTATGGCCGTAATCTTTGGGAATGATATCTGGAATATTATCAAAAGATTTCTGTAGGTACTGAAAATCGCGTTTTATTTTGTTTGCGGTATTTTAAAAAACGATTATATTTGCACCCGCTTTAAGGAATTAAAGTGGTATACACACTCCTCCTTAGCTCAGTTGGTTAGAGCATCTGACTGTTAATCAGAGGGTCCTTGGTTCGAGCCCAAGAGGGGGAGCTTTAAAATCAGGCAGTTACATTCAAATGTAGCTGCCTTTTTTATTTAATGGCGTGCTTTTGGCGTGCTTTTTTTAACTCTTATTTATTTGAAATATCTTTTCGTTCGAGCACAAATCTCAGATTGCCGCAGACTTTATAACGAATTAAAATGTGGATAGTCGAAATTATGTAAGCCGCACATTGAAAAAACATAATTTTCTTCATGAATATTGACCCTAAGAATCATGGAAGTCGTATGTCTACAAGAAGAAGCATTCTATGCCTTATTTGATAAAGTGGTAGAATACGTGGAGTCGAAACGAAAGTACATACCCGCAAAATGGATCGATGCTCAAGAAGCCATGATTTTACTCAATATTAAATCAACCACTACTTTACAGAAACTAAGGGACAAAGGAAAAATCAGGTTCTCCCAACCCCAAAAGAAAATTATTCTTTATGACCGAGATTCTATTATTGAATATATCGAAAGACATGCCCGAGAAAAATTCTAAAAAATGGAGGAAAATTTAATAGTTGATGAAAAATTTAAGAGGGCATTCAATCTGGGCTATGAAGTGGCCAAAGAACTAGATATAAAAACGCCCATTTTCCAAAACGAAGGCTCTGACATTACTTTAAAAAGTCCGATACAAGCCGGAATGTTTCAATTTGTTCAGGAAAAGCAAACCGTTTTGAAAAGAAAGTCAATTAAAAAGATTTTCAGAAAAAATAAGGGCAAGGGCTTAACGCCTTAACCAAATCTTTCTTATTGAGGTTAGCTCCAATTTTATGCTTTTTGCAACTAAATCAACACTTGACTCTTCAACCACTCAAAAGCCGTTTCTTGATAATAGCTAATCTTAAGTCTTAACAAAGCTTCTATATTTCCCGTAAAATTCAGGTCATTTTCTTTTTCCATAACGTCTAATAAGTATTCCTTTTCGGTTGGCGGTTTTCCAACCGAAAAAGCCAAGTATTCATTGAAACAGTGAATGTAGCTGGAAGGTCCAAGTTCATGTTTAAACGTGATTAGTCGTGGTCAAATAACTGAATTTACTTTAATAGGGATTCCATTGTATTACTTTTCAGCCTCGCCATCTGGTGCGCCCACAAAACTACTAATCTAACTATAAACCATAAAAAAAAGCCTTTCAAATGTTCTTGAAAGACTTTATTGTATTGTTCAGGAATCGAACAGTTATTTCTTATTCTGTTGTTCTCTGATAGTATCCTCATCAATATCGAATTTATTAGTATCGATATTGGTATTCCCGGTAGGGTTTGTTGGATTACTTTGTTCTACTTTTCTCTTAAACTTTCTTTTGTCTTCAAATACTCCCATGAGTTTTAATTTTTAAGGTTATCAATAAATTTCTAATTAATTATTGAGCAAGTAATACGGCATTGATGCCGTGTACTACTCCGTTCTCAGCTTCTTGGTCGGGTTTTGTTATTTTCGATTGAAATCCTATCTCATCAGTTATATACACCTCGTTGTTTTCGATAGTCAAGGCTATATACCCACCGTTGAGGGTTTTTAACCGCAGTATATTTTCATTCAGTTTTATAGTTGATACTATATTTTCGAAATCATACTCATCTTTTACTACTATGTGATATTGTAGCAATTGTCTCATTTCCTTTCTTCCGTCGGGTGTTTTTAAATGAGCGAACTTAGTTTCCGTAATTCGGTTAAATGCCTCGTTGGTTGGCGCGAAGATGGTAACATCCTCTAAGTTGTCGAGCTTGTCAATCATGTCTGCAGATTTCAGCGCCTTGTAAAAGGTGTCGTAATCTGTATTTCCTTCTAAAACTCCCAAAACAGAGCGCAAGTCATTTAGGGTCATATCGGGGGCTAATTCCGATAATTCTTCACTTGCAATGGGTGTTTTATCTTCAATATCGACGGTTGCATAATTCTTTTTTGAATCTCCACAAGCGCTATTTAGTATTATACTGATTAAAAGCCCTGCCCATATCTTATTTCTTTTTTTCATCATCTTATTTTTTATGATTTTCAACTATGGCAATTTAACTGAATGGTACACATCCACTTGATGCAATCCATTACAATTTTACCGCAAAGGCATATGGATAGCCGTTATAGGGAAGAAAAGGGAATGAAGACAAAAAGAATCCGTAGCAAGGTGATAGAACCTATAAGTTGGTGAGAACGAAATTTTCCTTGGCAATACTGATTTGTATTCAAGCCAATGAAGAATATTTCGTCTAAAGACGGTTTTGCGTCAATCCTTTTTTGAGTTAAAAATGACCTTAATACGGTCAAGAAGGTATTCGGGTTATTTAGAAATTGTTATTTGAAGATTTTTTATTTGACCAGCACATGAAAGAACTTCTGAAATAGAATAATAACAAAAACATAGAATTAATAACATGAAAGCAACAGACTATACAAAAGACAAAGATGGACTTCAAAAAATGAGAAGCTTATTAGCGAATACGAGAGTTTTTATGATGGCGACTAATTTAGATAAAATTCCATTTTCGGTTTGCCCGATGACCCTTCAAGATATGGATGAGCAAGGCGACCTTTGGTTTTTCACTCCTAGAGATAGCGACCATTTTAGAGCTATCGAAGAAGATAATAGAGTTCAATTGATAATTTCCAACGAACAAGAACAAACGTACCTTTCGATTTACGGTAATGCAACGCATATAGTTGATGATGAAAAACTAAATCAATTATGGAACCCTATGTTGAAAGCTTGGTTCAATGGTAAAAATGACCCCAATTTAGCGTTGTTGAATATTAATATGGAGAGTGCGTATTTTTGGAACAATGATGAAAATAATATGGTATCCCTATACCACTTAATACAAGCAGCTCGTACGGGCAATAAATCCGAGATGGGAGAAAAGGGTCATGTAAATCTACAAAATCACTAAGTAAATGGCCATTTTAGGAAATATTATTAAAGGAGTAATTCACGCTACGGACATTATTTCCTTAGACTTTGATGCACCCAAAGAACAACAAGGTGTGCTTCGAGATTTAATGACTGAAGCTAAACAAACGGAATTCGGAAAGCATTATAATTTTGAAAAAATCTTAGAATCGAATCAGATGGAAAAAGACTTTCGAGAGAAAGTCCCTTTTTTTGATTATCATCGACTTACGGAGGAGTGGTGGCATAAAGTTCAAAAAGGGAAAAAAAATATTACCTGGCCGGGAAGTCCCGATTATTTCGCACTAAGTTCGGGTACAACGGGTACGACCAGTAAACGTATTCCCGTAACCGATAGTATGGTAAAGTCAATTCGTAAGGCGGGGATACAACAGGTTTTTGCCTTACGTAATTTTGACCTGCCTGCAAATTTTTTTGAAAAAGAGATTCTGATGCTAGGTAGTTCTACAGATTTGGAAACCAACAACGAAGCCTTGGAAGGAGAAATCAGCGGTATCAGCGCAAACAACATTCCATTTTGGTTTCAGAACTATTATAAACCGGGTAAAGAAATCGCACAAATTGATAATTGGGACGAACGCGTGCAAAGAATCGCGGAGAAAGCTCCCAATTGGGATATAGGAGCGTTGAGCGGAATCCCTTCTTGGATGGAATTGATGCTGCAAAAAGTTATTGAGTATCATGACTTGGACCATATCCACGAAATCTGGCCGAATCTTCAGGTCTATACTTCTGGAGGGGTCGCCTTTGGCCCCTATGAGAAAAGTTTCAATGCTTTGCTCGGTAAACCTATAACTATTATTGACACCTATTTAGCTTCCGAGGGGTTTATTGCCTTTCAACAACGACCGGAAACCGATGCGATGAAACTCGTGACCGATAACGGAATTTATTTCGAGTTTGTTCCTTTTAAACCAGAATACATCCAACAAGATGGGTCGTTAAATCAAGATGCTCCATCGCTAAACATTTCAGAGGTTGAACTGAACCAGGATTATGTTCTGGTTATTAGCACGGTTGCTGGTGCATGGCGCTATTTGATTGGCGATACCATTGAATTTACAAATATTGAAAAAGCCGAAATCAAGATTACCGGGCGCACCAAATTTTTCTTGAACACAGTCGGTTCGCAATTATCCGTCAACAAGCTTAATGACGCTGTACAGTATTTAGAGGAGAAGTTTGATATTCAAATTCCTGAATATACACTTTCCGCTAACCGCATTGAAAATGACTTCTACCATTGCTGGTATTTGGGTACTGAATCGAACATCGATACAAAAGACTTAGCAAATTCGTTGGATGATTTTCTAAAGGATGCCAATAAGAATTATAAGGTGGCACGCTCCAAAGCCTTAGAAGGTGTAAAGGTTGATGTAGTCAAACCTAGCGTTTTTCATGAGTGGAATGGACATAATAAAAAGAAAGGTGGGCAGGTAAAGATGGAACGTGTTATGGGCGAAGAAAAATTTGCGGAATGGGAAGATTTCGTGCAAGCACAATCATAGTGTTATAGCTTCATAAAGTCAGTTTCGCTTTCCCTATCTTTGACCATTGTCATAATCTCATCAGGGGAGAGATAATATTTTTTGATACGCTGTTTATAGCTTTCTGAGATATTCGCTTCGTCTAGAATGAATCGCTTTGTCTTCAAAATATAATCCTCCATTCCTGCGGTAACCGCATACGAATCCGCAGCACGCTCCACTTCTTTTATGTAACTATCTGAAAAGGTGTATTTTATACCGAACCAAAATAGGTTTAGACCGCTGCGGTTTCGATAATCCATGATATGGCCCAGTTCATGGCCGAACCATCCTATTAAAATATCCTTATCAATATCTTTGGTTTTGAATTCCTTTCCCGAAATTTTGAAATTCTTACTGACAAGCACAAGGTACTTTCTATTTTTTTTTGACTTGAACAAGCTCCAGAAAGTGGGCCTTGCCTGCATGGTTGATTTTTTGATGTTCTTCTTAAAACGGAATTCAATATTGGTTTCTTTTAGCTCAGGATAGTAGCTAAAAGCGGTTTCGGCTTCTTTTCTAATGGCATCAGGGATAGTATGTTGTGCATTCATTGTTGCGATTTGCATAGAAAATATGAGAGTTACTATTAATTTCATTTTATTATTATTAGAGTAATGGACTAAAGAATTTGGCTAAACCTTCAAGCAAGCGCTGCCATGTAGGTCTATTTTTAAAAGTTTCGTAATCTAGACGGTTACAGCCTTCACAAATACGGTCAAATTCATATTGAATTTGGGCCGTGAGTTCTTCGTCGTACAAAAGGGCATTGGTTTCAAAATTGTGTTCAAAGCTGCGATAATCGAAATTGCCAGAGCCAATTGAGGAAACCTCCCCATCGATTAAAATCATCTTACTATGTGAAAAGTCAGGTCGCAGATAGATAGTGACCCCCACCTCTAGAAGCTGTTCGAACCGAGAAAACATGCTGTATTTAGCGGTGTTGGAATCAGACTCTTCAGGAATCAAAAGATTGATTTCAATCCCACTTTGTGCAGCTATTTTCAAGGCCTGCATAACAGCGGTTCCAGGAATAAAATAAGGATTAGCGATGCAAATACATTTTTCCGCTGAGTGAATCATACCGATATATTGTTGCATAATTGCGGGTTGTATCGAGTCAGGTCCTGCTGCTACAATTTGAACTGTTTTAGTACCCTGCGCAGAGATTTCGGGAAAATACTTTTCTTTAAGTAGCAATTCTTCCTTACCTGCAAAATGATAATCCTTGACAAAAACCCGATGCAGGCTACTAACTACTGGACCTTCCAGTTTTACGTGCAGGTCTTCCCAAATACCTAAATCAGATATGGGCTCAATATATTTATCGGAAACGTTCACTCCACCCGTAAAACCAACATCACCATCTATGACGATTATCTTTCTGTGATTTCTATAATTCAGAGTAAAAAGTAGGTTTCCAAAACGAATAGGCATCATAGGGTAGGCTCTTACTCCGATGTCTCGAAACCGTCTGATGGTTTTGCCACGAAAAGAAAAACTTCCAAAAGAATCATAAATCAGACGTACTTCTACACCTTGTGCAATCTTATCTTTAAAAATGGAATAGAAGCGTTCTGTCAAATCCCCTTCTGAAAAAATATAATATTGTAGATGAATAAACTTTTCAGCTTTCTCTAAAGCTTCAAAAATACTGTCAAAAGTTTCTTGACCACCGTTTAGTACTTTGACCTTATTGCCTTCATAGGGTGCTAGCAGGGTACTGGTTTGAATCAATTGAGCCAGTTTTTGCTTCTTGATAGAATCGAGTCCCACCTTGTTATCGAGTTCTTTCAGATTTTTGTACTTCTCATCGTATAACTTTCTATTTTCCGTTTGTCTCAATCTGAAAAACTTGAATTTTCTCCGATTTACTCCGAATAAATAATAGAGCAACGAACCGGCAAATGGCAGCAGGATTACGGCCAGCAACCAACTCAAAGATTTTGTAGGGCGGCTGCCGTGTAAAATAATGCTGATGATGCTCCAAAGGGTAACGCCGGCATAAAGAATCCATAAAAAAGTGCTCATTGGTTCATAGGTTATTGGAATAACAAGATAGGTATAAGAGGCTTTTACATGACCTTAACGGTTGGTTCGGGGTACAAATCGATTGGATTGCGCTAATCATCTTCCCTTTTGAGAAATATCTTGGTCTAAAACAAAATAGTATGGGAGTAATAGCTAAGGACGACAGAAAAATCACGATTTATTATCATTCAGGAACCTCAATTGGGGAGCAGACTCATGCCTATGTCAATGCATCGGAGAAAAAACTTCTGGCCGTTGATATCTCACAAACCAATGTAACCGGAACACAATGGGCGGAGTTGGCCGAAGGTTTGAACAAGAATATTTCAGACCTAATCAATCAAGACCATCCTGATTTTGAAAAGATATTCGGAGATGACACGGTCAAGATGGAAGAACATGACTGGTTGAAAATCTTGGAAAAAGAACCACAACTTTTAGAATTCCCAATTGTAATTGACGGAAATGATTATTTACAACTGATAAGTGCCTCGGAATTCAAAAAATACATCGAACCGGATAGTGCTGGCATCAAAAAACCGTACAATAAAAATTAAAATAATTCCGATACTTGACCTTTCCTCATGAAAATAAGCACCGCATTCAGAAGTAAAAACTTTCGTTGGAGAGTCTTCGGAATCGTATTTGCCTTGGTGCTTTTCTTTTTTGCGGTTCAGGTCTATGTAGAACATCGAATCGAAGTCAGTATTGCAGACAAACTGCCAGAACATGTCCTATTAGACTATGCCGATTTAGATGTCAACCTATTTCTGGGAAATCTCAGTTTTCAGGATGCAAACCTTCTATTATTACATAAAGATTCTAAGAAAACCAAAGCAAAAATTGAAACCAAAGCATTTGAAATAAATGGTTTGGATTATGTGACCCTTTGGAATAAGAAAAGTTTTCTTTCTGAGAAAGTGTTACTTAAAAACGGGAAATTATCGGTTTTCAAAAAATATTCGGATAGCCTTGAATTCTCAGTATCAAACATCGCCTTGGAGCTGGACTCTTTTCAAACGGATGCACTTCAGCTTAAGAAAAAGATACCTTTTAACTATGGCGTCATCAAGTTGTCACTTAACGATTTGTTTTTGAATTTGAGCCAATTCGAGATTCTAAAAATAAAAAAACTAACGCTTGATAAAGAGGCTTTGCGAGCTGACGTACTTTCCATAGTTTCCAAATTTAGCAAAACCGAGCTTTCAAAAAAATTGAGTGCGGAGCGTGACCATGTTAACCTGAATGTATCAAATATGACGGGTATTGCTGCCGGTTTAGAGGTTGTAAACGATAGTCTTCAAATTCATGCGGAAGAGTTGAAATTGGAGGATGTTGAGTTATTGTTGTACCGCGATAAGACGCTGGCAGATGATACTTCTACAAAAAGAATGTATGGTGGCTTATTGCGGAAACTACCTATTAGATTGAATGTCGATTCGGTGTTGATAGAAAACGGACGGGTTTCCTACGCCGAGAAGGTTGGGCATACTATAAAACCTAGCTCCATTTTGTTCGATAAATTAAACGCTAGCATATTAAATCTTTCAAATATCAATTTGGGCACTACAAAGCTTAAGGCAACTGCAAATCTTATGGGAGTTGCACCAATTGAACTGAAGTCAAGTTTTCAATCACGTAACGCAGGCACGGTATTTCAAGCCTCTGTGGTATTAAAAGATTTGGAGACCACGGCCATTAATCCGTTTATGGAATCAAATGCCAATGTAAGGGTAGACGGACATGTTAATGAGCTCTATTTGACAGTCAATGGAAATGAAATGAAATCTTCAGGAGACATGAAAATGAAATATGAAAATTTCAAATTTTCCGTTTTGGACAAAGACCGTTTAGGTATCAACAAGACCTTGACCGCTATCGTAAATATTTTTACCAATGACGGTTCAAAGACCGATGAAAAAGGTTACCGTTACGGTAAAATCGAAGTAGAACGTGACCATACAAAATCATTCTTCAATTATTTATGGCTGAACGCAAAGGACGGACTAAAGAATACGGTGGTCGGAAACGGAAAAAAAGAAGACTAAAGCGGAATATTTCAATTTCCTTAGAATCGCTTTAAGCCTTTGATACTTTATGAACGCGTGAGCTTGTCTTCCACTATAGTAATTCTAATCGTATTTTCGCCTACATTTTCTAAATCGTGAATCGCTTCTTCCTTACAACTACGGAAATACGTATCTCCCCTTTCGAAACGGAGCAAATCTACCGCACCATTTACATTTCTTGATAATACAAGGCCATCAGTAAGACAATTACAACTATAAGTATTGACGTGCCTTCGAAAAGGTAGTCGCTCTTTGGGTTCTAGAACGATCCGCCATAATTTCATTTCTTCATTTTCATAAAGTGCTTGTCCAATATTAGGGCTGAAAAGTTCTTTTTCTATTTCTTCCAAAGTTACAGGACTCCAACAGTCGAAATTTCCTTTAGGATTTATTTGTGTCAATATCATTCGCTATACAACTTGTTTCAAAAATTAAAAATCAAATTGAAAAAGAGATAATTCTTTATTCCTTAAATCAAAAGTGGTACGGCTGGTTTTTTAAGGCGACAAAATTGATGCTTTTTAACGAGTATAAATGTTAAAAGTCTTACAAAATTTTGTGAGTATGTGTAGATTTCGAGTCCATTCTCACAAAATTTTTTAAGAGCAATCAAAAATTGTTTAGCGTCAATCGACATTGTAGTAGCGACCTATATTGCAGTAATAAATAAAAAAAAAGATATTCATGGAGACGACACAAGCAAAAATAGGTATCAAAAAAGATAATCGAGAAGCAGTATCGAAAATGCTCAAGCAACTGCTCGGTGATGAATTTGTTCTTTATACAAAGTATCGAAATGCGCATTGGAATGTTGAAGGCATTGACTTTCATAGCAAGCATATTTTCTTTGAAGAAGAATACGGTAAATTAGAAAAGACCATAGACGAAGTAGCGGAACGTATCAGGATGTTAGGGATTTATTCTCCAGGCACGATGGAGCAATTTTTAGAACTTTCAGAACTTAGCGAAAATGGGCCTGAACAAAATGATAGTTCAAGTTTTATGAAGGTACTGCTAGAAGACCATCAAACCGTGATTAAATTTATTAGAAAAAGTATTGGCGATAATGCTGAAGCGCATAACGATGAGGGCACAGCAGATTTCATTACGGCAATTATGCAGATGCATGAGCAAATGGCTTGGATGCTGCGGTCGTCTATAAAGACTTTTTCTTAAGACCTTTAAAATTGATATGAAAGAAGTAAACGGCAAGAATTAATTCTTGTCGTTTTTTAATTTGAAATAAGAAGTTATGCAAAAACTAATGAAGAAATATATCAGCAATTTTACGATGCTGTGAACATGGCACCAAGTGAACTGGAAGACTGGTTAAAAAAAGAAGAATCGAAAGAAGTCGGTCAAGACAGTGGTGCCGAGAAGCCGTAGGCCATAAAAGCGGGAAGAGAATCATTGAGATTAAGAGAACAAAAAAAGAAGAGCTTACAGATGATGATTACGACCATATGAATAAGGTGGCCGGGTATATCAATCGGCATACCGCACAACGGCCCGATGGCGATGTAGAAGACTCCAACTGGCGCTATAGTTTAATGAATTGGGGCTACGACCCCTGTAAATCATAAGGAATGGAAAAATGGTTTAAATTTTCTTGGGATGGCCTTATCGCAATTAGTCTCACAGGAATAGGAATTTATATAGCAATCCTGTTGTTGACTCGATTAATGGGCAAACGAAGCTTTTCGAAAATGAGTAGTTTTGATTTTGCCATTACTGTGGCCTTGGGCTCCATGGTAGCTACTACGGTTTTATCGAAATCGGTCAGCTTATGGCAGGGTATTGTAGGGCTCACTATTTTGTATTTTCTGCAATTGGCCATGGCCTATCTCAGACGTTTCCCTGTCATTTCCGACTTGACCGATAACAGGCCTTTATTGCTGATGAGGGGAAGCGCGGTATTTCATGAAAATTTGAAAAAAGCTAGGGTTACGGAGTCTGATTTGAAGGCCAAACTCAGGGAAGCGAATGTTCTTGAACTGTCACAAGTGCGCGCCGTGGTCTTCGAAACAACAGGTGATATTGCCGTGTTGCACACCGATGAAGATGGCCAACAGGTTGAAGATTATATCCTAGAAGGAGTAAAAGAGTGATTACTTGTCGATATAAAATTATAAAGAAAAACCGCCGATTTCAATCATTAGTTTTTCGTAGTGATTGGAAATTTAAACTGACAACTGGTTTAAAGATTGACTTCTCAGAAGAACATCGCACAAACAAAAAAGAGGGCTTTCGCCCTCTTTTCCTTTTTTAAACTTTCTGTTCCTTTATGAGAATCTTATCAATCTCAAGGCGGTATGTCTTCTATGGTTTTTCCAGCTCTCATGGCGAGTCAATGACCTAAAAGTAACTGCGCTATTTTCTAATTGTTTTCTTGTATGTTTCATTTTTTATTTCCTTAACTTACTTTTGTGACGGGCGCATTATGCACCCTTATCTACACGGTTTATTAGACGTAGAACCATCTTTATAATTACATTGTTGTGAAGAGTTTAACATATAGATTTTGAGCATTTTATTTAGGAATGATTAACTAGATAAAAATGAATTCAGCGAAACTCTTTGTTTAGAATTATTTTGCCTATCCATATAAAAAAACCGCCTGAAAAAGGCGGAGTAGATGCGACTAAAGTATTGAACTATGCTGTTATGGTGCTATTGTTTTGATGTTCTTGGTAATATTTTGGGCTACAGTTATATTTTTGCTTGAATATTTTTGAAAAATAGCTTCTGCTGGTCAGTCCTATAGTATAAACAATTTCGGAAATGTTCAAATCAGTGGTTCGTATCAATTTTTCTGAAGTCTCAACTCTAATATTTCTAATATAATCAGATACTGTTCTGTCATGTAACAGTTTGAAACCTTCCTGTAGTTTTGAAGGAGACATCCCTACCTTTTTGCTCAAGTATTCCAAACTATAATTGACTTCTGGGTAGTTTTGAATGAAGCTTGAAAGTTCCTTGATGTTGTCCATTTCCTTTCTAGTAAGAGAACCAAAGTTCTGTTTAGCATTTTTCACATCTTCATTGTGTTGTTGAATTTCCAGTGCTAGCATCGTATGAACAATGCCTTTTATCAGTAATCGCCTTACGATTCCACCTTGTTTCAACGTTTCTAATTGCTGCATTTGTTCGGCGATTTTCAAATTATAAGAACCTGTATATGCGAATATTTCTTTTCCTTCTTTGGGCATGAACGTTTTTAAAAGCTGTGTTTGTAGCAAATTGACTGTTTCATCTTCCTTGGCTTGGGCATGCGTGTTTACGATAATGCTGGCTAGTTTTACAGCTTGGTCTTTTCTGAAAAATAAAACGGTGTCCTTGCTTGGGTCGCTCGCGAATATTCCAGTTTGAAATTGGTTCAAAGACCTTTTTGTACCATTTACACCGAAACTGTGGTTCATTTGTCCTTTGGCGCAATACAAAAAGTGTATGGGATTGGTAACAGGTGTGTTTCTGATAAGTAGTGTGTCCTCTTTAAAAGTAACGTCATATTCGACGAAAGAAATGTTTCGATTTATAGCTACACCTATTATTTCGCCGTGAACTAAATCATTATCAAGTACTAATCCATACTCTTTTTGGCTGGCGTTTAAGCGTCCGCCCAAATCCTCTTTTAATTGTGTAAAGGTTTGTGCAACATTATTTGTTTTAAGTTCTATTATTTTCATGTTTTTTTCTTTTTAGATTTAAGGTTTCATTTTTTCGAGCATCTTTCATGATGATGATTTACATCGTTGAAAGATGAATTCTGATGTGATGCCGTGAATACAAAGAGAGCAAGTCGCGCTCCCCCTGGAGATAGCGTACGAAAAGGATTTTCGGACAGGGCAATTTAACGTGTTTGACTGAGAGACAGTCTATAGCCGAACCAAGAAACACTTAAGTGTTATACTCCAATTCTTGATTGGTCATTCCTAGAATGAAATTATCAGGTTGGGTATCCTCTTTTTCCTTTGAACTAATTTTTGACCATGTTCGACCCACTCGGGAATTGGTTTTGCTTCTGTCACTCTTTTCTTCCATGGTTGTAGCTATCGTAATTTCGGTATTCTGTATTTCCATTCCTTGTACTGTACAAAGGTCACAACTAGACCCGCTTCTTTCCTTACACAATTTTCGCATTCTGTTATATAATTATGGGAAAACACCCTATTTCTGACTTAAAACGTTCAGATGTTGATGGGTTTAAGAGAATTCTACCGATTCTTAGAAGCCATTGTCTACTTTCCCTTTTGGGATATACGGTCCCTCAACAAAAGCGAAAATCGAACTACCTATGGATAATTTGGATTACGGAATTATTGGAAATTGCAAAAGTGCCGCATTAATATCAAAATCAGGAAGTACGGATTGGTGCTGTCTACCGGAGTTCGATTCGGCATCCGTTTTCGCCAAACTGCTTGATGATGAAATTGGAGGAAGCTTTGGGTTTACGGTAAATGATTCATACACCATAGAACAGCACTACGAGTTGAACACCTGTATTTTAATAACAGTCTTTACTTCTGGCGATGACAGTTTTGAAATACATGATTTTATGCCAAGATATCGTATTCAAAATGGCAAACATCACGCTCCACCAGAGCTTATACGTTTCGTGAAATTAATTTCAGGATCTCCGAAATTCAAAGTCGACTACAACCCTAAACTAGAATACGCTAGAGGCGAGACCAAAACCTATATCAAAGAACATTTCATTGCAAGCCTGACACGGGAGGTAAAATTTGACACAGTGTTTTTATATACTTCCTACAATAAGAAATCAGTAGTGCATCAAAAGGAAATAACGATTAACGAAGATGGTTTTTTTCTTTTGGGATATAATGAAAAAATAATACCTCCCAATATTGAGAAAGTATTTATGGAGTTGGAACGTACCAGAATATACTGGCTTGATTGGTCTGAACGTACGAGCACCTACCAAAAATTCGATTCGGAGATAAAGCGGAGTGCATTGACCTTAAAACTATTGAGCTACGATAAGACCGGTGCCGTTTTAGCAGCGGCCACGACCTCGTTGCCCGAAGCCATTGGCGAGGAGCGCAATTGGGATTATCGTTTCTGTTGGATTCGTGATGCATCAATGGTCATTAAAGTGGTTTCTGAGCTAGGTCATAAGAATATCGCCAGAAGATACTTAAATTTCATAATCGATTTAATGCCCGACAAGGACGAGAAATTACAAATAATGTACGGCATACACCGTGAGAAGAAATTGACCGAAGAGACCTTAGACCATCTAGCGGGCTATAAAGGTTCAAAGCCGGTTCGTGTGGGAAATGCGGCATATGAGCAAGTTCAAAATGATATGTACGGCATTCTAATGGATGTCATTTATAACCTCATAGATAAATTCCCTATTGAAATCGAAAATGGCGAAGAATTATGGGGAATCACCAAAGGAATCGTTTGGATTGTGGAAAAACACTGGCAGGAAGCGGACAAGGGCATTTGGGAGTTTCGCTCAGAAGACAAACATTTTACCTTTTCAAAAGTACTATGTTGGACGGCCATGGACCGCGCAATCAAAGTAGCTGACAAATTGAACAAACAGCACAAAATAGAGAAGTGGAAGCCTTTGGCGGATAAAATCAAGGAGGATATCATGGAAAATGCTTGGAACGAGGAAAAACAGGCATTTACCCAATCATATGGCTCTGAACATATGGATGCCTCCGTGCTTTTAATGCAATCATACGGTTTTATTGAGGCCAAACATCAAAAATATATAAGTACGGTAATGGCCGTTGAAAAAGACCTTTGCAATGAAGGCCTACTGTATCGATATACAAATAAAGATGATTTTGGGAAACCGTCCTCTTCTTTCACCATTTGTACGTTCTGGTTTATCAATAGTCTTTTTAAGATAGGGGAGGAAGAAAAAGCGCTCGAACATTTTGAGCGGGTTTTATGTTATGGTAACCATCTGGGCCTCTTCAGCGAGGATATTGATTTTGATACCAAAAGGCTGCTTGGAAACTTTCCCCAAGGATATTCGCACTTGGCTCTTATCGAATGTGCGGTTAACTTCTCCGAAAAGACAGAAGAGTCTGTATTGCGAGAAGAAATGCGGAAGTAAAGGAAAATACAACTGTGCTGGTTTACAAAACAACAGGTGCTTTTTGAGCATCCGAATTAAAATTAATCGTTTTACAGTCAAGGCAACAATGTAAACGCGATTATTTTTCTTTCTTTAAATAAACAGATTATGTTTGAGATTTTTTCTAGTGCCGACGCTTGGGTTGCTTTGTTGACCCTTACTTTTTTAGAAATTATTTTAGGGATAGATAATATTGTCTTCATCTCTATCGCAGCCGATAAATTACCCGCCGACCAAAAGAAAAAGGCTACGAATCTAGGCTTGATCATGGCCATGGTACAGCGTATACTACTGTTAATGGGTGTATCGTTTTTAGTCGGCTTGAAGGAGCCTTTTTATACCTTTGATACGTCATGGTTTCAGATGGGTGTAAGTTGGCAAGCTTTGATATTGTTCTTTGGCGGACTTTTTCTTTTGTATAAAAGTACATCGGAAATTCACGAAAAGCTTGACACTCCCTTAGAGGGAGAAAAAAACCTAAAGGCCAAAAAAATAACTTCGCTGCGCAGCGCAATTATTCAAATTGTAATTATTGACTTCATCTTTTCAATAGACTCTATTCTGACCGCCGTAGGTATGACGAACGGTATTGGACAACACCCAAACGATGCATTGATTTTAATGATAATAGCGGTAGTAATATCCATTTTAATCATGATGTTATTCGCCAATCCTATTCGGGTTTTTATTGGCAAACATCCGTCGATGCAGTTGTTGGCATTATCGTTTTTGATATTGATTGGCTTCATGCTGATTACGGAGGCGGCCCATCTTTCCGATACAGTTGTTTTCGGACAAACAGTCGGTGCCATACCTAAAGGCTACCTCTATTTTGCCATAGCCTTTTCACTATTGGTCGAATTCTTGAATATGAAACTCAGGAAACGAACAAGCACTATTGAAAACGATTTTTCACGAAACACTGAACAAGAAAAATGAAGGTAAATGAAACTAGCATAATGTACATAAGACGTATATTAGTCTATCGAATCGTAATCGCACTATCGGTAAGTCTTTCTATGGGATGCGCTTCAAAAAAACCACTTCAAAATGAAACGGTACTAGTAAATCAAGGTCAAAGTCCGATAGTAAAAGATAATCATGATGACATCGGAAAAGTAGCTTTGGTTGAAACAGCGCCGTTATCAAGTTTAGCTACTCCACTTAAAATTTCAATTTTCAGTCCGTCCGAAATTAGAAAATTAACTCGGATAAAAAAACGTGTTAAAAAAAATGCAGATTACTTAGTTCCGAAGTATCCCGTAGCCGACCAAATCGTACGCAATTATACCGAAAGTAAAAATAAAGAGCCAGGTGGCGATTGCCTAGGTGCATGCAAAGCAAGGTTTCATAGGGCTTATAAGGGGATACATGGACATCCCATTTATAAAGATTTACCAGAGAACATCGCTACAAAGTATTATTCCCCGCAGCAGGTTTTCGATCATTTGTATGCCTCCACTTTCGGACCGCACAAGGGCTGGAAAACACTACCCAGAAAATATAGGGCAAGAGGTGGCCCCGGTGCAATTGCAAACGCCGGTATGGGTACTTTGGTAGACTGGTTCGGCATTTGGAGCGGAGAATTGCGACCTGGCGCTGTAATGCAAGTCTGGAAAAGAAAAAATGATTACAAGAAGGTAGTACGAGGTATTCGAGAAAAGGACTTTGATCCTTTTGGGCATTCCTTTATCTTCCTAGGATATGAAAGAGATGCTCACGGCGAAGTAACCGGTTTGCGAATCGCCGACCAAGGTTATCAAAGTTATAGGCCTCTGGTGCCGAGGGATTATGAAGTGTGGTGGGCAGTAAATTTGGAAATATGATACCAAATTTTGAAAAATAATAATAACGATGATGAAATGTATAGCAGATAGCTCCGTTAGTAACTTTAGAGGAGTTAGCACTTTTATAAAATCTTGGATCATGCTATTTTTTACATTGTTTTTCTTTTTGTTTGGTTGCCAGGATGAAAAACCATCCGTAGCAACGAATGACCAAATTGTGGATAGCTACTTGTATAAAAAAAGTGTTGATGCAGTTGATGCCGAAGAAGCCGCAACGCCTTTTGAGTCCTTACCACCTGCGAGTACTGATTCTCTATCTTATGGAGATACTAAACTTGACATCGGTAAGGTGCGACTGAATTTAAAACAACATTTTGACAACGGCAGCATCACAATTGATAGTGTAAAAACAGTATTCGCGGAACAATTGACAGATAAACTGATTCCGTATTGGTACGGAACTCCCTGGAGTTTCGAGGGGCATACTGCGATACCGAAAAAGGGAAGAATAGCTTGTGGTTATTTCATATCGACCACGTTGCGGGATATGGGACTGAAACTCAATCGTTACAAATTGGCACAAAAATCTCCTATAGACGAGGCAAAAGTTATTAGTTGCGGAGCTCCGATTACTTCAATTACTCAAAGCGATTCAAAAGAAGCTTTTCTAGAATTAAACAGACTAACTACAGATGGTATTTATTTCATCGGTTTTGACAAGAGCCATGTGGGCTATTTATTGAAAAAGAGAGGAAAACTATTTTTGGTACACTCCAACTATCTTAGCCCTACATCCGTCTGCATTGAGCGGTTAGAAGATTCTAGGGTATTCGAAAGCTTTTCTACATTTCATTTGGTAGATATTTCAAACAATGAATTATTGCTTGCAAATTGGTTGGGTAACGAACCGATATTTTAGCGATTTCAATTCCATTTCTTTGCCATATAATTAATAGAGCTATTTATTACTTGCATTGCGGCACTCTATGATATGCTATTTCCTGAATTTTAGGAAAAAGTTAAGTCATGTATAAAATCAGCATAATAGGTATTCTAGTTCAATTGGTAATATCCACATCTTGTTACTCGCAAGACAATGATTCGCCTTATTCGTGGGACTGGAAAAAAGACGGTATATGGCTTGGTGCTGGATTCGGTGGTTCTGTTGGAGGCCTTTTGATAGGAAAAGAAAAAACGCCTTATACTGAAGAACAATTAAATGCACTTGATAAGAACGACCTTTTCGTACTAGATCGTTGGGCCGCTGGAAACTATTCTAAGAATGCCAGTGTTGCAAGTGACTATCCTTTCTATGGGTCTTTTGTCGTTCCATTTGCCCTACTTCTTGACGATAAAATAAATAATGAAACCGCAACCGTATTAGGACTCTACCTAGAAAGTTTGGCAACTACTTCGGCTATATTTACCATCACGGCAGGTCTGGTAGATAGACCTCGACCTCTTGTTTTTAGTGAAGATGCACCGCTCGAACGACGACTACGGAAAACCAGTAAGCGTTCGTTCTATTCGGGTCATGTGGCAGCATCTGCGACCGCAATGTTTTTTGCGGCAAAAGTATATAGTGATTTTCATCCCCGGTCTCCTTTACGACCGTATTTCTGGACAGCGGCTTTTACAGTTCCCGCTGCAATAGGATACTTGCGGTTAAAAGCAGGGAAGCACTATTTAACGGATATCGTACTCGGTTACACTTTAGGAGCCTTAACCGGATATTTGGTTCCTGAGCTTCATAAGAAAAAAGAGAAAAGCTTTCAACTATACCCAAGTGCAGGATTGACCCCGATGGGTAGGGAAGTAAATGGACTGGCCATTAGATATTCCTTTTAAACCATCTTTTTTATTTCCGTCGTATTTCATCCTGTCCCAAAAACCACTACTAAAGATGCTTGTAAAATGACATTTAGTTGGCTTACTAAACAAACACCAAAAGAACTTAAAATAAGATACCTATGGAAAAAGAAGTACAAACAACACGTGTTCAAAACATATTCAGAATCCTGTTGGCAATCTTTATGATTTACGCAGGTGTCAGCCACTTAACCTTCAATCGAATAGATTTTCAGGCTCAGGTACCGGATTGGCTGCCTATGAGCAAAGATTTGGTCGTCATTTTATCTGGAATTGTTGAAATAATGCTAGGTCTCGCCTTATTGTTTTGGAAGAAACAACGCGTGAAAATTGGATGGGCATTGGGGCTATTCTTTATCCTCGTATTCCCTGGAAATATTTCTCAATATCTTGAAGGAAGAGACGCGTTCGGAGCATTGGATTCTGATAGAGCACGATTGATTCGGCTTTTCTTTCAGCCCGTCCTTATTGCATGGGCATTATGGTCGGCTGGATCATGGAGAGCATGGAGAAAAACAAAAAAAGAAGTATAACAATATAAAAGTATTAGGTATGAAAGCATTGCAGATAGTAAAATACGGAAACATTAAAGATGGTCTTAATTTCAATGATATCAAAAAACCGACGGTAAAAGCAAATGATATTTTAGTACAAGTCAAGGCAGCGTCTTTAAACCCCATAGATTACAAATTGGTGGAAGGTCATCTAAAAGATATGGTGCCCCTAAGTTTGCCATGTACCATCGGTTTTGATGTGAGCGGTGTAATTGTTGAAAAGGGTTCTGATGTCAGCAATTTCGAAGTGGGCGATGACATATTTTCCCGAGTGCCGCAGCAACAAATGGGAACCGTAGCGGAATATGTAGCTATCAATAGTGACGTTGTTGCTAAGAAACCTACCAATAGTTCGTTCGAAGAAGCCGCAGGTCTCCCTTTGGCGGGGCTTACCGCAATCCAAGCCTTAGAGCGGGTTGGACTAAAAGCAAAAGATAGGGTTCTGATTCACGCAGGGTCAGGCGGAGTAGGTAGCATTGCTATTCAATATGCAAAGGCTAAGGGCGCAATTGTTTATACAACTACTAGCAGCAAAAACATTGACTGGGTCAAAGCCTTGGGAGCTGACCGCGTTATCGATTATAAAACTGAAGATTACAAAGCGATTGCAAAAAATTTGGATATTGTTTTTGATACTTTGGGAGATGAGTACACATTCGAAGCATTTGAAGTTATTAAAGAGGGTGGAAAAGTAACTACGATAGTAGGCCCTCCTGACCAAGAAACAGCAAAGCAGATGGGTATGACAAATTATTCCTTGCCTGAACAGTTATCAGAACTAATTGATAAGAAATCAGCTACGTATAAATTAACATGGATGCAGCCTAATGCTGAACAATTGCGGGGTATCAGTACAATGGTAGAAGATGGTACTCTTAAGCCTATCGTCGACCTTATTTATTCTTTTGAGGATGGAATAAGTGCTTATGAGTACCTAGCCACCGGGAGAGCTAAAGGAAAAGTGATTATTTCAATGTAAAAAGCAGTACAATTACACTAACAATTTTAATAAGGTACAATTTATGAAAAATTCAAACTATCCAAAATCATTTTCCCACATCGGAATTACCGTACCGGATATAAAAAAGGCGGTTAAATTTTACGAGGAAGTCATGGGCTGGTACATCATCATGCAGCCATCTGCTGTTAAAAAAGAAAAAGATACGGCCATAGGCCAAATGTGTATCGATGTTTTTGGGGACGATTGGGAGGAATTTGAAATTGCGCATATGGCTACTTCGGATGGAATAGGAATCGAGTTATTCTCTTTCCCACATGGTGTAAAAGAAGCTCCTGAATTCAATCCTTTCAATACGGGACTTTTCCATTTTTGTATTCAGGATCCCGATATTGAAGGTTTGGTAGATAAGATTGTTTCCTTGGGAGGTAAACAGCGGATGCCGATTAGGGAATACTATCCTAATGAGAAGCCCTACAAAATGTGCTATGTAGAAGACCCATTCGGGATCGTGTTCGAAGTTTATACCCACAGTTACGAACTGACCTATTCTTCCGGTGCATACCAAGATTAAAAAATTTAAAGACATTCAAAAAAAATAACGATGTAAAAATTGGATGCTGGAAGAACCATTTTTTAAGCCATCCTAAATTAACTTAAAACTATTTCAATGCTAAAATACGAGCCCTTTATTACTATGTCAACTGCACTTATTTCAGGGCTGCTATTTCTTGTGTGCCATCAAGCCCAAGGGCAGACCCCTTCGCGTTCTGCTTTCAAGGATACGATGCAACAGATACCTTCCTTCACAATCCATAAAGACAATTATTTCATCTCGGGCGTACCCACCAACATGGCGATAAAAAGTACAACCGCCAATGCAAAATACCAGATTAGCTTTAAACAAATCATTACGCGAAGCAGATTACCGTGGGATACCTACCTCTATCTCACCTATAGCCAGAAGGCGTTTTGGGACATTTATAAAGAATCGTATCCGTTCAAGGAAATCAACTTTAATCCTACCGTAGGAGTCGGTAAGGCATTTTTCAACAAAAACGATAGGCTTCGGGGTATAGGAACCTTAAATTTTGAACATGAATCAAATGGAAGGGATAGCATCTTTTCCAGAAGTTGGAATAGGCTTAGTGCTACATACAACACTACGATTGGTCCTAAAACGATTTTAAGTATCAAAGGTTGGATCCCTTTTGGATACAAGAGTGGTAATCCTGAACTTTTGGATTATGTAGGTCTGGGAGAACTGAGATTATCACATGATTTTATACCGAATAGGTTTAGTATTGAAGTGAAACTGCGAAAAGGTTTACAATGGGATACGAGGGGAATGCTCAGAACGCGACTATATTATCGGCCTTTCAAGAACAAAGGCAACCAATACTTTATGTTGGAGTGGTTTGCCGGACATGCGGAGAACTTGATAAATTACGAGCGATTTACCTCTATGGTTCGTTTTGGTTACGTCATAAAAACTGATGAGCTCAATTTTTTAAAACGAAAGATTTAGAGTGTGCATGCTAAAAACTACAACTATGACACTAAACCATATTAAAATTTCAAAGGGCTTTGTCATTGCAGGCTTGATGAATCTAACAGTCTTGATTTTTTCTAGGTTCTTCACAAATTCGACCATTACAGAATTCGACCCCGAAGTGATGTCGAACTTTGGTATCATAATGATTGCTATTTGGGGATTGGCCTATATCTCAATTGCAAAAAACTACCACCAAGTGAAATGGCTTGTACTGGTCTTTGCCGTCGAAAAATTGATTTATGGTTGCGTCTGGATAAATTGGATGCTCAACCACAACCTCTCAGAAGTGTATGAAAAGGATATTATGGCTGGATTATTTTACTCTATTTACGGAATTAACGATTGGCTGTTTTTTGTGTTTTTCCTATTTGTATTCTTCAAATTATTTGAAAAAAGGATGGAACACTAAATATCACAAAAACCTAAACCCCTTCATTTTTAATATCAATGCATCTCTCCGTTGCAATTGTAGGTGGCCACCAACTTAAGTGTTGATAGCTTTTACTCTTCAATTTCAAATATATTAGCGACCTGCGACATATTTTCTTTAGGAATGGCGTTGAAAAAAGCTCCTATGCTCGTATCACTTGCGGGACTATAATTTGCCAACACGGTACCCTTGCTGCCATCTTTAGTCTCAATAACATATAACATAGACATATCTGACGGATTACTCATGCCTTCGAATCGGTGTTCCGCCACAACATGAATGTCCTCGGGTGCATATTCCGCCTTCGTTTTTAAGTCTATGAGTATATCACGGTCCGGTCTATAGCTTGTCGTGTAACCCTGTTCTTGATATTTTTTGATATAGTCTTTCTCGCTTTTCAAATTTTTGTTTTTCATGATGTGATTTTAAGATTAAAAAAAGAACGAACCCCATTCCAGAGCGGAAGTTGTTCGTTCGTGGTAACCAACCAAACTAATTTTTCGATTATCCTTAATAGTGCCGTTTGGTTAGGCACCTGCTTCTTCGAGCCTTTTTTTAAGTTTAACGTACGGTTTTTGTTTTTTACGAAACTGACTAAAATCTAGAAAGAGACTGCAGAAGTGTATAAATATTTTCCCTGTAATTCCAGTTCAAATGTTGCTAGTGTGTATTAGGTCTAACTATACCTTTGAAGTTCTTCCCCTGATAAGTGAAATCACGAACAAGACCAGAAATATAAAAAATAGGACTTTGGCTATACTTGCAGCCCCGGCTGCTATTCCACCAAATCCAAAAATTCCGGCGATAATCGCCAATATGATAAATGTAATTGTCCAACGTAACATAGTGTGTTGTTTTAAAGGTTAAAAGTTGTGTTGATGCCTTATCAACTTCCTTAAAACAAAGATGGCCAATTGTTTGCGTCTGGGTTTGCTCAATCCATTTGATTCTTAATCCATTAGCGCTTTGCAACTCAAGTGAGGCCAGTAGGCACACTGTCATAAAAAACGGGTTCTAACATCGATTGGTAAGAAATATTATTTTTGTAGAAATCTCGGGCAATAGGATAAGATTTGATTTGGTAGTTGTGCGGCGTATGCAGAATTTCTTTGATTTCATTCATCTCAACTCCTTCTTGCAACCAAGCCGAATGCAATTCCTCGTCAAGAATCATAGGCATAGTCTGGCCAACGTTATGCACTCTTCGAATGATATCATCGGCATTACAGGTAATAATGGAACAGCTCAGAAACCCGTCATCTAGTACGGTGTATATGCCTGCAAGACAGAATGGCAAGCCCAAATCTCTGGTAAAATAGAAGGGATGTATGACTCCGTTTGATAAATATGAAGTGAAAAATCCTGTGACCGGAATTAAACATCGTTTATTAATGAGCGATTTCGCGTACCATAAATTAGTGCTCATTGACTCAAGTGGGGTATTCAGAGTATTACAGATGTTTTGAAAGATGCTCCAATCTTCTTGATAGTTCTGAGGTAAAATCCCCCAAATAGCAGGGGTAATAACATCTTTTTCGTTCATGGATACAACTGGTATCGTTGCTTCTTCAAAACCATTTATCAATATATTTTCATTATAAAGCTGTGGGTATTTAAAAGGACGCCCCAAGGATTTTTCCAATGTTTCTTTGCTTGCCGTATTTGATAGTTTGTAATACATTTTTTTTACTTTGATATGAAATATATGATTTCGATAAATTTCAACTGACCCGATAGCATAAATTAATAGCACCATCAAACTAGACTTTCTTTTTCTATAGGAGTACCATTTGACAAACCAGATTACTTGTAAAAACAAGTAAATAATCCCCGGGGCAAGCCCCGAGGCATTTCAACGGAATTCGTTTTCAAACTTTAAACATTCAATAGCGAGGCAAGCCTCGAGGTATTAACCCAATAGAGAATAAAAAAAGGATGCCTTTTGGCATCCTTTTTATCTGAAATATTCTTGCGCTTAGCTCAAATCTTCCAATCGCTTGATTTGATTTAGATCTGCTTTGATTTTATTCATTTGTTGCGTGAGCAGGGTTGCTGTGCTTGGTGGCAAGGCGGTATCTTTCAATACGTCTTGATATTCCTCGACAGCTGCTTTTTCTCCTCTAATGGATTCTTCCAACATCGATTCGGCATCGTCTGCCGAGAAAAAGGCTTTGGTGTCCATCCAAGCTCTATGTACGGCTCCGGTTACGCTTCCGCCTTTATCCACTTCTTCGCCGAATTTTTTGATTTCTGTCTTTAGTTCGTGACCAAAATCATAACGTTCTTGCTTTTTTCTCTGGAAGAAGTTTTTTAAAGCCGGATTCTCGGTATTTTCGGCCGCTTTTTCATATCCTTTTTCCGCGTCGTATGTTTTTTCTAAAATATTGTTCAAATTGATGCCTACAGTTTCTGTGTATGTGCTCATAATATGTATAGTTTTTAAATGTTTGGAAGCTTCTTTTTAGATGCGTTCCAATTAACATCTGCTACGAATATACCGAGAGATACCAACTGAGCTTGACGCAAAAGGTTTCATTTTTGACACATTCGAATGCATATCGTGTTATGTTGAAATGCAACACTTTTTTTACGGATTGAGACCTTTTTAATAACAGTAGTTTCAGAATTTTGAAGTTAACTTATAACGGAATTTACAGCCGTTCGCTAGATACGATTCTCGCCTAGAGCTCTCAAAATTTAAATGCGGGAGGGCAAATTCCCATAAAAACAATCACATGATCCAAAAAGGAACTAAAGTAAAATGGAATTGGGGTGGAGGCACTGCAACAGGGAAAGTCAAAGAATCTTATACTTCAAAAATAACCAAAACCATCAAAGGGACGGAAGTTACCCGAGATGGCGAAGAAGGGAACAAGGCGTTGTATATTCAACAGGAGGATGGCGATTATGTGCTGAAAAGTGAAAATGAAGTTGAGCGAGTGGATTAGCTTATCTACCTCTTCAAAAAACAAAAAAGGCTATCTTATCAAGGTAGCCTTCTTTATTCGGTTCATTATTTATTCAAATCAATTCGTATTGACATAAACCTTCTCTGGAAAATCCAAGGTTCGTATGGGGAAAGGTATATTGATATCATTCGAATCAAAAGCTTTCTTAATAGCTATAATAGCCTCCGTTTTGGCTTTTAATACTTCTAGTCCTGAAGTTGAGTTTATCCAAAAACGTGTTTCAAAATTAATTGCGCTATCACCGAATTCCCTATATAGAAAAATGACTTCATCATTACTTTCTACGGCCTCAAAATTCTCGACAATGGTCTTTACGACCAATTTCCTCACAAATTCCAAATCTGAAGAATATCCGATTCCGCACCCCAGTATTACCCGTGATTGCGCGGTGGAAGAATAATTCTTGATTGGATTCTCCAACACCAATTTGTTGGGAATATAGACCAGATTATTATCGATTTCTTTTATGGTTACGGCCCGTAGATCGATATTCACCACTTCACCTGAAAAGTCGTTGCTTTGTATCCAATCGCCGAACTTAATTTGTTTGATGTACGAGAGAACGATTCCCGAATAGGTATTTGCCAGAGCTCCTTGCAAGGCGAGACCTACGGCGAGACCCGCTACCCCGGCACCTGCTAGAATAGTATTTAAAGTCTTGCTCAAGTCTAAAATTCCCAAAATCAGAAATATGCCTGCCAAAATGACCAGAACCGAGACCAGTTTTGCAATCACATTTTTCATGGATTTTTGCAAACTGCTTCTGCCTAGTAATTTCAGGGTCAGTCTACTAATGTATTTTGATATTAGAATCGCAATAATAAATACTACAATTGCAATGATGATATTGGGAAGGTTTATAACCAATTGGTCCACCCAGGATTCTAAACGATTCGTCATTTCGCTCCAAGCGTCTTCTATTTTCAAGTCCATAATTTTGCTTTCTTTTTACTGGGCAAGCATAAAAAACGGCTCCGACGTTAAAGTGCGCCAAAGCCGTTCTTGAAACCAACCAACCAATTTTATTTTGAATATATAACAGTATAGTCGTCCAATGAAGATTTTAGTTCTTCGATAGTGTTCAAATAATCATATTGCGTATTGAACATGCGGTCGGGTCTTGCTCCTACGATATAATGTTTTATATCTAATTTTGGCGCATTTAAAGTTACTTGATCCGAAACCCTCATTTTTTTGTCTCCAATAGATTGTTCTTTCGATTCCAATTTTGAAATAACGTAAAGTTGCTCGCCAGAAGCCCAGATTTCTATGATTTCCAATTCATGTTCTTTATCGGTTACTTCAGCTTCCACCATAATGGTCTGTTCCATCTTTTCATCCGAATTTGGCATGTCTACATCAATAAAGGGAACTTCTACGGTTTCTTCTTCCATGATAATCACAACTTTTGGAATGTCTAACGTTTTCGTAGTGGTGCCTACTTCCACATCGGCCCAATTAACTTCATATTCGGGCAACTCTCCAGCATCTGCCGTTACATCGACATCTAAATCTGGCAGCTCACCTTTTTCCTCTTTTTTAATATTGCATGAGCTCAATACGGTAATTGACAGTACGAGCAATAGTAACTTTTTCATATTCTTCTGTTTTAGGTTTATAAATTCATTTGGTACAAAACTAACGGAGTAAACTTTTAATAACGTGCTGTAAAAGTTTTTTGATTGCCGTTAATGCTATCCACGACAATAAACAGTCATGTTTCATGGATTAGCGTTAGTATATAATGTGATTGGGGCCATTTGGTTGAACATTTTAAGAGATTTTTAAAGTCTAATACACCGTGATGCAGAATCCTTTGACTTTCAGTAAAAAAATTATGAAAAGAACGTATTATACTGCCTTGCGGAGTATTGCGTTTTATCCCGTTTTTATCAGTCTCGCATTATTCTGTTTCGCGGCCGTTACCCTCACGCTAGAGAATTTTGACTTTATAATCAACATCAAGAAAAAGAATTCATATCTGTTTATCGAGGATGCTGATACGGCGCGTACGATTCTTTCAACTTTGATTGCGGGTATTTTATCATTGACCGTATTTAGCTTTACCATGGTCATGGTGGTATTGAATCAGGCTTCCTCTAATTTTTCACCGCGTTTGCTCCCCGGTTTGGTCTCCAATAAACGGCACCAGCTTATTCTAGGGTTCTACATTGGTACTTTATTGTATTGTACGATTGTATTGATTTCATTAGGCGCTTACGAACTTGAAAACAGCACCGTAGGCATGTCTACTACTATGGCCGCGATTTTGGGAGTAGGTTGTGTGGGGCTTTTTGTTTCGTTTATCCATAACATTTCAAGCGCTATTCAAATTCAGAATATCGTTGAGCGTATCTACCACCATACCGATCATAAGTTGAATCTGTATTTAGAACAAGAGCTGCAGGAAGAAACTCCGCTACTAGGTTTAAGTGACGAAGATTTACAAGTCATTGTTTCCGATAAAAGTGGATATTTTCAAGAATTTGATATCGATTTGGTAGCATCCGATCTTTTCAAAATTGATTTACAGTTGATACTAATTCCTTATTCTGGAGAACATATTTGGGAGGGAAGTCCACTATTGAAAACAAATAGAAAACTGTCCGACAAAGAAAAAGAGGCCCTACGTTTTGCGTGTTCTATTTCAAAAGACCTTCATGATGGCAACCATCCTTTATTAGGGCTCATAAAACTCATGGAAGTCGCTGTCAGAGCGATGTCGCCAGGTGTAAATGACCCCGGCACAGCGCTTGATGTTGTACATAAATTAGGTCCGCTATTGAGCAAAATGATCAGAATGCCTGCCTTCACTTCAGTAATTGAGTTAAACAAAGGCATAGTGGTCATGAAAACAAATATTTCAACCAACGGATTGCTAAGCACTATTTTTCAACCCATTCGTTTATATGCTAAAAATGACAGTTCTGTTATGGAAGGTCTGCTTTCTGCTTTAAGCTATATGAAAGGTATTTCGGGGCTTTCCCAAGAAGATGAAGATGCCTTAGTTCATGAAGAGGGTGCCATGAAGGAAGACATTGAAGGGTATATCAAAAACAAAAAGGACCGAGAGCAGATTCTGAAAGTGTTTAGTCTTTCGGTTGAATAAAAAATGGCACAAGGTTGTATTGAGTCAATATTGATTGGAATACCATCAATGATTACCATTTGAGCAACTTAATTTTAACC
This sequence comes from Maribacter corallii, assembly GCF_047345415.1. Lineage (NCBI taxonomy): Bacteria > Pseudomonadati > Bacteroidota > Flavobacteriia > Flavobacteriales > Flavobacteriaceae > Maribacter > Maribacter corallii. The sequence goes on from NZ_JBLFEP010000002.1 coordinate 495,248, forward strand.
TGTATAATTAAAAAATAAAATTGCAAAAATGATAAAGCCTAAGACAGAAGTACCTGATATCACACTACCTTTAATTAACGATACCCAATGGACATTGAGTGAGCAGCGAAGCAGCTCTTTTACCATGCTTGTCTTTTATAGAGGCTTACATTGTCCCGTGTGCAGGAAGTATCTTCAAGAACTGACAAAAAAATTAAGCGATTTCAGCGAACGGGGAGTACACCTCATCGCTATAAGTTGTGATACTGAAGAACGGGCAAAAAAAGCTGGCGAAGAATGGAGTATCTCAGAACTACCGGTAGGCTATGCATTGCCTATTGAAACGGCAAGGGAATGGGGTCTCTTTATCTCCAAGGGAATCAAAGACACCGAACCGGGCGAATTTTCAGAACCTGCGCTATTTCTCATAAGGCCAGACAGAACCTTGTATGCTTCCTCAATTCAAACAATGCCTTTTGCTCGACCTAACTGGGACGATATTTTAGATGCTATTGATTTTGTAGAGAAAAAAGGATATCCGGCGAGGGGAGGAGAATAATTCTTTCTTTGGCCGTCCTTTAATAAGACTCCAATCGCTCAATCATTTTTTTCATTTGGGCGATTTCTTTTTTCTGTGCTTCGATAATGTCTTCCGCTAGTTTTTTGGCTTCAGCATCTTTTAAGTGCGCTTTTTGACTTACCATGATAGCCGATGAATGGTGTGGAATCATTGCTTTCATCCATTGCACGTCAGCAATCAAAGTTTGGTTTCGTAGCATAGTCAATGTGGCTATGAATACTGCCATACTCACTCCCAAAATGATGTAGTTGGTTCTTTTATCCTTATACATATTCCACATGAACAATAACATTGATATGGCCATAGGGGCTATCATCAATAGCGTCATATACGTTCTTGTATTGCTGAGCATTACATGATCTAACACATCCGCATTTAGAAACATGACCGCATACATAATGATAAAGGATACGACCATCATAAGGGCGAATTTTTTATACATATTCATGTTAAAGATTTAAAAGCCGAATCACCGGATTATCTTCTTCAAAAGCATCAGGACCCCGTACTTTTTGACTCCCTTTAATAATGTGCCGATCCAGTTTATGGGACTTAGATCTTCCTTGATTTGATGGCGAGTCAATTTCAACTCTTCCATTTGAATTTTCCGTTGTAAATTCAAGGTTAACAAGTCCAGTTTGATTTGGTCTAAAGAAGAATATTGTTTTTGATTCATGAGTCAAAAAAGTTTTCGGATAATTTTCGGATAACATTTTTTTCAATACGCTTCCGGCTATTGTAGGCAACTCCCAATATAACTAGGAAGAGCAGACCTACGATTAAAAAACCAATAGCGGCATTTTCAAAAAAGGCACTTAATGCCAAAGCCCCTGCCACTGCTAAAAAAATGAGGGCAAGGGTGCAAAATATACCATAGATGGCATATGTAGACCCCGTGGATGAAAGTATCGCTAGTTGCTGAAATAGCTTAAGTTTATAATATTTTTTGGTCGTCTTCACATAAGCTTCCCCTTTTTCTGCGGCAGCTGAGCTAGTTTCATCCAATGCATCGATAATTCCCATTATGATTTTTGAAGTTTTTTGTTTTTAGCTTTCAGTTCTGATAGTTTCTTTTCTAAAGTAGTGATGACATCTTCCGTCTTATGGCTAACATCAGAAACGATACTCTCTAGTTGATTGTCTAAAGATTCTCTTTTTGATGCCACGGTTTCTGCTGCTCTATCTCGCAGATCATAAGTTGTTTCGGCTATGGAGTCGCGCGTTGCTTCTGCCTGTTCAGCTATTCTTTTTCTTGTTGCCGAACCTTTGTCTGGGGCAAATAAGATACCGAGTGCGGCACCTATTGCTGTACCTGCCAAGACTCCTAAAAATGTATTTCCATTGTCGTTCATTATAGTATTTTTTAAAAGGTTATTACTGATTTAATAGTACAAAGATGTCGATTAGCCACAATCGGGATTGACGCAAAAGCGCAAAAGATTAACGTGGATACCTACAATTCGGTTGGGTTAATAACAAAACCGATTGAGCCCGTCTCAAGGGAAGTACATCTATATCTTGTCGGGTAATAACGATTAAATAGAACTTATGATCAAAACGACAAATCCATATAACGGCCTTACAATCAAGGAATATCCAATGCACACCGATAAGAAGGTTGACCAAATATTAAATGATTCAAACGCCGCTTTTAACGATTGGAAGAGCGAATCGATTGCTTATCGTACCGAATTGCTATCTAAAGTTTCGGAATTGCTACTGGAACGAAAACAGAACTATGCCGAATTAATGACACAAGAGATGGGTAAGCCCATAACTCAAAGTATATCAGAAATCGAAAAATGTGCCTGGACTTGTGACTTTTATGTAAAGAACGCAGAGAAGTTCTTATCAGATGAGGTAATAGAGACTGATGCGGACGAGAGTTTTATAAGTAACGACCCCATGGGGATTATTCTCGCGATAATGCCTTGGAACTTTCCTTTCTGGCAGGTCATACGTTTCGCAGCACCTACTTTAACGACTGGTAACACAGCTCTTTTAAAACATGCGACCAATGTAACGGGTTGTGGGTTAGCAATTGAACAACTGTTCAAAGATGCAGGATATCCTAAAGGATGTTTTCAAACGGTTCTGACAGACCATGAGAAAATAGAAGAAATGATAGCCGATGAAAGAATTCAGGGCGTAACCCTGACTGGAAGTGAAAAGGCAGGTAAAGCGATTGCCCAATTGGCTGGAAAGCATTTGAAGAAATCGGTTATGGAATTGGGTGGTAATAATGCCTGTATCGTCTGGGAAGATGCCGATTTGGAGAAACACATTAAAACTATGGCCAAGGCCAGAATGCAGAATACGGGTCAAAGTTGTATTGCGGCAAAACGATTCATAGTGGTCGATGCCATATATGATAAATTCGTTTCGGCCTTCAAAGAATATGTTCAGTTGATGAAATCGGGCGATCCTATGGAAACTGACACGGAACTCGGTGTCATGGCACGCAAAGATTTAGCAGATACACTTGAAGAACAGATTCGAGAATCGGTTAACCAAGGAGCTAAGGTTACATATGGTAATCGCAGGAAAGACAATTATTTTGAGCCGACACTTCTAGAAGGGGTAACCATTGGAATGCCGGCCTTCGATGAGGAAGTTTTTGGACCTGTTGCGGCTATAGTTCGAGCAAAAAATCGAGAAGATGCTATTAATTTGGCAACCAACTCCAAATTCGGATTAGGAACCATGCTTTTCACAACAGATATTGAATCTGCCAGAAAAGTTGTCGGAGATATTCCCGATGGCGCTTTCTTCATCAATGAAATGGTAAAGTCAGACCCAAGACTTCCTTTCGGCGGTACAAAGACCTCTGGTTACGGTCGTGAACTATCCAAGGAAGGCATGTTGGAGTTTGTCAACAAGAAAACCGTCTACATTAAAACATAAATCTATTAAAATCTTATACAATGAAACAAGGACAAGAAGAAACAAAATTTGTAAAGGAACCTGAAGAACCGACACGTGATTATATCTTCCAAAAAAACCAAAAGACTAAAACCGGAACGTTCATAATGATAGGGTTTTTAGTACTGTTGGTTATCGGGATAATAATTTCCGCCATATATTTTGGATCGCCCGAAGCCTAATTAGAGAGGCATACCGTTTGCGTCAGTAAAAAATGGAATAGCGATAACCGATGCATTAGGCGTCAAGTATTTTTGTGGCAACGAATAATTAGTAATAGAATCAGATTCCCTTTTAATGCAAGCTATAGCAAAACCATTTTCAAGGAATCTTTAAAACAAAGTATTTATGAAGAAAATAAGAATGGTCATTTTGACCGCGATATTGACAAGTATGCCCCTAGTGGCACAAGAGAAGGACATTACAATGAGCCTTGAACGATTTGATGAGTTGAAGGCTTTTGACCAAATCAACGTGAAACTGGTTAAAAGTGATAAGAATTGGGCAAGCGTATCTGGCGATGATACCGATGAGGTGAAAATCGTGAATAATGATGGTAGGCTCAAAATACGTATGGAAGTTGACAACTTTTTGGACGGAAATGAAACCAACGTAACGCTGTACCATACAGAGGATTTACAGTTGGTAGATGCCAATGAAGGTGCGAAAATAACAACTGACAATGATTTAGAAGCCAAGTATTTGACCCTACGTTCTCAAGAGGGGGCCGAGATACACGCGAAAGTGGATACACGAAATCTTGATACCAAAGCTATTTCTGGAGGAAAGATAATGGTTTCAGGTAATGCTGAAAATCAAGATGTGAACGTACGTAGCGGTGGAGAATACAATGCAAAAGACCTAATGTCAAATCAAACTGACGTGACCATATTTGCAGGTGGAAACGCCATTATAACTACAGATGAATATGTTGATGCCAATGTAACAGCCGGTGGTACAATAGAAATTTATGGAAACCCTGAAACGATAAAAGAAGACAAAACTTTAGGCGGATCGATTATAGTTAGAAAATAACTACAAACCGCTTTTTAATAAATGAAAAAGGGGTTGGGGTCATACCCAGTCCCTTTTTTTATCCCAAACTATTTTCAATCAAGAAGCTTATTTTGATAAAAAACATATTAAATTGTACTTTTTCTCCAATCGTTACGGTGGCTTTCGCAATTCTATTATGCGTTGGTTGTGCAACTCATAAACCGCAGTTGCAGAAAAACTTAAAATATACGCCCCCTATAAAAAAAATCTCACATACCTTTTTTATTGCTGGAGGCTTTGGCAATCAAAAGAATAAAAGTGATGAGACGCTAACACTACTTTTAAGAGAACGATTACAAAATGCTGGAAAAAACAGTACCCTACTTTTTATAGGAGACTACATTTCAAGCGAAAAAGACGCCTGGACGAAAGACAAGAATCTAATCGAAAAACAATTGGCCTTGACAGAGGATTTCAAAGGAAATGTCACTTTCCTTCCAGGAAATAACGAATGGAAAAGCAGACACATCGATTCCGTTCAAAAAGTAGAAGAGTACCTAAACGATGTAAAAACCCAAGACGACTATGTATTACCTAAGAATGGATGTCCCTTAGAATACAAAGTCATCAATGATTCATTGGATTTACTTTTAGTAGATTCAAAATGGTTCATCTCAAATTGGTCTCGTGTAAAGGGTATCAATAAAAAATGTACTGATATTGTAACCCGAAGACGATTCGCCGAAGAATTGGAGGGGTATATTAATGATGCACAAGGGAAAAATCTTGTGATTGCTATGCACCATCCAATTTTTAGCAATGGAACTTACGCCGGGTATGATAGTTTCAAAAGTCACATGCTTCCAGTACCGATAGTGGGGTCAGTAATTCATGGTATAGATGATTTAGGGGCCTTCTCTCCAGACAATCTACTTTCAAGACGATACAATCATCTGCGAATTCTAGTGAGCTCGTTGGCAAAAGCATCTGATAGAATTACAGTAGTCTCCGGCCATGAAGAAAGTCTTCAATATCTTTCAGGAGGTGGCATTCATCAAATAATTAGCGGTTCTTTGGGCGGTAGTTCTCCTACAAAACGCACAAAAGGCAGCATCAGTACCGTCGGGGGAAGCCTGCCTTACAAAGGTCATTTTACGTATGGGGAAAAAGGATTCTCCCAATTGACATACTTTGATGATGGTTCTTCTGAAGTAAGTTTCGTAACTGCGAAAGATGAAACAGTTCGCATGAAGGTATTGGAGAAATTTGAACGCGAATCAAATGAGGAATCGTTTAAGCAAGTTATTTCTAAAACCATTCAAGACTCCGTTTATGGCCCCGAAGAAAAACTGTCGCGAACCAAGTTTTTCAAATTTTTGTGGGGAGACCGATATCGAACATACTACGACGAGGCTGTTACAGCCCCCGTGGTATATTTGGATACACTTTATGGAGGGCTTCGCGTGACAAAGAAAGGGGGAGGTCATCAGTCGTATTCCATTCGTTTGGAAGACGAAAATAAAAGAGAGTTCGCTATGCGCTCTTTACGGAAAGACCCCTTGAAATATTTGAAATTTAGCGTTCGCGGCGTTGCCTACACCGAAGACGACTATATGGGAACGCTACCCGAAAAATTGATTTCCGATTTCTTTACGACGGCGCATCCGTATATGCAGATGGTCATCAATCCCATGGCCAAAGCAGTGGATGTAAATCATGCCGATACTCGGCTTTTCTACTTGCCCAAACAAGAGCGATTAGGAAGGTTCAATACCGAATTCGGAGATGAGCTTTATTTTATTGAGCAGCGCCCTTCCGATGAACAATCGAATTATAAGGGGTATCGCAGAGTAATAGATGGTTCTGGAAAAATTACCGAATTTGAGAGTACGACCGACATGTTGGAAAAAATCAAGAGCGATGAATCGTATGCCGTTGATCAACAAAGTTATGTGCGTGCTAGGGTATTCGATATGCTTTTAGGCGATTGGGATAGGCATCAAGACCAATGGCGTTGGGCTGAATACGAAAAGAAAAATGGCGATAAAGAATTTATGCCGGTACCTAGGGATAGGGACAATGCCTTTCCAAAGTTTGATGGCACCGCAATAGACATCATTCAATGGTTTATTCCTATAACCAGGCAATGGCAATCGTATGGCCCAACTATCCAGAATACCAAATGGTTGAATTATAATGGGAGTAGGCTAGATAAAGCCGTTTTGACCAAGTATGATGCTGAAGGTTGGGAGCAAGAAGCACGTTATATCCAACAGAACTTATCCGACGAAATTATCGAGCAAGCGTTTTCAAGATTACCGAAGGAGGTACAAGACAGTACTTCCAACTACATTAAAAAGAGTTTGAAAGCTCGTTTGAAAAACTTGCCGAAATACGCAAAGGAGTATGGTGCTTATCTTGAAAAAAAGATTGTACTATATGCCTCTGAAAAAGACGATGAAATCAAGATAGAACGTATTTCCAATGGAAAAACGAAAGTTGTCATCAGAAGACTTTTGTCAGACAAAAAAAATGAGAAATTTTATGAACGAACTTTTGATGGTGCCAAGACCAATGAAATTTGGATTTACGGTTTAGGAGATAACGACAATTTTGAGGTGTATGGGAAAGCAAATCCAAGCATATTCTTGAGGCTAATCGGGGGATATGGAAAAGATGATTTCGATATCAAGAATCGAAAAAAGCTAAAAGTCTATGACTGGAAACAAGAAAAAAGCGAGTTTGAAGGAAACAACCCATCGAAACAACTGACCGATTTATATAAAACTAATACCTTTCATTGGCGATACTTCAAGCCAAATCGAAATATTCTAGTACCGAACTTCGATTTCAGAACGGATGACGGTTTTTCGGTAGGATTAAAAAATACATTTATCTACAATGGATTCAACGGAAACCCTTTCCGTCAAAAACACATGTTGAGCGCTAAATACTTTTTCAATTTTCAAGCGACCGAACTGAACTACAAAGGTATTTGGGCAAACATTATTCCCAAATGGAATTTTGAAGTAGACGGTTACGCCTCATCGCAGCGATATGCGCAAAACTTTTTTGGGTTCGGTAATGAAAGTGTCAATCAAGAAGATAACTTAGGAAGGGATTTTTATCGTGCCCGCACAGAACAATTGAAGTTGAGCACGGGGGTGGCCTACCATACCTTACGAATTAAGGCCCTTTTTGAGTCTTTCAAAGTGGCCGAAACAGCTGACCGTCTTTTTACTTCAGAGAATCTGAGCGTTCCCGTTTTCGAACGGCAGAACTATGTGGGTGCCGAAACTTCGGCATATTATTACAATGATGATGCCGAAGATTTCCCTACGAAAGGACTTTATTTTGGCCTTACCGCAGGCTACAAAACCAATACCACTTTAAACACAAATAGCTTTGGTTATTTTAAGTTTCGTGCGGAAATCGTTCAAAAGTTGATTTCTTCAGGAAATTTGGTTTTAAGCACTAAAGCAGAATATAAAACCAATTTTGGAAACGATTACTTTTTTTATCATGCCCCTTCCATTGGTGGCGATAATGGCTTACGGGGCTTCAGGGATGAACGTTTTACAGGTAAATCCTATCTCTACCATTCGTCCGATTTGCGACTGAGACTGAAAAGGTATGTGACCGCTTTGGCACCGGTCACTGTTGGAGTTTATGGCGGGTTTGATTATGGTAGGGTATGGCAGCCGAATGAGGATTCAACTACATGGCATACTTCTCAAGGAGTAGGTTTATGGGCAAGTGCTGGTAATTATTTGGCTTTCAATCTGGGCTACTTTAATTCTGTTGAAGGCAATCTATTCCAATTTGGTGTTGGTTTTGGATTTTAAGCCATCTACCACTAGCCTGAGTATTAACTACTAAAAAAATGTAAGATATGACACCGATAGTACATAAAGCAGAACAAATGGCGACCGATATTCTAACGAACCAATTGCCTTCTGAATATCTGTATCACAACCTTAGACATACCCAACGGGTCGTTGCAAATGCATTAGAGATTATGGAGGCCATGGAGCTTTCACAAGATGAACAAGAGAAAGTGCTTTTGGCACTATGGTTTCACGATACAGGCTACGTTGACGGAGTTGAAAATCATGAGGAGAAAAGCTGCGAATTTTTAGAAGATTTTTTGAAGAATAATAAGTATTCACAGTCGAATACGGAATCGATTTGTCAACTTATCAGGGCAACCGAGCGCACTTTCAAACCGACTACGGAACTTGAAAAAATTATTCGTGATTCAGACTCGGGTCATTTTGCAAAAAAGGATTTTCGTTCCGTTTCGGAAATGTTGCGAGAAGAGCTTCAAAAAACGGGTAGGGGAGATCATTCGCCAAAGGAGTGGCGAAATATGAACATAGAGTTTTTTCGAACAGAGCATCGGTTCTTTACGGATTATGCCAAAGAAAATTGGCAGAAGGAAAAGGATAAGAACCTTAGGCGATTAGTGAAAGACCGCAAAAAAGAGAAGCGTTTAATCAAAAAAGAAAAGCTAAAAGCTGAATTTAAAAATCAGATTCCAGATAGGGGCGTGCAGACCTTGTATCGAACTACGCTGAGAAACCATATCAAGTTAAGTGATATCGCCGATACCAAGTCGAACATTCTCTTATCGGTCAATGCTATTATCATTTCATTGGCCTTGTCGAACCTGCTGCCGAAACTGGATAATCCATCGAATGATTACCTGATAGTCCCCACACTAATTTTCATTGTTTTCAGTATCGTCTCCATGATTATGTCTATAAGTGCCACGAGGCCCAATGTGACCAGTGGAACTTTTACGAAAGAAGACGTTGAAAAGAAAAAAGTGAATCTATTATTTTTCGGAAATTTTCATAAAATGGAATTGAAAAATTATGAAGAGGCCATCTCGGCCATGTTGAAGGATAAAGACTATATCTACAGTTCATTAACGAAAGATCTCTATTACCTAGGAGTTGTACTGGAGCGGAAATACAGAATACTTCGTTGGACGTATACTGTCTTTATGATAGGCATAATACTCTCCGTAATTTCATTTGGTATTGCCTTTCACTATTATGGCCCAGAGCGGGTGCTAGAAAGTGTGGTGCCTTAAATCTTAAATTAATCATATAATGAACGAATTGTTTTCACTTTCGAATGAATCCTTGTTTTATGTGTTGGGAAGTATATTCGGAATCTTGCTGTTTTATTTAGTATTCCAATTGATACTGAAAAGGTTTGGCAAGAATCCGAAATACCTAATTCCTGTAAACGCCGTACGCCGCATTAGCGACCCGGTATTGTTTATACTTTTATCCCTGTTGGTACGTCTTCCAGCACTTCGCGAATTATTGGGATTCTCCCAGGAAGCTTATTGGTTTAAAAAAGTTAGTACATTACTTTTTATTTTTGCCAGTACTTGGTTGGTTCTCAATATTATAAAACTTCTGAAACAACATGTTTTACGGAAATACGATATTGATGCTGCCGATAATTTGAAAGCGCGTAAAGTTACTACTCAGTTCAATATTCTAGAACGAATCAGCATTTTTGTGGTCATTTTTTTAGCTCTAGGGATTGCGCTAATCAGTTTTGAGGAAATTCGTGAAATAGGCGTAAGTATTTTTGCCTCGGCCGGAGTTGCTGGAATAATTATAGGTTTTTCGGCTCAGAAAATGATTGCCACCTTTCTTGCGGGAATTCAAATCGCTGTAGCACAGCCCATAAAATTGGATGATGTTGTCATCGTAGAAGGAGAATGGGGCCGAATAGAAGAAATTACATTGACCTATGTCGTAGTGAAAATTTGGGATAAGCGACGGTTGATTGTACCGACCACCTATTTCATAGAGAAACCTTTTCAGAACTGGACCAAGACTTCGGCAGATTTACTTGGAACAGTTTATCTATATACTGATTATCAGGTACCTATCGAAGCCCTTCGCACTGAATTAACGAATATTCTCAAAAATACGGAACTTTGGGATGGCGAAGTAAATAATATACAGGTAACTGATTCAAAAGCCAATTATATAGAAGTCAGGGCTTTGATGAGCGCTAAAGATTCTTCAACCGCTTGGGATTTAAGGGTGTTTGTTAGGGAGCGGCTTATTGGTTTCCTGCAACGGGAATATCCTGAAAGCGTGGCCCACATGCGCTTACTTGTAACGAACAACAATTCTGAAAAATTGGAAGGATAGTATAAGACTGTTTTAATTTATGCGGATTGTTTTTGCACCTTTTTTGCAGTCTTTATCTTATAGTAATTCGTTGCCTTTACCTGTTAGAATCAAAAAACCATAGTGCGCTACCAATAAAAAGCAACCTTGGCTTACGCTATGAATTCATGCTATAAATTGATTAATTGCGCGTTATGGATTTTACATTGACAAATTCGCGTATGCCAAAGCCGCCATGCTCTCTTCCGTAGCCTGAGTCCTTAACACCGCCAAAGGGCATGTTGGGATATGCGAGACCAAAGGAGTTTATATGAACCATGCCCGTGTCAAAATGGTTTTTCGCCAATTCAATCGCCTTGTCCTCATTTTTACTAAAAATACCACCGCCTAAACCAAATTTACTATCGTTGGCAATATGCATGGCCTCTTCATTATTTTTTGCCTTGATCAGAGAAGCTACGGGACCAAAAAGTTCTTCGCTATACGCTGGCTGACCGGGCGAAATATTATCCAGTACCGTCGCTGGATAATAGAAACCTGTAGTATCGGGTATTTCTCCCCCGCATAATATTTTTGCGCCTTTTTCAACGCTTTGAATTACTTTGTCATGGAGTTCTTTTCTCAAATCTTTTCGTGCTATCGGACCTAACTCGGAATCCTCTTTCATGGGATCTCCCATCACAATATTTTCCATTATACTCACAAATTTCGATTTGAATTCGTTATAGACACTTTCTACGACGATGAATCGCTTTGCAGCGACACAGGTTTCCCCATTATTATAAAGTCTTCCTTTAGAACAAATTTCCGCAGCCATGTCAATATCTGCATCGTCCAAAACTATATAGGCATCGTTGCTGCCCAATTCCAAAACAGTCTTTTTCAAGACCTCTGCCGATTTCATGGCGATATGTTTACCAGCCCCGGAACTACCTGTCAAGGTAACCCCTCTTACTAATTCGTTTGCAATAATATCGTCAGACACATCATGATTAATGATAAGTACTTTGAAAAGGTTTTTTGGCAACCCAGCTTCCTCTAATATTTCTTTTAATTTCAGGGCCGAGCCAGTGACGTTCTTTGCATGTTTTAACAGCACTCCGTTTCCGGCCATTAGATTAACTATGGCATATCGGATGGCCTGATATAATGGAAAGTTCCATGGTTGAATTCCATATATCACTCCTATAGGAGCGTAATGAATGATGCCTTTACCTCCATCAGGTAATTGTCTATGCTCATCTTGCAGAAGCTTCTGTCCTTCCGATGCCGTGTAATTGCAAATTCCCACGCACAGCTCTATTTCTTGGTAGCTCTGCTTTAGTAATTTGCCCATTTCTCGGGTCATTAGTTTAGCATATGCGTCTTTGTTCTTTTCTAAAGCTTGTCCTACCGATTTCAATATTTCCGCTCTTTCTTCCAGGGAGATTATTTTCCAATCTAGAAAGGCCTTGTGACAATCTTCGACCGCTTTTGAAGCTTCCTTTCCGGTCATATAAGTATACCGTTCCAAAACATCTTCGGTAGCGGGATTGATAGTTTCAAATTTATTATTGCTATTCTCACTCATTATTTTATTTTTTAGAAGTTAATCTTTTGGGGTATTGGCCCGTTCAGGGGCTTCCAGATTTTCATTGTGTTCACTGCCTTGTCCAAAAAGGCTGTTTTCCTCGTCTACGATACCCGCACTCGATGTAAGATTAACATTGTCTCGGCCTGGTACGTCCAAATCCTTTCCTGAGAAATCAATGCCCTCATTTCGATTTTGAAGCAACCGGTCATCGTCCTTATCCATGCTCAATCCCTTTTTACCAAGCGCGTTTATGTCGCTTTTTGAAATTTCTGAATCGTATGACTTTTTTGCACTTTTTTTATCGTTTTTAGTTTTCATAATTTTGATTTTTCTGAGGTAGTTTTAGTGAGTGTTTTGTATTTAAAAAAATAGTCCCGACGTTTTAAAGTGTATCGGGACTATTTCAACCAACCAAACCAACTAATTTTTAATACTATAAATTTAAGAAGGACGACACGCTAAGAGTAGCCCAATCAGTTTGGTTTTTACCTTTAAAGATAATCCATACGATTTGGCTTCTGTTTTCTCTTGTTGTTTATTTAGTTGCTATCTGTAAATCGTATTTGTATAAAAGTATTTTTCATTTCCAAACCGCTACGGCTTCGTCACGAAGCAATTGGGTCATTTTGAATTCGCCATATCTTTTTTCAGCATCCGAAGCGTAGAACATATCAGAATATATATAACCATATTCTTTGGCATCAGCTGCAGAAGCACCGTAATAAATATGTTCGAACTTTGCCCAATAACAAGCACCCAAACACATCATACACGGTTCGCAACTTGTGTAGAGAATACAATCTGATAAATCGCTGTTTGCTAATACCAGGCAAGCCTTTTGAATGGCGGACAACTCCGCATGCTGTGTGCAATCTTGCTGTTGTTTTACAGTGTTGTGTACTTCAGCTAAAACAGCTCCTTTGCGAATAATGACCGCGCCGAAGGCACCACCGTTTCCCGATTTACCTTCTTGTGCCAAAGCGATGGCACGATGCATAAAGAATTTATGTTTCTCCATCATATACTTAGATTTTCATGAATGAATGTCATTTGAAATATTTGTTTGATTTTAAAAAAATCGTACGTTCCACTATAATTTTTCGTCAGCCTGCCCGTATTCATTCTTATAAATCCGTAGTACGATAAGAAAAAGACTTACCAAAAGAGGCCCGAAAATCAATCCTATAAACCCGAAAAGTGGTACGCCAATGATAACCCCTATTAAGGTTATTAGTGGATGCACATTATCTAATTTTTTTAGGACGAACAACCTCAAAAAATTATCAGTTGCACCCACAACGCCAATTCCATAAATTAAAATTCCCCAAGCTTGAAATGTGTTTCCATTGGACAGCTCCAACAAAAAAACGGGAATCGTACCTAACGGACTGCCCACGAAGGGAATCATGGAGCCAACGGTAACAATGGCCGCCCAAAAAAATGGGTCTTCAATACCAAAAATCAAGAAACCTATCAGACTAACCAGTCCTTGCCCTAACGCAACCAGTGGTATTCCTAAGGCGTTCGCCCTTACTTTTTCGTTGGTCTCTTTGCCGATTGCTTTGAGATTACCGTCTTTTATAGGTATGTATTCAAAAAGAGAGGCTTTTAATTGTTTTCTATTCGTAAGCATGAAGAATAGTAGAAAATACATTATTGTAATCGATAAAAGCATATTGAACGTACCGCCCGCAAAATTTTGAAGGTTTTCCGATAGCCATGATGAAATCGCACTTGTATCTATCTTCGAACTCATGTCAAAATCAAAATACGTTTCAACTCTACCCAATTGTTCTTTGGTTGCATCTATGACTTTCTGTGAATTGTCAACGGCATACTGTACTTTGCTGCCCATCATAAAACCAAGCCCAACGATAGGAACCATAATGCACGCGAAGGACAAGAACATGAGAAAAAAAGCCGCTAAACTGGCGTTCCATCCTTTAGCGACTAAATTTTCCATAGGTTTTCGTAAGACAACATAAACGGTTATGGCGCCCAGAACGCCACTTAAATAAGGTAACATCTCTTGAAATATGAGTCCGCCCATAAGTACGATGAGCAATAGAACAAAAACTTGACGGATGATATGTGGACTTATGTACTTCATATTTCTTGAACTATTTGGCATTTTGTTTCAAGCAATTCTGAACGGTATTATCGCTGCTGATCAGTGGGCATAATAAAAACATCATTGATGTTTGCTCGTGCGGGTTGTGCAAGTGAATAGTAAATGGCCTCTGCAATATCTTCTGCTTCTAAAACAGTCATTTTTTGCATTTCTTGAAGTTGTTCTTTGATATCCTCATCGGTAATGGTATCCATTAATTCTGTAGAAACTGCTCCCGGTTCAATCGAGGTTACGTTAATTCCATATTTAGGTGCTAGTTCTTGTCGTAAGCCTTCGGAGAACATTTTTACAGCAGCTTTCGTTGCACAATACACCGCGCCACCGGGAAAGTAATTGTGCGCAGCACTAGACGAAATATTAATGACGTGACCGCTTTTATTTTCGATCATCGTTGGCAAAACCGCGGCTACCCCGTTAAGCACTCCTTTTATATTCACATCAACCATTTTTTCCCACTCATCGGTCTTTAGTTTCTTAACGAAAGATAGGGGCATCAAGCCTGCGTTATTAATTAGGGCATCAATAGTTCCAAACTCCTTTAGGGTCGTCTTTACCAAATTTTCAAAATCCTCTTTTTCGGTAACATCTCCCGTCACTACAAGCGCAGTACCATCGTTGTTCTGAATTTTTTCTTTTAGTTCGTTAAGACGTTCTTCTCTTCTGGCGGTCAATACTACTTTAGCTCCTTTTCCTGCTAATTTCAATGCCGTTGCTTCTCCAATTCCGCTTGAAGCGCCTGTAATAATGATTACCTTACCTTTAATATCCATGTATTTTTTTTTAAGATTTATATTTTTTTATGGAAATTTTCCAACAGATCAAAATTCTGGAATAACCAAGAAATGTATTGATTACATCGATTTAAAAATTGACTGTGATAAGAAAAGGACCATTAATCTTGGTTATCGATACCCAAGTCAAGATCTATTCAGAAATGTAGATAGTGTAGCAGTCAAGTAAACGAATAGCAAGAATTTGTGGCCATTACCCTGCGATAACGTTCAACTTATATTTTTTTGAGTCATTGATTCGACAGTATAGTATCTAATTTCGAATTCAATGTATTATTAATTTAAAACGTGAAAGATTATGAAATTGGAGAATAAAAAGGTTGCTATTCTGGCAACGGATGGATTCGAAAAGTCGGAGTTATTCGAACCTCTAGAAGCTTTGAGAAATGAAGGTGCGACCGTTCACATCATTTCGGATACCGATGGCGATATTAAAAGTTGGGATGAAACTGACTGGGGAGAGAGCATTGCCGTAGATAAAAAGGTCGTATCGGCAAATGAAAGCGATTATAATGCTTTGGTACTGCCTGGTGGTGTTATAAATCCTGATAAACTACGAACCAATGAAACTGCGCTTGATTTTATTAGGAAATTTTTCAGTAGTGGTAAACCCGTGGCTGCAATTTGTCATGCGCCTTGGTTGCTTATAAGTGCCGGAGTAATCAAAGGACGGGAAGTGACTTCCTATCATAGCATTAAAGATGATGTTATAAACGCCGGTGGAAAGTGGGTTGATAAAAAAGTTGTTGTTGATCAAGGCTTGGTAACAAGTAGAAACCCTAATGATTTACCCGCATTTTGCGACAAGCTGATTGAGGAAGTTCGTGAAGGTAAGCACGAAGAACAACATGTATAGACCTATTTTATGCTTTAGGGCATAGCCTAGGACTATGTTACGGCCGAGAAAAGCTTTGCTCTTCTCGGCTGTCTATTTCAATTATAACAAAGAATAAATAAAGATTTGAAAATGGAAAATGTTTTAGTAGCAGGTGCCAATGGCACCACGGGTAAAAAAATCGTGAAACTTTTAAACGCATCGCAATATTTCAAACCTGTGGCGATGGTCAGAAAAGAAGAGCAAGCAGTGCAATTTGAATCAGAGGCAATAGATACCGTACTGGCTGATTTAGAAGAAGATGTCTCGCATACAGTAAAAAATATTGATAAAGTAGTTTTCGCTGCTGGATCGGGCGGAAAAAAAGTGATTGAAGTGGATCAAGAGGGTGCTAAACGACTTGTTGACGCAGCAAAAGCGGCCGAAGTTAAGAAATTCGTGATGCTCAGTTCGATGGGAGCCGATTACCCTGAAAAAGCAGATGAATTGAAAGACTATTTGACGGCCAAACATAATGCAGATGAGTATTTGAAGAGCAGCGGCCTTAACTACAGTATCGTTAGGCCTGGCTCGTTGACCAATGGCAAACCAACGGGAAAAATTAATTTAGAACTCAAATTCAAAGAACAAGGCGAAATTGATCGTGATGATGTTGCCCAGACGTTAGTTAGGTCGTTGCACGATGATACGGCGAATGGCAAAACCTTTGAGATTTTAAAAGGAGATACCATAATTGGAAAAGCGATGGATAAGCTTTCTTAATCATGGTTCTGATGGTCAGTTGTGCTAAAGCTCGAGTGTATATAAAATGAATAAAAAGGCGACCATTCTTGGAAAAAAGAATGGCTGACTTTTGGCTTCAAAGGTGGAAAAAAAGAAAAAGCGACATAAGTTTTTAAAACGGTTTGCGGTAATGGTTGCCGTGCTGGTGGTATTATTGCTTGGTATTTTGCTTTTCGTTCGCAGCCCTTGGGGCCAAAATATCATCATTTCAAAAGTTACAAAATACGTTTCGAACAAGACAAACACCAAAGTTGAAATTGACCGACTGTTTCTAACCTTCTCAGGAAATCTTTCTTTAGAAGGATTGTATCTGGAGGATAAGAAAGGAGATACCCTGCTGTATTCAAAAGACTTGGAAGCAGATATTGCGCTCTCGCCACTTTTTTTTGGCAATGAATTCAACTTAAAATCGGCAAAATGGGAAGGTCTACGCGCCAACATCGCCCGAGACGAAAATTCGGAAGTTTTTAATTTCAACTTTCTTTTGGAAGCACTTATTCCGAAAGATACAACTGCTATAGAATCTCTAGCCGAACCGATGCAAATCAATATTGGTGCATTGAAGTTTGGCGATTTTAAAGTTGATTACGAAGATGATTTTCTGGGAATAGAAAGTAAGCTGAACTTAGGTAATCTAAGCTTGGAAGCCCACAAAACCGATTTAGAAAACTTGCGGTTTGAGCTGAACGACTTGCAGCTTTCAAATAGTAAAATATACTATAAACAAACCAAACCTTTTGTTGCGGAAGACACGGCGCAATCCCCATTACCTTGCGTTATAGTTGATAATCTGGAATTGAAGTATGTTGACGCAAATTATAATTCCATACCAGATTCCGTTTTGGCAAATGTGAACATCGGGATTTTAAAGCTACAACTCCCCAAAGCAGATGTATCAAAAAACAATTTTGATATTGCCCTGTTTTCCCTTAAAAACTCGAAAGTTTCATTACAGCTTCCCAAGGAAACAGATGCAGCATCAGGTTTGACCAAATCAACTGTTGATAGCCCAATTTTCGAGTGGCCAGAATTTCTTGTGAACACGGATAAGATTGTCTTGGAGAACAACAAACTGAGTTACAAATCGGGAAATACCCAAAACAAAGAGGGCCAATTTAACCCCGACGATATTGTTATTTCTGATTTGACTTTAGATGCTAATAATCTAAACTATCGGCCTGAGAATTTCAAGTTGCAACTACAGGAGATTTCCTTTTTTGAAAGGAGCGGATTCCAATTAAGAAATTTGGGTTTTTATGCACATCTAGATGATACGAAAACTTCCCTTTCAAACCTGAATTTGAGTGCGAATTCCAGTTTTGTACATGGAGCCTTGGCACTTCAATATCCATCGGTACAGCAGCTTTTTGAGTCTCCTGAAAACACGAAAATCGAGGCGCATTTTCCAGATTTTAAAATTGCTATTGAAGATGCTTTCTATTTTCAACAACAACTTTCGAGAAATGAATACATTCAAAAATCCCTTCAACACCCGTTTACCGGAAATCTTACGGTGGAAGGCACTCTTGATACGCTTCAAATTAGAGAAATGAGATTAAATTGGGGGCAAAATACAACCCTAACTTCCGAGGGAAATTTAAATCATGTAGCACAAATCGATTCTCTTTCCTTTGATTTCAATACCATCAGGGCAGCTACTCTGCGTGAAGATGTACTAAAATTTGTGTCTGAAAGGGAGCTGGGAATTCCTGTTCCGGAGACGGTTTTAATTGAGGGTGGGGCTTTCGGAGATTTGAACGACGTAGATTTAAATGCAAGTCTCAAAATTCCCGAGGGTATGGCTCGACTTCAAGGTAATTTTCAAAGTAAAAAACAAATCCGATTTAATGGAAACCTAAAAATCGACAGTGTACAGCTCAATAAATTATTGAACAATGAACAATTGGGAGGTCTTAGTTTGCAGATGAATTTTAAGGGAAGTGGTAACGATATCAATACGCTCAACGCCGAATTCGATGCAGAATTCAGTCAGCTATCGTTGAATACTTATAATTTTTCAAATCTCCAATTGCAAGGAGAAATTAATAATGGAATAGGGAAGGCAACGCTAGACTTTAAAGATGAGAACCTAAACCTCACTTCGACTATCGATGTGGTTTTAGATTCCGTTTTCTCTACAATCAAACTGGATTTAAATATTATCGGAGCGGATTTACACGCCCTGGGAATCGCGAATGAGAATATTAAAGCCGGCATTCAAATGAAAGCCAATTTTAAAGGGAACGCCAAAGACTATGAACTTGATGCGCAGCTAGAAAACGGCATAGCTGTCTTTGACAAGCAACAATATCGGTTGGGCGAGGTTGCGATCAAGGCCACCATAGATACGATTCGAACCGATGTACATATCGCTAGTGATTTTCTGAATGGGAATTTGAAGTCTAACGCTTCGCCACAAGGTATCAACTCATCTTTAACACAACAGTTTGAAAGTTACTTTAGCGAGAGCTCTGAAGTTTCAACTGAATCAGATTCGCTGCGTGCCATCATGAATTTCAGTTTATATCCAAATCCTATTTTCACGGAGGTTTTTTTTAGGGATGTTGAGCAATTCGACTCAATTTTGGTCAAAGCTGATTTTGATGCCTCTACCAAAAAACTCAATGCGGAATTAAGAGTTCCGTCCGTATCCTATAAGGGGAATGCTATTGATAGTCTCAATATATTGGTAACCGGCGATTCCACAAATCTTAATTTTTCGGCAGGCTTTGCAGCTATTTATGCAGCACCTATTCATGTGAAGAAAACCCACTTTGGCGGTGTTTTGAAAAATAAAGAGCTCTTATTGAATTTCGATTCGTTCGATGAAAATGAAAAACTGCTGCATATCGCAGCTGAAATGACCTTGGATAAAGATTCCACTCAAATTCACATCAATCCCGCTGAATTGCTATTCAACAAAAAGGATTGGAACATTCCGCAAGACAATCAAGTTACGATTGCCGAGAATTTTTTGGCATTTGCCAATGTCAAATTGTCCAGAAATGCTCAAGAACTTTCCATCGACAATACCAGCGTAGGAACCAAAAATGAGCCTATCGGCATTAATTTTAAGAATTTTCAGTTGCAGAATCTGCTGAGTTTTCTGAATCCCGATGAGGTTTTGGTTTCCGGTCAATTGAACGGGGATTTTATTTTGGAAAATCCATTCGGGGCCACCGGAATAGTTGCGGATTTTAAAGTCAACGCATTGGAAGTTTTACAAAATCCGTTGGGCAATCTTTCTTTAGACGCAACTTCAAGGGGAAACGCAGCTTATGATTTCAACTTGGCCCTGAAAGATGGCGGCGCCGATTTAGATTTGAAAGGCGGTTACGTTGCCGCCGAAACGGGCGCAGAATTAAAGTTAGACCTCAACCTGAACCGTATTGAAATGAAGACCATCGAAGGTTTCTTTCGGGACGGGATAAAAGATTCTCATGGGGCGATTTCCGGCAATATCAGTCTTTCAGGTACCACCGCTGACCCTAAATACCAAGGAATCATTGCGTTTGACAATGCTGATTTCAATGTGTCGAGTTTGAATTCTATTTTCAAGATTTCCCAAGAAACCCTAAAAATCGATAATGAAGGCATAGCGTTCGATAATTTTCAAATTACTGATAACAACGGTAGCGATTTGATTATAACAGGTGCCATCCGAACAGACAATCTACTGAACCCCAGTTTCGATGTAAGCCTTGAAACCGAAGAATTCCGGTTATTGAATTCAACAAAAGAAGATAACGAGCTTTTCTACGGCACGGCAAGTATCGATGCCGATATGACGGTAAAAGGAGATATGGAGCTTCCAAAAATAGTAGGGAAATTGCGCATACGAAAAGTAACCGATGTGACCTATATCGTTCCTGAAACACAGCTTGATATTGAGGAACGTAGTGGAGTAGTTGTTTTCGTCAACCGTGAAAACCCTGATGCAATTCTTACCCGAAACGACCAAGAAGAAGCACCGTATTTCTTTCAGGGATTGGACGTGAAAGCCATTTTAGAAATTGCGGAAGATGCGGATTTTCGTATCATAATAGACGAGCGAACGGGAGATAACCTCAGAGTTTCTGGCGATGCAGCCTTGAACCTCAATATAGAAACTAATGGCAATATAAACCTCTCGGGTAAGTATGAATTGAATTCCGGTCACTATGAGACCAGTCTCTATAATCTGGTCAACCGAAGGTTTGAGATTAAGCCTGGCAGCACCATAACTTGGCAAGGGGATCCTACCGATGCGAAATTGGATGTGACAGCTATTTACGAATTGGAGACTTCTGCATCTTCATTGATGTCGTCCGTTACATCTGGGCAAGACATTAGTGTCACAAATAAATATCGGCAGGTACTTCCTTTTTTAGTGTATTTGAATGTCGAAGGACAGCTTTTGGAACCCAACTTATCTTTTGCTTTGGACATGCCCGAAGACGAACAGGGCACTTTGGGCGGAGCGGTCTACGGTAGAATACAACAATTGAACCAACAGGAAGCTTCATTGAACAAACAGGTTTTTTCATTATTGGCCTTAAACCGATTTTATCCCGATGCTGGTAGTGATGGTAGTTCAGGGGGAACTGCCGCGATTGCCAGGGATAATGTAAATAAAGTATTGTCCGGCGAACTGAATGCATTTTCAGATAAGGTTTTTGGAAATGTAGGATTCGAAGTGGATTTTGATCTGGATAGTTTTACTGATTACCAAGGGGAAAGTGCCCAAGACCGCACACAACTCAATATTAACGCTAAGAAGAAACTTTTTGATGACCGCTTGATTGTTACCGCGGGAAGCGCATTGGATGTTGAGGGAAGTGCCCAGCCAGGGCAAGAGGAAACTCCGATTATAGGAAACGTAAGTCTTGAATATTTGTTGACCAAAGATGGAAGGTATCGGTTGCGCGGTTTCCGTAAGAGCGAGTATGAGAATATTATCGACGGGCAGTTGATTGTAACCGGTGTCGCCTTGATTTTTAATCGGGAGTTCAACAAGTTCAGTCAGTTGTTCAATCCGTTGAAGGATGAGAAAAATAAAGAGAAAATGCGTCAGAAGACTGCTAAAAATGAAAACAACGATTAAATTTTGAAAGGAACATTTATATATAGGTTTTATGTAATGTGTACCATTGTAATGGTTCTAAATTCTTGCGGAGTGAAAAAATTCATTCCCGAAGGAGAAACGCTTTATACCGGTAGCGAAATTAGTACCAAATCGGATGACGACGTAAAAGACATCAAAAAAGCAAAACAAGAACTCCAGACCTTATTGAGACCCGAACCGAATTCAACTGTTTTAGGTATGCGTTTGGGGCTTTATTATCATTATAAAGCACAAAAGAAAAAACCCGGTTTTCTCAATAAATGGCTGAACAAGAAATTCGGGGAAAAACCCGTTTATCTATCCGATATTAATCCGCAGCGAATCGAAGAGCTGATGGCCAATAGGCTTGACAATCAAGGGTATTTTTACAGTAACATAGATTCGAAAATTGATAGTACGCTAAAGTACACAAGTATCGACTATACGGTAGAACTCCCCAAACCCTATACCATGGAAACATTGAAACTTGATACCGATTCACTTCTTATATATAATAAAATCGAAAAGGCTTTGGCGGAAACAGAACTAAAGACGGGCGATCGCTTTGACCTTGATGTATTGAAATTCGAGCGCGAGCGCATTGATAGAGAATTGAAACAGCAGGGGTATTACAATTTCAATCCAGATTTTCTAATTTTTGAGGCGGATACCAACCGATATGATAATCGAAAATTCGACATGTTCTTGAAATTGAAAAAGCGTACTCCAAAAAAGTCCTTAATACATTATATAATTGATTCCATTACCGTCTATCCAAACTACAGTATAGAACGCGATACAGCGGCCATGAAAAGTGAGATTGAAAACGTAAAGGGTATGTATTTCGTTCAAGAGGAAGAGTACTTTAAACCCGAAAAATTGGCACCTTATATTTTATTCGAAAAAGGTCAAACATACAATGCGGAAATCGCGCGCTTGACCAGTAATCGATTATCGGCATTGGGGAGTTACAAATACGTAAATATCCGTTTTAATGAAAATGACACAACAGCACTTGATGGTAGCGGTTCCTTGAATGCGGATATTTTTCTTTCTCCGTTGACCAAAAGGTCAATTCGAACAGAACTACAGGCCGTAACAAAATCAAATGGTTTCGCAGGGCCGGGAATCGCAGTAACCTACAGTAATCGAAATCTTTTCAAGAGCGGCGAAACACTTAGTATCACAGGAAATTTTGCTTATGAGGCACAACTCGCTGGTGGAAAAGATTCTGGACTGAACAGTATCGCAGGCGGTTTAAAAGCCGATTTGATTATTCCGAGATTAGTGCCTTTTTCGCCCAGTCGTTTCAAATATGCCGTGCCCAAGACAAAAATCAGTTTAGGAGGTGATATTTTGAATAGAAGTAAACTGTATACGCTCACATCTTTCAATACATCTTTCGGATATACGTGGAACGCGAACCGTTTTGTATTCCATGAACTGAATCCGATAAGTGTGACCTATGTTAACTTATCAAATACAACTGAGGAATTTGATGCCATTTTAGATAATAATCCGTTTTTGAGCAGGAGTTTCGAACAGCAGTTCATCGCGGGGCTGAATTATACATTTACGTATAACGAGTTGGTAGATGAAAATAAAACACGGCCATTGTACTTTTCAACGAGCTTGGATATCGCCGGAAATACACTGAATCTTTTAAGCGGTGGAAAAAACACGGCCTTCGGATTGGAGTATGCCCAATACGCGAAGATCGATGGAGATTTACGGTACTATTTGAAATGGGGGAAAGAACAAGCGTTGGTCAGTCGTGTCTATGCGGGCTTAGGTATTCCTTACGGTAATTCAAGCACCTTACCTTTTGTAAAGCAATTTTTTTCAGGTGGGCCTTATAGCGTACGTGCTTTTCAAATACGGTCGTTGGGGCCAGGGAGCTTTCAATCAGGTGGAACTGCGACCTCCTCATTCTTTGACCAATCGGGAAACTTGCGATTGGAAGCAAATCTCGAATATCGTTTCCCCATTTGGGCATATCTCAAAGGTGCGCTTTTCGCGGATGCCGGAAATGTTTGGTTGACCGATGCAATTAAAATTCCGGAAGGTACATCAGAAGAGAATAGGGAATTTAATGAGCAATTATTGCAACAAGGCCAATTCGGTTCTGACTGGACGAAAGAACTGGGAATAGGTGTTGGGTTTGGCTTGCGGGTAGATATTCAAAGTTTTGTCATCCGTTTTGATTTAGCTTCTCCGCTACAAATACCCTATCTGCCAAAAGGGGAAAGAGTCAGAACGCCTTTTTTTGATGGAGGGAGCGATAATTTGATTTTTAATTTTGCGATTGGGTATCCTTTTTAAACCAATGAAATTTAGGAAATAAAAAAGGAAGCGTGTCCCAACGCTTCCTTTTTTGGTTTTCTCGTAGAAGAACGTCCCCACGATGTTCTTCTACACGTATGGTACATCTATTATAAAAAATACCAAACCTACTTATGAATTGTAAATTTCCAATAAAGTCATTAGTCTTATGGATTCAAAAAAGTAAATCATTGAACCAAAAGATTTTCATCAACCAAATACGTAACCAAGTAACCAATACAAAATGATAAACACCACGACAAATCCGATACAACCACATTTACCGCCGCCTAATTTTTTCGCGCCCCAGCCAGCGAGCAAGGCTCTTATCAGTTTTTTCATCTTATTATTTCTAGTTTAGACAAAGGTAGTATCAGTTCTTAATTTACGCGATAATCACGTAACAAGCCTTATTGCATCTCCATCTTCCGCTACATGCTTTTATGATTTCGACTTTGAATTCATACTATTATTTACGTTTTACACCAATTCCGATTTACGTGCTTTAGCTTCGTAATCAATATACCCTTCTTTACCAGGGGTGTAAAACGTATCAGTATTCCAGTCACTAGTCGGTACGTTTTGTTCAAAGCGCTCTACCAAATCAGGATTGGAAATGTACAATTTTCCAAAGGCTACTAAATCCGCATCGCCGCGTTCAATGACCGCATTTCCTTTTTCTTGGTCGAAACCTGCATTGATCATCAAAGTTCCTTTGTACATCGGGCGATATCTCTTGGCGATTTCTGTTTCCGCATACAGTACATCCGAAACATCGTTGAAAGGTTCCGAAAGGTGTAAATATGCCAATTCGTAATCGTTCAGTTTTTTGACGATATAATCAAAAGTTGGAATGCTGTCCTCATCGAGGGTCATACCGAAAATTCCGTGTAAGGACGGATTTAGTCGAACACCGATTTTATTTTCCGGTACCGCTTTTTTAACGGCATCGAGGATTTCAAATAAAATCCGCGCCTTGTTTTCATGGCTTCCACCGTATTCATCGGTACGGATGTTGGAAGTGCTGCTAAAAAACTGATGTAATAAATAGCCATTGGATGCATGAATCTCAATGCCATCGAATCCCGCTTCTATGGCATTCTCGGCAGCTTTTACATAATCGCTTATTGTCCGTTCGATATCTTCCTTCGACATTGCTTTGGGAATGCCTGTTTTCTTTTCTCCATCAGGTGTAAAAACTTCTGCTTCCGGATTTAGGGCGGACGGTGCAAGCGGTAAATCCCCATCATGAAAATCAGGGTGTGAGATACGACCAACGTGCCATAATTGGCAGAAAATGCGTCCACCTGCGGCATGCACTTTTTCGGTAACAATTTTCCAACCTTCAACCTGCGCTTTTGAATGAATTCCAGGGGTATTTATCGCTCCTACGGCTTCTTTGGAAATTTGAGAACCTTCGCTGATGATAAGTCCCGCCGATGCCCGTTGGGGGTAATATACCGCGTGAAGGTCTGTGGTCGGCTTGTTTTCGTCATTTGCCGCCCGGCTTCGTGTCAGCGGTGCCATCACTACTCGGTTCGGTAGTTCTAGAGTGCCCAATGTATAGGATTGTAATAAGGATTGTTCAGTATTCATAGTTTTCTTTTTTTAGATTATTATAAGATATTCATGGTGCTCGCCTTGGTTTTAATCAACCAAAAGCCGACTCTACAGCTCCACCGTCTATTCGGATGTTGCTGCCATTGATGTAGCTTGAATGTTCGGAACACAAAAAAGCGACTACCGCCGCAACTTCTTCCGGTTTTCCACGACGTTCCATGGCGATATGCGGACGTTTGTTCTTCACGAACCATTGTACCGCTTCTTCCACAGATATGTCTTTTTCCTCGGCTAGCTCTTCCATCATTGCATCGGTCATCGGGGTTTCTATGTAAGCAGGTGAGATGCAGTTAAAAAGTATCCCTTCTTTGGAATACGACCGAGACAAACATTTCGAGAAATTAATGACCGCCGCCTTACAGGCATTATACGGACTCTCTTCCACATAGGGTTGAAAGGCATTTTCCGAAGCCACCATAATCATCCGCCCCCATTTCAATTTTTGCATGTGCGGAACGAAGGCACGGGCAACCCGTACTGCACCCATCAAATCCACTTCAATGGTTTTCATCCAATCATCATCGCTCAGTTCCAAAAAGTCGCCTGCCGCACCTCTTGCACCAGCGGAGTGAAAGATGATGTGGGCACCACCAAATTCCTTTTCGATGTTGTCGGCCAAATGCAGTACCTCCTGATTTATTGAAATATCGGCGGCCATACTGACCACTTTTGCGCCTCTTTCGCAGTCCTTTTCAACTTGCTTCACGGCTTTTTTCAGTTCTTCGCCATTATCCTTGTCGGAGAGTACGACGTTGACACCTTCCCTGACCAAAAATTTCGCGGTCGCTATGCCCAATCCTGAATCGCCCCCAGTTATAAGAGCTGTCTTTCCTTTTATCTTTAAATCCATAATAATTCTTTTTTAATGTTATTCCAGCGAAGGCTGCAATCTGTTTCATTTATTTCTTTACTTCCTTTCTCAAATCTTAAATTCCAATAGTTATGGCAATGAAATCTATTTCACTTGATTTTCTACGCAACTGTTCCCCTTCGAGGATAAGTAGGCTTCTACCCATTCGTGGCAAACCCTGGATAGCAGGTCATGCCACCGTCCACGAAAATGGTCGTTCCATTGATGTATTCTGACTCATCGGAGGCCAACCAGCTTGCAACGCTGCCAATATCATCGGGTACGCCCATTCGTTTATAGGGAATCAATTTCAGAAGTTTCTCCAGTTCTTTTTCTGAACTCCAGACTTCTTTATTGATATCTGTTTTTATAGCTCCTGGGGCCAGGCTGTTACAGCGGACTTTATGTGGAGCATATTCTTGACAGATGCTCTCCATTAACATCAAAAGTGCGCCTTTTGACGCCGCATAATTAGCATGGCCTGCCCAGGGAATCTCTTCGTGAACCGAACTCATATGAATTATCTTTCCGAGCGATTTTGATACATCCTTGCGCATTCCTCTTTTGAGAAATTCGATGATTGCTTCTTTGGCGCATAAAAATTGTCCTGTAAGATTTACGTCGATAACTTTCTGCCAAGCATCTAAAGGCATTTCATGCAGTGGATGGTCAATCTGCATGCCCGCATTGGCCACGCACACATCGACCGTTCCAAAATAGTCAATCGTCTTGTTGAACATATTCTTCACGTCATCTTCCTTACTGACATCACATTTGATGACCAAAGCATTCCCACAACTGGAATTTTTCTCGATCCAATCAGCAACTTCTTCGGCTTTCTCTTTACTACTGTGGTAATTGACGACAATATTTGCGCCTTCCGAACCCATGGCTTTTGCCACGGCCTTACCGATGCCGGAACTAGATCCGGTTACGATACAGGTTTGATTTTCGAGCCTTTTGTTGGGTTTTTGCATAGTCTTCACTTAGTTTCTTTAATGTGCTCGAAATTACATGAATCCTCGACCGACGAATGACCCGAACCGTCAAATTTTGGCTCCAATTACGAAGACTGAAGCAGCTTCCAATGGCTGTGAATTTTAGGATTTACATAATTTTACCATTAATGAACAGACTGGCGAAGAAGAAAGAGAAGTAGCAATAGTTGACTATTGAACTAACATTATAGATTTTATTCTACCAGCGCAGAAAGATCGATGTACTCAAAATTTATCGTTCCGATATGGTCTACTTCGATATGGCTTTTTTTAAGTTGGTCCCATTCAAAATTTCCATTGCGTTCAGCTTGATGGTATTGTGACATTAAATTGTCGGAAATAAGAATATATTCATCTTCGGGAATATCATTTTTCAATAATCGATGGGCCGTAATAACATCTTCGCCCATCAATTTTATACGTTTGCCCACAGGTACCACGCCAACCTCCGCACCAAAATGCAGAACAATTTTTAATCCCAATATTTGCGGGATTTTGTTTGCTCCATTGGTTCTACCGTGTTTTTTACGCAGGACATTCAACTGTTGATAAAACTCCGTATAAAAATGTTTGCATTGGTTGATAAGATTCGTAAAATCGGGTAGTTCTCCATTTCGATAAAAAAGCACAGCATCCCCTTCGATTTCACTGATTTTGAGTCCGATTTCGTTGGAATAAATGACTTTGTTCAGCAAAGAGGGAATGACTTTGGAACTCAGTTCAAAATCGGTATCGCTCATAAATTGGGTAAATCCGCTGATATCGGGTATGCAAATAAGGGTGGGCTGTCCAGACATTTTTTTAGTTTGGTCAAAGAAAGGTCAACCTAGCTTTACTTTAAATCTCGTACAGTTAAATTATTAGCCCTAAAGCGAAAAAATCATAAAGTCAAAATAGTAGCATTTATGCCAGGGGATGTTAAAGATAGGTCTCCTTTATTAAATCTAATCTATATCCGCAGAAAAATTCGGATCATCGGATACGGCCTTGAAAAACTCCTTTAACTCCAAAGTCTCGAAGACTTTTTGGTCGATGACAAAAAGACCTTTCGTAAAATTTCGCGTGAGAAGGCCACAAGGGTAGTTTGATCCGACGGTTCTCCGTTCACTTCAAGCTTTTGCTCTTCTTCCACTTGAATGTTTTCAGGGTTGAAACGATTTTGGTTATTGGTGTCAACCGTTGCCAGTTGTCAAATTTAAAACGGTCTTTGTATGGCTTGTTCCTATATTTTTCTATTTGTGGTGTTATCCATTTTCTTTTCCATAATAAGTGGGCAATAGGTTAAAGGCTATCCAACAGATCGTAAAATATAAGAGGTGTCTTTTGGTACATCATGCTTTAAGAGCGGTGGACGATTGTTTTCAACTTCGCTATTCGTTTTCCCTTTAATTAGACTCATACGCCGTGGTGTTCGCATGGGAAAATCTAAATCTGTCTTTTCGTTATCGTTATACATTTTCTTTATGATTTGATGGTTCTGCTGAATCATCGTATTTACCCCTAAATTGTACCTTAATAGTAATCGATATGGACGCTAAAAAACTAAAAATTGATTCTAAACCTCTTTCCCGGCATTAGAGTTGCCGATTTATCATTGCAATTCTACCTTTTGTAGTTAGTTATATTCATTTAAATATAGTATTAAGAATAATTACTGGTCCTTCTGGAACTATATGAATGTCGATTGCAACTTGTATTAGTAGTTATTATAAATAAAATGACAATCAGGTTACCGAAAAAACTCCGATTGACCTAAGGATTTTGAGAAATGCAGCTTCCCAAAGTATTTCGGAGACTTATCCTTTTTTAGCTAGGTATGTTATTGGCTTTGACCGATCGGGTAAGTAGTAAGGTCGATTTCAATTTCTGCTTAGAGCTATGCGCTAAGCCTGAATAACAAAGCTATGTCTATCCAGCGCGGCACAAGGGTCTTTCCAGTCGGTTTCCAAGGTACGTTGCAGTACATTTAGCATTTCGACTTGGGTAAAGGGTTTTTGAATATACCCATCGGCACCGAGGTCGTACGATTTATCGACATCATAACGACCGTAGGAGGTGGAGAACATGATAACGCACAACTCCTTCAGGCGTTCGCTTGCCCTGATTTCCCGCAGACAATCGAAACCGTCCTTTAAGGGCATGTTAATATCCAAAAACAGGATATCGGGCAGCTTTGCGTTTTCGGCCGTGAGGTAGTCCATTAATCCCATACCGTCTTCTAAAATCATAATGCGCACTTCTGCATCGATTTCAGCGACCGCATCTCTAAACAGCTCGCGATCGTCCGGATCGTCATCAGCCAAAATAACCAGATGTTTGTTCGTTTTCATGGGTGTTGAACTAAAAAGTAAAAGTAGTTTTTTCAACCCATTTCTTAAAATAAAAGATTACATCGTTTAACACGGAGTCTTGAATGGCCGAG
Organism: Maribacter corallii; assembly: GCF_047345415.1. Lineage (NCBI taxonomy): Bacteria > Pseudomonadati > Bacteroidota > Flavobacteriia > Flavobacteriales > Flavobacteriaceae > Maribacter > Maribacter corallii. The sequence continues at coordinate 525,297 of NZ_JBLFEP010000002.1, forward strand.
TGCAGGTATTACGAAATTGCGTTGGGTAACACAATAGTGAAGGTAGTACCTTTATTTGGCTTTGAAGTTACGGTAATGGTACCGTTGTAAAGTTCCACGATTTTCTTGCAATATGATAGGCCAATGCCCAAACCCTCATTAGGTCTCAGCTTTTGAAAAAGCTGAAATACTTTCGGTGCATGATTGTTAGAGAACCCGATTCCGTTATCCGAAAAGTTGATGCGAATAAAATTTTGGTACTTGTATTTGTCGTCGGTTTGCTTGTAAACGTTCTGTTGCAAACTCTGGCTGGCAATGGTTATTTCTAAAGGCTTTTCTGTTTGCCTGAACTTGATGGCATTATCGAAGAGTTCTTTGAAAAGGGCCTTTAAATGATGGGGTCTTCCGGCAAACTGGGTGGCCTTTAACTTTTTCAAATCGCATTCAATAGTGGCGGCGCTACTTTCTTTTCTCACTTCTTCAATGACCTCCAACAGGTCTGTCCTGTCCGCAGTATCAAATTTATAATCAAGGGAATAGAACCGCTGCAAGCTATCCGTAATCGTTCGCATGGAAAGGGCGGCATCTAAAATTTTAGAGCGATTTTGCTTCGTTTTTTCATCGTCTGTGGAGAGCGCATCGGTATAGAACAAAATCTTGCGCAACGGTTCGTGAAGGTCATGCGCTAGGACTTTGTTCAATTGGTTATGTTCGTCGTTCAACCGGTTGGTTTCTCGAAGTTTTTTTTCAAGGATCAATTGATTGGACTCTAGGTTCTTTCTCAGATCAGTCAAGGCATTGTTCTCGGAAAATTTTTTTTCGGAATTTTTGATGGTTTCCAGAAGGCCCTTTTCGTATTCGTTGCGTTTTGCCATGGGAAGTCCTGCTGCATGGAAAATTTTCCTTCCATCAATTTCTTCCACGGAAATATTGAATAACAAAGAAACCTCCAAACCTTTCTTGGTTTTCAAGGAAAGGATAACTTCTTCGACAATTCCCTTAAATTTCAAAAGTGGAAGAAAATGCGTCTGGAACAAAATTTTACATCCAGCGGTCAGCAATTGTTCAAACTTCTTTTTTCCGATAAGTTCATCTGTGGTATATCCCAAAGACTTTAGCGCATATAGGTTGATTTCACTTACGGGCTGCTGTTCCGAAAATGAAAAGACATAGCAGGGCATTTGAGCCAGTAGTCCATCGCTATCTTGTTGCGGGGTCGTGTCAAGGGCTTTTTCCTTCAATGGGATAAGTATTCTTTGATAAGGGCAACGGTCTCTTCAGGATGGCTCATGTGGGGGCAATGTCCTGTGGCCTGCATCTGTTTAAAGGTACTTTCTTCGATTTGATCACTGACATATTTCCCGATGTGATCCGGAGCCAAATCGTCTTCCGAACATTGCAAAACCAAAGTGGGAATGCTGACCTTGTTCAAATCATCGCGGTTGTCGCAGAAAAAAGTGAGTTCCGCAAACTTGCGCGTAATGGTTGGGTCGTTGGCGCAAAAGGTTTCTTCCAGTTCTTTGGTCAGATCCGGTAAATCGGGATTCTTCATGACTACTGGAGCCAAATATTCGGCCCATCCGGAGAAATTACTTTCCATGACACTTAGAAGTCCGCGTAGGTCTTCTTCTGCAAAGCCTCCGATATAGTCTTCATCGTTAACAAAACGTGGCGATGGACTTACCAAAATAAGGTGCTTAAAAAGTTCGGGTTTCTGAATGGATGCCAAAATAGCGATTAACGAACTTACGGAGTGGCCTATCAGAATAACATCATGTAAATCGTATTCCTCGCAGATATCGAGAATATCTTGCGCGTAGCCTTGTAACGATTCATAGCGCTCCGTATTGTATGCTGAAACATCAGATTTACCGCAGCCGATGTAATCGAACAACACCAATTTATAGTCTTGCTCAAAAGCCGGTACGATAAACCGCCACATGTTCTGGTCGCAACCAAAACCATGGGCGAAGAGAATGGTCTGTTTTCCTTCGCCCGAGACCTTGACGTTGTATTTTGAAGCTATTTCATTGACCATAGTTTTGTACTTTGAGATGCAAATCTACCGTCGTAAAGAGCCGATTAAGTTTGCACTAGCGCTAAGTGAGCCGTTATACGGTATGCTTTTTTGAGGGGGAGGTAAAGATAATGAAATTCAGGTATTCAAGAGGGTCTCTATTTGTTAGGAAAATGAATATAGTATTCTGATTCCTAGTCTGTTGTTATTTAATATCAAAAAGACCTCCCCAAGGGAAGGTCTCGGTATTTTATCGCAATATTGACTTTACTCCTTTAAAAACGAAATTAGCATCTCGTTCAATTGCGCTGCATGCGTAATGTTCAAACCATGCGGTGCGCCTTTGACGACTTCATATCGATTATCTGAAATACCGGTTGCCGCCTGTTTAGCCGAAGTTTCAATAGGTACCGTTTCATCGGCATCGCCGTGTACAATTAATGTAGGTACAGTTACATTTTTTAGTTCAGGGCGAAAATCGGTATCCATCCATGCTAAAGCAGTTTGAATGGTCGCTCTGGGCGAAGCAAATGAAGCTACGATAAAGTCATAGTCCAGCTGGGCTTGACTTACATTAGTGATAGTCTCCTGAAAATTGTAAAAGCCTTGACTGAATTTTTTCAAGAATGCGACCCTATCTTTTTGAAGCGACTCGATTATTTCGTTAAGTGCATCTTGCGGAACGCCATCAGGATTATCGTCTTTCTGCTTGACCAAAGGAACGATGGAACTAATGAGTGCCGCTTTTGCAATGCGCTCTGTACCAAAATCGGTCATATAGCGAACTACTTCGCCACCACCCATGGAAAAACCTACGAGTATGCAATCTTTTAAATCGAGTTCTTCAATAATGGCGTTCAAATCGCTTGCGAGTGTGGAATAGTCATAACCGTTCCAAGGCGAGGAAGATATTCCGAAGCCCCTGCGGTCGTAAGAAATACAGCGAAAACCTTCTTCGACGATTTTCCAGACCTGTTGTTCCCAAGACTTTCGGCTCAGTGGCCAGCCGTGGATAAGAATTACGGGCTGGCCTTCGCCATAATCTTCATAAAAGATATCGACCTGTTCTTTTGCTTTTTTATTCGTAATAAATGGCATTGTATATTTTTTAGGATGAATTGTGCTTTTTGGGGCGTTCCCAAAAGCTTCTCGAATATAGAAGTAGGCAGGAATTTTGATTGACCCAAAAGCATAAAAGGCTATCGTAATAATATGGCCTGTCAACTTTTCTAGAGCAATAGTCGATTTTTTAGGGGCAACGAAAATCTGTTTTTTGAAATAGATTTGATAATCGAGGTGCATCAATTCATTTAATAACGGTGCATACTCACCATCAAATTAATTTAAACAACTATTACTTAACATGAAAAAGGATATGGCGGTATTGGCACGTGACAAAATCAGCTTACATATATTTATAGTTCACTATCTCATTTGGGCAAACAGGTCTTGGGCTATGTGCAGGGCACTAAAAGAAAAGTACAGGTCATCGACATCGCCAACGAAACCATCGGCGACACCATTTGGGTCGAACTTGCGGACAATTTAAACTTGTCCGTAGGCGATTTGTTTTCAGAGGAACACCCCAATAAGACCAATATCGGAAACACCAAGGATTTTAGTACTGACGACTGGTTAAAGCTTATCAATAAAAATCCTGAATTATTGCAAAATCCCATTGCCGTAAACGGGGAACGCGCGATGCTCATCACGCGCCGTTCTGAAATACTTGAATTCTTTGGCGTAGATTCCGCCGGTCTCGAAAAAAAGATGGCCAACGAACCACCGACTACTTCCTCTACCACGGAGGATGAGGATTTTATTTAGCCACTCGATTTTCTATTTTACCATCACCATTAAACTTTTGAATATTCTGAAAGGTTGTCTCCATCATATTGGTCAATGCGGTGTCGGTCAAAAAGGCCTGATGCGCAGTTACTACCACATTGTCCATCTCGATAAGGGAAGTCAGTAAATCATCTTTGTCTGTGCTGTCTGAAAGGTCTTTGTAAAAGATACCTTTTTCATTTTCGTAGACATCCATACCGAAGCCGGCTATTTTGTTTTCGCGTAGTGCGTTGTAGATGTGTCCTGTGTTTACCAAACCGCCACGTCCGGTATTGATGAGTATGGCTGAGTCTTTCATTGCCTCCAGTTCCTCGAAGGATATAAAATCTCTGGTTTCATCGTTTAGCGGAAGGTTCAATGAAATGATATCGCTTTCGGCTAAAATTGTTTCCTTGTTGACATATTTCGTCCAAGAAGTATCCGTTAAATTCGGATTCTTTTTCACATCGAACAAAAGCACTTCTGCTCCAAAACCGTGAAAGAGATTCGCCAATACTTCCCCGATATCGCCGGTGCCGCAAATACCGACGGTTTTCGAATGGATTTCCATTCCCACCTGTCCTTCCAGAGAGAAATTGTAGTTTCCGATACGTTCAAAAGAAGGTTTCAGTTTCCGATACAATGCCAAGGTAAGAGCTATGCAATGCTCCGCAATCGCGTTGGGCGAATATTCCGGAACATTTGCAATTTTAATGTCAAACTCTTCTGCGGCCGCTAAATCAATATGGTCGGTTCCGGCGGAACGTGTGGCAATAAGTCCTACACCAAGCCCGTCTAACTTTTTCAAAATTTCTTTGTTGACTTTATCAGAAGAGAAAACACTTATGGCCGTGCAATCTTTTGACTTATCGATTGTATCGCTAGTCAAGGTTTCTTCTATAAAAATTAATTCGTGTTCTTCATTGTTCGCAGCTTTGATATATTTTTTTTCAAAAGCGTGGCAGCTATATAATGCAATTTTCATGATTCTAAAGTTTTCATTCAATAAACCTCTAACTAATCTCAAATGATAACCCAAAAAAGTATATTGTTGATGCAAAACCGTTTGGGTGTTCTTTCAGAGTTAACATTATGATAACTTGGTTTGAAAGAAGCCGATAGGCAAGTAGCGGATGAAAAAGTATATGTTATTTCAGTCGAAAAAGTATCCGTGTTGATAGGTTCAATGTTTACGGAGCCCCTAAAAAGCTACAAGAAAATTCAGGAAGAAATACCAATGAGAGATAAATAATGATATGAAAGAACAATACAATCCCCATTATCGAATCATCGGAAACGGAAAGAAAACAATCGTCTTTGTCCATTATTTCGGCGGCGATGCCGGTAGCTGGCAATGGTTGGCAAAGCGACTTCAAAAGAAGCACACTTGTATTCTGTTGAATCTTCCTGGATTCAATAAAACGGAGCCTTTAGATGAACCTTCAATATATGGTTTTGCGAAATACATAAACACCTGTATCGAAGAATTACAACTGATGGATTATATTTTATGCGGACATTCCATGGGTGCCAAGTTGGTGCTGTATGCGGCTAAATTAATGGCGGGAGTAAAGCCGAGCAGAATCATACTAATTGCACCTTCGCCCCCTACAATCGAAGAAATGCCAGAGGGTGAGAAAAAGCGAATGTTGAGGCATCCCAACGAGAAGGAGGCTAAAAATACAGTCCAGGGAGCAACTAGCAAAAAACTACAAAGGAAAAAATATGATTATGCCGTTGCCTCACAACTTCGCATCGATGAAAAAACTTGGGATTGGTGGATTAACGATGGAATGAAAAACAACATCGCCGAGCGCATCAAAGATTTGGAGATGCCCTCACATGTCATTTTCTCCAAGAACGACCCTGTGATAAAAACAGAATCAATATATGAAGAGGTACTGCCTTATTTGCAAAACCCTTCGGTCATCGCTTTGGGAAAAATCGGCCACCTACTTCCGATGGAGGCACCGCGAAAAATAGCCCGTCAAATCAAGCGCATATCTAAAATGCAGCCAGAAGAAGAAAATTATGATCATTAGAAAATCTGAAAAAGGCCTTCATATTGTATATCAGGCGAGCCATGGTCTACTTGCCGGGAAAATTGCCCAAGAACTCAAGAAGGAATACCGTCCGAAACTCTGGCTCGATACCTTGGTCGCCGTTGTCGAACATGACGACCACCAACTCGATTTCGATGAAAAAAACTATTTATCCGACCTCGGAATGCCATTGGATTTTACAGAAGATACGGTAAGTACGACAAAGGTTTTGAAAAGGGCAAAAAGGGTCATTGGTCAGGCCAAAAGCAAGTCTTTATGGATGGCATTGTTGGTATCCTTTCATTTGGAATTTCTGTATGGCCATCTTCGTGAAGAAAGCCAAGGGGCAAAAACCTTTCTCGACGATCAAACAAAGTTTCGCAACGATACTATGTCACATTTAGGCATGGGCAAAAAAGAGGCCGAAAATGCTTACGAACTGCTACGGTTCTGTGACCGCTGTTCATTGATTCTATGTAAAGATGAAATTCCCGATTCGGGACGGAAAATAGAGATCAATACCTCTATCGAGAATAAAACTTATTTTCTACTTCGTAAGGAAAATGCATGTTTGACAGTCGAACCATGGTGCTTCGAAACGAATGAATTCGAAGTATCCATCGAAGAAACCATTATCGAGCAAACAAAGTTCAAGAATCAAGAAGAATTTAAAAAAGTATTGGAAGCTACCGAGAGAAGTCGGCTTATTTGGAAATTTAAATTGTGACCTTAGTCTGGTCAAAATGATTTTCTTGAATACAGAATCGAATCGGTATATTTTTGAGGTTCAAAGCATCTGAAGTCATTTTGCAGGACAAAGTGAAGTATTCATTATTATAGATTAAATGAGTTCATTAAATAAAAAAAACCGTCTAAAATATTTTAAACGGTCTCTCACTGACCAATCATCAATCAATTTATTTTATTAGGCAGATAAAGCCATGTCTTGTTTTTCTTTATAGCGTTTTGGGCTGCAATGATATCTGTGTCTAAAAATTTTAGAAAAGTAGCTACGACTGGTAAAACCAACGCTATAAACGACTTCAGAAATGTTCAAATCCGAATTTTTAATCAAATCTGCTGCTTTTTGAACGCGTACCGAACGAATATAGTTTCCTATTGTCGTGCCATGCAATACTTTACATCCCTCTTGTAATTTACTGGGCGACAGTCCTGATTTGCGACTGAGTTCAGCAATCGAATGCTGTATTTCAGGGTAATTATGAATGAATTGTGAAATTTCATTTACCGATTTCATTTCTCGTGAGGTCAGGCTGCCCAAGTTTTTTTCTTGTTTTTTCAAATCGTCTTTATGTTGCTGAATTTCATGGGCTAGAATCATATGTACCAACCCCTCAATTAGAAGACTTCTAACAATGCCGTCTTGCTTAATGCTTTCCAATTGTTGCATTTTATCCGCAATCATCAAATTGTAAGACCCGATATAAATCGAATTTTTAGCGGGTTGCCCATTCAACAAAGATTCTTGCAGTTCGACATTCAAACTTTGTTTTTTCTCGACACTTGTTTTCGATGTCATTTTGACAATAATCAATGCGGTCTTCACTTGAATGTCTTTGGAAAAATACAGCACATTCTCCTCATGGGCAGCGTTAGTCAAAATACAAGTTTGAAAGTTTTCCAAAACCCGTTTTTGTGATTGTGAACCAAAGCTATGCATGATATGGCCACGAGAGCAGTACGCAAAACAAATGGGTGCTGGTTCGGGAGTTGAGGTACGCAGGGTAAAGTTTTCTGCAAAGACCATATCAAATTCTAAGAATGAAATATCACCTTTAAAAGTGATGCCACGAATACGGCCTTTACCGAATTCATTATCAAGTTCTAAGATGTGTTCCTTTGTGTTTATGCTTAGCTTTCCACCAAAATTTTCGTGTAGTTGCTCGAACATTCCTTGAATTGTTGCTGAAGAAAGTGCTATTGATTTCATAGTAGTGTTTTTAGGGTTGAACACGCTGACGTTTACGATGATTCAAAAGTCGGGAAGAGATGAGAGGAAGGCGTTACACAATTTTGGCTTTGTGTTACACAATTTTCGGTTGGGATAAAACTTACGTTAAAACCTTCTTAAAATGAGGTTTATGGAAGAGTAGGGAATTCTTGCCGAGTTACTGAAATTGCCCTAAATGCCTTTTTCAGTTTACCTTTGATTTTGTACAGTGTATGCTTAAACGGGCAAATAGAAAACGAATGTAGAACCCTTGCCCACTTTTCCGAAAGCGTAGATATGTCCGTGATGGTTTTCGACTATTTTCTTACAAATCGCAAGACCAATGCCCGTGCCAGAGTATTCACCCTTTCCATGAAGACGTTGAAAGACCTCGAAGATTTTCTCGGCATGCTCGTCTGAAAAGCCAATACCATTATCGGATAATGATATCTTTTGGTAGTAGTTGGCTGTTTTGAAAAAGTCGTCTGCAATTTCTTTTTGACGCACTTTTTCCGATTGTATCGTGATGATAGGTTTTACATCGGTAGCACGATACTTGATAGCGTTGGAAATCAAATTACTAAATAACTGCTCCAATTGATAGGAAACTCCTAACACAATTGGTAGTTTTTCTGCTTTTATTTCGGCTTGGGTTTCCTCAATTCTAGAAGAAAGGTTGTCGACAACTTCTTCAAGTACCTGCATCAAATCTATTTTTTCAAAATCCTCGTGGCTCCCATCGATACGTGAATAGGCGAGTAGGTTGACAATCAATGACTGCATGCGATTGGCAGCCTGTTCTATTTTATTGAAATACTCAAGGGTTCGTTTGGGAAATTTTTCCGTAGGACTTTCTGTAATACGGGAAATGAACAATTGTATCTTTCGAAGTGGTTCTTGCAAGTCGTGACTGGCCACGCGATTGAAAGCCTCTAGCTCGGCATTGCTTCGTTTTAAGTCTACGTTGCGTTTGCGAAGGTGTTCTGTCTTTTCTATTTGTTCCGTAATATCTTGAACGACTCCAACAGAAACAGGTCGTCCATCCCTTTCAAGGTTTTGGCCTTTTACATAAATATATTTGGCAACCCCTTTCTTTGTAATGATGCGGTAGGTGTCCACCTCTGTTTTTCCCTTCTCCGTGGTTTCACTAACGATTCGGTCATACAATTCAAGGTCATCAGGGTGGACAAAATTTCGTACTTTTTCGATAGTCACATCAAAAGAATTAGGTTCTTCTCCTAGAATTCGAAAAAAATTATCAGACAATTGTGCTTCGTTGGTATCCAAAAACCAAAGGTAACTACCTATTTTTGCGACGTTTTCGGCTTCGGTTAAAATCGAATTCTGTGTTTTTAATTCCTCGTTCAAAAGCGTAAGCCGATTGGATTTTTCCTTTTCCACGGTAATATCCCTTGTGGTTACAGTTACGCCATCGCCTAGTTTTATAGCAGTAGCCCTGAACCATTGCGTTGTTGCGTTGCCCTTGTATGGCACTTCATATTCAACAGGTTTTCCACTTTCGACCGCTGCGACTAAATGCTCAAAAACACCAGTTTTAAATATGGAAGGGTAGACCTCTGAGGCTTTTTTATGTTTCACTTCTGCGGGAATATCACCCGTCACAGCACTTATCTGTTCATTGATGAATTCAATCTTAAAATCGATAATTTTGCCATCCTTGTTTCGAATACTGGTAAAATGCATGACTACATGTGAAATACTTTTGAATATATTGCTCAAAAATGCTCGATTATCCAATAATTGAAGATTCTGTTTTTCTAGTTGAAACCCTGATCTTTTATCCAAGGTAGTGTCTGTGGAAGTGGTTAGTACGCCATTGTTTAATTTTACCGCTGTGGTTTTGAACCAGAATTTAGAGCCCTCAAATTCATATTCCTTTTCAAATCGAACTTTCTCGTTTTTCTGAAAACATGTTTTCAGCTCGTCAAAGACACCATTTTCGAAGTGCATGGGCAACACCTCGGACATTAATTTGTTCTCAAGTTCGTTAAGATCTTTTTGGAGTACGTTTTCAATATTTTCATTATTGAAGACCATCAAGAAATCTGATAATTCTTTTTCTTTGTTGTATACGGGTGTAAAATAGGAAATGACATTATCGGTATTGGCGAGCACATTTTTTAGAAACGATTCGGTCTCCTGTAATTTTGCATTGTCTTCGAGTGCTTGCTCTTTTAGTGCCGATTGTTCGGCTTTGGCCTGTTCTTCTACGGTAGCGTTTCTGGCAGTTACCAGCAGACCTTTGGCATGCGGTGTAATGACCGATTTGAACCACATGCGTCGCCCATCTATCGAAACTTGACGGTCAAAATTGATTTTTTTCTTGTTGATAAAGCAGTTGACCATTTCTTGGAATTCGCCGTTTAATTTTAAAAAGGGGAAAACTTGTGAAATATACTTTCCAATAATTTCATCGGGTTCTAGCCCAAGGTGGTCTTTATTGCCTTTATTGGCGAATACGATTTTAAAATCGCAGATATTTCTACCAGAATCGTAGACGGGTTCATAGTAATTGATAATATTGTCCGTCGTCTGAACGACACTTTCTAAAAAAGCTTCCGACACTTGAATACGCTTTTTGTTTTTATATATCCTTAGAAAAGAAAGCCCGAAAACGAGTAAGGCAAAGGCTCCCAGAACTAAAAGTAATATTGGGGCCAACGTTTTTCTAGTAGTATATATCGCTTTTCGCTCTTGCATCAAACGGTTTTCTTCGTTCCGCATTTCTTCGCTGATTGCCCGAATATTAAAAAGTATTTCTGAAATGCCGGTTGTTAAGGAAGTGTTGCTGCTAAACTTTTCGCTTGTCAATTTCGTATAAAGCGTTTCCTGTAAAATTTCAATACGCTGCAAACGCTCTTGCTGTGATGCGCTCTTGGATGTCAGGGTGTCTAGTCGCGCCCATGCTCTGTTTCCTTCAGCTATAAAGGAATCCAATGGGGAAGCAGAAAGGCTATCTTGTGAAAGTGAATTTCTGAACGCTGGAGATTCCAACCTGAAATAATGAGAAAAGAGCTGGCTGATACCATCTTTGACCTGATGGGTTTGCTCTACGATTTCAGCCGAAGTTTCCATCAGATTTATTTGACGATTGCCCATAATAGCTGTAAAAAGCAAAAGGGCGATGGCCAAAATCAAAAGGGCAACATAGGTTTTTGACGAAGTATAAATTCGTTTAAGAATCATCTAAATTTAAATGCGGTACAAAAAATTGTTTCTGTTCAGGTTCGAGGTATGGTATTGCCAATTCAACTGTAATACTTTCTCGATTACCTGACGCAATTTACTAAAGCTATTGGGCTTATTAATATAAATATTTGCCCCATTCACGAAAGTATCCTCAATATCTTGTTCCGATGATGAAGTAGAATAGATGGCAATGGCCAAGTTTTTTAGGGTAGGATTTTGACGAATCTCTCTCAGACATTGCATTCCGTTTTTGATGGGCATGTTCAAATCTAAAAATACAAGGTTGGGCAGCACAATGTCCGGAAGGTTGAGATAGTCCATCAATTCTTGACCATCTTTAAACAGTGCCAATTTCGTCTGCATTGCCAGTTCTTCTATGGCTTCTTCAAAAAGCATTCTATCGTCTTCATCGTCATCGGCAAGGGCTATGTTCAATAGGTTTAAGCTCATTTTCTTGGTTTGGGGTTCAAGCGTTCGAAAAATACTTTTCTTTTTTTCGCTTCATAATGCGTTGAAATGTACTAGGTGTCAATCCTGTTGTTTTTTTAAATTGACCCGATAAATGTGCTACGCTGCTATAATTCAAACGATAGGCGATTTCAGTTAGGGTAAGGTCGGTATCGCACATCAGTTCTTTGGCATAATCCACTTTACGCAATATCACATAATTTTCGATGGAGGTGTACGTGCTCTCTGAAAAAATAGTTGATAAATGGGAATACGTGTAGTTCAATTTATCCGATAAATAAGATGAGACTTTTGTTGATCTAGCATCTTCGTCTTTCAACATTTCGTCAATTACGTACTTGATTCGTTCCACAAGTGCGGTCTTTTGATCGTCTAAAATAGTGATACCATATTTGTGAAATGCCAAAATGAGTGCCTCTTTTTTCTCTTTTGACAGGTTGTCGGCGATATCTACTTCTCCCATAGCGGTAATTTTATGTGGAATCTGCAGCTTCTCCAATTGTTCGCGAACAAGGGTCTCATGGGTAATCTTGAAATCGTATCTCAGGTAAATTTTCATTCTTAAGCGAACTGATTAGGGCTTCTTTAGAGTAATAGCCAAGATAGCGAAAAATACTACGAAACAATAAACTGATTTTGATAAAAATTCGATTTTTTGGGTTACAAAATTCAGTTATTTGGTTTTGTGAAGGAAATGATTTTGAGTAGTTTGTGAAAATTAAATAAACCAGAACATGAAATTGAGTAAATACACAAGACGTGCCTTATTGGGTGGCGCCATTTCAATGATAATCATTTTATTGGGAACGATACTTTTGGGGCGATTGAGCGGTTACGAGGCAAAAATCTTGATTAAAAATTCTTTGGATGGTCTTAATACGTTATGCAATACGATTGCCTTGGCGTCCGCGACAATTTTGGCCTTGCTGTTGACCCTATTGGGTTTGAGCTCAAATGCAAAATCGAAATTGAAAAAAGACCACTATCGGCATGTCTTACAGATAGCCAAGTTGGATACGGTTATTTTCATTGCCTCGGTAATTACATTTTTGTTGTTCAATTTACCCATTACCGAGTCTGACAATATACCCGAAAACTGGTTCAATACCTTGTATTACATTTCGTTAGGGATTTCAAGCCTACTGAGTGCAGCCTTGATCGTGGTAGTATTGATGCTCTACAACACCGTGGTCAGTATCATCAAAATAGTAGGCTTAGGTATGACCGACCACCCATTGGCATTTTCAGAAGAGGATGAAGATGAATTAGAAAAGTGAGGACGGAAAATATATTTACTTAATCTACCCAAAAGATATTTACATACACATCATTTTAACTTGTTCCGAATGTCGCACAAAAAAAACGGATATCTCTTTTTAAGAGGTATCCGTTACATGTTAATAATCAACTAAACTATCAACACTAAAACAATCGTCAGGATTGTCTAAAAATTTAATTATCGTCAGTAGCATCATCGATTTCATCCTCGACCTCTTCAGCCCCTTCTTCGATGGCGTCGCCCGTGTCATCTACGGCTTCCTCAATTTTGTCGCCCGCATCTTTTTTGTCTTCCCTGCAACTCGTTAATGAAAGTGCCGTAGTTGATATAAATGCGAATAGTAATATGTAAAGTAATCTTTTCATAATTTTTAAATTTAAAAGTTCGTGTTCTCTAATGGGTATACTGGCTTAGTCTTAAGCTATACCCTTTTTCTTCCTGAAATCAACGAAATGACGAACAAAACGATGAATATGAAAAATAGTATCTTGGCGATTGATGCTGCTCCTGCGGCGACTCCACCAAATCCAAATATTGCGGCAATGATTGCCAAAATGATAAAAGTAACTGTCCAACGTAACATATATACTGTATTTAAGTTTGTAAAATAGTTATTGCCGTACTTATCCGACTGCATGATACAAATATGATGGTAATGCTTCGATTTCATTAGTCCAATAAAATCAATTATTGCCCCATTTCAGTAACTAAACCCTTTTTCATGGGGTAGCGTTAGTTTTTGAAATCAATGTTGTTTGATGTCAGTATGTGCTGTAAGCCACTCAAACCAAGACTTTCCGAAGTGTCACCTATACTTCCCATTTTTTCATTTTTTTTACTACCTAATCTTTTCGAAGAAATAGGATAAACAATAAGTTGCTCATCTGTTGACTTTGTAGGTTCCTCTAGAATTTGGGTTAGGGTTGTGTCGGAGTCAAGCCATAACTGCCGTTTTGAATCAGGGAGATAAACTGGTTTTTCATTGCCAATATTATGTATTTGAAGAAACTGTTTATCCGCCGGAGCAGTTAGTATAGAAGCAGTTAAAAAACCATCATCTAAGCGGTTGTAGATTCCAGCAAGACAAAATGGTTTACCAGACTTTCTACACATGTAAAAGGGGTACAATCGACCTTCAGACAGAAAATGAGTGTAATATCCACTCACGATGACCAAGCAGCGTCTTTTCTCATAGGCTTCTGTATACCATAGATTGCTTTTCAAATCATGTTCTGAAAAATGTAAGGTAGGCGTTGCCTTTTGAAAAACATCCCAATCATCCGTCCATGTTTCAGGTAATATGCCCCATATGGCGTAATCGATGGCTTCTATGTTTTCGTCACTCACTACCGTCAGTAAGCTCTCTTCTGCTCCATGAATTTCGAGTGTAGGGGTGTAAATGTTCGGAAACTTAGTAGTTGCGTTGAATTCATCTTCTATTTGAACTCTCTCTACATAACTTGCCAAGATAAAACTCATAGCTATTTTTTTGGTTTTTAGCACTTATTTTTAGCTCAAAATTAAAATGGGTACGTACCTTTTGGTATACCGCCATTTTCATACCAATTACCAACTGAGATAAGTATTCCAATATTTTGATAATCGACACTATCAAAACGGTATAAATTTATCCTTCTTCCTTCAAGGATACATATCTTATTGCAGCAATTATTGACGCAATCCGTACGGATGGGATTTCGACACGACATAATCAAGCGATAAAAAAAAAGTTGTGGATAGGTTGCCTCTAAAATAGCGGATTATACTTTCCGAATAGTTCCAGCATCGCTGCTTCCGAGGCGGAGAAATGTTCGGAGCCGTCACAAGCTTCTTCCGTCATTTTAAAAAATGTGTCGAGCGAACCATCTTCATAAGATGACACCAATAACGGGTGCACATAGTATTTTCTACAAACATTTCGTGTATTGCCCAAGGCCTTGGCAGCAGCATCGAATCCCTTCAAAATATTTCCATGATTTTCTTTGGGATCTTCTGTAGTTCCGATATCCAAGAGCGTATCAAAAAAAACGACCGATGCCGCCCAGGTTCGAAAATCTTTGGCGGTAAAGAACTCTCCACTATTTGCGTGAAGATATTCGTTGACATCCGTGCTATTCAAGGTTTGCTTTTGGCCGTCTTCATCGAAATATTTGAAAAGTTCCCAACCAGGAATTTCTTCACAACGACTTACCAAATGAATGAGTTTTTTATTGCGAACCGTAACGGAATGTTCTTTTCCTTTTTTTCCTATAAATTCAAATTTCATATTGTTCCTATGAATATCCACGTGTTTTTTCCGCATGGTGGAGAGTCCATAAGATTTGTTGCGCTTGGCGTACTGCTCGTTTCCGATGCGGATGTGGGTCTCTTCCATCAATTGTAGGACCAATGCAATTACTTTTGACTTGGGCCAACCGCTTTGTGCCAAATCCTTTTCGACCTTCTTACGTATTACAGGTAGCTTCTTTCCAAAAAATGACATTTTGTAGAACTTGGTCTGGTTTCTAACCTTTGTCCAAGTAGGGTGGTACCGGTACTGTTTTCGATTTTTGCTATCATTACCTACGGCTTGAAGATGCCCGTTGGGCAAGTGGGTAATCTTTACCTCGTCCCACGCCGGAGGAATGACAAGTCTTGAAATCCGCTCTAAATGACTTTGATTTTTTAGTAGCTTCTTGCCATTTTTATAAGTAAAGCCTTTCTCATTTCGGAATCGCGAAATGGAAAGTTTCGTATTATCCACATATTCTAAATCAAGATGTTCTACCGCGATTTCAGGAGATTTCATAAGTTGGTGCAGTAACTTTTCAGAAGTCATAACTAGAATTAGTAGTGTTGAACATTTTACATAATCAACTAATGAATACTTAATGAAGTAATGTCAAAAGCATCTATAAAGTAAACAACCTCGGTGCAAGCCCCGGAGCATTCAAACCTCGATTATCGAGTAAATTCAAGATGCCAACGGTAGGCCGTATCAAATAACAAATTAACCTCTTTCAACAGTTTTTGATTTGGAAATAAAAAAACAAAAAGTACTTCTGGCATTAGAAATACTAATTATTCAAATGCTATTTCTTGAGCCATAGCGGTTAGTTTTTGGTGGCCATGTGCAACGAACAAAGTCAGTTTTTTGCTTTGAGTTCTTGCTGTTTGTTGTTTTTCCTTTCTCTCGTTAACAGTTTATAGCCTAGATAAGCAAACTGAGCACCTATCAGAACTAATTTCAGTTTTTTGCTTCGTGCCAAAGCCGAAGCAATTCCTATTATTGAAGTGGTTTTCATAAACTCTGTTACTATCAACTAATTAGTAATTCTTCATCTTTTCTTTGACTTTGCGCAATTGGTCTTCCAAATCCCGAATCGTTTCGTTCATTGCCGCCTCAAAAGTATCGGCATTGGTCGAGGCGAAAATACGTGGCCCTGGCATGCTCAATCGTATATCACAAATCTGTTCTTCATTATCACTTCGGTTTTCCGATTTAAAGAAAACATCCGCCCTGTGTACAAAATCGTATTTTTCTTGTAACGTATTGAGCTTCTCAGTAGCCATTTGCTCCAAACGCTGGCTGCCACTTACGTGGTGGTATTCAAATATTATATTCATTCTTCTAGTTTTTTGATTAACGGATTCTTGTTGAATCAACAAGTTCTTTCAACGCTGTACGTTCCATAGATTTTCCATATATCGCCTGTTCGGGATCCATAATACGGGTATCGCTCAAACTACCAATGTAAAGGTTGTCGAAACCGATATCTTCGATAAGTTGTCTCGTTATGCTTTTGCTTTCCTCGTCTTGTGCCGCGAAGGGAATTGTCAGTTTTTCGCTGTTTCGGAAAGCCTGGTCGCGTAGATGCTTGGCCTTTATGGTGTTGAAAGCTTTTGCGGTCTTGGCGGTGCTAAATTTCATCGCCGTATACTCTGAGGCATTGTAATTTGCATCCCGCACTTCTTGTGCCATTTCGCCATCGCGCTGTGGATACGGATTGGTGGCATCGATAATTACCGTATTGCCGTATTCACCGGCATATAGTTCTGCAATCTTGTTTATGGCTTTAAAGGGCATGGCCAAAAGGTACACGTCGGCATCGGCCTCAAAAGCTTCGGTAACGCTTACCGCTTTCGTATTCTCGCCCGCTTCTTGTACCAAACTGCCTAATTCTTCAGGATGCCTAGAGCTGAACAGAACTTCATGTCCTGCCTTGGCCCAATGCTTTCCTAGATTGCCGCCTATATTTCCACTTCCTATTACTCCTATCTTCATGATTCTTAAATTTACAGGGTTTTACTTTCAACTATCCTTCTCGCTAAACACTTCATTGTTAAGTCGATGAAGGATTGATACATAATTAACTTTCTTATCTCCCGAAATTTACTACCCAATTACAATTGCTATTGACGTAAAGGCATTAATTCTTGATGCAATAAAATGGGTAGTGGTAATTAGTTGATACTGATTAAAGAACCGAGTAGTTTTCATCTTAAGCAAATAGCTCACTTTTTTCTTTTAGTTCACTTCCATTAGTAATATTGTCAATAAAAAGTGCTAAACGTCTTTTGAAGTTTCAATAGACTTGGCATTCATGCCTAGCCCGTATCGTTTGGAGTAAACATAGGTAAACTCCGCTCCGAAAAATAAAATCAAACAAGAGTAGGAGACCCATAGCAGAACCAACACTATCGTACCGGCCGCCCCATAGGTTGAACCTGGGTCTGCCTTGCCAAAATATAATCCCAATAAAGATTTGCCGAAGACAAAAAGAATAGCTGTGATCAATGCTCCTATCCAAACCGTTTTCCATCGTATTTTAGTGTCGGGTAGATACCTAAAAATAAGTGCGAAAAGTACCGAAATGATTCCAACTGAAACTACAAAATCAAGCATAAAAGCAATGTATACGATAGCATCAGGCAGTACGCTCCTTAAATAACCATTTAAAGCGGAAATTGCGGTCGTGACCAAAAAACTAACCAAAAGCAAAAATCCTATCGCCACTATAAATGCAAAACTACGTGCTCTGTCAATAAGCATCTTCAAAAAAGTCGATTTAGGGTCTGGCTCAACTTTCCAGATTTGATTCAATGAAAGTTGCAAATGATAAAATACGCCTGTCGCTCCGAAAATCAATGTGCCAATGCCCAAAATACTGGCAATTGTGCTTCTGTTCTCGTTTTGGGTCTCTATCATCATGCTCTGAATGGAGTCAGCCGCATCGCGGCCCAATGCTCCGGAAATTTCATCGGTCAACTGACCTTGTACGATTTCAACGCCCCAGACCGAGCCGACCAAGTTGATGATAATGACTAAAAGGCCAGGTAATGAAAGTACTGCATAATAGGCGACCACGGCACTTAGGCGAAATGGGTTATCCGCGTCCCATGCTTTGTAGGTGTCAACTATTAACGAGGGTAGATGTTTTATCTTGAATTTGTTCTTATCTCCTTGCAATGTCATACGCTAGACCATACTTTTGATGTCGTTCGCCCAAGAGGGATACGTAAAAATCATTGTTTTTATGTCTTCGGTAGTAAGCTGTTGGTTTATCGCCATAGCGAAAAGGTTTATGGTCTCGGCAGAATGAGGAGCTAACAGATGAGCACCGACGATTTGTCTTGTTCGTTTGTTGCTTATGATTTTATAAGCGTATGCAGACGTATTTATTCTTTTCGCATTATACCAATCTGGAACGGATTTATAATTGACTACAACGTTCTTGTACCTGCTTTTTGCCTCTTCCTCAGATAATCCTACCGATGCCAAATTAGGCAAGGTAAACACGGCAGAAGGAACCACGGGAACCTCTATTTTTTTCTTATTGCACTTCAATATGTTTTCGGCAACAATCGCTCCTTCAATTCCCGATAAGGGCGTCAAGGGTAAGCTATGTAACGACACATCTCCACAGGCATAAACATTCGGGTTGCCCGTATTTTGAAGAAAATCATTAACCAGGATACCCTTGTCCGAACAGGTAACATTGCCTTTATTCAGTTCAAGTGTGTCAATTGCGGGAACCCTACCGGCGGTATTGAACACCGACCGTACTTTAAATGATTTGTTTTGACCTCCCTTCGCGTAATGAACACGAAAATTCTTTCGGAGTTTTTCGATCTGTGATACCTCTGCACCAAGAATAAATCGTATTCCCAAATCTTCGGATGATTTTTTTAGATGCGAGACCAAATCGAGGTCAAACGCCTTTAGTATTCTATCTCCCCGTTCGATAACGGTTACTTTGCTTCCCGCCCTAGCGGCCATATGGGCAAATTCCATACCTATATATCCACCTCCGATAAAGGCCATACTTTTAGGCAGCTTTTTCAAGCTAAGGAAATCGTCGCTAGTTTTGAGAAAGGTATTCCCTTCAAATTTGAGTTTTCTTGGAATCTGACCCGTCGCAATTACTACTTTCTTCACTGTACTGTTTTTTCCCTCAACGGATAAGGTCTGTGGGTCTAAAAATTTGGGCGACTGATGGAATAGGTCAATACCCAATTTCGTCAAATCTTTTTCAGTAGCCTTCGGTACGCCGATAGTAAATTTTCGTTTGTTCTTTTGAAGTGCTTTCCAATCCAATTTTGGGGCTGAGAAAATGCCTCTACCAATAAGGTTAGTAGCCGTTTCATAAGCTTCTGTCGGTGCCAAAAGAATTTTTTTCGGGTCGCATCCCCTATTGGGACATGTGCCGCCATATTCGCGATTATCAGCAATTGCAACTTTTAATCCATTTTGAGCGCATGTTTCAGCAACTACTTGGCCTGCACTACCGCTACCGATAACGAAGACATCGTATTCTTTTTGTTCCATGGATTAAAAGTAACTGGTATAATTATCTCGAATTGACCGTAAAGCATTCATCTTTGATGTTATGAATCAAATAAGTAGGTAGTTAAAAATGAAAGCTTTGACAGAATGGCGCGGTACTAATGAATTTTTAAAAAGATAAGTCGCTATTTGAATCGTCATAGTAAGGTTCCGGTTAGATTATTTCAAAATCAGAGGCGTCAGAATTATACCCGAATCAATTTGCGGCAATAGTTGTCCCAAGATGATACTTGGGAGTAAGACATCTCCACAAAATGCAAAAATCTCAGGAAATCGAGAAGAACCGAAAACTTTAATTCCATAATCATATTTAGTGGAAGTTCGCCAACTATATCCGCTATCTGAAGCAATATATAGAGACGCCGGTTTTTTACCTTCTTTATTATCATCGACTCCAATCCAAGATATTATTAAGGTCATTTTTTAAATGTTTGTAAGTCCATTTTATTGTAAACCAAAATAGTCATTTATGAGTTGTTTTATTCAGAAAAAGACATCGGTATTATCAGATTTGAAATAGCCTATAGAATAATACGTATTTATTATAGTAAGCTGTAAATCTGCACATGTCATTTTTATATAAGATTCACAAAAACTTATACTCTTTACAAATTGCACCTTTTGTAAAGAGTTTATTGTATGGAATGATTAGTAAACCCCAACGCCAAGAGATTAAACATTGAGCACGTAATTATAGTCCCATGCCCCTGCGGAAGTTGAAAACCCTCCGCCTACAATCCTGACCGAGCGGGCGCGCTTCGCTGGCCCGCACTCGGTCGTATTTCCGGCTACGGTTTTTCAACCCCCTCGGAGCCGCGCAAAAGAAAAAGCGGCGAAAAAACCGCTTGTCCTTTTCTCCCTACCCACAAAAAACTTGGATATTTTCATATTTCACTAATTTTTTAAACACCATATTAGACCAGATATAATTGTGGATTGGTTCCATATAATCCTATATGGTTCGATATGATTTTACGATTTAAAATATTGATAATAAGATAGTTATAATTAATAATGATTATATATATTTATCCACGAAGGTGGATAGCAAGTGATGTTTTGCGCATCGCAAAACGCCTACTTCTGACGAAGTGAAAACCCCGCCTTGCCAGTACGGGCAGGCGATAAAATCGAACTTAAAAATGGCTAGCAACAAAGGCGGTAGAAAACGATTGGGAGACAGGAAAAGGGAACATGCCATAACGCTTAGGTTCAATGGCACGGAACTGGAAAAAGTGAAGACCATCCTGCAATCCTACAACCTTGATTTCAGGAAAAGGGGAACGGTCGGCCCTTTCCTAAGAAAGCTTATTTTGAACAAGGAAACGGTAAAGGAGAAGCGGATTCCCGATGGCATTTCGAACATCAGTTATCAGATTAACAAGATAGGCACCAACATCAACCAACTGGTCAAGGTGGCCAATTATAAGAACATGCGAAGTCCAAATTCACAGCTCGAACGAGAGGTGCAAAAGGCCAATGAACTGATGCTCGAACTCATTGAAACCATCAACATCAAAAACCAGGAATGATAGCAAGGGTACTTTATCGGAACAATGTACAGGGCGTACTGAACTATGTATCGGGCAAACCTAAAAATATCATACTAGGTTTCCAGAACACCTATTCCGATACCGATACCGACATGAAGTTTTTCGGTAGGGTATTGTACCATCTTGGCAATCGCCACGATTCTGAAAAACGGTATGCACATATCTCTTTGAACCTTCCCCGTGGCGAACATTTGAACGACAAGGAATTCTTCGAACTCTCCAAAAAATTTATGGAGCACATGGGTTATGGCGAACAGCCCTATGTCGTCATTCGTCATCACGATACCAAACACGAGCATGTGCATATCGTCTCGTCCACAATCAAGGAAGATTGTTTACAGATCAACCTTTCAAATGATATTAGAAGGAGCATAGCGACCCAGAAGTACCTCGAAAAAGAGTTCGGACTTTCCCCATCGCCCGATACAAAACAGACCAGGGAACTCCCGAAATACGAAATGCCCGAATTCCTAAACGGCGACATCAACGGGGTCAAGTTCTATATACAGGACATCGTTAATATCGCCCTGCAAAAGTACAAGGTGCGCAGTTTCAACGAACTTTCACAGCACCTCAAGAAACATCACATTGAATTGAGGACGGTAGAGCGAAATGGAAGGGTAGGCGTATCGTATGGTGTGGCTGTAAAAGATGGCTATAAGTCAAGGTTCATCAACGGCTATACCGTCCATCCACAATTAAGCGGCCCAAAACTGCAAAAGGTCTTTGAACAGAACCAAAGTTCCAAGCTATTGCCGATGGTCAAAAAACGCTTGGAGAAACAGCTGAAAACTACTTACGAACTATTCAGGACGATAAACCCCGAACATCTTTCCGATATCCTGGAATCCTATCAAAAACTGGATTGCACAATAGAATATGAAGAGGAAGACAACGCAGTCGATTTTACCATTTATGACAAATCGGGCTATGTCCTCAAAAGTGAGGAAATAGCACCCAATATCGGATTCAGCCGAAACGCCGAATTGTTCAAAAGCGAATATACCCAGATGAACGGGGAAAGTGAACAGCTAAAACTGGAACTACAAAAGTGCATCAAGGAAGCCTATAAAAGTACTTATCAAAATTCGGGGAGGCAGTTACTTTTCTCCGAACATATCGAAAGGATACCTATAAAGGACATAGTAAGGGAAATGACCAAATCGGAACGTTTTCTGTTTCTTAAAAAATACTTGCATACCGACAACCGAAACCTAAGCAATAGGATACAAGAGCAATTCAATATTGTAAAGGACAAGCTATGTATTTCGGAATCGGTCAAAGAAGACCGGCAATTAAAAGGCATGGCCGAGCTTATAAGACAGGCAAGCGAAAAACGATTGTTCGATGCACCAAGGCAAAAGGGAATCCTTTTCGAGCTTTTACATAGCTTGGGAACCAAGTACCAAGGTGGCCAATTGACCTATGCAAATTCTCGTCGTTATCAAGTCAAACTGAATTTGGGCCACGTAGCATTGCCGAACCAAATCGATTTTTATGCATCTCCGGGCTTTATCAAGGAAAACGAAAAAGTATTGGACGGACTTATGAACGACAAGACGGAAAAAGAAATTGACTTACGCCCGACGGCGATATTCCTTCCATTGATGTTCCCGAACATTTATGCGGCCATGACCCAAAAGTATAGGCAACGATTCGAACGTTTGAGCCTGAAGTCCTATTATAAATACGCCGAACGCATGCAGGTTTCCTTCGAAAAATCCCCAAGGGATTATGTGGAATTTTTCAATGCCAAAGGTTTTTATTTCGAGAGAAAGGAAGAGAAACTGTGCATCGCTTCTATATATTCCAAGTATCCGGTACACGTTCCGCTTACTCCAAAAACACAGGCCTATCTGGAATCATCAAGAGACTTAAATATAGTTTTGAACAAGCAAACAGATAGTTTAGAAGACATCAAAACATCTGGGCGGGATAATTTAAAAAGTCTTTGGGCCGGTCATTTGGTAGAGACCGGGCAATATAAGAAGGCGGCCTATCTCTTCGTGTTGGATGGGGTACGGCCAAATCTTCCGTTGCCGCAATTGGAACACCATATGCGGAACGGGTTGAAAGATGCCCTAATTGTTGTTTCCAAAAGGCAAGTGGATAAAAAACAGGCGCGTCTACTTCGAAAGGGTGTTTATACCCTTGGCAATATGTTGGGAGGTACTAATTTTAGAGAAGAAGAACTGTACAACGGCTTTAAGGATGAGTTTACGGATTTTACGAAATATAAGAGTAGGGGTATTTGGATGTAAATATGATTGAATATTTAAAGGTCGTCCTTGGCGACCATAAAATGTTCCTTAAACAAAACCATTAAATACAAAGTGCGATAGTAATAGAATCCACCTTTTAGTCCTATAATCTTCTTTTAATCCATCATTTTAATCCCGACCTTTACTGTGAAAAGTATACAGTCAAATAAGAATGAACTCGGTAGAAGCCAAGCTAAAGGAGCGGGTCAAGGAGCTTACCTGTCTCTATGAAGTAACATCCATAATCGTCAATTCCGACTATGACCAGTTGGACGCTTCTTTGGAAGCCATTACCTATTGCCTAAAAAGGGGATGGCAATTCGTCGAAGATACCGAGGCGCACGTTAAGGTCAATGGATACGAAGCCCAGACTGATGGTTACGGTTCCGATAGGGTATGCCTGACAGCCGATATTAAAATTTTCAATAAGGTGGAAGGTCATGTGAAGGTCGGGTATCCGTCATCAAAATATACGCTGGAAGATTTTTTGGAAGAGGAACAGACATTGTTGGACAATGTAAGCCTAGCTGTGGGTAACCTCATGGAACGCAAACAGATTCGTGACAACGAGATTGCCACCCGAAAGCAAATGGAACGGGCCGACCGCCTGCATATACTCGGGGAAATAACCGCAGGTATTGCCCATGAACTCAACACCCCCTTGGCCAACATTCTGGGCTTTGCAGAGCTGTTACAAGAAAGTATTAAAGACCCCGATACTTCCCGCGACCTTCAAAAAATCATGGACAACGCTATCTTTAGCCGTGAAATCGTGAAAAAACTGATGTTCTTTGCCTGTGAGATGCCTCGCGAGATGGATGCGGTCGAACTGGTTCCCGCCATAGAAAACGTACTGAAATTATTGAAGCCCCAACTACGGGCCAAACAAATCGACCTTCGCACATCCTTTGAGGACAGAACCCTGAAGTTAAAAGCGGATACGGTACAGTTGACACAGGTATTGTTCAATCTGATAATGAACGCCGTTTTTTATTCTCCGGAGAAAGGGAGCATCGATGTTATTGTCCACGGAATCGAAGATAAAATTCGAATACATATTGCCGATGAGGGAACGGGAATACCGCCCGAGAATGCCGAAAAGGTATTCGAACCTTTTTTTACGACCAAGCCCGTAGGTGAGGGTTCAGGTTTGGGACTTAGCGTGGTCCATGGCATCATCACCAGTCACAAAGGAACCATTTCGCATAGCCCCAATACACCCAAGGGAACTGTTTTCACCATCGATTTTCCTAAATTGTAAGTTATGGCTCTTCGAAAGGAAAACATACTGATCGTAGACGATGATATTGATATCCTAGAATTATTGCAACGGCATTTGAAGTCAATGGACTTCCATACCTACAAGGCCATTTCGGTCAAGGAGGCATTGTTCATCTTAAAGGATACGGAAATCGATTTGTTGATTACCGACATCCAAATGCCCGAAGTGGACGGACTTCAACTTCTTAGATACGCCAACGAGCATTTTCCCAATATGCCCAAACTGGTCGTGACGGGCTATCCTTCCGTAGACGGCGCATTGGAGGTCATCAAATCAGGGGCCATAGACTATTTGACCAAACCCTTTACCAAAGAAGAGTTGAAGACCAGTATTGCAAAGGCGTTTTCGCATAAGCCAAAAACGGCAAGCCCTCAATCAAAAAAAGAAAACCACGCTAACAATCGGTATGCCGATATGGTCGGTGAATCCGAGGCCTTTCATAAAGTGACCAACATCATCGAGCGGGTAAAGCACAACAAGGCCACGGTACTGATCAAGGGAGAGAGCGGTACGGGAAAGGAACTGGTCGCAAGGGCCATACATTATTCGGGCAAATATTCCCGCGCGCCCTTTATAGCGGTAAACTGCGGGGCCATTCCCGAAAACCTTCAGGAAGCGGAACTTTTCGGTTACAAGAAAGGAGCCTTCACGGGGGCCAATGAAAACCGTAACGGTTTCTTTCAGGCCGCGGTGGGCGGAACACTCTTTTTGGATGAAATCGGCACGGCCTCGCTTGCCGTACAGACGAAACTATTAAGGGCGTTACAGGAAAAGGAAATCACGAAGGTCGGCTCCCAAAAAACGGAAAAAGTGGATATACGCATCATCGCGGCCACCAACGCAGACCTTCAGGATGATATAAAGAAAAACACCTTTCGGGAAGACCTCTATTATCGCCTTACCGTTGTCGAAGTCAATGTACCTCCGTTGCGTGAGCGCAAATCCGATATTCCGCTTTTGGTGGAGAAATTCCTACGGAAATACGGTGTTGAGTACAAAGACCGCTTGTTGCGTATCGCACCCGAAGCATTACAGGTATTGGAACGCTATCACTGGCCCGGGAATATCAGGGAATTGGAGAACATCGTACAACGGGCCGTTATTATGTCGGATGGTATCATTGGGGTAAAAGACCTTCCCGATTTCCTGAAATTCCAGATTGAGTTCCCCGAAAGGGGGTTCGTGCCATTACGTGAAATGGAAAAGGAATACGTACAACGGGTATTGGCCTATACCCAGGGCAATAAGACCAAGGCTGCCGAAATACTTCAAATAGACCGCAAAACGTTACGCGATAAGCTTGGTCAATAATGGCCGTTTTCTCCCCAACTAGGGAAAATCTCCCCACTACTAAATAATCCTTTAGAAAAAACATAATTTTTTTATTGCTGATTATCAGCTAATTATATTTTTTGGCACGACTAGTTCTATGTAAAGGCATGGGATTTGCCCTTTACTGGGTGAATTTAAACAGTAACCCTTAAAATAGAATAGTTATGATAAAGTATGTATTTGCCCTCATGTTTTCAGTAAGTATGTTGAACGCTCAGGTAAGCAACGCACAGACAAGCACGGACGTACAGATCGGTGATGTATTTGAAATCGGGAAACCCGAAGCGAACAAGTACAAGCACATTGAATTCCCTAGAGCGAATTTCATCATTAAGAGAGGTGGTATCGCTAATTACAAGAGTGTTCTAGGAGAGAAAGTAGTGGTATCCTCTATCAAGGAGAAAAAGAACGGCACCACCGAAGTAAGGATAAAAAGGGCCAACGGCAATCGTTTCTTTGGAAGTCACCCTTCTGTTAAGGTCGATATTGATGAAGCCCTGAATTCTGGCGAGTTGACTGCCAGATAATCATATTGGTTGGTTGATTAAGATTCACCTGTACGGGTTATCCAAGTCGGAAAGCCGACAGGTGGATTTTTTATCTCCACAAGACCTTACCCTGAATGTAAATTGATGTACGACCCTTAAAATAGAGAACCATGTTCGCAAAACTTTCCATTCCGCAACGCTTACAAGCTGGACTTATCCTGGCCATGGCATTCCTTTTGGTGCTCGGGTCGAACCGATTGGACAAAAGACATTTCGAAACGGTACAGAACACGGTCAACTCGGTATATCAAGATCGTGTGGTGGTACAGGATTTCATTTATCAACTGAACAAAATCTTTCATGCTAAAGAACTTGAATTGGCCAGAACAGGGCAGTTTACCTTGGATGACAGTCGAAATGAAAAGATAAGACAGTTGTTGAACGATTTTGCAACGACCGAGCTTACGCCCAAAGAGTCCGATCTGTTGAACGACCTTGACCGAGCCTTCGAAACTCTGGTAAAAGTGGAAGGGCCCAACGGTGATGTGTCAAAGGACAAAACGATACGGGTCGGTCAGCAATTGGATGAAATTCAAAAGAAATTGGACGGACTGGCAAAAATCCAATTGAACGAAAGCGGTCAACTGACCCAACTTTCCAATAAATCTTTGGGAATGAACACGCTGATGTCCAATTTGGAAATCGCCTTTTTGATATTGATCGGGCTATTGATGCTGGCACTTATTTTTTATCCTAGTAAAAGCCCTGGAATCTTAAATTGAATTGTCAATTATAAAATAAAGCTACGATGAATAAGGATGTTCTGATTGTCGAAAAAAAGGAGTATGTTCTGATAAAGCGCGCGATAAACCTTTCAACCTTTATTCAAGATAGCGTATTGAAAGAAATTTTAAAAAGATTCTCGGACGCATTGGAAAATGCTCGAATTTGCTCCGAGGGCGATATACCGAAGAACATAGTACGGATCAACTCAAAGGTCACCATCGAATACCGGGATGGCGAATTGGAAACTTTCCAGTTGGCATTACCTTCCGAATTGAGCACTGACCAAAACAAGTTATCCATCTTTACGGAAAAAGGAGCTTCGGTCTTTGGACGAACGGAGGGCGAAAACATCAATATCAACTCCCCGGTTATTTCAAAAGGATTTACCATAAAAGAGGTTAGGCAACAGAACAAGAATATCGGGTTGGATATGGTGCTTTAAAACGGCCATTTTAAGACATCATTAATTTTTCTACTGAACATATCTGTTTCCAGTTCCATTTTCCGTCTTTTTTAATAGTTTCGTTAATTGGCCTTTTACTAGACTGAAATTATTACAAAATCAATGTGAGCTTTGCAATGGAATCGAGCACCCTAAAGGGTGCTTTTTGTGGATAGGGAGAGAAAAGGTACAGTGTGTTAAGCCGAGGTTTGGTCTGCGCCCTACAGAGTTTCTTCTTAACGCTTATCTACCGGAACGCTAAAGAAACTCCGCAGGATCCACGCGCAGGTTAGTTATGGAAAGATTTGGGGATGATGTAACAATAATGCTCGATTGGCTTGACAATTGGGTCAAAACTTTAAAAAGTGAACGTTGATTAAGAACTTTCTATTTGTGTAATCTTAGCATTAATCTCGTCCAATATTTTCTCCGACACACTTTTGCCATAATGCTTTTCGGTTACCCGAACACTGGAATGCCCAAGCCCCGAGGATATTTTTCTGATGTCGATGCCCATATCCAAGCCGATATTTGTCCATGTATCCCTTAGCGTATAGGTAGTAATCTTTTTTTCGATTCCCGCTAATTTTGCAATGCGCTTAGCGTACTTATTGAATGTTTTAACCTTTCCATTGTTCACTATATGCAACCTCTCGGGCGTAGTGCCTTCTGGAATTATAGGAAACAGGTACTCATCATCGTTTTGGCCGTTCAGATAATATCCAATGATTCTGAGGGATTCTTCATTTTGCAGAACGCTAAAGTAATCCCCTTCATAATGAGTTTTTTTCCGGAAGTACTTAATACGGTTATCCTCGAATTGAAAGCACTTTAAAATAGCCATATCAAAATGGTTCATACCCATATTGTTGAACATGAACAATAAAAAATTGCGGGTGTCCCATATTGGAGTACGAGCTTCCAGTTTTAGTTTTCTAATGGCGTTAATATCTTCTAAGTTGAGAGGAGCAGGCGCGTTCTCATGACTTTGTTTTTTTATGCTCGATAACGGCTTATGGTCTTTTAAATCTTGATAGGTCTTCCCTGCATCGTTCATTATAGCCTGTAAGCTTCTAAGGTGTATGGCAGGGGTGTTTTTTGATTTATAACGGTTGCTCATATAGGCCTTAAAATCTTTTGAAAAGGCATAGTCCATTGCTTTTATTTCCATATCCAAATGTTTGTAATCATCAAGGACTTTTAATTTGCCGTCTTTTACTGCGAAAAGTGTTTTGATTAAAACTCTATCATCTTCCCCTTTGAGGCTCATGCGAAATTTAATGAGGGCTTTTAGAGCATCTTCGTAAGAACTTGCTGTGGAAAAACGTTCTTCTAGGCGAAGTCGATTTAGATATACTGCACCATGATTGAGTATGGAATGTGATGGAGATTTCTTGAAGAATATTCGTTCGATTTCGGATTTCAATTTTTTTATCTCCCAGTTCTTGATTTCGCCCGCATGCTCATCCATCCACAAATCGACATCCGAATAAATTTTACGGGTGCGCTTGGTATGTCTTGTAGCATTCATGATTCCAGTAATCTTTCCGGTCGAAAAATCATACTGATTTTCTTTCAAATGTAAATTGAAAGGTATATCACGCGTTTTTCTGGCGTGCCCAACACGCAGAACCAACGGGAATTTTTTATCTTTAGTTTTGTGATCTGCCCGTTTATCGAAGGTTATCTTGATTGTGGCCATAATTTAGTGTTTAAAAAGTGGCGTGCTTTTGGCGTGCTTTTTTTGATTTTAAATGGTTTTTATTGAAATTAAAGATAAGCAAAATCCCCATAAAATGGGCATTTCAAGATATATAAAACCATATGGAACCATAACTGAACCGACTGTTAATCAGAGGGTCCTTGGTTCGAGCCCAAGAGGGGGAGCAAAAAGCCGCACATACGTGTGGCTTTTTTGTTTTATTTTGTTGGCATGCACACCGTCTACATCCTACATTCCAAAAGGCATCGGCCAATGCTACACTGGATAGACTTTGGACTTTGACATCCGTATAACACACCTCTCTTGTCTACAAGGAGAACTTTGATTTCCCCATGTCTGAAGAGTATCGTGAAATGGGGAATGATATACTAAAACCAAAAATTCTAGAATTTAATATCGAGACAACTGCGGTTGAAGTACGCCTTGGTATGCAAAATGATATATATTTGTCTTGTGAATTAATAACATGACAAATAAATGAAGTCGTTTTTAGATCATTCAGCCGGATATCTTATTAATATGACCGCGCTTTTATTAAAGAGGGAAATGACCGGTGCTTTGAACAAAAACAAAATAAATGTTACTCCCGAGCAATGGGCCATTTTGAATAGATTGAGTGAAAATTCGGGGTTGTCGCAGAAGGAAGTCGCAAAACGAACTTTCAAAGACAACGCTAACATTACCCGCATATTAGACAAATTGGAAAAGAAAGGATTGATAAAACGTCAAACGGATGCCAACGACCGAAGGGTATGGAAAATCCATATAACCAAAGACGGTAAAAAAGTTCGTAACCAAATAGAGCCCTTGGCAAAAGAAATTTTGAAAAAGGCAACCGAGGGAATTGACCCCGAGGATGTTCAAACATTTAATACTACGGCCAAAAAAATGCTCCAAAATTTGGGGCAATAATTTTTTCCTATATATTTGTCATAACAATTATTGTATATTACTATAATTGTTCTAGCAATTTATAGTATTGAGACTACTAACCAAAAATTTAGCAGTTATGTTTTTGAAAAAAGCTATTACACTAATATTCACCCTGACGGTAATACTTTCATGCAAAGAGAAGGCCAAGGAGAGTTCAAAACCAGATGAAGTTATAGAACATCAAGAAGTTGAATCAACTGCTCCGAAAATTGGAAGACAATATTATGCCATCGCATGGAAATGGGCAACTGATAATAAACAACTCGTGGAGGAGAACCTTGTCGTTATAGCAGATGAGGTAAACCAACTTTGGAAAGAGGATATTGTTGTTGATGCTTATTACGATTCTAATGCAACAATCGACAAGTTCGAATACTTTCCTAATGTCTTTTTCTTTCTAAAAGCAAAATCAGAGGAAGAAGCTTCAACTATCCTGAATAAACTAACTCTGGTAAAAAAAGGAATAGCATCTTATAAAATATACCCTGTCGGACTCAAATGGATGGGGCGTGATCATGATCAAATTCGAGAAAGAGGAATAACCAACTCGTACGCAGCGGTCTGGACATCCGATAATTGGGAAAATACTACCGATAGTGTGACTAAATCACAAGCAGATGCCATTTTAGACCTATGGAATGATGGAAGCATTGAGAATATTTATTTTGACATAGAAGGTACTCAAAAGGCCAATGATAAGACTGACTTTGTGTTTTTTATCAACGTTAATACCGAAAAAGAAGCACAGGAATTATGTGAGAACTTACCCTTTGCCAAGAAAAACATTGCCTCTTTTGAATTATACCCGGTCGGGGTTTTTTGGTTGGGCAATTATGAAGAGTTCAATCAGAATTTGGAATAAACATATGAAGAGAAAAATCCATAACGATCTGAATCAAAAGTATAGCAAGGAGATCATTGCCATTCATTGGATAACTGCGTTGCTTATAATTACGTTGTTCCCTTTGGGGAAATATATGTCAGGACTTGAACCTTCTGAAAAAATGGGGCTGTTGAAGATTCATGCTGCCCTTGGAGCCGTTGTATTTTTCCTTACACTTCTGAGAAGCTATTTCTTTTTTAAATCTAAACGACCTGATGACCTGAAGACCGGTTCTAAGTTCAACGATAAATTAGCTATTTGGATACATAATATATTTTATTTTTTATTGATCGGAATTTCTCTGGCCGGATTTGCAGTGATGTTTCTTGGTGGTCATCTCGATGCCCTGAAATCAGGAAACTTTGATTTAATGTTATTAAAAGAAGATTTAGTTCCGCTTAAGGCCCATAGATTATTGGCTACTGTTATGATGATATTGTTAGTCTTGCATGTTTTTGGTGTGATAAAGCATTATCTCTTTACAAAAGAAAATACGTTAAAAAGAATCTTCTAAAGAAACTGAATCATGAATGCAACAACAAAAATTTCAAGAATAGCTTTTGTTACACTTTTGCTAATTGTGGTAGCTTCCTGCAAAAGCGAAGCCGAGCAACAGGGCAAATCGACTGCGGGAAAAGATAAATCCAAGCATATTATTCTTATTAACCCATTTGAAGTACCTGACGGAAAGTTGGAGGAATCTGTTATATATTGGGAAGCTTGTAGAGATTTTCTCAAAGAGCAACCTGGTTATATTTCAACAGAATTGCATGAGACAATAAAGGACAATGCCAAGTTCGAGTTGGTAAATGTGGCGGTTTGGGAGAATCCCCAAGTCTTTACCGAAGCGAGTAAGAAAATGGCAAAAGAGTTAGGTGTTTCACCTCCGGAAGGACTTAAAGCCAATCCATCACTTTACACTATAATTAGGGAATAAACAATCCACTGACATCAAACAACTGTGTAATAAGCTGCAAAGTACCTTGTAAATCTTCAGATTCTTTGGAGAAAAATCAACAAAGTTTTTGTAACCCAAATTCTCAAATTCAACTGCTCAAGATAGTACTAAATTATATCGTCCATTTAAATTTTGTTATTGCTATATCTGCAGGAGTTCTCGCCTCTGGAATTGCGAATGTCTTGATTCTTGAAAATTATTTGGAATATGGCTTGTTCTCTTTTTTTTCGACTTTAAGTGTATATAATGGTCAACGAGTAGTCAAAACAAATAGCGAAATAAAATCGCCATGGCTGAAGTGGGTAGCTGAACGTATAAAATTTCTAAGCGCTCTGAGTATCATTAGCGGACTAATAGGGGGACATTTTTTTATCCGATTATTAAATGATGTAACATCGATAATTATTTTGCCAATAGGGGCAGCTGCAATAATATCATTGTATTATGTAGTTGGAATAAAAGGAAGAAATCTACGGGAGTTACCACATCTTAAAATTCATTCGATTGCATTTACGTGGACAGTGATAGTGGTTGTGTTCCCAATATTGAATGAAAAGCTCTGCAATTGGCAAATATTCAAGTTTTTTATCCCAGCACACTACATCTATTTTGTCGCGGTGGCGATTCCTTTTGATATTAGAGACTTGAAATATGATTCACCCTCACAACGAACTATTCCACAAGTAGTGGGTGTGCGCGGCGCTAAAATGATTTCAATTGTGCTATTGATTCTTGTATGTTTAGTCATAGGTTCAATTCCCTCTTTATCGTTGTTGACTCCGTTGTTTATACTTGCGATTTTAACGCAAATTATCTTTATTGCTTTTTCGGCAAGCAAACAAGATTTTTATTACTCTATCTTGATAGATGGTGCTATTGCAATGTTAGGAATGAGTTATTTACTCAGATAAAAGTGAAAACAGGAAATTTTAATAACTCTCCGTGCTTTCTAATTACTACAATTTTAAAACTGAAATTGATGAAGCCAAAGCTTCCTATTATATTTCGGGAACAATTAATCGGAAGAATGACGATTGAAGAAAACGAATGAAAATAAAATATTGTGTAATCACTTGTATTTAAAAATGATTGAAAAGCTATGGAAATAAGTGAATTTTTTTAATCGTGTGTTAATCAAAGACTCGATTGCATTTGAGATTGGCTTGGCCCCATTTCTAATAACTGTCGCTGGCGGAAAGGGAAGGTCTCAAGAAAACCGTTCAAGAAATCAAACGAGCTTTGTTTGTAATACCATGGTGATAGCACCGTTCTTTGTGATGGTATACCTATTAATTTGATATTTTTGAGCGTATTCCCAATCCTTAATTCGTAAAAGAGAGTTTTGACCTTTAAAAACCGAAGACGCCTAAGAGTTATCCGTACCTTTTGTATTGGATGGACCTTGTCGTTACTATTTTTGACAATTATCAGAGGTGTCGGGGCCACGGAAGATGGGGCAATAGATTTTGATATTTCAACCAGCTTTTTATATGCACTTACCATAGGACCGCTTTTTGGCGGTATTTCCGGATATGCACAAATCGTAACCGATGAACGGTTTTATAAGCGTACATCGGCCCGAAAACTTTTGGCAATTCGCATTTCGATGTCGCTGGCGTTCTTAATTACATTGATACTGGTTTCTTATCTGATCGTGCCTCCGCTTTTGGATGTCGATATTAGTCTGATGGACTTTGCTTCCGATAAAGGGAGTTCCGCAATTTACTTTTATATCTTGTCCACCGATATTTTTATGGCGGCCCTATGGCAGGTCAATTTGATGTTCGGCGAAAACAAGTTATGGAAAATACTCATGGGAGCGTTTTACGAACCTCATGAAGAAGATCGGATCTTTATGTTTCTTGACCTGAAAGATTCCACACAGCATGCCGAAAGATTGGGCCATATTAAATATAGCAGGCTTATTCAAGATTGTTTCAATGATTTAGGTGTCGTTATAGAAAACGAAGCGGAGATTTACCAATATGTGGGCGATGAGGCGGTCCTGACGTGGCGCTTGCAAGATGGACTTCGAAATCAAAACTGCATCAATGCCTTTTATACGTTCAAAAGTAAACTACTCAAAAAGCAGCCATACTATTCCAAGAAGTATGATTGTGTTCCCCATTTCAAGGCCAGTTTGAATGAGGGTGTTATTACCGCCACGGAAGTAGGGAAATACAAAAAGGAAATCGCCTATCACGGCGATACGATAAACACGGCAGCAAGAATTCAAAAGAAGTGCAATGAATTCAATCAGGAACTACTGATTTCCGAAAACCTGAAAAATAAAATAACAGGTAGTACCCATGAGTTTATACCATTGGGTGATATACCCTTGAAAGGTAAAGCCCAAAAGGTGGCGATTTTTGCAATACAACGGTAATTGTGTTTTGCAAATTATTTTCGTTTTGTTTCCGACCGAAATCGTAAGGAAATGAAATACCCAAACGAACAAAGGGGATACATTGATGAAGTGTATCCCCTTTGTTGGTGTGTTTTGGCAGAATTGATTAGAGACTGCACTTGGGTTGTGACCAGCGGATCCGTATGCGGTCTTCCCGATTGAAAGGAAGGGCAAACTTTCGCGATTCCGTTGGATATTGATTGATGTTTGTGCTCATGACGTTGTTAGGGATTGATGTGTCGCCGTGACTAACGATTAAAGTTTCTATACTGGGCCCACTGGGCTCTTTTGGTACCTCTAAAGGTTGAGAAGTACTGTCCTGTTTTTGATTCTGTTGCTGTTTTTGTGATTGATGCTTTCATGATGTTTTTGTTTTTAGTCCCGATTGCTATCGGTATTTGATTGATGTCTTCTTGATTAACGATTAAAGTTTCTGTACTGGGCCCACTGGGCTCTTTTGGTACCTCTAAAGTTTGAGAAGTACTGTCCTGTTTTTGATTCTGTTGCTGTTCTGTTGCTAGTTGCTTTCATGATGTTTTTGTTTTTAGTCCCGATTGCTATCGGTATTTGATTGATGTCTTCTTGATTAACGATTAAAGTTTCTGTACTGGGCCCACTGGGCTCTTTTGGTACCTCTAAAGTTTGAGAAGTACTGTCCTGTTTTTGATTCTGTTGCTGTTCTGTTGCTAGTTGCTTTCATGATGTTTTATTTTTAATATTGTTTATTCGTTTATGATGGTACAAATATGCTTCAGTTAGTTTAGGAGCCGAAACTGTTGTTGCCGAATTGTCGTTTTATTGGTTTCAACTGTTCCTTTTCAGCTCCCAAGAAATCTTAACGATTAAAATTTCTGTACTGGGCCCATTGTGCTCTCTTGGTACCTCTAAAAGTTGAGAAGTACTGTCCTGTCTTTGATTCTGTAGCTGTTTTTGTGATTGATGCTTTCATAATATGTTGTTTTTAGATGTTGTTATACGAGTTGTTATACGAATTGTTTTTTAAACTTGCTTGCCGTTCTGCGGCTTGCAATATGTCTAATAGACGACGCGGATTTTATTTTGTTACAGTACTATGCATAAAAAGGTACTATATTATATAAAATTTAACATTTGTTAGGTTTCAAGGGAACTACATGATTTATAAATAGCTAATAATCAATAAATTATGATGAAGCCCAATTTTTGATGATTTTACATTAAAGACTCCGCTTATCTTAAAGCGTTACAGCTACGGGCTACTTTTGTAGGTATTTGGGATCCGAATAGTGGAAAGACCGACCCGGTTCATTGCTCGTTAGGTTTCGTCATCAGGTATTCGTTCGGGGACATTTATTCCTTACATTTATAAGACTATGCTACGCTCGAGATACCAACAGTACTTTAGACAGATGTTTCTGAGACTCCTTTGTCTTCGGAAAATACGCACCAAAGTGGTATCAAGTGGTCTCTTCTTGATACTCATTTTCGTGTGGGGTTGCCAACAAAGTACGCCTGAAGGTTCTTGGGACTATCAAATTGATTTTGGAGACTGGCAGTCTCAGGGAACGATGAAGCTCCAGAACGGCAATGATGGGGCGACCCTTGTTTTGGTGTCTTTAGAGGATGGAACGTTCAATTTCGAAAACCTGAAGGTCACCCGTACGAATTTATCGGGCGAGGCGGTTATGTTCGGAAATGAAGCGGTTTTGGAGGGTGTTTTTGACCAAGAAACTTTTGTGGGTACCCTCCGTACTGAAGACGAACAATTTCCTTTTACGGCCAAGAGACAATCGGAGGAGTTGGTTAGCATTGACCGCTCCAATATTACCTATGTTCTTTCCGTAGAAGATTTAGGCGAATTGGAACGGGATATTGACCATGCCGGAATCATCGCAACTATGGATCGCGAGGGGTACAAGCGTGGTGAACGTATTTATAGTTCCAATTGCATCAATTGCCATGGCAATGAGGAAGTGGAAGGCTCCATTCCCCTTTCGACCAAGTTCTGGAACCAGGAATTGAAATCAGGTAGCGATGCCTATTCCATGTACCAGACCATAAGCCGAGGCTATGGTACCATGCCCCCGCAGCCCGTCTTGACGCCACAAGAAAAGTACGATGTCATTGGGTATATCCGTCAAAAATATATCAAGCCAAGGGAAGGGGAGGCTTTCATAGCCAATACTCGGGGCTATCTTTCCGGTTTGCCCAAGGGAACTTCCCAAGGTCCTGCGGCAAAGCCCTACCAGCCTTGGGCCGATATGGACTACGGCAACTTTTTCATTAATACCTATGAACTCGTCGACGAAGAGACCGGCATTGAGCGTTATCATTCCCCCCGCCCAGTACCTTATCCTGATGAGGATTACCGCAAAAATAACTTTGCATATAAAGGCATTGCTGTCCGTTTGGATAAAGGCGAAGGCGGAGTTTCGAAGGGAAAAGCATGGATGATCTTTGATCACGACCTGATGCGGGTCGCCGGTGGGTGGACAGGTCAAGGTTTTATCGATTGGAACGGGATTCTGTTAAACGACCAGCATGAAACCTATCCACGGACTATAGGGAAGCTTCATTTTGAAACTCCCGTCGGCCCCGGATGGGCCAATCCTAAAACAGGCTCTTTTGAAGACCCACGATTCAGGGCTAGAGATGGGCGTGCCTTTGGTCCCTTACCGAAGTCTTGGGCAAATTATAAAGGAGTATACCATCACAATGACGAAATCGTGATTTCCTATTCCGTAGGAACCGCCGATATCTTGGAGAAATTCGGGATGGAAGGCCATGGGAACGACACGATATTTACCAGAACACTCAATATTTCCCCCTCGACTTCTTTATTGAAAATGCGGGTGGCTCCCGAGAATATTGGGGTTGAAATGGTGGGTGAAGGTGCGAGTTTGTCCAGAGAAGAAGGGTATACGATATTGAATGTAAAAGGTGTCAAGGGAGCGAAGATCAAATTGTTTATAGCCGATACAGATCGACAAGACTTTGCGAACCTTTCCACAAGTAAGATCGCACCTCAAGATTTACGCGAATATACCTTAGGTAAGAGTGAACCACACTATCCCGAAATTCTGAAAAGCACGATCACAAAAGGTTCGGATGACGGTTCTTTTGCCGTTGATCAACTGACACCGCCATTTGATAACCCATGGGCTTCCAGAATGAAGTTGAGTGGTATTGATTTCCTGAAAGACGCCAACCAAGCAGTAGTATGCACAACGGACGGTGACATTTGGCATATCACAGGTCTCACGGACGATACGGGCGAATTGAGTTGGCAACGCATTGGTTCGGGACTTTTTCAGCCTCTGGGGATCAAAGTTTTGAACGATAATATCTATGTCATCTGTCGAGATCAGTTGGTGCTATTGCGCGATTTGAACGGCGATATGGAAACCGATTTTTATGAGAGTTTTAACCATGACCACCAAGTGACCGATCACTTTCACGAGTTTGCCATGGGGCTGCAGGCCGATAAAGAGGGCAATCTGTATTACGCCAAAAGTGGTCGTCATGCCCGTGAAGCTCTAGTGCCCCAACACGGCACCTTGCTCAAAGTGAGCAAAGATGGGGCCAAGACAGAAATCATCGCGAAAGGGTTCAGGGCCGCCAACGGTGTTTGTATCAATCCCGATGGAAGTTTTTTGGTCACCGACCAACAGGGGTTTTGGAACCCGATGAATCGAATCAATTGGGTTGATGGTAAGGGGAAGTTTTATGGCAATATGTGGGGATATGATCCGCCTAAAGACAGCACTCGGATCGCTATGGAGCAGCCTATGGTCTGGTTGGATATGGAGTTCGACCGATCTCCTTCAGAGTTGTTGTGGGTAGCTAGCAAACAGTGGGGGCCCTTAAATGGTAGCTTATTGAGTTTTTCCTATGGTTTCGGAAAAATACAGCTGGTTCTGAATGAGCAAGTAAATGGGCAGATGCAAGGCGGGGTTGTCGACCTGCCCGGAATCAAGTTCTTGACCGGGGTCATGCGCGGAAGATTTAATCCGGTTGATGGACAGTTGTACGCTTGCGGTATGTCGGCCTGGGGAACAAATCAAATGTTACGTGGTGGCGGACTTTACCGCATTCGGTATACGGGAAAACCAATAACAACTCCCATCGCCCTAAAAACGACAACCTCCGGAATCATTTTGGAATTTGATGCTCCGCTGGACCTGAAAACGGCAACGGACACGGATAACTATGTAATCCAAACTTGGAATTTAAAGCGAAGCAGCAAGTATGGTTCCGATCGTTATGATCGACTGACACTGCCAGTTGCTCAAGCGGTCGTTCAACCGGATGGAAAATCGATTCAGCTGTTCCTAAAGGATATAAAACCCGTAGATGTGATGACGATTTCCTACGACCTGTTAAGCACGGACAAGCTTGTTCTCGAGGGTACGGTACAAAGCACGGTTCATCATCTGGGTGGTTCCAATGATTCCATGTAAATCGCCGATACCTTCCCACCGGAAAGAAGATATAATTCTAGGGTTCGAATCCTGTAATTTCTTCCCTTTTGTCTATTTTTATACCTTAACCGGAACAATCACATGCAATTAGAGGCTTTAGTAGAACGCTTTCGTCAGAAGGACGTCTCGGCATTCGAGAAGTTGTATGATATGTATGCGGTGAATATCAGCGGTGCAATCAACACCATAGTGCGAGATGAAGACCTGGCTCAAGAGATCTGTCAAGATGTTTTTTTGAAGGTTTGGAACAAAGCAGAGCACTATAATAGTTCAAAGGGGCGGTTTTTTACCTGGGTATTGAACATTGCCCGTAATGCGGCCATCGATAAAGTGCGCTCTAAATCCCATAAAAACTCAAAAAAGAACCTTTCCGCGGATTACTTCGTAGGTATTTTAGCCTATGAGGAATCATCGGAGGGGACAATCGATACGGACCGTCTGAAGCGTCTGGTTAAAGGACTAAAGGCCAAGTGCATTGAAATTATCGAAATGCTTTATTTTAGGGGATACACCCAAAAAGAGGCCGCAGAGGAACTCGAAATCCCCGTGGGTACGGTAAAGACACGAAATAGAAGTTGTATTTCGCAATTGCGGGAAAACCTGAACTTATAATATGGATGTAAACGAGTACATAGCATCGGGTATTCTGGAACTATATGTTGCAGGACAGCTCTCCGAAAAAGAAAATTCGGAAGTGTACACGCTTGCTATGGAACATACGGAAATCGCCGCAGAAATCGAATCCATCGAAGCGGCTGTGCTGGACCTGGCCAGAACTGCGGCTCCTTCCCAAAAACCTGAATTCGAGTCGCTTAAAAATCGCTTGCCACTACAGGATGACACCAAGGTGGTCACCATAGCTAAAAAGGACACCAATTGGACAGCTTATTTGGGTTGGGCAGCTTCACTTCTATTGGCCCTTGGATTGTTTTGGGTTTACAATCAGAATAGTGAACTGAAGTCGCGAATTGAAGTTGCCAATCAAGAAAATAGGAAATTGGAACAGCAAATCGCCGAGTCGGATACTTCATTGGAAAAATCACGGACCCTGTTACAGACCATCCGGGATAAAGACATCACCGTCGTTCCTTTGGGGGGGCAGAAGGTATCCCCAGAATCCTATGCCAAGGCCTACTGGAACAAAAAAGAACAAAAGGTGTTTATTGATGCACAGGGCCTACCCGATCCCCCTGATGGTATGGTCTATCAAGTGTGGTCTTTAAAAGTGGATCCGTTGACCCCGACGAGCATGGGAATTTTAGAGGATTTTGTCTCGGATGATAACAAGGTATTCGCACTGGCCAACCCAAATGATTCAGAGGCATTTGGCATCACCTTGGAGCCCGCGGGCGGTAGTGTGTCCCCTAATCTAGAGCAGTTGTATGCCTTGGGCGCTGTTTCTTCTTAATTAAGATTTGGGTAGCTTCCGAATCGGAATAACCAATTTGATTTCCATGGGAATACCCGCATTAGCCTGAAGTTCCATAGACTTTTGAATCAGCTCGATTTTAATGCTTTTATTTTTCCTTTCAGCATTGTTGCCGCCTTGGTGTAGCCGCCAGCACCACCATCCACAAAATGGATATGGTCGGCTTTTCTATTGCGTACATAACATGAAATAATACTTTCCTCACTGACATGTACGCCAAAAATCAGTCTCCCGTTTTTTTCTTCTTCCTCCAAATAATCGACCAAGAGTTTCCTGTTCTCGGATCGCCCTGAAATGACCATATTGATACGACCGTCCAACACAAAAATATCGGAAAGTTGAACGAGCTCGGCCAAGTATTCCTGTCCTGATTTATGAGGAAGATACCCCACTTTTCCGATGAGCGTGTACATCCATTCCTTAAGTAATTCCATAAAACCGTACCGAAGCTTTCGTGTACGTAGTTCCGTTCTGATTTTCTGTAGGCTGGTATTCAATTTTAATTTCGGTATTGAGATCGGGTTCCGGTTTTGATGCGGACCATAAATCGCATCTATCTTGTCGAGCACCCCCTTGAATACCATGGCCTGTTCCGAACCGTGAATCGCATCGATCAATAAACAAATGACCTCATCGGAATGGGTGGGTGGCGGAATTTTGTTCCAGCGACATTCCATGCCCTCGAGACGTAACGCCATCTCGTTTTTGGTCGTCGTTTGAGGAGAACGGTACTTCGATTTAATATGACGCTCCGCCAGCTGTAGTCCATTGCCCAATACAACTGGAATCGAAAACAGGGCATTGACGCGTACTTTTGCGATTTTTAATTCGTTCGCCGCTTGGTATATGGCCGAGATCGGAAAGCTGCCCACTCGAAGCTCAATATCAAATTCGTCCTGTACGTTGGCCTGATGTGCTTCCAAGGCGGTCATGGTCTCTTCCAATAGGGTCGAAGGAATGATTAGGGTAGCGCCATCTCCACCGAAGAAAAAGGGAATATCGACCTTTACTTCGGAAGCAATATTCAAAGCGGCAATAATACTGCCGGTAGCGATGAGATTGACTACTTGAGATAGGCCACTATCGATGGCTTTTGTAGAATCCTTGATGTCCGTAATAAGTATGTGCCAATCCGAAGGGATACATGTAAAAACTTCGGGTTGGCCCAGTAGGTCACTGACCGAGCCATCATAAACCGGCAATTGATTATAGAATAAAGTGTTTTCCATGTACTATTGCTTTATAGCGGCGCCATTCCTTTGGTAGTTTGTGGCCACAAAAGCCAACTGAGTTCAAAAACCAGGACACTAAGGTTCCTAAACTAGGGAAAAGGATTGACTTAGCGTGCCCTTGTTTCGAACAAAAAATGCCACAATCCGAAAATCATGGCATCGCTTTCAACCTAAAAACTGGAAATAGCATACATCAGAGTTGTGTAATTTCATGATGCAGTATCGGTCCCAATTCGTATGCTGCTTCCGAAAGCTCTTTTTTTAAGGCCAACACCTTATTTTTTAATCCGTTCGCCTTGTATATTTCAGCAGCACGATATAGTATGGCGGGCTCAAAGGTCTTATCGGCGATATGGTTCTGAACGAGGTCCAAGGCTTTCTCCTTGTCCCCTAGATGCAAGTAGGCTGTCGCTAACATGCCATAACTTTCAGGTGTCGGTCTATTGATTACTTCTTTCTTTGCTAATGCCAATGCCATCGGGTATTGTGCTGTCTCCTCCAAATAAAGATCCACATGGTAGGCGTTATACATATCACCATAATTTGGGTTTGCCGTGGCCTTGATATAGGCATCAAGATTCATGGCATATGCAAGGTCATCGCCCATATACCTGGCAATCTCCGCTTTTAAAATGTAGTAATCCGGTGCTTGGTAGTCTTTTGTTACCGAATCGAGAATACGCATCGCTTCTTCAGGGTTTTTTTCATGGGAGAAAACGATCCAAGCAATACCTTTTTTAGCATAGGCGTTTTGTGGGTCTATATCGAGCGCTTTCAAATAGTGTTGATATGAGTCTTCCAATCTTCCCGCATGACCGTAATAATCAGCAAGATTGGTGTATGACCAAAGGATAAGGTTTTCGTTTTGCATTCCCTGGGCCTTGTATTTGGCCTGCTCCATCAAGACAATAGTGTCCTCTAAATATCCTTGATGATCTTGCCATTTTGCTTTGCGTATGAGGTACCCGAAATCGGTATCGTTCGCTATGCTATCGAGATACTGTTTGGCCGTTCCATAATTGCCAAGCTCCATATGAACATCGAATAGCAGACTTTGGGTTTCTTTCAATCCGTTGCTTTTAACATAGGAGTCTTGCGCCAATTGCAAGGCTTCCTTAAAGCGGTGCTGTGAAATATAATTTCTGGCGAGCGCTCTACGCAAGGTAGGTTTTCCGACGGCAGCGATTTCCACGGCTTTTTTTAGGGCCTGCTCTGATTTTTTGAGGTAATCGATGTTTCCGGTCTGTTGAAAGTATCTATTGTATTCGCCCCCGACTACACTAAAACTGGTCAGTTGAATGCTATCAGGTTTGATTTTTGAGTTCCAGAGCTCGAAGTATTTTGAGGTCGTCTTTGCGGGCTTTGATGCGAGATAATGCTCATAATCCGAAGCTGAGGTGATTTGTTGTTCTGTTTTTTGGCTACAGGAAAGTAGTGCCAAAGACATTATTAGGATACTGAAGTATTTCATGGGTTCTGTTTTTTAGGTTGAACAATGTGATAAAAGAGGAGCGCGAGTCGCCGCGCTCCCTATCATCCTTTTTCATAGATCCAATCACTTATTCAGGAGCTCCGATATAAGGAAAGGTATCCGTAAAAGTGGCCGTAAGACCGACACCATCGGAAGTCAATCGAGGTAGGTCAGCGGTACCATCCATATCCGTATCCTGACCACTGAAACGATCTCCGGTGGTTCCACCAAAAAGGAGGATCAAGGAAACATCGATAATGTCGTCATCCAGTCTTCGTCCGGTCAGCGCTACCTCATCACCGTCAGGTACGAGCAGACTACCATCCATATCGGCATCCGTTCCAGGGTTGAAATAGGTGGTCGGCAG
Source organism: Maribacter corallii (assembly GCF_047345415.1). Classification (NCBI taxonomy): domain Bacteria; kingdom Pseudomonadati; phylum Bacteroidota; class Flavobacteriia; order Flavobacteriales; family Flavobacteriaceae; genus Maribacter; species Maribacter corallii. The sequence goes on from NZ_JBLFEP010000002.1 coordinate 568,903, forward strand.
GTTGGGCGCGACTTCTAAAACATCAGCAGCCAGGTAGCCTGTCAAGGTAGGGGCATCCAAGCCCAAAATATTATTCTCGTAGTTGACAGCTGTGGGATCTAAGCCTAACAGACCGGCATACACGTCGTGATATGCCTCAAGCCGGGCCTCATAGGCCGGTTGAAATGCAGCTGCCATTTCAGAAGGTATCGCAACGTTCTGGGCGTCCTTGTTGTCATCCGTTCCGAAGACGGTATTAATGCCTGGCCTGCCCATGAAATCGATTTGGCTATAGGTGCCGGCAAAATCGATTGTCATCATGCCGTCATCACAAGGTTCACAAGTGGTACCACCACAATCGATACCTGTTTCGTCACCGTTCATGATGCCGTCCGTACAGGTCGGCAATATGACAATGGGTGTATTATCATCATCACTACAGGAGGTTACAAGACCCATAGTGAGCAGCGAGAACATTATATATTTTGCACTAATTTTCATAATCTTTACGTTTTAAATTTTTTAGAATTATTGTTTTACGTTCGTTGTCACCCAGGTTTTATATACTTCCAGGCCTAGGGCATTCGTGCCAGAGGTACTACCGAGCATGCTATTCGGAAGCTCGACGACAATGGAGAGTGTATTGGCGCCATCGAAAGTGTCTTCCGCCTCACCCGCTGGTTTGAATCCCCCTGGGGCCATTCCTCCTATTACCGCATTGAACTGAAAGAAATCGAAAAAGAAGGGATCTTGCCTTGGCCCCGCGAAGAGCTTTACGCCATCAGCGGTAGTTTCGGTCACCGCAGTGGCTCCCGAAATAGTGACATCCCCTAAAGGTAAATCGGTCATCACCGTGCTGTTCAGTCCGGTTTGTGCCGGGGCAACAGGACCGAAGAAATACATTCTTCCATCCCTCGGAATAGCTTGGATGACGAGATCCTCCACCAAATCGTTATTGGTGTCGATATTGATCTCGGTCAGTACATTTTCATCGAATTCGCCATAGGCCAAATCCGGCAAAACGTTGGTCTGTAGGTCTACGACGAATACGGTGTTGTCCGAGCCTTCAGTAGGTTCGAAGGCGAAAAAGTCGGTTACATCGGCTGTTTGTCCGGTGGTGGTGGGAGCATCGATATGATCCGCTGCTATCAATACGATACCTGCCACGACCAAAGCGGGCAGCCCTAAATACATTTTTGTTTTCTTCATTTTACATTGTTTTTAGATTATTATTCGGGGGTATCTACGCGGTTTGGTTTTGCAGGTTTGGTTTTAAACGTTAAAAATTTGTTAAGTAAGGATGTGTCGAGAGTCGTCCAGATTTTGGAACGATACATGTGGAATAGTTAGGGCCAAAATCCCGAGTTGACCAAATCGAGAAACCGGGACATCTTCACCAAAATGATCGCAAAACCCAATTATGCCTCGATCGATCATCTTGATCTTGGAAGTAAGGAGGCAACCGAGATTAGTGCAAAAAAATTAGGGTGACATGGTAGTGTAACAAGGCCCCGCGTCACTGCCTGAAAGTAGAGTGTTGTGGTTTGGAAGGGGAGCGTTTTAGTGCCCTTTGCAGGGCATCTAAGGTTAAACTGGCTTTCTTCATGGAGTGGTCCTCACGGGCGTATTGCAATACCTTTGCCGGTGTTATAAAAAAACACGAATGTGGCTTCGGAGTACAACGCTATTCGTTGTCCGGTCGGAAGCGTCTAGAAGAACCATTTTAATCGTACAAGCGATTACAGCTACTATAGGCCGGATGAGTTTCATCCGTCACAGGCTGGAAGCCGAGAAGCGGCCCGAGTGAGTGATCACCACTCAGGGATAAAATGAAGTGTCGCCCTTCTTTAGGGTCGAACGCATCGGTTTTCGGCCAAGAGAAGAATCTCAGTCCCTACTTTAAGCTCTCAATGGTCAGGTGCTTGTCGACCCAATAGCTGTCATCTTTGAACCCGTACGCGGAGGGTTGGTAATCGCCAACAAGATCTACTTTGGCCGATTCGGGAACGGGTGAGCCCATGGCCCAGAAAACACCATTTACAAGCAGACGACGCACCCCTTCATTCAACATATCAGTTGCGGCACCAATTGTTGAGGCGAACGCTTTTCCTTCTTTTCCACCAGGAATTTGATAGCTTTTTGTCCAAGCGATGGGCATCAAAATAGTATTGACCTTTAGGCCCTCGTTGTTTTCAGTAGCCAGTTTGGAATCGGTCGGTTTCAGTCCGAAGAACAAGTCGTTTTCATCAAAGTCACCTTCTCGATCGATGACCTGACCTAAAATGATCGGTTGGCTATCTCCTGGAAGCGGGAGGCGAACCCCATAGACATCGGTTGGTCCCCAAATACTGCCACTTTCTATTCCGGAAGCTATCGGATGTTTTTCAGCTCCATCCGCAATGATTCCCCGCGTACTTTGGTGCTTGTGGTGTCCGTGATGTGTATGCCATTTTTCACCCAAGACCAATCTGCCGAAACCGTCTGTCCATTCTTCCATCGCTCCAGAATAGGCATTACTATAATGCCCAAAGTTGGTTTCATCATCCGCTGCGAAATTAAAGGCGTGGGTGGCCGTTCGAATTCCGACTATCGGTTTTCCCGCCTTAAGATAGTCCTCAAAGTGCTGCATCTGAGCATCCGGTAAGGCCCGAAAACGCGTAAGTAGTACCATCATATCAGCGGAGTCGAGCACTTCAAGTCCAGGGATGTTCTTCACGTAATTCGCATCAACAATTCCGGGTTTCTCTGGGTTTTGCGCGAACAGCACGGTGCATTTGAAGCCATGATGGGTCGATAGAATTTTGGCCAATTGTGGAAGCGCTTCTTCCGAGCGGTATTCTTCATCCCCTGAGACCAATACAATATGCTTGGCATTCGGTGTGGCGCCTTCAAAAACGAGCCATTCTTCAGGAGCATCTACAACGGCTTGTTCGATAACTTCCTCTTTTTTTTGTTCTTTACAGGTGATAAAGGCCAAACAGACAAACACATAAATCAAGTTTTTCATTTTCGAATCGTTAACTGGTTAAAGGGGCTATTGAATGCCATTTTTGATAAATTCAAGTCCTTGGGTATAGATTTCGGTGGAAGGGGAATAGTCGCGCCAGACATTGATGGCGTTGGCAAATTCGGGAATAAGGGTGCTGAATGCTTCAATGGTCAGCCAACCATCATAGCCGATCTCCTTCAGTGTAGGGAATACATCATCCCATTGCACCTGACCACTTCCGGGCGTGCCACGATCGTTCTCGCTGATATGAACGTGCCTTAAAACGGGCGCAATTGTACGCAGTGCGTCAGACTGACTTTTTTCCTCAATATTGCTATGATGTGTATCATACATAGCTCCCAAATTCGGATGGTCAACGGCTTCGACCAAGGTCTTTAGGTCTGCCATGGTGTTATAGAGATAGCACTCAAAGCGGTTCAATGCCTCAGGGCATAGTATGATATTGGCGGTTGCGGCATATTCTGCAGCTTTGCGAAGCATTTCGGCGCTTCTTTTTCGTTCATCTTGGGTAGGGGGCTGTCTGGTGAAGTATGCAAAACTGGAGTGTAACGGCCCGCATATATTATCGGCACCTAATGCTTGGGCATTATCTATGGCCCATTTTAGACGATCAAGACCCGCCTGTTGAACTTGGGCATCGGCACTTGAAATATTCTCTTCTGGGGCCAGTCCGGTGACGGTGGTCACGCCGAGGCCCAAATCGGCAAAATGATTTCCGAGTAGGGTATAATGCGATACATCGCCCTCGCCCATATACAGCTCGATACCATCGTAACCTGTGGCTTTGAGTTCGTCTATAATGGGATAGTGTTCTTCAGTAACGTGATTCGTCCAAAGGAGCATGTTCATTCCTATTTTCATAGCAATTGCGTTTAATGTTCGTTCTTGTAAGAGGGGGAAGCTTACCCCCTAAATAAACAACCCCCTCCTGAGGCAGGCAGGGGATTGTTCAATATTTCAATCTTAATTAGTGAGCCGCTGCGGGTACGGCATCATCCGATTTTCTGTTCTTCAGCCAAAAATAGAGTATGGTAAAAAGTATGATTAGAATTCCAGGAAATAATACCATTGTTCCTAATGTGGCTTGCCCCGAGACGAGTTCTAATTCATCACCGGTTAATCCATTCGCTTCGGCGACCGCTCGATCAGCATCGATCCATCCACCAATGATGGGTTGAAAAATGGTATTCGCGAACATCCCCACGGCGCCGATAATCGACATTCCCAGCGCTCCACTTTTTGGAACCTTAGTAGCGACCAAACCAATCATATTCGGCCAGAAATAGGCAATTCCTAAGGCAAATATGATAGCTGCCACGTAGGCCATGGCCCCGGTTTGCGTACTAAAAAGATAGACGCCGATGGTCGCCAATACCGCCGAGCCTAGAAGCACACCGGTCTGGTCGAATTTAGCCACCATGTCCCCGCCAAAATAACGAGCCACGGCCATGAGTCCGGCCGTTAATGCAAGAATGATCATGGGGTGGGCCCCACTTTTTGATAGAATCAGACTTACCCATTGGTTCGGACCAAATTCCGAAATGGCGGTTAAGGACATACATACGGCGATAAATAGAAATAAGGGGGTGATCATGGCTTTGACATTGCCCGTTAGTGTTGCGGCCTCTTGCACTTTTGCCCTTGGCCATGACTGTCCGAAAAACAAATAGGCATAGATAAATGTGGGAATCAACAATAACCAAACTTGGTTACGGCCCAATATTTCAAGATTATCGGTCATGAACCCTGATAGTAGACTACCTATGGCAATACCTCCTGGAAACCACATGTGAAACCGATTTAGCATCTTACTCATCTTATTCCCCTCATAAGCATCCGCAATCATAGGGTTACAGGCCGCTTCGGTACATCCGTTTCCAAGCCCAATGAGTAAATTAGCAATCAACAGCCCTACATAACTTCCAGAGAAGATGAGCATTAAAATACCAATAGCATGGGCAAAAAAGGCGAATTGCATAATTACCTTTCCGCCGACTTTATGATAGATCAATCCACCGATAACCATGGATATCGGAAACCCTAAAAACCACATTGATGTTGCAATACCGGCCTGACTTGCGGTCAAACCAAGTTCTATTTTGAGTTGATCTAATATGCCCGCAGCAATAGCAAAGGAAAAAGCAGTTGTGATCAAGGCAAAACAACTACCATAAAAGAGTCTGTTGGCATTCGTTGAAGTATTCGTTTCCATAATTTGAAAAAGTTTGTATAAACTGTTAGATTAATTGGTTGTAGTGCTTTTTGAGTCTATAAGTTTACTTACTTTTTTGTTATTATCATAATTAATTTGCCCAAGTCTTGTCGGTTTATCACAAAATAAGCGTCCCTTTTACAAAACCAACAGTTTTATCGGCCATAATAGTCGAATTTTAATTAAATTAGTTGTCTTTGTGCACGTACACGTTACAAACAAATACCACTAAATCACATTCACAATGCAAAAAAACAACTACCCTAAATTACACAATGCCTCCTGGCCCGGAGTGGTAGGTAAAGGTCCCGATTCCGAACCGCCGATCGATATCGACACTATGATCGAACTCACAGCAAATGCCGAGGTAAACGGAGTCAAATTCGACGGATTCGATCTTTTTGTGGCCGACCCTCATCTGGATATCGATTCATCGGATGATGCTATCAAGATCATGGCCGATAAGGCACAGGCCAAAAACCTGGAAATCGGAAGCCTTGTGGCACCCATTTGGGCCGGCACCGGTGGAGGTTCCGCAATGGGCTCCGTCGAGGAGCGAAAGCAATTCGTCTCTCAAGTGCGAAAGGCCTGCGAGATCGGCAAGAAGTTGCGTGATATCGGGGTAAGGCCAAATGGCATTGTGCGCATCGACTCTTCCATAGACCCCGAAAGTTGGGCCAAAGATGAAGTCGGAAATACGAAATTGATAGCCCAAACCTTTCGCGAAGCTTGTGATGTAGCTGCGGATTATGGGGAGTCACTCGCTGCCGAAGGTGAAATCTGCTGGGGGGGTATGCACGGGTGGAAAACCATGCTCAAGACCCTTGAGGCCGTTGACCGACCCAATATCGGATTTCAAGCAGACATGGCGCATACCTTATTATATCTCCTAGGATACAATAAGGAAGATGAGCGTATACTGCCGAAAGACTTTGATTGGAATGATAGAGCGACTTTGTCAGAAGGTCTTAAAACGTTAACCGCTGCCCTTCGACCGTGGACTATCGACTTTCACGTGGCTCAAAATGATGGCACCGTTTTTGGCTCGGGTTCCCACGATAAAACAGGAAGGCATTGTCAGGCCTCAGATCCCAACGGAAAATTGGATATTGCCGTAGATGCCGGTCACTGGTTACGTGACGAAAACGGGGTGCTCACCAAAAAGTTCAGACATATCTGTTGGGATGGCTGTATGTTTCCCAATGATGTCATGATGCAACCCAAGACCTGGAATGATATTTTGGGTGCTATGATCCAAGTGCGCGACCTGCATGGCTGGTATGAATAGATTAATAGAACTTCCGTGCTCTTGTAAAGGCCTTAGGGGACGAATTCTTCACGATAACACTTTTGAAAAATGAGTAGTAAAAAAGAAATAAGAATAGGCTTGGTAGGATACGGATTTATGGGCCGTACACATTCCAATGCTTATAGACGCGTAGGGAACTTTTTCCCAGAATTAACACATACGCCTGTGTTGAAAGCCGTTTGTGCGCGAAACGAAGATCGGCTAAAAGCATTTGCCGAACAATGGGGCTATGAATCGTATGAGACAGATTGGCGAAAACTGATCGCACGAGATGATATTGACGCTATTGATATCTGCACTCCGAATAACATGCATGCCGAAATTGCCATTGCCGCCGCCGAAGCCGGTAAGATGGTACTTTGCGAAAAACCGTTGGCCCGTACGGTGGCCGAGGCCCAACCGATGGTCGATGCTATTGAAAAGGCAGGGGTGCCAAATACGGTATATTTCAATTACCGACGCATTCCCGCAGTCACTCTTGCCAAGCAGTTGATCGATTCAGGTAAACTAGGCAAGATCTTCCACTTCCGTTCCAACTTTTTGCAAGACTGGACCATAAGTCCTGAACTTCCACAAGGCGGGGAAGGACTTTGGCGACTCGACAATGCCGCGGCAGGCTCGGGAGTTACCGGTGATTTGCTAGCGCATTGTATCGATACTGCGATGTGGCTGAATGGAGGAATAGCCGATGTGTCCGCCATGACAGAGACCTTTATTAAGGAGCGGGTACATACCGGAACCGGCGAAAAACAAAAAGTCGATATCGATGATGCCTGTATTTTCCATTGCCATTTTGATAACGGGTCTCTCGGACTGTTCGAATCCACGCGCTACGCAAGAGGGCATAAGGCTTTGTTTACCTTCGAAATCAATGGGGAACATGCTTCGATTAAGTGGAACTTGCACGACCTAACCCGTCTAGAGTATTTCGACCATCGCGATGAGTCCATCGAAAGAGGCTGGCGTTCCATTCATGTAACTGATGGCGACCAGCCGTATATGGACAAATGGTGGGTGCCTGGATTATCCATTGGATATGAGCATAGCTTTGTGCATCAAGTAGCCGATTTCTTGAAATGTTTGGAGGATGGGAAACCCTGTTCACCAACCTTCAAGGAAGCCCAAGAAACCCAGAAAGTCTGTGAGGCGGTCTTAGAATCCGCAAAGGCAAAAACTTGGAAAGATACTGGTGTCGAATGGTCGTGAGCAACGTCCTTTCGAAGGAGGGCGTATCGGCAAAAGATACTCTCCGTAAATTTTGAAACCATAAAACCAATAACATCCATAAAAAAACGACAACGAATACATGAGTGAATCAATACAAGGCTTTTGCCTTCAAGGAAAGGAAAAAATTTATCCGAATGCAGACGATGTAACCAAGAATACGGCAGTGGTACCGATGGAGCTGCCACCCTTAAAGGAGGGCGAATTATTAGCAAAGACACTCTATACCGGCATCTGTGGCTCTGACAACAGCGCTTCCATTGGCAAGGCAAATTTTGATTGGGTAGAAAGACCGCGTATTATCGGTCACGAATTTAGCGCCCAGGTGCTCGAATTAGGGCCAGGCGACCATGGCGATGTCAAGGTGGGCGATATCTTTACCCCCTTGGCCATGTTAGGATGTCAAGAAGAAGATTGCCCTGCCTGTAGTGTGGCCAAATGGAATCTTTGTGCCAGAAAGCAGATTATCGGTTTTCATAGAAACGGCGGTTTTGGCCAACGCGTAGTGCTAGAATCGGATCGGGTCGTACCCTTAATGGAAGGATTGACACCGGCGCAAGGCGCTTTGGTCGAACCCCTGTCGATCATTACAAACGCCCTATACCGCAAATGTGATATCAAGCCTGGTCAAGATGTGGTGGTGACCGGTTGTGGAATCATCGGTTTAATGTCTGCCGAGGTTGCTAGAGCGGCAGGTGCTCGGGTAGCAGTGACAGGTATTGCCCATGACCGAGACATTCGTTTGAGAAAAGCAAAGGAACGTGGGTTTATCACTTTGGAAGTATCCCCAGAAGATACACTGACCTCCCAATTGCAAAAAGGAATCGCCGATACTAACGGTATTCCGTTCGGTATTAATGGAAAGGTAGATTTGCTCATCGAATGTTCCGGAGTGCCAGCAGTACTTACCGAAGCCATAGATGTGGTTCGCCCTGAAGGGGATATCTGTGTCATCGCGACCTATGGACAAGAGGTGCCAATCAATGCCACCCACCTGACACGAACCTCCTTGAACTTGAGAGGGTCGATGGGGTCATGCCGCGAAGATTATATGTCCGCAATGAAATTGATGGTCACGGGTGTTTTTCCGGCCGAGCATTACACCGATCTCTATGAATTTGAACATGTTACGCAGGCTTTTGAAGATTCTATAAAAGCCCGTAATATGAAGGCAGTTGTAAAAATGAATTAGATTTTTGCCGGTCGGGGCGCAATTTTTAAATCCTTCCGTCAGGCCTACCTACTAACAAAATAAAGAATACGACAGGTTCGCCACAGATTTAAATCACAATGTAACCCGTACAGCATAAAAGAAATAGCACAGAAGAACTAGTACATGACAAAAATTTTTATCACAGGAGGAACAGGTTGTATCGGTTCCGTTACCATCTATAAATTACTGCAATCGGATCAGGTCGATAAAATCATTATTGCAACACGCTCCAATAATGCGGAGCCCTTAAAATTATGGTTAGGGGAAGCACTTGACCCGCGTCTTGAGTTCGTGACCTTGGATGTATCCAATTACCTCGAAATTGAACGGGTATTGCTTGAAGTGAGCCCGACCCATATCATTCATTTGGGGGCGTATCAAAGTCCTGATTGTTCACGCGACCATATTGGTGGAATGGAAATCAATACGGGGGGAACCATGGCCTTATTCGATGCTGCGGAAAAACTTCCTGCATTGGAGCGATTCGTATTTGCCAGTTCTGCCGCCGTCTACGGAATGCGATCGATGTATCCGCAAGAAACCATTTCGGAAGAGGTTCCCTTGGCCCCGCCCAATCACTACGGAATATGGAAATTAGCCGGGGAACACTTGGCGCGCTTGTTTTATGACAATACCAAGGTACCTACGGTATGCCTACGGATCAATACGACCTATGGAAAAGGCCGTGACAAAGGCAAAACCTCCGCCCCGACCAATGCGTTGAAAGCCATCGTATTGGCCGCGATAAAAAATGAAAAAGCCTCGTTTGAAATGCCTTATCAGGGTCGTGAAAATTACCATTATGTCGAGGATGTCGGCGCACAGTTCGCTGCAGTATGTATCCAACCGTACAAGGGTTTCGGAGCTTTCAATATTCAGGGGGAAACCATTCCTATTGCATCTTTTTTAGCGCTTGCGGCCAATCAGGCTAAAGAATTGGGTATGGGTGATCTTACGTCCTTGTCCATTGTTGAAAATGCCCCGCCCAACTTGTTTATCTGTGACTTGGACCATAGTAAAATCAATAGTACGTTTTCAAATCTACCCCTTACCGATATTTCCTTAGGCATTCGAAAATCACTTTTGGAATTCAAGGAAATGGCTGAAAAAGGAATACTCACCTATTCAACACCGGCTTCATGAAAACAATAGGAATCGGTTTTATTGGAGCAGGCGACATTGCCAATTTGCATGCAGAGGCGATCAATGAATTGCAAGGTGCCGAGTTGATCGGATTATGGAACCGTACCCATGGCAAAGGGGCTTCGAAGGCCCTTGTCTATGGTTGTAAGGTATATAATTCCGTGGAGGAGTTACTGAATGACCCCAAGATAGATGCGGTGTTTGTGTTGACTAACATGGAGACCCATTGCGAGTATACGATCCAGGCCGCCAAGGCTGGGAAACATGTGCTGGTAGAAAAACCTGCTGCATCAAGCATCGATGAATTGGAACGAATGAATGCTGCTATTCAAAAAGCCGGTGTCCAATGTATGCCCGTGCACAATTACATCTATGAACCCGCAATTGAACGTGCGAGGGCGATGATAGAAAACGGCAAATTGGGGGCGATAACCCAGTTCTACATGATGTACAACATACACCATGCCGATGAGATTCGCGCTCGGTATCCCGGAGTGATTCGGCAGATATTGACGCACCATAGCTACACCATGCTGTATCTCGCAGGGGTGCCAAAAACGGTGTCCTGTTTAATGAATACAGTAGATGATACCCTTGCGCCTCAAGAGAACGTGGCTATGGCGAATATTCAAATGGAAAATGGAACCTTAAGTCACCTCTGTGCCAGTTTTGCCAATGATGACCACTCCGGAGACCCATGGACATGCATGATCAAGGTCATCGGCACTAAGGGTAGCACCCGATACAGTTATCGCGATTTTGTCATCAATGATCGTAACGGGGCACATTCGCAGACCTATCAGAACTATCCTGAATCCATAAAAAATACGGCGACCCACTTTATCGATCGTGTAGTACGATTAGGTGAAGAACCCCTATCGAGCATAAAGGATGCGATTACGTGTCAACAGATTATAGAGGCGTGTGAGTTATCCGTAGAAAAGGGCATACATGTCACCCTAACCAAAAACTAAACCCACAGATGATGAATCGACTTTTACACAACAATCCAGTAACGATCGCCATACTTTTTTTGATGTTCGTATCGCTGATGGGATGTACTTCCAAGGAGGAGAGCGGAATTCCAGTTCGGAATCAGCAACATATCGTGCTTATCGGAAATAATCTGGCTTCTCGAATGCTGAATTTTGGACATTTCGAAACCGAGATGCATCTGAGGTATCCCGATAGCTCATTATTCATACGAAACATGGCCGATCCAGGCAACACCGCCGGGTTTCGTCCCCATTCGTCCCGGAAATTGCCTTGGGCATTCCCTGGTGCGGAAGCGTTTTACCCAAATGAGTTGGGCAATACCTCGGGCAGCATCGGATTCTTTCCCTCGGAAGACGAATGGTTGACCAATTTGAAGGCAGATGTCGTTTTGGCTTTTTTCGGGTATAATGAATCTTTTGCCGGAGAAGCGGGATTGGAAAATTTCAAGAGGGAGCTACATGCCTTTGTGGCGCATACCAAAAATCAAAAATACAATGGTACAAGTGCACCGAAATTGGCCCTAGTGTCCCCGATCGCTTTTGAGGATCTTTCGGCCAAAATGGACTTGCCTAAAGGGCAAACCGAAAATAAGAATCTGAAGCGGTATACTGAAGCGATGCGTGAAGTGGCCATTCAGGATAGCGTACTATTTGTGGACGCATTTACGCCAAGTTCGGAATGGTACGCTAGTGAAGAAAAACAGATTACCGCCGACGGATTTCAATTGAACGATTTCGGCTACCGGAAGTTTGCCACCCTATTGGCTGATGAAGTTTTCGGGAAGGGGAGCGTCCAAACAACGGTGAACCGTGATGTGGTCCACAATGCCGTTGTGGAAAAAAATTGGTTTTGGCATAATGAAATCAAGCTGCCCAATGGAGTGCACGCTTGGGGCAGGCGCTATGATCCTTTTGGCCCCGACAATTACCCCTACGAGAAAGAAAAGATCAATCAGATGACCGTCATTCGTGATAGTGCCATTTGGGCCGTTGTTGAAGGGGCTGATTTTGACGTCGCAGCTGCGGATGAAAAGACTAGAACACTTCCTCCTGTAAAATCGAATTACGATCCTGGGATGGGCAAGGTAGAAGACGGCTATAAATACGGTCAGGAAGCCCTTGATCGCATAAAGGCCGCTCCAGGGTATAAAGTAGAGCTATTCGCCTCGGAAAAAGAGTTTCCGGATCTGGCCAACCCCGTTCAGATGTCTTTTGATAATGAAGGTAGGCTTTGGGTAGGGGTGATGCCCTCCTATCCACACTATAAACCGGGCGACAAAAAGCCTAAAGACAAGCTTATCATTCTTGAAGACCTTGACAAAGACGGCAAGGCCGATAAGCAAACTACCTTTGTCGATGATTTGAATTTGACGATTGGTTTTGAATTTGCCCCAGAAGGGGTATATGTTTCCCAAGGAACCAATCTGGTCTTGTTAAAGGACACCGATGGTGATGACAAGGCCGATGAGAAGGAGATTATCTTAAGCGGATTTGACGATCACGATACACACCATACTGCAGGTGCTTTCGCGGCAGATCCCTCTGGTGCCATATATATGGGGGAAGGCGTGTTTCTACATACCAACGTAGAAACGGCTTATGGTCCGGTTCGAGCTACTAATGGTGGGTTTTACAGGTACAGTCCACAACGGCATTATTTGGAGCGAACGGCCCAATTGCCCATACCAAATCCTTGGGGAATTGCCTTTGATGACTGGGGACAACCCTTTTTCGCGCATACTTCCGGTCCTGATATGACCTGGATGACTCCAGGAACCATCAAATCACGATATGGACAGGCCAATCCGCTGCCCAAGAATTTGATTGAGGAAGTACACCGGGTACGGCCGACCTCGGGACTTGAATTCATTTCAAGCCGCCATTTTCCGGATGAGGTGCAAGGCGATTTGATCATCAATAATACCATCGGCTTTTTGGGCACCAAACAACATACTATGGTTGACGACCCGGACAGTGCCGGATACCTCAGTAAACATAGATTGGATTTGATTACGTCAACGGATACCAATTTTCGTCCTGTGGATATGGAATTCGCTCCCGACGGTTCGCTCTATATCGTAGATTGGCACAACGTTCTCGTCGGACACATGCAACACAATGCTCGCGACCCGTTACGAGATCATGTACATGGACGAATTTATAGAATTACCTACCCCGAGAGACCATTGGTCGAGCCGGCCAAGATCGTCGATGCGAGTATTGAAGAACTTTTAGAGAACCTCAAATTGCCCGAATTCCGAACCCGATATCGCACGAAACGCGAGCTAAGGGCGCGGGACTCGAAGGAAGTTTTAGCAACCTTGAAAAATTGGGTAGGCACCTTGGATAAAACCGATGCAGCCTATGAGCACTATCTTTTAGAAGCACTATGGGTCACCTGGGGTCTGAACCAAGTGGACGCCGATCTCTTGAATCAAGTGTTGAGCGCCAGGGATTTTCGGGCCAGGGCCGCCGCGGTCAAGGTATTACGCTACGCCGGACATCAGATTGAAAATCAACCCGAATTATTGATGACAGCTGCCAAAGATGAACACCCGCGCGTACGATTGGAAGCCTTTGTAGCGGCATCGTGGTTGACAAAGGAAGAAGGGCTACCCATTATCGAAGCAGCAGGTAAATTACCTATGGATACTTGGATGGAGAAACCCTATGAGGCAGCATTGGCCCATATTCAAGGGGTCAACGTGGGGCAAGAGGTCGATGGGGGAACCAAGACCAATCTAGAAGGTGCCGACAAGAAGCTCTTTGTAATGGGCGAGGAAATCTACAATCGAGAAGGTTTTTGTGTGACCTGTCACCAACCAGACGGTTTGGGATTGAGTGCATCGCAATTCCCCCCTCTGGCAAAATCCCCCTGGGTGACCGGCAACGAAGAACGCTTGATCAAACTGACCTTGCATGGCCTTATGGGGCCATTGGAATTGATGGGGAAAACCTATCCGGGTCAAGTGCCTATGACCCCGTACGGAGGAATGCTAAACGATGAGGAAATCGCGGCGGTATTGACCTTTGTACGAAACGCTTTTGACAATAAAGCCTCGGTCATATCACCCGATTTAGTGAAGAAGGTTCGGGAACAGACCAAGGACAAGGAAGGGTTTTATTCCCCAGCGGAACTATTAAAAGAACACCCCATGGAGTAGAAGGGCATCCGGGGCCAATAATACAAACGGTTTACGCATAACCCTATGCCTCAAGGACTCATGGTCTTTTTAGGGAAAAGGAACCGAAATGGTATAGTATATGCTTAAAAAAGCCGTCGGCATGAGATATTATGGAGTCATCTTATTTTTTATTCACCTTATTGGGTTTGGACAAACAACGATGGTAGATAACAAAGAATTGCATGTAGTTGAAATAGCGTTTTCTGGAGAAGCAAGCTTATCGAAAGTTTCCGAACTCTTAGAGGCCAATGCCGAACTTCACTCAATCGATTTCATCAATTGGGAAGTTTTTCCGTACCGTCCTGAAGTTAAATTCAGAATAGCCCACCACGCAAATCAAATTTGGTTGAAGCTTTATGTGCAGGAGGAGAATGTCTTAGCCCAAAGAACAGAGACCAATAGTGCAACGCATCGGGATAGTTGTGTAGAGTTTTTTCTTGACCCTATAGGCGATGGCAACTACTACAACTTCGAATTTAATTGCATAGGAGTGACCCATTTGGCCTATGGACCCGATAGAAACGAACGAAAGTTTGTCGATCCTACAATTATTGAGGAAACGGTTCGGGTCGAATCTTCGTTGGGGAGCAAAGCTTTCGAAGAGCGAAAAGGAGGCCACGAATGGGAAATGACGGTGGTCATTCCTGCAGAAGTACTAACCCATAACCAGGGCATCACCTTAAAAGACCTTAGGGCCAAGGCCAATTTTTACAAATGTGCCGATGATACCTCAAAGCCACATTACCTGAGTTGGAATCCGGTCGGGACCGATAGCCCCGATTTTCATCAACCCTCTTTTTTCGGAAGCTTGATTTTTGATTAGTAAAACACTTATATCCATAGTTGGTCAAAAAAATGTGCTCGTACACATTTTTTGAATATCCCTTGCTTCTTATTGAAAAGAACGGTATCTTAAAGCTGTGGTTTTGTGACAGATACCGACCCGATATCACATCACTTTTTTTGTTCTTTCGACGTCCCCCTTCGAAGACGACCGCAACAACCCTTACGAACCAAAAAACTACCATCTTGTCCAACCTAAAGAGATCGATATTCTTCTTCCTGATAACAGGATTTTTCGTTAGGTGTACTAGTGAGCCCCCCGATGGGGGACTGCTGCTTCCTGATGATTTCAAGTCCGTTGTTGTGGTCGATAGTGTTGCCGAAACCGTGCGGCATATGGCGGTTACCCAAGACAATATCCTCTATGCCAAACTGAGAAATGCCAATGAAAATGCGTCGGTGGTTGCACTGCAGGATGACAATGACGATGGCGTGGCCGATGTGGTCAAAAAATTCGGTGGAAACTCGCCGAAAAACAAATGGAGTTATGCTACGGCAATGCGTGTATATAACGACTATATTTATTTTAGCTCTGATTTGGTGGTGTATCGCTATAAGTTGAAACCTGGCACCCTGATTCCCGAAGGTGAGGCCGAGGTGGTTTTGACCGATGATCACGAGCATGGTAAACATGAACATATTGGTAAACCCATAGCCTTTGATAATAAGGGGCATATGTTTGTGCCGTTTGGAGCTCCTTCGAATGCCTGTCAGGATCCGAAACGCACGCCCGGAGCACCCGGGCAAGATCCATGCCCACAACTGGAAGACCATGCAGGTATTTGGCGTTTTGATGCCAACCAATTGGGACAGACCCAAAAGGATGGCTACAAATATGCCACAGGAATACGAAGTTTAGTCGCGATGAACTGGAACCCGGTAGATGAGGAATTATATGCCGTCATGCACGGGCGCGATGACTTGTTGCGCTTATGGCCCAACAAGTATTCTCCTCATGAAAGCGCCTTGCTCCCTTCAGAAGAGTTTATGCGCGTCACGGAGGGCTCCGATTTTGGTTGGCCTTATTGCTATTATGATCAGATAAAAGAAAAAAAGGTATTGGCGCCTGAATATGGTGGCGATGGCGATAGTATAGGAAGATGCGATCAATTTGAAGATCCCATCATGGGCTTCCCTGGTCATTGGGCACCCAACGACCTAGTGTTCTATGAAGGCGACCAATTTCCCGACCGCTACAAGAATGGAGCCTTTATCGCATTTCATGGATCTACGAATCGTGCCCCCTATCCGCAATCGGGCTATATCGTGGCCTTTGTTCCTTTTAAGGATGGAAAACCCAGTGGCGCTTGGGAAGTATTTGCAGATGGCTTTGCCGGAGTTGACCCTATTGTCAGTGTGACCGACGCGAAACACCGCCCAATGGGAATTGCTTTTGCCCCTGATGGGTCAATGTATATTTCCGATTCGGTCGAGGGCAAAATCTGGAAAGTGACCTATGAAGGCGAAAAGACCACTTTTGGCGAGAGGCAGTTGGCGGGTATGGAACAACGGAAAGCCATGTCACATGTTCGTACGCCCCATGTCATTGACGACAATCTGATGAAAGATGAAGTCGTCGGAGGTGAAAACACCTACTATCGCTACTGTAGTGCTTGTCATCAACTCAATGGTAAAGGCGCAGGGGGTCGGTTTCCTCCACTTACCGGAACCGATTGGGTTACGGGCGATAAGGAACGGTTGATCAAGGTACTGCTCAACGGTATGGAAGGGAGTCTTGAAATTGAAGGAAAGGTGTACAACGGTGTAATGCCACAGCATGCCTTCTTGAACGATAAGGAAATCGCGGAGGTCTTAACGTATATCCGATCCAATTTTGGAAACGAAGCAAGTGACATTCAACCGGAAGAAGTACAAACGGTTCGCAAGGAACAAGATCAAAATGATGAACCGATGACGCCGGTAGACGCCGCCGCAAAATAAGATTCAAATCGAAAAAGATGAAAAAGACGGTATGTTTTAATTTTCTGTTCGCAGCCTTTTATCTGTTTACCACGGTTGCGTTTGCCCAAGACTATGATATTCTTATTAAAAAGGGACACCTTATCGATGTCAAAAACGGTTTGGATAAGGTGATGGATATGGCCATCAAGGATGGTAAAATAGCAGCGGTCGGTGACAACATTTCGGCGCGCAAAGCGAAAACCGTAATCAATGCGGAAGGCTTATTTGTATCTCCCGGACTCATTGACATACATGGCCATCATTTTTTCGGTACGGAGCCCAATGCCTATCTGAGCAACAGTTTTACGGCGCTACCGCCGGATGGTTTTACCTTGAGAAGCGGAGTGACGACTGTAGTTGATGCTGGGGGATCCGGGTGGCGTAATTTTCAGACCTTTAAAGAGCAAGCCATCGAGCGGTCTAAAACAAGGGTACTCTGTTTTTTGAATATCGTAGGGTCCGGAATGAAAGGCGGTGCCATGGAGCAGAACCTCGGTGATATGAACGCCAAGCTCACGGCTATGGTGGCACGACAGCATCCAGGAATCATCGTTGGAGTCAAATTGGCCCATTACAGCGGATTTGATTGGACCCCCACGGAGCGTGCGGTAGAAGCGGGTAATCTAGCCGATATTCCGGTCATGATCGATTTCGGGGGGAGCGAGCCGGAACTCTCATTGGAAACCCTTTTTATGGAAAAATTACGTCCTGGGGATATTTTCACACATGCGTATGCCCATGTGCAGCGAAGGACCCCCGTGGTCAATGCGAATGGAAAGGTGGAGGAGTTTGCACTTGCCGCGCAAAAAAGGGGAATTGTTTTCGACGTAGGTCATGGGGGCGGAAGTTTTTTGTTCGAGCAAGCCATACCTTCCATGCAGCAAGGGTTCAAACCAAATACCATTAGTACCGATCTTCATACGGGAAGTATGAACGGAGGGATGAAGGATATCGTCAATGTCATGTCTAAATTTTTGAACATGGAGATGCCCATGAACGAGCTTATTGCCACGGTAACTTGGAATGCCGCCCAGGCAATAAAACGTACTGATTTAGGGCATTTATCGGAAGGAGCTGTGGCCGATGTAACCCTTTTGAACCTGAAGGAGGGCGATTTCGGATTTATCGATACCCGAGGCAAACGAATGAAGGGAACTAAAAAACTCGAATGCGAATTGACCATCCGCGACGGAAAGGTGGTCTACGATCTGAACGGGATATCAAAACCCGAATGGAACGAGAACTAATGGATACAAAGTAACTAATACCGATACGCTCATGAAATTATTGCATGCCATACTCTTTATCATAGCGGCGGGGCATTTGACCCTGGCACAGACCGCCTCAAAAGAACAGCTTATTTTTCTTACCCCCGAATGGACGGGAGAACGATTTGAGGACGGAAGGCCTAAAGTCGCCGATGATATCCTGAGGCGGATGAAATCTGTGGCCATTGAAGAGGCTTGGGGCGTATTGCGAAATGAGGGGTACCACAATCAGTTCGAAGGAGGTTGGCAACCCTTGCATGATGATGTTCCTGTGGTAGGAAGGGCGTTGACGGTACAATATATGCCTAACCGACCCGACGTTTCCGAACAAATCAAAAAGAAAGGAACCGAAGAGGGACAAATAGGCAATACCAATTCTTGGCCGATCGACATGCTGCAACTGGGTGATGTATATGTTGCGGACGGATTTGGGAAAATAGTAGATGGTACCTTAATCGGGGATAATTTGGGCAATGCCATCTATGCCAAGTCGAAAACAGGAGTTGTTTTCAATGCCTCCAGTCGCGATCAAGAAGGACTTTCCAAAATCGAGGGTTTTAATGCTTTTGTTCGCGAATGGCACCCGTCGTTCCTAACGGAAGTGATGCTCTTGAGTATCAACTCACCCATTCGCATAGGGGCGGCTACTGTACTACCAGGTGATATTGTCCTGGGCAAGAAGGAAGGGGTGATGTTCATTCCCGCCCATCTGGCCGAGAAAGTGGTGGTCACCTCTGAAGTGGTGCGCCTCCGTGATTTATTCGGAATCACTCGATTAAAGGAGGGAAAGTACACCCCGGGACAAATTGATAATAAATGGACCGCGGAAATAGAACAGGATTTTTCAAAATGGTTGAATGATCATATCGATGAACTTCCCGTCCCAAAAGCACAAATACAGGAATTACTTAAAAAGCGAATGTGGTAGAATAGGATTAAAAATAAAACATATGGAAAATAGAACGACACGAAGGGGCTCCTTCAAAAAATTGGGAATGGGTATTGCCGCCTTATTCGGGGTAGGTACGGTGAGTGCAATGGAAACCAAATCAAAAATCAAAAAAGAGGTAGTAGGGGAAATCGTTACAGATCAAGACATACCGCTGTTTTCAGGAGCGGTAAAACACGGCAATACCCTTTATATCGCGGGTAAAGGCGCCCATACGGAACCTTTTGAGATCAAGGCCCATACCGAAATAGTACTTCAAGAACTGCAAAAAGAATTGGAAAGAAACGGCTCGTCTATGGAGCAGGTATTGAAAGTGAATGTGTACTTGGCCGATCTCAATGATTATAAGGGTATGAACGAAGTTTTTCGCGGACGCTTCGGAAAAAATCCTCCAGTTCGAACCACCGTCGCTACCTATGGCGGAGTACCTGGAAAATCCCTTGTTGAGATGGATTGTATTGCAGCTGTCGACTAACATCAAAAAACAGAATTATGAATACAAGAAGAAAAGCATTGAAAACCATCTCGGCCATTCCGTTTATCGGAGCCTTGATCGGTCCGAGTATAGTGACTGCCAAGGTCGCTGAGGAAGCTGTGATGAAACCCCTGGCACGGGATTTCTTTAAGGAGTTGGGCCTCCGAACGTTCATCAATGCGGCAGGCACCTACACCTCAATGACCGGATCTTTGATGCACAAAGAAGTTACGGAGGCCATAAGCTACGGCGCTACGGAATATGTGAATTTAGATGAATTACACGATAAGGTGGGCGAGCGCATTGCACAACTGCTAGAATGTGAATATG
Source organism: Maribacter corallii (assembly GCF_047345415.1). Classification (NCBI taxonomy): domain Bacteria; kingdom Pseudomonadati; phylum Bacteroidota; class Flavobacteriia; order Flavobacteriales; family Flavobacteriaceae; genus Maribacter; species Maribacter corallii. Next base: position 589,000 of record NZ_JBLFEP010000002.1, read on the forward strand.
CAACAGTATCCTCGGGGGCATTCGGCGCAATGACTATTGGTTTGGCCGGTGTCATGTGTGGCATGGACGAAAAAAAAGTGGCGCAACTGCCGAATACAGAAGGTCTCAAAGATGAGGTCATCGTGCAAAAAGGACATTCCATAGGGTATACCCACGCCCTGATCAATACGGGGGCAAAAATAGTGGAGGTAACCACCGCAAAAGAACTGGAAAAGGCCATCAACAAAAAGACCGCTATGTTATGGTTCTTAAATGCCAATACCGAAAAGGGAGAAATCAAGTGGGAAGAGTTCGTGGCACTCGGCAAGAAACACGACGTTCCTACTTTTGTTGATTGCGCAGCCGACGTACCCCCAGTAGAAAACTTGTTCAAGTTCACGAAAATGGGATTTGATCTGGTCTGTTTTTCCGGAGGGAAAGGCATTCGCGGCCCTCAAAGTGCGGGCTTGTTATTGGGGAGAAGGAAATATATCGAAGCGGCCCGATTGCATACACCGCCTCGCGGTACTACGATAGCAAGAGGGATGAAGGTCAATAAAGAAGAGGTACTGGGTATGTTGGTCGCCTTGGAGCTCTATCTCGCGCGAGACCACAAAAAGGAATGGGCACTTTGGGAAAGTCAAATTCAACTCATAAGCGATAGTGCCTCGTCGGTCAATGGCGTGGAAACGGAAATTCATGTACCTCCCCATGCCAATCACGTACCCAGTCTCAAGATTAGATGGGATGAAAGCATTGTCAAGATCAGTAAGTCCGATTTTCGAAAACAATTGGTAAATGGCCATCCATCCATAGAGACCGTAGGGAACGAGAAGGAGGTCGGCATAACTACCTGGATGATGGAACCGGGGCAAGAACGAATTGTTGCACAAAGGGTTCGTGAGCTATTGGCAAATGCCTAACTTTAAGGAATAAAATCCAACCGAATATGAAAAGTATTTTTTTAGCAGTAGCGTTCTTGACATTATGTGCGTGCCAGACAACGGTCGAAAATAAGGCGGAATCGAATCAAACCATGCCGGAAGTGGAGGCACCCCCTGCAGATTATGACCCAGAGGCCAAATTAAAGGAACTCGAAATCACCTTGAATACCCCTTCCGCTCCCGTGGCGAATTATGTCAATGCCGTACGCACAGGAAATCTGATTTTCTTGGCAGGTAAAGGACCCCGTAAGGCCGACGGGGAGAATATCACCGGAAAACTTGGAGATGATTTGACTATTGAACAAGGGTATGAGGCCGCACGCATTACCGGAATCAATCAACTTTCTGTGTTAAAGGCCGAACTTGGTAACTTGAACAAAGTCAAACGAATTGTCAAGGTCAAGGGAATGGTCAACTGCACGCCTGACTTTAAAGACCAGCCTAAGGTGGTCAATGGCTATTCCGACCTTATGGTCGGGGTTTTTGGTGATAGGGGCAAACATGCCCGTGCCGCCGTCGGAATGGGTTCCCTTCCAAGCAATATTGCCATTGAAGTAGAGATGATCGTTGAGGTCTACGAATAAGATCGATAAGGAAATTTCCAACTAAAAACGTATCAAGTGAAACTAGTTTGGTTAAGACATGCCTTGCGGCTCTGCTTATTTTTATGGGTTGTACAAGGGTATTCCCAAACTCCGGATCATGACCCGAACCGAGTATATGAAGCTTTCGCCTTGGCGTATCTTGATATGAATGCAAGTAATATTGATCAACTTTATGTCGAAGATGCCGTACTTTTAAATCTGTATGATTCGTCCAATCCAAGTTCCATCAGTGGGAATAAGGAGATTGCGAACTACTTTTCCGAGATGTTCGCGCGATTTGGAAAAACCGGACAAAAACTGGAACTTACTTTTAAAATCATCGACAGAAAGAAAATAGAGGATACCATTCTTGATAACGGTTTTTATGCCTTGACCATTCATGGTGATGACCAGGAAAAAAGAGTGTCCTACGGCAAACTGTCGACCATTTTAAAATTGGAGCAGGAGGGTTGGAAATTCATGATCGATGCCAACAGCAATACGGATGAAAGCGAGTATCAAAATGCCGAGGGCAATGAAATACCCCGACCGCATTGAACACGAAGAGATGCCTAAAAACCCCTAGAGCGTAGTTTTTCTATGAAATATGTGATACTTCTTATGGCCTTCTTGTTGCTTGTGAACTGCAAGTCAACCGAACGCGAACCGGAATTCCTGTTTCGGACGGCGATTATCGTGAAGGAGGACCATACCTGGTACAAGGCGTTCGATTACTTCAAGCAACTCTTGGAGGAACGCTCCGAAGGCCGAATCAAAGTACTCTTGTACCCCTCGGAACAACTGGCCAAAGAAATCGAGGCCATTCGTTTGATACAGGCCGAAGTAATCGATATCACCACAACGGGATCGACCTTGACCAACTGGTTTGAGGTCGCGACTTTTTGTGAGTTGCCTTATTTGATGAAAGACTCTACCGATATGAATCTTTATATCAACGGGAGGGTCGGAAAATTGATGGAGACCGAGATGATCGAAAAGGCCGGAGTACGGGCCCTTTGCCATTTTGAACGCGGCCCCAGACATTTGACTTCAAATCGTCCGATTCGGCATCCTGATGATTTAAACGGTCTCATACTGCGGGTGCCCAATGTTCCTTCGTTCGTAACCACATGGAGCGCCCTAGGGGCAAAACCGACACCAATGGCATTTTCCGAAGTTTTTACATCGCTGCAGCAGGGCACGATACAGGGACAGGAAAATCCGTTTGCCATGATCAACAATGGGGGGTTTGCCGAGGTTCAGAAGTATGTGAATCTCACCGGACACGTCATAAGTTGGGTCTACGCCGTAATTGGCGAAAAACAGTTCCAGAAGTTACCACCAGATCTTCAGGAAATGGTGGTGCAGGCCGGGAAAGAAATGCAAAAATATGAGCATGACCTTTTTTTGGAAAACGAAAAAAATATCCAGAAGGTACTGAAAGATAAGGGGATGGAATTAATCGAAGTAGATACTGAAGCATTTGCAAAAAAGTGTGAAAAGGCCATATATGATAGTCTATCCCCTGAAATGCAGGAAATCTATCACGAATTGAAACGCGAACAAGAAGCTCATGCGAAAAGGAATAGGTAAACTACTTAAGATCGGCACTTTGATAAGTACATGGGGCTTGATTGCCATGGTCTTACTCCAGATCATTTGTCGTTTTTCATGGTTCGATACTCCCTCTTGGACCGAAGAGGCATCGCGAATTCTATTTATCTATGCGATTGCATTCGCCTCGGGTCTTGCTTTGAAATCCAACTACTATGTGCATTTAGATGCTTTTTACAATAGGTTCGACCCGAAACTGAAAGTATTTTTAGATAAGTCCATACCCATTGTCATATTTATATTGTTCGCTGTTTTTGCCTTTTACTCCATTCAATTCATACGATTGGGAATGATTGAAAAATCGCCGAGTATGGGATTTAATATGGGTATTTCGTTCTGCAGCATGTTCATTATCGGGGCTGCCCTATGTTACTATGCTTGGCATAAAATAGTGCGCGTATTTAAAAGAAAAGACCCATGATTTGGATACTGGTCATTGTATTTGTAGTTGCACTTGTGCTTCGCTACCCCATCGCTTTTGCCTTGGGTCTGGCCTGTTTGGTCTATTTGATCGGTGCGGATATCCCCTTGATTTTAATGCCCATGAAAATGTACTCGGGCATTGATGTTTTCGTGTTGCTTAGTATTCCCGGCTTTATCATCGCTGGAAATTTGATGAACCAAGGTGGACTTACCGAAAAGATCATTAGCTTTTGCAATCATCTGTTAGGTCATATTCGAGGCGGACTCGCATTAGTGAACGTAGGGGCCTCAATGCTTTTTGCGGGAATTTCAGGTACGGCGATTTCCGATACGGCCAGTATGGGTTCGGTCATGATACCGGCTATGAAAAAGGAAGGATATGATGCTGATTTCTCATGTGCCATAACGGCCGCTTCCTCTACCGTAGGACCTATTATTCCCCCTAGTGTGCCCATGATTATTGCAGCGACCCTAAGTGGCCTGTCGGTCGGCAAACTGTTTTTGGCAGGCGCCATTCCGGGCTTGCTTCTGGGTGTTGGTTTGATGTTGGTCGCATATGTTATCGCGAGAAAGAAAAACTATCCGAAACATCCGAAAAGCACTTTTGGTCAAGTTGCGAGAGGTTTTGTGGACACCTTTTGGTCGCTGTTGATGACCTTTATCATTCTTTTCGGAATTATTGGTGGAATTTTCACTCCGACCGAAGCTTCTATCGTTGCCGTATTGTATGCACTGGTCGTAGGCCGCTTCGTTTACGGGAAATTGAATTTTAAAAACGTACAGGTGGTCATTCTCGATTCCATGAAGACCTCCGCCTCATTGATGATTTTGGTAGGATTTGCAAATTTGTTCGGCTATATCTTAATTACGGAACACATCCCGCAGACGATTTCCAGTGAAATATTGGGTTTTAGTTCGAACAAATATGTGGTTTTGCTTCTAATCAATCTTTTGCTCATCGCCGTCGGAACTTTTATGGAAACCATAGCCGCGCTGCTAATTTTGTTCCCTATTCTCTTGAAAGTGGCCTTGGCGGTCGATGTAGACCCTATTCATTTCGCCGTAATCGCGGTGTTGAATTTAATCATCGGTTTGACCACGCCACCCGTAGGCGTTTGTCTGTTCGTGGCTTCCAGCATTGGAAAGGTCTCCATCGGAAAGGTCAGCAAAGCGGGCTTTCCTTTTTTATTGGTCAGTTTGATCGTATTGATTTTGGTAACCCTGATTCCTGAAATTTCTTTATGGCTACCTGGCCTATTCAATGATTAAGTGTAAAAGAGCATGCCTGCTGACAGTACCTTCTATTTCGACAAGCCGGAACCTCAAAAAGGGTGCTTGCTGGCGATGCGCGATATAGTTCTCGGAATGGATGTGAATATTTCTGAAACCACAAAATATGGGATGCCCTGTTTTTGTTACAAGGAAAAAATGTTTTGCTATCTATGGATGGATAAAAAGACTTTGGAGCCCTATTTTTTGATGGTAGAAGGAAAACACTTGAGCCACCCGAACCTTGAAGCCGGAAATCGCGCACGGATGAAAATATTTAAGGTGGACCCGAATGCGGATTTACCGATAACGGATATCGATACACTCATGAACAAAGCTTTGGATCTGTACAGAAACGGAACGATCAACTTATAAGGAAGAACAGATGGTAAGAAAGAACACTTTTGTTTTAATATTCCTTTGGGCGGCTCATATGGTGGTTTCACAAGAAATCGCATATGAACTCAAAGAAGCTATTTCATATTACGACAGTACTTCCCAAAGTATGGATGCGTACCTCAAGGAACGCTGCAAACTGGACGTCTATTTTCCGAAAGACACGATAAATGTGGCTACCATCGTATGGTTTCATGGCGGGGGATTGGAATTTGGCGAAAAACACATTCCTGAGGGCCTGTTGGAAAAGGGAGTGGCTGTAGTAACCGTAAATTACCGTTTGCATCCAAAAGTGAAACATCCTGTTTATATCGAAGACGCTGCCGCTGCCGTAGCATGGACCTTCAAGAACATTGAAAAGTACAACGGAGACCCAAAAAAGATTTTCGTCACAGGCCATTCTGCCGGAGGGTATCTGGCCAGTATGGTGGGGCTTGATAAAAGTTACCTGCAAAAACACGACCTCAGTGCGGATTCTCTAGCGGGCCTGATTCCCTTTAGCGGCCATACCATAACCCATTTTACGATTCGCAAGGAAATGGGCATTGCCGGCACACAGCCTATCATTGACAACTATGCACCACTATTTCATGTGCGTAATGATGCACCGCCTATGCTTCTGATTACCGGCAATCGTGAAAAGGAGCTTTTGGGGAGGTATGAAGAGGTGGCCTATTTTTATCGAATGATGAAGGTGATTGGACACCCAGATGTCGAATTAATGGAATTGGATGGGTATGGGCATAATATGGTGTATCCGGCGATACCTCTTTTATTGAATTTCGTTCATCAAAAAACAGGTGTACGTCCCAAATAATTCTACATCTTAGCTACGTCAATGAGGTACGAGATAGACACTATTTCCTAATAAAATCATATATTCATTTTAGATATAGTCTGTGAATGGGCATACAAAACGCTCCGAGATATATATGGGTTTTCTTCCTCTTACCGATTTTGGTTATGGGTCAGAATCTGATGCCGCCAATCCAAAATTATCGCCTGTTCGAATACAAAGCGGATAGTAAGAATTGGGGACTGTCGGTAAGTGAAGACGGAGAGCTATTTGTAGCGAATAATCAAGGTTTATTACACTTTAACGGTGAAGAATGGACGCTGCACAAACTGCCCCATGAAACTACCATACGTTCCGTATCATATACGGGCGGAAAAATATTCACAGGCTCCTATGAGGAGTTCGGGTATTGGCAAAAAAGCAACTATGGAGAGCTGGAGTATACGTCTTTGACACACCTGATCAAAAACCACGAGTTCACCAATGAGGAATTTTGGCAGATACTGCCATACAAAAATGGACTACTCTTTCGATCTTTTTCTACGATTTATCACTACCAAGATGGAAAAATCGATGTCATCGATGTGGAAATCGTCGTCTCTAAGATCGCCCTATTTCAGAAGGAAATCGTAGTGGCCGGAGGGGAAGGTGAACTCTATCGTTTAGATAATGGAAAGTTGACGCCTTTTGTAGATGACACGATACTCGAGGGGAAAACCATCATCGATATGGTGGAGACCGATAAAGGCTTATTGGTCGGCACTAAGCTTGATGGCTGTTATATGCTTCAAGATGGATCACTTTCGTCTTGGAATGATGCTATAAATGCTGAGCTAAAGATGCAACAGCTCAATAGGATTTTACTGATTGACTCCGGTACTTTGGCCTTTGGTACCATCAAGAACGGTATTTATCTATACGATGTGTCTCGAGGGCTTTGGGATATATTGAATAGGGAAAATGGACTGCAGAACAATACGGTGCTCTCGATGCTACAATTCAATGATCAACTTTGGGCTGGACTTGACAATGGCATCGATAGAATTCAATTGAATAATCCTATTACCTACTATACCGAAAAATCGGGAACATTGGGCACGGTATATGACATTGCCCGTCATGATGATTTACTTTACTTGGGTAGTAATACCGGCATTTATTATTTTCAGAAGAATCAACTCCAATTCGTAAACGGAACCCAAGGGCATGTATGGGATCTTGAAGTCATTGAGGGTGACCTTTTCGGAGGACATAATACGGGTACTTTTAGACTTGTCGATGGTAAAATAGCAGACTTTTTTGATTTTTCAGGAGGCTATCAAATAACCAAAGTGCCGAACCAACAGCAGACCTATTTGCAAGGAACGTATAACGGTTTTGTGAAATTTGTCAAGCAAGAATCCGGTGTATGGACTACCCAAAAAATGGCCGGGATGGATCACCCTGTCGAACAGTTTTGTTTTGAGAATGAAACTACCGTTTGGGCCGCCCATCCGTATAAGGGTTTTTATCGAATTAAGATCGATCAGAAGTATGAGCAAATAGTGGAATTTCGAGAGTATACTACCGATTCTATTCCCGACAATTATAATATCGAGCTTTTTAATATCAAAAATCAAATCGTATTTAGAAATGAGGGGCACTGGTACAAGTATGATCCTATTTTAGACAGAATCATTGGTTTTGAAGAGTTCGAGGCGTATACCAACAAAAAACTCCTCTATCATGATGAAAGACATTTCTGGTTTTTGGACAGGGAATCTAAGGAGATGGCGTTTACCGATTTCAAGGGAAAAGATTTGATTATTGAAGAACCCCAATTGACCCGAAGACAGGTTCCAGAGGCCGAGAACATTATTAAACACAGTGATTCGGCCTACTATTATACATTGGGTGATGGACTCGCCAAAATTGATCTTGCAGCATTGCAATTTCATGTGGAACGTTTGAATTTGTCAACACCGAAGCTTGGTTCCTTCATTGCCGGTGGTGAAAAGAAAAATATTGACAATACCCCAATAAATCTGACATTCCAAGAGGCTAAAAAAATCGAGATAAAGGTTGCCACGCCAGAGGAGGTCGACCCGAAATACCATTATGAACTAAAATCCAACGAAACGCAATCGGGTTTCAGCGATCATGGAACCTTGAACTTTCAGAATCTGGCCTATGGGGAGTACTTGCTCGCCATTGCTACGGTCGGTATCGATAACCAAAAATCCGAACCTCTCGAGGTTGCTTTTACAATTGCGCCTCCTTGGTACCTTTCGAAAATGAGCATACTTGCGTATCTCTTGGCAATTGTTGCACTGGGTTACCTCATACGGGTGTATCATAGACAAAAGTTAGATAGAAAGCAGAGAGAGTTAAAAGATGAACTGGTACGTGAGCAAGAAGATAAATTGGCCATACTCGAAAAGGAAAAATTGGCGAAGGAAATCAAACTCAAACAAAATGAATTGACCATCAGTACCATGAACGTTGCCGAGAAAAATGAGTTGCTTTTAGAATTGAAGAATATGCTCGTAATGGGCAAAGATCAGTTTAGCGATAAGCGACGTTACCGTGCGTTCATGAAAAAATTGGATAATTCAATTCACGGAGAGGGTGATTGGAAGCGATTTGAATACAACTTCAACGAACTTCACGAGGATTTCTTCGAAAAACTCCTGAAACGATACCCAAAACTAACACCCAAGGACCTCAAGCTATGCGCCTATCTTAAAATGAATCTATCCACAAAGGAAATTGCGCCGTTAATGGCTATCTCGGTAAGAGGGGTAGAGATCCATAGATATCGATTGAGAAAAAAGCTGCAAATCGAGAGTTCTGAGAATATCTCCAACTTCTTGATAACCTACAAATAGGGGTTTTCAACATTTCAAGACTACGTCATTACTACATCAGAATGTTAAAAGTCAGCGGCTCTTCAGCTTTTGTACTACTGCAAATCCTGTGAATTCAGGCAATTGCAATGCCTTTCCCCTTGATGTATCCGTAATGTATTGCTTCATCAATAGGTCAGCAGGGCTTAATGCTAATTTAGCAACAGAACAATCAAACTATTGAAGAATTATGAAAATGAAAAACATCTTTTTATTAATATCGTTTTTCTCGGTTCAGATTTTTGCCATTGCGCAAAGTACGATTACCGTCGCGGGTACCGTATCCGATGCTGGTGGGCAACCCCTTCCCGGGGCGTCCGTCGTAATCAAAGGGACTACTACAGGAATCCAGACCGACTTTGATGGAAACTATTCCTTGAGCGATGCACCTTCTGATGGCATACTCGTCGTCAGCTATCTTGGTTTTACCGCTGTCGAGATTCCGATAAACGGTCAAACGACCCTAGATGTGACTTTACAGGAAGATGCGGAAGCGCTTGATGAGGTTGTCGTCATCGGTTATGGTGAAATGAAGTCGAAAGATCTGACCTCCGCCATTACGACCTTAAAGTCGGAAGAACTGTCCGCCACTCCAACGGGTCAAGCCGTCGCCGCGTTGCAGGGGAAGGTCGCCGGACTTCAGATCGTGAACGCTGGTGCGCCCGGTCAATCTCCAACGATAAGGGTGAGGGGTATTGGCTCGTATGACGACGAGGATGGAGATTCTGCTCCCCTCTTTGTTGTTGACGGTATGTTTTTTGACAATATCGATTTCTTGAATACGGCCGACATTGCTTCGGTGTCCGTATTGAAAGATGCCTCGGCAGCAGCCATCTATGGAGTTCGCGCAGCAAATGGGGTAGTGCTGATCGAGACCAAATCCGGAGCGTTGAACCAGAAAGCGCAGATAACATATGACGGATATTCTGGTTATCAGGTTGCCCAAAATGTACTCAAATTGGCGAACGCCGAACAGTTTGTGACCCTTGCTCTTGAATCAGGATCCGAACCCGATGCGCAGTTCATTGAGAACGCCATGCAGCGCTACGGTCGCAGTAGGATCAACCCAAATGTGCCGAATGTCAATACGGACTGGTACGACGAAATACTGCGTGTGGCGCCGATTCAAAACCATAGCTTGAATGTGACAGGAGGTAGCGAAAGCGCCACCTATGCCATCGGTGCCAACTATTTTGAGCAGCAAGGACTACTCAAAATGAAAAATGAGTACCAACGCTTTAATTTGAGGGTGAGGGTCGACTTCAGAGTCAATGACTGGCTCAAAATCGGGGGTAATGCCGTATTGAGCAACGCCCAGCGTTTCGACGCTGAAAATTCCGCTTGGCGAAGAGCTTATTTCGCGGTGCCGATCCTTCCTGTTCGCGATGAAAGTTTGACCGATGACCCGGCAGTTTTTCCAACCAACTATGCAAATGCTCAAGATTTGGGATATCGCGGAGGGCAGAACCCCTTTCCGATTATGGACAATAGCGAGTTGCGGTCGAAAATCCGGAATATTTTGGCCAATTTTTATGCGGAGATCGACCTCATTCCCCAGAAGTTGAAATTTAAGACCGCGTATAACCACAATTTTGAGACGACCAATCGCCGTGAGGTGCGCCTTCCCTATTTTATTGGGAATAATTTTCAACGTGAAAATGCGGAGCTCTTAAAACGAACCGATGTTGTTTCCAATCAGATATGGGACAACACCCTGACTTATACCGAAACCTTCGGGAACCATAATCTGACCCTATTAGGAGGTACTTCCTTTCGTGACGAGGCCTTTGATAGATTGGAAGCCAAAGGGCTCAATTTTCCCTTATCAGGAGAAGAGGCCTATTTTCTAGATCAGGCCCAAACCATTGTAGAGGAAGATGTTCTCGACGATGGGCGGCGTGAATTTGGCTTCTCTTATTTTGGAAGACTCTCTTACAACTATGCCAACCGCTATTTACTCTACGGCACCTTTCGGGCTGACGGCACCAATAAGTATCAAGAGAAATGGGGTTATTTCCCGACCGTTGGTCTTGGTTGGGTGGTGTCGGAAGAAAACTTTATGCAGAACAATGGCATTTTCGATTTCCTGAAACTTCGAGCCAGTTGGGGAGAATTAGGGAACGATAAAATCGATTCCAGCTCAGGTTCCATTACATCTGAAGTAGTAACCACGGCTTTGGGCGATACCATGTTCAGCGGTGTAAATACTGATAGTGACTTTACTGCCTTGCGCTGGGAAGTTACCGAAGAAGTAAATGGAGGGCTTTCGGCACGATTGCTCAACAATAACCTGTCACTGGAGGCTGACTATTATATTAGGGAAACCAATAATGCCGTGATTCCGGTATTGCGGGCCTTGATTCCCGGATCCACACGCCAGAACATCGGGAAGATTCGAAATTCCGGATTTGAACTGGCGCTCAGTTGGAATAAAAGGGTGTCCGGTGATTTTAGCTATTCGCTGGGGGCCAACTTTTCAACCTTGGAAAACGAGGTACTCGATTTAGGAGGCCAGCCCCATTTAGATGCCGGTAGCGCCGAATTTCGCCAACGTTCGATTGTAGGGGAGCCCATTTTCGCCTTCTACGGAAGGGAAATTACCGGGGTATATCAAAATGATGCCGAGATCCAGGCCGACCCCGTGGCCGTGGCTAATGATTTGGCGCCGGGCGACCTTAAGTTTAGGGATATCAATGGCGATGGCGATATTACCGATGATGATAGAACCGTACTAGGGTCTTTTTTACCCTCCTATAATTATGGTTTTAATCTTGGTTTCAATTACAAGGGATGGGATTTTAACGCTACAGGACTAGGCCAAGGGGGCAATAAGATCTTGAATAGAAAAAGGGGAGAGGTCATCTTTACCAATGATACGAACTGGGACCGTGATTTTGCCATGAATCGATGGCATGGTGAAGGCACCTCCAATGCATACCCCTCCTCTGCCGGTATCCGTAAAGGATGGAACCAACGTCTCAGTGATTTCTTTGTCGAAGATGGTGACTTTTTTAGAATACAGAACATCACCTTGGGCTATACGATCAATAAGAAAGGAGATATGAAGGGCATTCCACAGACGCGCATCTATATCACTGCCGAAAAGCCCTTGACACTGTTCAAGTACAACGGATTCAACCCTGAAGTAGCCAATGGTGTTGATAACGAAACCTATCCGATACCTGCGGTATATATGATGGGTGTGAATATTAAAATTTAAAAAAAAGAAAAATGCAACTGCTAAAGAACACGATTATTCCAAAGGTGATGGCCTTGTCCGTAGTGATGACAATAGCATGCACCGACAAACTTGATGAACCACAATTGAACAACAACTTTGCAGGGGGTACTGATTTTACCGATACATCTGGCATGCAATTATCCGTTGTAGGGGTTTATGAGGCCTTTCATTCCCGTGGATGGGAACAACCGCTACTGATTTCGGTGCGTGGGGATGATGTAAATTCAGGAGGTCTTGGGGATCAGCCAGACTTCATGGAAACGGATCTTTTCAACTACAACAAAGACTATTGGATGTACAATTCCCTTTGGGAAAACATCTATGTCGATATCATCTCGGCCCATACCGCTATGGAACAGATCGCAAGGTTTCAAGAATTTGCCGATGATGCGGGTATAGGGCAGGGAGCGCAATATATCGCAGAGATAAAGGTACTTCGCGCGGCCATGCTGTTCCAAATTGCACAGGTTTGGGGCGATGTGTTCATACCTGAAAGTTCGGACACCAATGAACTGTTGGAGGTAGACGTGCTACCGACCAGGAGCGAAGTGATGCAACACATTTCCGACCAGATGGATACGGTCATAGGGCTATTGCCCGATATGCGGCCTAACGAACGAACAGACCTGCCCGGGGGTGTTACAAAATATACGGCACTGGCCATCAAGGCCCTGGCCAATCAAGAGTTGAAGAATTATCAGGTGGTAGCCGACGCGGCGGGCCAAATCGTAAATTCGGGTAAGTTCAGTCTGTTTCCCGACTTTTATGAATTGTTCAAAACACCGGGAAAATTGAGCGATGAGAATATTCTCGATTTGCAATATTCCGATTTCGGACAGGGGGAAGGCGATCGTTCCGCACATCTCTATGCACCCTATGGTCCACAAGGTTGGACACCCGCAGTCGAAGGGGCCGCTAGTGGTTGGGGGTTTTATGAGCCCAGTTTGAAATTCATAAAATTCATGTTGGATCGTGGCGAGACGGTACGTTTAGAAACCAGTGTACTCTTTACCGACCGAGGGATTGCGGAACTTCAGACCGACCCGGCTTACGCGACCTTACCGGCTTTCGTTTCAAACACCACCCGCGACGGTGATGTCATCAACGACTATGCACGAGCCCTATTTGCCAGTGGAAAGCATTACCTACCGTCGAATCAACTGATTCCGGGCAGAACCGCCTATGGTAGTAACAAGAACTACAACCTTCTACGATACGGGGAAATTCTATTAATGTACGCAGAAGCCTTGTTGCAGGGTGCCTCAGCTTCAGGAATGACCGCTGACGAGGCCGTCAATTTGGTGCGGGCAAGAGCGGGAATGCCAGCCTTGTCAGGAGTTACCTTGAATCAAGTAATCGATGAGAAGTTTGCCGAACTGGGTATGGAATGGGGCAAACGGTACTATGACATGGTACGTTTAGGTCGGTTAGATGAACTCAGTTATGATGGAAGAACCTTTTCCGAAGCTGATAGCTTCTTGCCCTATCCCCAAAGTCAAGTAGACCAGTTTCCGATTTTGGAGAATTAAGAAAACCACTAAATAGCAACAGATGAAAAACATAAAATACATACTCACCAGTTTGGTCGCGGTTACCCTTTTCTATGGATGTGAGCAAGGAATCGACCCTATAACCGAGGTAGCGCCCCCAGCGGATGCGACCGCTCCGCAGATTATCGTAAATAAACCCACCGAAGGCCTGGTAGTCAAGGTTTTCGAGGATATTACCTCCTTGGATATCGATTTGGAAGTTACCGATGACGTTGAAATCGCTAGTATTATGGTACTTCTTGATGGGGCTCAAATTGCTACGTTTAATGATTTTAAGGATTACCGTAGGGCCTTGCAGGAATTCAGTTATGATCGACTGGCCAATGGAGAGCATACCCTGACGGTGACTGCCACTGATATCGAAGGTAAGACGACCACGGTTGAAGTCAACCTCTCCAAAGAACCACCATATGTCTCGATGTTCGAAGGAGAATCTTTTTTTATGCCTTTCGATGGGGATTATCGTGATCAAATCGGATTTGAACAGGCCACTGAGATTGGTACACCGGGATTCAACAGTCCTGGCTTCGCTGGCCTGAGTTCATATAAAGGCGCCACCGACGCTCACCTCACTTTTCCGGCAGAAGGATTGTTGAGTGACGAATTCAGTGCTGCGTTTTGGTACAAGGTCAATGCCGACCCGGGCCGGGCCGGTATTCTGGTCGTTGGCGATAATGCCGATGATCGCTTTCAAGGGTTTCGTTTGTTCCGGGAAGGAAACGAAGAGGAACAACGCATCAAACTCAACGTGGGCGTGGGAACGGGCGAAAGTTGGAACGACGGGGGCGTTATCGATGTGGCAGCAGGAGAATGGGTACACGTCGCCTTCACCATTTCACAGGATAAAAGCGTAATTTACTTTAACGGAAACCAGGTCAACATGGCGGATATGTCGGGCCCCGTTGATTGGTCAGGTTGTACCGAGTTTACCATAGGCTCTGGGGGTGAGACCTTCAGTTATTGGAATCATCTATCCGATAGTAGCGATATGGACGAACTGCGTTTTTTCGATCGGGCACTCACCCAGACTGAAATTCAGATTATGTTGAGTTCGTTTAATCCGTATACCCCACAATTTGATGGCGAATCGTTCTATATGCCATTTGAAGGAGGCTATGTGAACCTTGTGGGAAGCACGGCCGCAACCACTGTGGGATCACCTGAAATTACCGATCAGGCCTTTGACGGGTCAGGGGCTTATTTGGGCGCTACGGACGCTTATATAACTCATCCTGCCGCTGGTTTTTTAAGCAATCAATTCAGTGCTACGATGTGGTATAAAGTGAATCCCGATCCTGATAGAGCCGGTATTCTGGTCGTTGGCGATGATGCCGATGATCGTTTTCAGGGGTTTCGTCTCTTTCGGGAAGGGAATGCCGACGAACAGCGTATCAAACTTAATGTCGGAACAGGTAGCGGCGAGAGTTGGAACGATGGTGATGTCATTACCGTCGCTGACGGCGAATGGGTTCATATTGCTATGACCATCTCCGACACCAAAAACAAAATCTATTTGAACGGGGTGGAGGTACGCGCATCCGATATGGCTGCACCTGTTGATTGGACGGGTTGCGAACTGTTCACCATCGGGTCAGGTGGCCCCACCTTTGATTATTGGAACCACTTATCCGATTTAAGCAGTTTGGATGAACTCCGGTTTTTTAACAAAGAACTGTCGGCCGAAGAAGTGGCGGCCGTAGCAGGCGGCGAATTCACACCAAAGAATTTTGGCTCCACCTTATACATGCCTTTCGATGGCTCGAACACCGAAGTAAATAAAAATATCGAACCGACCGTTGTTGGAATCCCTGGATTTGCGGGGGACAGCCAGGTGGGCTCGGACGCCTATACAGGCGCTGCCGATTCGTACCTCACCTTCCCCATCGATGGTCTGTTCAGTAATCAGTTTAGTGGGGCATTTTGGTACAAGGTCAATGCTGACCCCGACCGTGCAGGGATTCTTGTAGTGTCTCCGCCTATGAACGGCACTGATAATGACCTTTCTGCCGGTTTTCGACTAATACGGGAAGGAAATGCCGATGAGCAGCGAATCAAATTGCACTTGGGTACCGATGGGGGTAATGTATGGAACGATGGTGAGGTCATTGATGTTTCCGCCGGTGAATGGATCCATATTGCCTTTACCGTTTCCGATACCGCTACACAGATTTACTTTAATGGGGAACCTGTCGCCAATAGGGGTGATATGAGTGGGAAACTCATCAGTTGGGCCAATTGTGAGATAGTATCTATAGGTTCTGGAGCACCCAATTTTATTGGGTGGAACCACTTATCGGATTTGAGTTATATTGATGACCTCTATCTTTTCGACCGGACATTGACGCAAGAAGAAATTCAAGAGTTGCGTGATTCGGGATTATAAATACGTTTTTTCAAGTTGTTTTTTTATGAAGTTAGTTTTGATTCAGGTTTTAGTCGTCATTGCATTCCATTTGATTGGATGCAATGGCTCTAAAGCCACCGAGATTGAAAAAGAGAATGGGAATGGTGATGTTCCTCAACTGACCGACACAGAACTGTTGGATCATGTACAGCGTCAGACGTTCGAATATTTTTGGGATGGGGCCGAACCAATTTCGGGCTTGGCCCGAGAGCGTATTCATTTAGACAATATATATCCCGCCCATGACAAGGACATCATCACCATCGGAGGATCAGGGTTCGGACTCATGGCTATTTTGGTAGGTGTTGAACGGAATTTTATCACACGTGAACAGGCTTTGGAGCGACTGGAACGGGCCGTTGAGTTTTTGGAGAATGCCGACCGTTTTCACGGGGCATGGCCGCACTGGCTAATGCCTTCGGGTAGTGTGACTCCTTTCAGTGCCAAAGATAACGGAGGTGATCTGGTAGAAACTGCCTTTTTGGTTCAAGGTCTTTTGACCGTAAAGGAATATTTTAAAGAGGGTAGCGAGAGGGAAAAACAACTGGCTGATAAAATTCAACGGCTCTGGGAAGCCGTAGAATGGGATTGGTATACCAAAAATGGCGAAAACGTCTTGTATTGGCACTGGTCGCCCAATTATGCTTGGGATATGAACTTTCCCGTCGGAGGATATAATGAGGCATTGATTATGTATGTTTTGGCAGCTGCCTCGCCTACACATCCCGTAACGAAGGCGGTGTACGAAAAAGGATGGGCTCGAAACGGAGGGATTACCAATGACACCGAATTTTACGGTTTACGAACGGAACTCGATCATTACGAACACGACAATTCCCCCGTAGGCCCGCTTTTCTGGGCGCACTATTCCTATTTGGGACTTAATCCCAAGGGATTATCCGATCAATATGCGGATTATTGGAAATTGAATACTGCCCATGCGCTAATACACTACCGCTATTGTGTCGACAATCCGAATAATTTTGAGGGATATGGGGAAGATTGTTGGGGACTTACCTCGAGCTATTCCGTCAAAGGGTATTCGGCACATCGGCCCGATGAGGATTTAGGAGTCATCTCGCCAACTGCAGCACTATCATCCATGCCATATACGCCAGATCAGAGCATGCGTTTTTTAAGATATATGTATAAGGAACAAGATTCCCTTATTGGGAAATATGGCCCATATGATGCTTTTAGCCTAGAAGAAAATTGGTATTTACCCCGATACCTCGCCATTGACCAAGGCCCGATTCCCGTGATGATCGAAAACCATAGAAGCGGTCTTTTCTGGAACCTATTTATGAAAAACGAAGAAGTGCGGGCGGGATTGGACAAACTTGGCTTCCAATATGCAGATTGATAAGATAGCCTACTTTTTAGTACTGATTTTTTTATGTTCGAACTGTAAAGAATCGATAAGACCTCTTCCTAAAGATGAAATAGCAGGAGTAAGGCCGAACATCATCTTTATCATGGCAGATGATCATGCCGTACAGGCCATAAGTGCCTATGGACATCCGTTGAGCCAGTTAGCACCTACTCCGAATATCGATCGTATCGCAAAAAATGGTGCGCTATTTACCAAAAGTTTTTGCACCAATTCGATCTGCGGTCCGAGTCGGGCCGTGATACTAACGGGAAAACACAGCCATATCAACGGGTTCAGACAAAATGGGGACCATTTTGATGGTAACCAACCCACCTTACCCAAATTATTGGGTAAGGAAGGATACCGCACCGCAGTTATCGGAAAATGGCATTTGCATGGAGAACCCCAGGGTTTTGATCATTGGAATATATTGAATGATCAAGGAAATTACTACAATCCTGAGTTCATCCATGGAAAGGACACAACCGTGGTAGAAGGATATGCTACCGATTTGATTACCGATTTTTCGCTCGACTGGATCAAGAAGAATTCGAAAAACGAAAGTCCATTTTTCTTGATGGTACATCATAAGGCTCCACACCGCAATTGGATGCCTGCCTTACGCCATATGAACAAGTATGACTCAATCAGGTTTCCCCTACCGGAGAGCTATTTTGATGAACATTTAGGGAAGCGTGCTGCACAGCAACAACAGCAAACAATTTATAGGGATATGTATGAAGGGCATGACCTCAAGATGACCGAATCTTACCGAAAGCCCAAATTAGCGCATAATCCTTGGACCAACGATTTTGACCGAATGACCCCTGAACAGAGGCGAAAATGGGATGCGGCTTACGCCGTAAAAAATGATAGCTTTCATGCGGCCAAATTGTCGGGGAAGGCATTGGCCGAATGGAAAGGCCAACGCTATTTACAAGAATATTTGAGTACTGTTGCTGCGGTGGACGAAGGGGTAGGGCGTCTCTTGGATTATCTAGAAGAGTCGGGTTTAGAGGAGAATACTTTGGTGGTCTACACCTCGGATCAAGGTTTTTATCTGGGAGAAAATGGTTTTTTTGACAAACGGTTTATGTATGAGGAATCGTTTCGAATGCCTTTATTGATGCAGCTCCCCGGTAGGGTTCAAAAAGGATCCAAAATTGATGCATTGGTACAAAATTTAGATTTCGCCCCTACTTTTTTAGACGTAGCGAACGCTTCCGAAGCTTCGGCTATGATGCAGGGCGATTCATTCCTTGACCTGCTGGATAAGGGGAGTGGCACTATGAACAATAGAAATGTAATTTATTATCACTACTACGACTATCCCGCATTTCACATGGTAAAAAAACATTATGGTATTCGAACAGATCGCTACAAATTAATGCACTTCTATGACGATATCGATACTTGGGAATTCTATGACCTCAAGACCGATCCAAATGAGGAACACAATGCTATCGAAGACAAGCAATATGCCACGGTCATTCGGAAAATGCACCGGACCTTAGATTCCGTACAACAGCATTATAAAGTCACCGAAGTCGAATTTAAAAAGGCTTCGCCAAAGCAAATCGAAAAAGCGCATCGTGATTTTAAGCGTTTAAGGGGGCAATCCGATTAAGAAAAGGCATGAAGCGCTAGTGACGGTTCAGGTCAAGATGGTCAAAAGATTATCGGCAACTTGGGTGTTGTAGATTTTCAGCCCTCCTGTTCCAAAGTTATTCAGACCAATGCCCGATTGGTCGAAACGGGCTCCATGGGCCCCACAAAAAAATTCGTTTTCCTGAAATGTAATTTCCTTTCTTGATTCATGCGAACATATCACGGTGGCCGCGAGATACGCACCGCTCAAACTTTTTGCGATGACCACATCGTCCTTGATCATAAAACCGCCGTCTTTGGATAATTCACTGGCTTCTGTTGAGTTTAGGTCGATGGTGAAAAGGGGAGTGTTTGATGGCAGATTACTTCCGTTGGGAGCAATAAAAGGGGGTTTCTCATCTTTAGAACAAGCCCCTAAGCATCCGTAGGTCAAAGCAAAAGCTGCACCTATTCCAATCGATTTGAGAAATTTTTGTCGTTCCATTCTCTTTATAATCGTCGCACCTCCCAAGGTTCGCTTTTTCTTTTTTTAAGGGTGTTCCGTAAAGGCATTCCAAAGGTATCCGATTCGATTTGAAATTGGTCTCCCTCTTCAATTTTGAGGCCATCTCCAAAACTTAAGGTGGCCGTGCCAAAAAAATGACCATGAAGATCTCCGGGGGTGCGAAAGAGGTCGTATTTGAAATGATGGTATTCTAAATTCGCCAGACTGTGGATCATATGGTCGGCTCCACTCGAAAACGCCTTGCTCCAGATGGGTTGTTCCTTTCTAATGACCGACACGTTTCCTGTGACGGAAGCGGGCAATTCCCCCAAAAGCAGTTCGGGGCCGAAGGCACATTGGCGTAGTTTGGAGTGGGCCAAATAGAGGTAATTGATCCGTTCCATGATATGGTCGCTGTATTCGTTGCCAAGGGCATATCCTATGCGGTAGGGATGACCATCTGCTCCGATCAGATAAAAACCGATTATTTCAGGCTCCTCGCCACCATCCATGGCATAATCGGGCAAATCGATGTCACCATTCGGTCGAATTACCGAGGTGCCATTTCCTTTGTAAAACCATTCTGGTTGTACCCCTTTTTCGCCATGTCGGGGTTTGCCTCCCTCTAGGCCCATCTTGAATATTTTCATGGAGTCGGAAAGATCCTCCTCTTGCAATGCCTTATGCATTGCATCACGGGTGGCAGCAGACCCGGAATGGGTCAGGCCTGTACCGGTAATCCAAAAATGGGCGGGTTCAGGGTGATGAATTGGTGATAACAGTCGACCAGACTCAATGACCTCGAGGTAATCTGTACGCTTAACGGTCAAATGACTTTCGATGAGCTTTTCTAACGGAATGCCTTTGGAAATTGCAGACCGGGCCAATTCATACGTAGAGGTAAATTTGGAAATGAAACGTAATTTCTCCCCTTCGACCACGGCTACGGTGGTTGTGCCTTCTAGGGCTGTGAACTGAACCAATCTCATACCAATTGCTTATGATGCAATATAACCATTAAGTGAACATCAGGAAAACTGAGTTTGTGGTTCAAGTCTGTGTTTTCAAATTTTAGTTATTTTTAGTCTAGAAAAACGAATCATGAAAAGAAAAGAATTTATGAAGCAACTGGGATTGCTTCTTGGGGCCGGCACCGTAGGCTCGGACTTGCTTTTTGCGAATCCCTTTACGAATTTTTCCACGGGTGTCATTGACCAAATGGGTATTCAGCTATTTTCGTTACCCGCGTTACTGGAAAAGGATTTTGAAGGGAGTATGAAACTCTTGGCTGAAATGGGCTATACCGAACTCGAACTCTTTGGTCCGTTTGAATTCAGCACGGATAGCGCAAAGGCAAGCTGGAATGCGATCACACCGATGCTCGGTTTTTCGGGAAGTGGTTATTTTGGACGTTCCGCCGATGAGGTGAAGGCTGTTTTTAAGGAACACCGGATGTCCATTCCCTCCATTCATACCGATCTTGACACGATGGAAACGAATATGGAAGGTTTTGCCCGGGCAAGCGAGGTGTTGAATTTTGAATATATCACCTTGCCGGCGATACCCGATGATCGAAGAAAGACCATAGATGACTATAAAAAAATGGCCGACACCTTTAATGCCATTGGAGAAAATGCCAAAAAACACGGTTTAAAGTTGGCCTATCACAATCATGGGTATGGCTTACAGGAAGTTGAGGGGCAGGTGCCTTTTCAGGTCATGATGGATGCAACTGATCCCGAATTGGTCTTCTTAGAAATGGATGTGTTCTGGACCACTGCCGGACGCGCCGATCCGATTGCATATCTCAAGAAATATTCAGGCCGATACCACCTTATGCACTTGAAGGACATGAATCCCATTTCGTATTTCAAGGGCGATGGTTCAAATGCCCCACAATGGATGGAATTGTTTCCGAAAATGACAACGGCAGGTGACGGTGAAATCGACTTGGAAGGGATCGTGAAGGTAGCCAAGGAGCATGGAGCTAAACATTTTTTCGTAGAGCAAGACTTGGTACAACAACCCGAAATAGCATTGAAAAGAAGTTACGACTATTTGAAGCGAATTTAGGTTTTAATTCCGCATGATATCCCCGTTCCAATCGATTTCAATCGCAAAAGGATGGAGAATTCTATCGGTCAGGATGCTTATCGTTCTACGGTTCAATGGGGTGGTTTCACTGAACTCCTGTTGCACTCCCCAAGGCCCCCAGTTTGTTTTAAAATCTATAGTTGCGTGATTCGAATCGATTTTCTCTAGAACCGATTTCACAAAGGATAAGGTGAGCGCGGCACCCGAAGCAGGAGTGTTTTTTAGTTCGGGATAGAAAGGAAGCAATCCCATTTTCCATTCGTATTCCGAAACCACCCGTTCTGGATAAAACCAAGTCTGATTGGCCCATTTGTAAGGGATACCCGTCGCTTTCAAAATACCGGTAGCCCCGATGCGCTGCATAGAGGCAAAGCCCGAATCTTCTTTCTTCACATCATAGAAGGGCATTACGTAGGCCTGGCTTTCGAGTAAAGCGTTTTGCACCTGACGGATAGATACCTCGGATGGCTTTTTATTCCTTTGAATAGCAGTGGCGGCCAAGGCCCCCGCAGCTTGTCCGATTCCTAAAACTACAGGCTGCAGACGTGTAGCCCCGTTGACGATGTTGGATACGCTGATATTTTTTTCCGCAACAATGAAATTTTCGACTGTTTCGGGAACCAAACTCCCCAAAGGCACATTGTAACTCGGCACCTTGATATTGATGAATTCGATTTCCGGCGCATTGGGATTTTTATCATGGTGATGATCAATAGGATAGTCTCCCACAGCTATTCCCGTACGATAATAATTGAACTCATAGGGCCGTTCTAGAGGATCTACGGTCAAAAAGGTTTTTCCACGAATTCTTCTCGCCTCACGATCATAGGGTATCATCGGAAAATCATCTTCGGTCGGAAATTCTTGGGCTACCCTGAGGTTGCGAAAACCAAGTTCATTCTGGATATAGTACACAAAACCCTGAGTGAATGCCTTTGCCTGTTGAAGCTTTTGCCCTCTTTCCGTCGCGGTCAGCTCCGGCCAATTCAGGTAGAAGTCGTTACCACAATTGGGCCAGTTCATCATGTATTTATTATTCGGTAATTTTCCATAATTCAACATCTGTTCACAACCGGATACTCCGCCGAACATTTCGCCATCTTCCCGTTTGCAGGCACAGGCGTAGGCTTCAGGGTTATAGTTGCTCGGTTTCCTTACCAGTCCCTTTCTCCCCTTTTTCGTGCCCACGTCCTCCAATAGCAACACATAGGTCAGGTCTTGTACGATGCCGTTGGCGGTTTCAGGAGCCTCCTTTTCGCCCGTATCGGATTTCGCATCCATACCCAAACGGAAATCGGCACCGACCAAGGGCAGTAATTCCCCGATTTCAGTAGCGTCAATAAGTATGTTGGTTTTTGTGGTGAATGACTTTCCGTTTTGATTGTAAGTAATCGACCAACCCTCACCAGCTTTGACCACCTCGGTGTAGGTGGCCTTAAAGGCGATATCAAGGTTGGGAATGTCGGCCATTTCCTGGAGTATGTTATTGCCTACCGAAGGCTCGAACAGGGTGTGGCTGACCCACCCCGTGGCCAATGCTTTGGCACCTCCATAATGATCTCTAAGACGCTTCTGAAATTCTCCCCAGATGCCCGAGGGCATTTCATGGTTGCCATCAATGGCGGAAACCCCGGCCGAGGTCAACATACCACCCAGCCAGGGCGTACCTTCGATAATTTGTACCCTAGCCCCCATTCGAGCAGCTTGTATGCCTGCGGCAGTACCTCCGGCACCTCCCCCGATAATCAGAATATCGACTTCGTTTTGGCCTATTGCCATGGAAAACCACAGCAAGAAGAGCACTTTAATGATTCCTTTTTTTGACATCATTTTATTTTGGAATATAATTTACCAAAAAAGCGATCATGTTCCTGAAGTCCTTCATAAAAGAAGAATACCTCACTGGTCAATCCGCGTTTTCGGTTGGCTTTGACCATTTGTTTTAGAAAACGTTTTGAAGGGCTGTAATCGTTGACTTTTAAAAGGACACCCGGTATCAGGGCCGTTCGCTTTTCTTGTGGCATAAAGTCGAGATTTGAATCCAATGTTTGGGTGTAAGCCTTGATATCGTAGCGATATACTTGCGGGATGATCACGTCGACCCATCTATTTTTGACCCAAGTAGGCCAGTCTTGAAGGTATTCTTCCTTACTCCATGGGAAAATACTAGGGGCCATGCTCACGACGATATCGGGATTGATGCTTTTTACGGTTTTGTAGACTTTTTGGGCAAATAGATTCAGTCGCTTGGCCCGCCAATCGACCCATTCAGGATCTTTGTAATCCATAGGAGGCATAGCATCATCATGTTCCGCTTTGTACTGCGCTAGGGTAAATTTATCATAGCCGGCCGTGGAAGGATTGGCGGGCAATCGGTCATCTCCTTGTATGCCATCTACTGCATAGTTTTCGACGACTTCAGTGATCAATGCTAACAGAAAACCCTGTACTTCAGGATGAAAGGCGTTCATCCACTGGAAGCCGTTTTTTGAGACGAGCTTGCCTTCATTGTCTATAGCCCTCCACGCTGGTTTTGATTGGAGAATGTGCCCGCCATCAGACTCCTGATAACTGCTTGAAAATCCGAATTCGAACCAGGCGTGTACCTGCAGCCCGTTGGCATGTGCGATTTCGATCAATTCTTGTAATATATCCCGATCCGCAAAACGCGGGGCCACTTTTCTACCAAAGGTTTTTTCCATATGGGCACTGGGGTAGAGAGTATATCCGCGGTTCCAAACTACCACATAGATTTGGTCGATGCCATAACTTTTACAGCGCTGCACAACCTCTTCGATACCCGCTTTGGAGTCCAATGCCTTACTGGCAACATCAGTGAGCCAAATTCCTTTTTGTGATTGTCCTAGGACTAATTGACCAAGGGCGAAGAGCAGTATACCTACGGTGCGTGGAATGCGTTTCATAAGCTGTGTTCAAGGGTTTTCCAAACTTCGAGTAGCGCTCTGGGAACGTGAAAACAGCCTTTCCATTTTCCACCTTTTAAGGAAAGATGTACTTCACCTTGGCGATTGAGATAGCCAAACCATTCCCCTCCGTTTTCACGGTCCCTAAAATGGTTCCAGGTATACTCGTGCACCTTCTTGAACCATTGCGCCGCTTTAGGATTTTGATTGTAGGCATAGGTCTTGGCCAAGGCCACCAGGGTCTCTAAATGGACCCACCAGAGTTTTTGATCGTGTTCCAATTGTTGTGTAGGATGGCCTTTGATATCCATGAAATAAAAAATACCTCCATAGGTATCGTCCCACCCATGCTCCAACTGTTGGAACATGATTTTCTCCGCCTTCTCCACGAGTTGCAGGTCGTTTTTGCGAATCCCCAAATTCATGATAAACCACATGGCTTCAATAGCATGCCCTGGATTCAACAACCGTCCTTCGAAACTGTCTACGAAGGCTCCGGTATCCGATACGTTTTCAAGCACAAGCCCGGAAGCTTCATCATAAAAAGTGTTCATGACCAAATCGATAACCGAATCCGTCACTTCTGAAACCCTTTCGGAACCCAAAAGTGGTTCCAGTTCCAAAGTGAGATTGCAGAGGATCATCGGAAGTGCAAAGTTTTGCAAATTGCGTGTTCCTGGGTAGATCTTAGAGTAGCTTCCCTTGGGATGATCTTGCCGTTTCAAAATAGTCTCGAAAGTGTCTTTTGCTATGGTGGCATAGGTCTGTCGCGCGTCTATTTCCGATAGTTTTCCAAAGGCCATAGCCGCGAAACAATCGGAAAAAATATTATAGGGTTGAACCAATGGCTCGCCTTTCCTGTTTAAAGAAAAGTACCAATTTCCGTGTGGGTCACGACCGTTTTTTTCAAGAAAATCAGCGCCCGATTTGGCAATAGCCTTCCATTTTTCAGATTTTTGTACCGTTTGGTATAGCGTAGAAAATAGCCAAATTTGGCGTGCTTGCAACCAAATAAACTTATCGGTATCATAAACTTCGCCCTTGGCGTCCAAACAAGTGAAGTAGCCTCCAAACTCATGGTCTATCGCATGATCTTCCCAAAAAGGAATGACCTTATTTAGTAGTTCGTTCTTATAGATTTCAGCGTAGTGCTTCACAATGTTTTTTTAGCACCCGATAAATCGGGCAAGTTCCTTTGACGTTCCAGATCTAGTTCTCGACTCGGTTCGAACTGACGGTCGATTAACTTTTGAAATGTTCGCGATATCGGTTATACAGATGCCCCGCCTGTGCATAGGCCGATTGCGGACTCATAAAATGAGAGAATTCAAAAGTAATGGCTTTTTCGCACCCTGCCCGTTTGGCAGCTTCGAGTTTAAACAATAGCTTTTCCCATTTGATGGGTAAAAATTTAATAGGCATGTCACGATCGAACGATTCGGAATTCGTCCATGATCGCAAGCCATGCGTATCGGCCAGAGCCTTGTTTAGGTGCAAATAATCTTCTAGGTCATTATACCCCACATGACCATCTTGAAAGGCGACGATATCAACGCTGTCTTTTATACCGTCAAAGATTTCGTTCCATTCTTTTTCATGCTCTTGTAACGATATTCCCGAATCTTTGGTGATTTCACCGGTTGTTGCCATTACAGCTTTTTTCCCGTCTATCCAGGGCGAGAGCATCACAGGTAATCCGCCGCTTATGGTCTTGCATTGAGTGCCCAGTTTGGCAATGGCATCGACCGCCCCTTTTGTTTTTCTGCTGAGTTCCAAGCTCAGATACCAACCACCAAAACTTTGGTAATGTCCGTACATGCGATATACTTCTTCGATGACGTGAAGATTGATATCGATCTCATGATGCATATCGCCGGTCTCCCAATACTTGCCACTATCATAGGTGCCGAAATAAAAGGTCATGCCATATTTATCCGCCAATTGCAAATACAGTTCGACCAGATCCACTGGAGGTCTGAAGCGATTATGTTTTTCGATCAGATAGGGAGAAGGGTAGGTCAAAAATTGATGGTAACCACAACGAATAAGAATAACGGTGTCTATACCTATCTTTTTCATGTGGGCGAAATCGGCATCCCATTCTTTGGCACCCCAGTTTTGATGGGGAATATCATGACTGATTTCGTCTATGAAGGTGCCTGTTATTTTCATATGTTCTTATTTCGTTTCCGCCCTTTTCGCTTTCCGTAAAAAGAACCGTTATTCTCTTTCCAAAGTATCCCACCAGTATTTCTTCAATAGTACGCTGGTCAGTATCAAGACGCCACTCCAAATGACCATTTCCGTATTTTGACGGAGCATAAAATACATCGGGATGACCACCTGTGCCATTTGCCAGATGATTCCAACGATGATATTGAACGCATCCCGTTTGAAATCCAGATTGGGTACAAATTTTGGGTCTTCGGCCATTACTTCCCGTTGTATCGGGCCCCAAAAACCCCACGGTTTGGTTTGTTTATAAAACTGTTTGATCTGTTCTCTGTTGGGTAGCGGTTCTATATAAGTTCCGATGATACATCCCATAAAGGCAAAGGCAAAAATCAACGGGAAGACAAAGATGTCCACGTATTCCGCGAAGAACATGAACTTTATGGTTGAAGCGATCAATCCGAATAACATCCCCCAGAAATAACCATTGCCGGAAAAGCGCCACCAGATCCATTTCAAGACATTGGCGGCTACATACCCTCCATAAAGAGACGAGCTCAACCATAGAATCAAGGAATTCAGGGAGCCGGCATTAAAACCGAAAACGATCCCCACCATCACCAGGACCAGGGACGAAATAATACTTAGGCGAACCAATTTTTTGTCCGGAGCCCCGGGGTTGATGTATTTTTTATAAATATCATTGACAATATAGGCCGGTGCGGAATTTACAAAGGCCGCAAAGGTACCCATAAAGGCCGCTAAAAAACCGGCAAGCATTAAGCCCTTCAGACCCACCGGAAGAAATTTGTTGATGGCCATAGGCAGTACTTGTTCAAAATCTAGGGTTGTGCCCATAGCGGTTAATTCGGGGCCTAGATAGACCAGAGCCAATACCGCAAAGCCAATGATCATGAAATATCTGGGAATATATAGGACACAAATGGTCAGAAAGCTCATTTTCGCCGCTTCTGCGGGTGTTTTGGTGGCCAATATCCGTTGCATATCATAGCTGGGAACAGGCCCTGCAATCGAGGCGAAAATACCTTTAAGCACCATGAGGATAAACAAGATTCCGAAGAGGTCGAATCCGTCGGAGGCAATTTTATGGTTTACCTGCGGAAAGGCCGAGTTGCTCCAATCCAGATCAAGGTTCCATCCGAACCATAGTTTGTCCCAAGTGTCCGGTACTACTGTAGCGATTTGTTCCGCCGTGACCATATTGTAGGCCACAATACCGACACCGATACAGGCAATGGTCATGATAATGAACTGCATCACTTCGGTGGCTACCACACTATGCATTCCGCCCTTGACGGTGTACAACGAGGTCAATCCGCATATGATGAGCGCATAGCTTCTGGCTGACGAAACTTGATAGCCCAAGAACTCAAAACCCATATCCCACGGAAGGATCGAGGTGCAGTATTTACCGATGCCCTCAAAGAAATAGGCAATGAACCCCAGTACGCTGATGACCGCGAAAATGACGATGATGATATGGGAAAGTTTGGCTCCCTTTCCATCCCCGAAACGAAAGGTGATCCATTCCGCTCCGGTCATCACATTCGAACGGCGCATCCAAATGGCGAGATAGACGAAAACGAAGACTTGGTTCCAGACGGGCCAAAGCCAGGGGAGCCATGCGCTCTTCAATCCGTAAACAAAGAGGATGCCCACGCTCCACATGGTACCTGAAATATCGAACATACCAGAAGCATTGCTTAAACCTAGGTAGTACCAAGGCAGTTCATTTCCCCCTAAAAAATAGGACTCCAGATTTTTGGATGATTTTTTGGAGAGGTAAAAACCGAGGGCCAGAACGCCTACGACATAGGCGATTACAATTCCGATATCCCAAGGGGAGAGGGTCATTTCGTACGGTGGTTAAACTTACAATCTCCTAAGATAGTCAATGTTGGCAATTATTTGGTAAAGAGGCCTAGAATCGATTGCTCCTGCTTTTTTGCCCTAAAAAGAGTAGGCTACGACCCGATGAAATGCAATGGAAAGCCAATTATTCCTACGATACTTAATACCAAGATAGTCGAAGATGTGCTTCAGTCGAACGATGCAGCTTTTAGCCAATTATGATTTAAAAGAGTATTTGAAGAATTAAATATCAGGCGGAAAGCTCCCTGGGGAAATGCTAAATCCGATGCGGACGCAATACCAAATTGTGAACCTGATTAATCGGTTTCAACCAAGATGATTCGAAACGTAAAACCATTGATTTTGGCCTGCCTAAAAACCCTATTATTGGTGAGTGCTCATCCCTGCGCACTATTTGTGGCCTCACCAGGACTCGAACCTGGATCTAAAGTTTAGGAAACTTCTATTCTATCCCTTGAACTATGAGGCCATTAAATATGGATGGCAAAAATAAAACTTTTAATGATACCAAACTTCAATTAGTACTGTAGGATTCATAGCGCAAGTCAGGACATCACTGCGATGGTTATTGCCTATTGTTGATTAGCTTGATATTTTTGTTTTCCGATAGTATTCGATGGGCCAAAGAGTCAGTAACTTTCGTTTTCCATAGATAAATTCTTTGAAGACGGGTCAGTTTTGGCAGCAATTCCAACACCCCTACAGATACCTCCGTATGGTAGAGATTGAGGGATTCTAAATGCGTTAACTGGGCCAAATGCTGCAGGCCTTTGTCGGTAATGGGATTCCCACTGAGATTTAACTTCATCAAGTTATCCAGTCGTGCTATTTTTTTGAGGGATGCATCGGTTAGTTGGGCATTGCTCAAGTCGAGCCAAATCAATTGTTCTTTGAGGTCGGTCAAGAGGTCAAGACTGCTCAGTGCGATCGGTTTTTCGCTCAAACTAAAATTGGCTTCTAACAAATAGTTGTCTTTCATCAGTCGATTTATGATGAAACCATCATCGATAAGGGAATCAATGGTCGTCTGGTTGGCGGGTGGGACCTCCCTACTCAAAACCGTGTTCTTATCAAGTCCCAAATAGTTCGTGATGGTCTGGATAGTCTTTTTTTCGGAATCCAAATCGGTGACAAATCCGTTCGGCGGCGCTCCAGAACTGATCCACCATTCGATAATAGCAACCTCTTGCTGTGTCAAAGGCCTTTTTCCCTCTGAAGGCATAAAGTCATCATGTACTTCGGGCAACGTAATTCTCCTGAAAAGTTCACTGGCTTGAACGTCTCCGGGTATAAGTACTTCGCCGTGGTCCCCGCCTTTCATCATGCTAGCATAGGATGTCAGTAGTAAATCCCCTTTCTTTTTTCCAGTGTTGTGACAGCTAGTGCATTTCTGTTCCATCATCGGTGCAATCAAATCTAGATAGACATCCGCTGAATCCAAGACCGTTACTTTGGGCCGTGGTTCTTTTTTCGGGGGAAGTCCGGCAACCGTGCGAACCGTATTCGGTGCATATTCCCATAAGTAAGTAGATCCGTGTGTGAGATTCCCTCCCAAATGTCCTGTATAGACCATTGTGGCCAGTGCTAAAGCAACGAAAACCCACTGCATTGGCCTATGGTTGTCTTTTTGCTTTTTAAAAACAAGATAGCAGAGGAGGCAGGAGACCAAAACGGCCACACCGCTCCATTTATGCCAAAATAAGGTATCCGTATCATAGTCTCCCGAAAGTGATAATAGATACCCCAATAGAATGGCCAAAGCGGCACTTGCAGCCCCTAGTCCCCATAAATAAATGAGGAATGGCCTTAGAGAATAGAATTTGGGTTGACCGGTAGCCCATTGCGCTATAGCGGCCAAAGCCAAAAACCCAATGGGGAGATGTACTACCAAAGGATGAAAACGGCCCAAGAAGATGATGAAATCAGAAGGGTCTTCAAGTAGATTACTGAGTAAAAAGGTCAACTCCATTCCAATTTATTTCAGGGGGGTGTCTTTTAAGGGTATTCCGTTAGTGGTTAGCATTTGAAAATGATGCACGTTGTGCCCAGAGTAGCTCCAGACTATCTTTTTAGCACGATCGACCTCAAATAATTTGATGCCTTCTTTCGCTCCATAACTGGCGATAACCGTGTTTCCATTTGGCAATCGTTGGGCCCCACAAGGATCTGCCAAAGGATTGCCGTTAAAATCGGAATTCACTACCGACCAAACGATTGCGCCATCTGAATCAAATTCAACAACTCGATTTCCATTGGTAAGGGTAACCAGGGTATTTCCATTTTGCAAACGAATGGCCGTAAAAGGCCAGGTCTTCGCTTTTCTTCCGCCAAAATCTTCAAAATCAGTACTTAAAACACTTAAAATGGCACCATTGGAATTATATTCCTTGACGGCGAACGCCAATAAATGGGGAACCAAATAATTTCCATTTTCCAATTTTCTGGCCATTCGAGTTTGCATGTGTACATTATCGGTTTCTGGTTCTAAGGGAACACTTTTAACAACTTCTCCATTGGAATCGACTTCTATTATCCTTGGGCTTTTCCCAGATTCGGTAATCATGGTATTTCCATTTTGAAGGCGAACGGCAGTTCCCAATTCCATGGATTCTTCTGCTCGTGAGTACCGAAAAATGACTTCTTTATTGGTATTGTATTCGGCTACGACATCAGCCCAACAGATTAAGATATTTCCATTTTTCAGAACATACCCGTCACGTGCTCCGGGTTTTCCTGAATCCCAGATTTCTTCACCTGATTCTCCTATAATTCCTGTAAACTGAGGGCCTGCAACAAAAAAGGAATGCCTGATTTCTACTACCTCCTGTCCGAAAAAGGCAATCGGAAGAAGTATTATAAGATAAATGGTCCTAGTCAACTTCGTAGTTATGGTCATTTAGTTTATTTGCTCTTTTCATAATACGCAGCCTTTAAGCGGAGAGAAACAACGAATACATTACTTCGTGTTTCCAACGTTATGCTTTTTCAAGCTAAAATATCCTTTACCACATGTCCGTGCACATCGGTTAATCGAATATCACGCCCTCCAAACCGAAAGGTCAATAATTCATGGTTAATTCCTAGTAAATGCAGTATGGTAGCATGTAGATCGTGTATGGTGACTTCATTTTCGATAACGCGATACCCATACTCATCGGTACGTCCGAAGATCGTTCCTCCTTTAATTCCTGCTCCGGCCATCCACATACTGCAGGCCGAAGGATTGTGGTCTCGTCCGTCGGTGCCCTGGGCAAAGGGCGTTCTGCCGAATTCACCGGTCCATACGACCAAGGTCTCTTCCAACATGCCCCGCGATTTTAAGTCTTTCAACAAGCCGGCAATAGGTTGATCTACGGCATGTGCATTGGCTTCATGGCCTTTTTTGAGATTGCTGTGTTGGTCCCAACGATCAGCGCCTACATTTGGGCAGGTCAATTCAATAAAGCGCACGCCCCGCTCAACGAGTCGTCGGGCTAAAAGGCATTGCGCGGCATAACCGCGGGTATGCGGGTCATCGGAATCAAATCCGTATAACTTTTTAGTGGCTTTGGTTTCATCCGAAAACTCGGTTAATTCCGGAATGGAAGACTGCATCTTATAGGCCAATTCGTAGTTTGAAATGGCCGATTCTACGGCATCGACTTCGCCCATTTTACCCATTAAACTATGGTCCATTTGTTCGATGAACCGTAATTTTTCTTCTTGTAGGTTTGGTACGCCTTCTTTTGGGGCAATATTAGCTACCGGTTCGGCTCCGGCTTTTAAAATCGAGGCCTGATAGGATGCGGGCAAGAAGCCGTTTTTGAAATTATCGAGTCCGCCGGGGGGAATCAAACCACCATCCAAAACCACATAACCCGGAATATTTTTATTTTCACTTCCCAGGCCATAGGTCATCCATGAACCCATACTAGGTCGACCTTGAATGCCGCTTCCGGTATGTAGAAAATAATTAGCGTTGGTATGTTCCGGAAATTTTGAAGTCAAGGAGCGTATTAGGGCAATATCATCCACACAACTTGCAATATGGGGAAACAGATCGCTCACGGGTATCCCAGATTCCCCGTATTTTTTAAAATCCCAAGGACTCTTCAAAATCTTGCCCACATTGTCGAATTGTGTGGCGTCTACCTTGAATTTTTTTCGCGGATCCTCGCCATTTTCTCGAGCTAGTCTTGGTTTTGGGTCAAAAGAATCTACCTGTGAAACCCCACCATCCATGTAGAGGAAAATCACATTTTTGGCTTTGGGCAAATAATGCGGACCTAGATACAAATCGGGTTTTGAAGCGATTGGTTTTTTGCGGTCACAGCCTATGGGTAAGGCTCCAAAAAGACTCGTAAAAGCCAATGCGCCAAATCCCCCTTTGCATATGCCCAGCATTTCACGTCTTGAAAGCGGCCTTTTCATAAAGTTGTGGTACTTGCTCATCAGACGAGGTATATAAATTCCTTTAAGTTAAAGATACTGTGACAATAATGCTTCCAAAGTTCAAGTTCTTTGTGTTCCGAATACTCCTTATGTGCTTCTAATTTCTTGAGCATAGCTATGAATTCCTTGGCTTTTTGCACTTCATTAGGCGACGGTTTTCGTGCCAAGGAATGCAAGTATATCCAGGTCACTCGTTCCTCGAAGGTGAGGTTTTCTTGAGTCAATAGTCGTTGTGCCATGCGTTCGGCTTGTTGTGCGACAAAGGGGTCGTTCATAATGATCAGCGATTGGGAGGGAACGTTGGTCACATCGCGTTTGCCGAACGTACTAAAAGGAATGGGACGGTCAAAAGTGGTCATCATGGGTTCTAGGAAATTACGTCTCACTTCTAGGTAAATACTTCTTCTGCCATCGCCATCAAGGGGCCCGGAATTTTGAGGTCGCCCTCGCCCTTGCATAAAATCTGTCAAGTAGGTAGCCACCGGCCGGCCATAAAGACTGTCGTTCAAACTTTGGGAAGCTACTAGAATTCCATCGCGAATGGCTTCGGATTCCAATCTCCGTACCGGAAACGAAGCTAGGTATACATTGGTCGGATCTGCCTCAGGAAGAGCGTCGGTGTGCAAGGTGCTTCTTTTGAAGGCATTGCTCAAGACTATCGATCGGATTATTTTCTTGACCGACCAACCCTCATTCTGAAATGTTAGGGCGAGATAATCCAGAAGTTCAGGGTGGGAAGGAAGCTTTCCTTGCAGTCCAAAATTATCTACGGTTTCTACAATTCCCCTACCGAATAAATGGTGCCAAATACGATTCACCATTACCCGTGCTGTCAACGGATTGTCTTTGTGCAATATCGCATTGGCCAATTCCATTCTACCACTACCTTCCGATGTAAAGGGGACTTTTCCTTGAGGTAGCGCGGACAAAAAACCTCTCGGAATATGTTCTTCGGAAGGCTCTTGGTGATTGCCGCGATTAAAGATAGGGCTGTCAATGCCGAACCCGTCCGTGATTCCGTAAATAAAGAATGTGCTGGTCAAGTTTTTACCGAGCTGTCTTTCTTTTTTGATTGGAACCTTTAATTCAGGGAATCGGGAGGCAAGCTTTCCTTTTTTCAACCGTGCATTGAGCCGATCGATAGTACTGTGGAATTCAGATGAACCTTGCAGGGCTTGAGGTATTTTGGAATCATATGAAATCGCATACTGCGCTTCTACATAGGCGTCATCGGGAAGTTGGTATTTGTGGCCTTGATAGCCCCCGGGAAGTATTTCTAGGTACGCTTTATGACCCTTCCACGGTGTTACGTCGACTGTATAGGTTTGCCACTTTTCGTGATCTACACGCATCTCCAATTCGCCGTAAATAGGGTCTTGGATCAACTGGAAATTATCAATGACCAGACGTATGGTGCTTTTAGCTCCTCGAGCCCGTACACTGATAAAATCCTTTTCCAGAATAAAATCCCGGGATTGTAAGGTGCCAAAGATTCCAGTTCCAAAAAGCCTGCTCGAAGCATGGCCGTCTTTCAGTTTTAGGAGTGTTCCCGTAACCGGATCGACAATGGGATTTCCGAAGGTCGTGCGGTTGCCAAATGCCACGCCGTTACTTTTCCATCCACTTAGATCGACGCCCCTGAAATCCCCGATGACCTGATACGTGGTGTCTGGTAGCACTTCCTTAGCCTTGGAATTGAATTTATCTTCGGCAACGGTCGGCTCATTCCATGCGTCGGAAATCGTTTTGCGCATATAGGCCTGTACCTCCTCGATTTCCTTGGCAGTCTGTTCTTTCGTCTCCGACCAGTGCGCATCAAGCGGCGTAAATCGTGTACTTTCCATCACCCCGTATAGCGAATAATAGTCGGCAGTGGGAATGGGATCGAATTTATGGTCATGACATTTGGCACACGATACGGTTAGCCCTTGAAAGGTTTTAGAGGTCACATCTATGATGTTATCGATGCGATCGGCCTCATCTTTCTTGATGTCGACCGGACTATGAGTGCCTTCTGCCATGGCGAAGAAAGCGGTGGCCAGGGGTGATTGCCCAATTCCGGATTCGGGATGGTAACGCTTAGTTTCCAACAAATCACCAGCGAGGTGTTCCCGCACCATTTGGTCATAGGGAATATCATCATTGAAGGCCCGGATAAGGTAGTCGCGATATTGCCAAGCACCTACGATGGAGTAATCAAATTCGTGGCCCTTGGTTTCCGCATAGCGAACCAGATCCATCCAATGTCTCGCCCAGCGTTCACCATAGGCCTTGGAGTTCAAATACTGATCGACCATTTTTTCATAAGCGTTCGACGCGTTGTCTTCCTCATAGTTTTGTATCGCTTCGGGAGAAGGGGGTAGGCCGGTTAGCAAATAGGATACCCTTCGAATAAGTGAGTTTTTATTGGCTTCTGGGGATTTCACCAATTGTTTTTGGTTCAATTTCACGTCGATTAGCGAATCAATGACGGTAGTGCTCTTGTCGGATAGCTGGGCACTAGGTGTAATAAAGGCCCAATGTTCTTTCCATTCAGCTCCTTGATCGATCCATTTTTCCAGTAGCGCCTTTTCCCGTTCGGTCAGTTTGTAATTGGATTCTGGAGGGGGCATTAGTAGGTCTTCCTCCTTGTGGTTTATGCGATAGATCAATTGGCTTTTTGAAGGTTTTCCCGGCACAATGGCATGTCCTCCTTCTTTCAGCGCAGAAGTAGCTCCGTTATAGGTGTCCAATCGCAAATCGGCCTTGCGACCACTGGGATCGGGTCCATGGCATAAATAGCAATTTTGTACCAATATGGGGCGTATGTGAAAATTAAAATCGACCGTTTCGGGTAAGGGTTCCGCAAAATCGTGACGGTCACCACAAGAGGACAGGAATACAATAAGACATCCTAGTGCAATACAACTATTTTTTCTGCGACCGAACACGATGTGAGAGGGTTAGGGATGTCTCTCAAATATAAGGATTTATCTCCTCCCTTTCCATGTGATTTGTAAACTTCAGCCGTGTTCATGAACCGGTCAAGCCATTTTTGGGATACTTATTTTCGCTTTCCCCAAATCTCGTACATGGGTTCACCCTTACTGTTCTTTCCAGTATGGTGCCAATCGCCCCCTTTGAGTTCGTAATCGAACTTTAATTCTGCGCCGACCCGAGAGTTGTCACGTGAGAAGAATTCGATTTTTTCAACGTATACCCCGTTCTCTGACGAATAACTGCCTCCACCGGTACCCTTAAATTGCATTCCTTCAGTGTCATAGGCAATCCATTGAAATCGCCCGCCTTGAAGGTATTTGAGTGTTTTTCGCGTATTGGCCTCTCCTCTTCGATCTTGACCTTGATCCGGGCCCCGTGTAGCGAAGAGCCATTGCCCGTCCAAGTCTTGTGCTTTGGATTGCATGGGGCTAAAAACCAATCTTGGGGTCGTGCCGAGAACCAACCGACCTTTCTCTAGGGCAAAAGGGATTTCCAGGGAAGAAACCGAATCGGCTTCATAGTTGGAGTTGAATTCTAGCTGCACCTTCAATTCTGAACCATCAATGGTGTAAAAACCGCCTTCCGTTTTTACAAATCGTGCGGGATCAGTATCGTAGATGGTATGGATCATATAGTCTTCGGTCATTTTCAGCTCATGTCGAACGTCATCGAGTTCGGCAATATAAACGCCCGGTTCGATCTGCGCCGATACCTTGAAACCAATGGTCAAAAATAAGACTGAAACTACATATCGGAAGGAGTGTAACGTTTTCATAATCAGGTGTGTTCGGAGTTCATTCCAGTAAATATAAAGAATTGATGAATGCCGTTCATATGATTTTAGCCTCCGTATTGAAAAATACCATAAATTTAATTGACAAATGAGTGCCTTTACTTGATTGATGAAGTGTTATGAAAAGTCTGAGAAGAGTTATCGTAGATTTCAAAAAACTGACTCCCGAAGTTCTAAAGCTTTTGGTGGATACCTATCCTGACGGTTATGACGACCGGAATATCATTTCGTTTAAAAATGCAAAGGGTGAGCGGGTAGAAGCGGTTGAGGTGTTGGGCGGAGATACAAAGTACTTGGTCAAGATCTCGGCAAAACTCGAATATACCATGGAGCATTATGATGCCGAGGATTATGATGATTTCGATGATGATGATCCCGAAGCCGTACCTGAACCCGATCTAACCGAGGATTAGGAAGACATGTGATCAGCGCTTGAGCTGCGTCAACATTTCAACGGTCGTTTTTTCGAGATCAAAGTCCGCTTTCCATCCCCAATCCGCTTGCGCTTTTTCATCGTTGATACTTGAAGGCCATGAATCGGCTATTGCCTGACGAAAATCGGGTTCGTAGTCGATCGTAAAATCAGGGATGTGTTTTTGAATACGCTCTGCTATCTCTTCGGGCGTAAAACTCATCGCCGAAAGATTGTAGGCCGAACGCACTTTGATGTCTTCCGGATCGCTTTCCATCAATTCCAAAGTCGCACGTATGGCATCGTCCATGAACATCATGGGCAAGCTGGTATCTTTATTTAGGAAACAGGTGTAGGTTCCTTCTACTAGAGCTTTGTGGTAAATCTCAACGGCATAATCGGTAGTGCCTCCACCGGGCATGGTTTTCCAGCTGATCAACCCCGGATATCGAATGCTACGCACATCGACATCGAACTTGTTATGGTAATATTCACACCAGCGTTCACCGGATTGTTTACTGATACCATAGACCGTACTCGGTTCCATAATGGTATTTTGTGGGGTGTCGTTTTTTGGGGTATTCGGGCCGAAAACAGCAATACTTGAGGGCCAGAAAATTTTCGATACCTTCTTTTCCCGAGCTAGGTTCAGCACATTAAAAAGAGAATTCATGTTGAGGTTCCATGCACGCATCGGAAATCTCTCTGCTGTGGCGCTCAACATGGCGGCCATCAGATATACTTCTTCGATTTCATAATAGGCAACTACCTCTTCCAGAGCATCATAGTCGGTCGCGTCAAGTAGTTCGAAGGGCCCTGAATCCATTAAAGGCTGGTCACCTTCTCGAATATCACTGGCGACCACTATTTCACTTCCGTGTTTTTCTCTTAAGGAGTAAGTTAGTTCTGTTCCTATTTGACCACAAGCACCGATGATCAGAATGTTTTTCTGCATTAAATTGGAGTTAAATGAATTCGGGTTAAAGATAGCTTTTATTAAAATTTGTACATTCGCCCTATGCGTAAAATATTGTTTTTCGGGTTAATCTTTTTGTCACTTACCGCCTGCAAACAGGGTGCGCAAGAAGTAACCGAAGAAACGACCGCATTTGACATTTCTACCGAAAACTGGCCTGTAAAATCAAAAGTGAGCGCGAAGACAGCAACGGCACTAAAAGAATGGCCTGAATACGTTGAACTCGATCAGACCTTTGAGGGACTTTATACCGTCGAGAATACAGAGGATTTAAGTCTCATCATCGAAGATCTTATCGAGAAGCAAAAGCTTTTGGCCGAATCAGGGTATCCCGAAGCTTTTGACAAACCTCAAATAAAAAGTAGGCAGAAAGTATTTCATACCTTTATTTTGAAGACCAAAGGTGATTTGGAGTACAGAACAGATCCCCAATTATCGGTAGGGGAAATGATCGATGCCTACAATGCCTTACGGAATCAGTTCGATATCATTTCTACGAACACCTTGGATATCAAAAAGCTATTGGAACAATAAGCGATACCAGTTGATCGCCCAGTGGATAGGTGATCATGGCCTTAAGGTTTTTGCTTATTCTTCGACTTATAAACGGTATGGAAAAGTCTTTTCTGTTTTTACCTGACATTTCAGGCTTCACGAAGTTTGTTCAATCTACCGAGGTCGAGCATAGCCAGCATGTGATTGCCGAATTGCTGGAAGTTTTGATCGCTGCGAATACCCAAGATTTGAAGCTTGCCGAAATCGAAGGGGATGCCCTTTTCTTTTACAAGGAAAATGAAATACCATCCCAAGAACGGCTTTTGGCGCAAATAGAGACGATGTTCACCGCTTTTTACAGTCATTTAAAGCTACTGGAAACCAATCGGATATGCCCTTGTAATGCCTGTGCCTCGGCACCTAACTTGCAATTAAAGATTGTGGCACATTGTGGAGACCTACAGTTTATAGAGGTACAAGGCAATCGCAAACCATTTGGCCAAGAGGTCATTCAGGCTCATAGGTTACTTAAAAACTCAATAGCCAGTGAAAACTACGCCTTAATCAGTAAACAATTGGCGAGCGCTATTGAATTGCCCATTTACTATTGGAGCAAGCTCTACCGGTTCAAAGAAGGAACGGATACGTATGACGAACGGGAAGTAGCATATATTTATTCATTGATCGACCGTGATAAACTGATGCTCCATGATTTTTCAAAGGGCAAGAAAGTACATTTCGAAAGACCTCCGAATTTGGAGGATGAACAGGAGTTTCCCATTTCGGCTAACGAACTTATGGAATACATTACGAACTACACATATCGCCACTTATGGGTAAAAGGGGTCGACAAGTTTGAATACAATGAAAATGAGGTAACGAGACTAGGCTCGGAACATGTGTGTGTCATTAATGGCAAACATTTGAATTTTGTCACGGTCACCAAGCACGTGGCACCTGGCAAACTTATTTATGGAGAGATGACCACGAGTCCTCCTCCAGTTGATGCCCTGTATCAATTTTATATCATCGAGCCCCTATCAAAATCTTCGTCAAGATTACGGTTAGAGACCTATTGGGAAGCTAAATCGCTGGTTAAAAAGCTGCTTATGGCCCTTTTTGTAAAGCGTATTTTCAAGAAAAATACTGCGGCTAGTCTACGGCAATTGGGTGAATTCGCTTCTTCCAGATCTTAGGCCTTGTTGTCGAGATAAGATTGAAGATCGCCCAATGTATCTGCCCAAAATTTCTCATAGAACTTCAGCCATTTATTCACTTCTTGTAGCGGTTGTGGGTCGGCGATGCAAAAGCGCTCTCGCCCTTTGCTGGTAATTTGAACAAGGCCCGCTTCTTCAAGGGTCTTTATGTGTTTGGTGATCCCTTGTCGACTGATTTCGTACTGATTTGAAATCTGGGTTATTGGCAATGCGGTGGAAGCCACTACCAGAGCGTGGAAAATTTCACGTCTGGTAGGATCTGCAATGGCTTTGAGTATTTTGGTGATTTTATCCTGCATGTACTTCTTTGATTAGGTATTCGACCAGTAAATTAAAACAGTTATCCCAACCAGCACTAAAGTGACCCATCATGGTTACTGCCGTCTCCGCGGTGTAATTTGAAATTCCTGAATGCTCCAAAATCAGTTTGGTTTTTCCTTCAAGCGCCTGTAAAGACCATTTGACAGTTGTTTCGACGTCAGTGTTTTCAACCATCCACGTATAGATCAACGTATACGGATCGGCCTCCTTAACCACTCCCGTAATCTGTGTGCAGTCTTTTTCAGGACCGGCTGTAAAGGTGTATTTATAGCCGGGTTCCGGCTTGAAATCAGCCTGGATAAACCAAGTTGAGATTTCTTCCCCTTTTGAGATGGCGTTCCAGACCTTATCGATGGAATGATCTAAAATTTGTTCTTTGATAATAACATCACTCATGACAGTTTATTTTAAAATTAATACGCAACTATATGGTTGCAAATATAAACATTAAAATTTAATACGCAACTTTTTGGTTGCTTTTAAATCAAATGGGGATATAAAAAAAGCGGGCTCAATGCCCGCTTCAATAGTTATCTGTCGTTTCGAAATACTATTTATTCTCACTATTCGCGGCAGGTTCTTCTTTTCGAGAACTCAACGCCTGTTTGCTTAAGCTAGCCAAATTAAAATTCGGGTCGATCTTTAGTGCTTCATCGATTAATGCTACGGCGCCATCAATATCATTTTTGTCCATATTGTACTTCATAAGACCTTTCAGGTGTAAAAATGCAGCTTTAAGGGGCACCTCGTAAGGTTGTTGTCTTTCATAGAAGGCATACTTCATGTCGTCTTTGGAATTGGTAATTCCGTATTCGATATGTTCGGTGGCTCCGGTATTGTCACCGGTCTGAATTTTTAGATCAGATAGCTCATAGGCGAGATAGGCATTTGGAGATCTTTTGAAAAGTATCTCAAATTGCTCTAGTGCACGCTTAGGCTGATTTAAGGCCTTTAAGGAAATTGCCTTTACCTGTACCGAAAGATCTGAATCGCCATCGTTTTTTTCAATACCTATGGTATTTAGCGCCTGCATGTGTTGATTATTGTTCGCGTAGATATAGGCAAGAGTGTCTTTTCGTTCTTGTGTAGGTGCGAGTACATTGAGGTGTGTCAATGCACTTATAACACCGTTCACATCCCCTTGAAGTCTCATTTCTTTGTAGAATGCTTCATAGTGATTTTGAAGTTCCGTACTGGTTTGTGCTAAAGCGACGCTTCCCATCCCTAAGAGCATCACAAAGACTAATTTTTTCATTGTTTATTGTTTTTTTGGTGCGCTAAGCTAAAAAAATTATTTGAAGTAAGCTGTTAATGAAAACTTTAAAGGGTATACGGGGTATTCAAAAATAAAAAAAGATGCCACTTGGGCATCTTTTCTATAAACTTGGTTCGGTTGTTTCCTAGTGGCATCTATGCCGTCATCAATTGTCGACCCTTACCCTTGAATTTACGAATAAGGCAGGCATAGAATACGATACTCTTGGTGTCTTGATCTACACATGATTTTAGAAAATCACGGAGATCCCGGTATCGCAGGTTCACATGTAATGTTGGCAAATAGAGATTAACCGTTTTAGGATCATAATCCGTATCGTTAACCACTAAGTCCATCTCCACCCTTTTTCGGTGGTAGTCGATTGAAACCTCGGTTGCGTTGTAGTACTTTTTGATCAGATCTACATGCAAGGATTCAAAATGTTGATCAACCTTTTGCTGCGGACAACTTTGGGCTATCAAATCTTCCATTTCCATAAGAATTCGCCCTGTTAGATTAGAATTTTCCATGGCAAAATGATTTAATTATATAACAAAGTTAGGCGTTAATCGACGAAATACACCTTTTGTTAACACTTTTTGCCCTACTTTGTTGTGTAAGGGCAAAAATGCGTGGTGAACGATAACTATAACGATGTAGTGAATTTGTAGTTTTTAACAGTTAGAAGCGTTTTCGGGACTATTATTTTGCTTTTTTCTTCTGTATCTTCTTGATAATCTGGCTCTTGTAGATTTCTTTTTCGTGCCTCTTCCCCATAATACTGACGTTTGGTAGGGTGGTATGGATATACACCGTTTATGATCTCGTCATACCATGAATTTAAGAAGATGGCTTTAATAATATGGATGCAATCATTTAAGTGAATAAGGTTAATCGGGGCATTGCCATTTGAGAGTCCTTTTTTGCCTGTAAGCATGGTTATCGGATGTCGATCAGGGCCTATGAGACCTCCAAAACGGACAACGGTCGTTTGTAGGTCCGCGTCTGTATAAAAAAGGGTTTCCGCGCGGAAGAGTTGCTTGCCAGATTCAGTGATCGGCACAGGGGTCGTTTCTTCGGTAACTTTACCGTCAACGGTACCATAGACTGAGGTACTGCTAATAAAGATTATCTTACGGACGGCGCTCTTTTTGATTTCGCTATGTAGCAGTTCCATCTTTTTGACGTAGTTCTCACCCGCACCACTTCTTAATTTAGGCGGAACATTCAGCACCAAGACTTCCATCTGCTGCAGAAAGTCATAAATATCCCCGTCAATGGCCTGCTCATGAAGCGAAATGACAAAGGGACGGATACCCTTTTCCTCAAGAGACTTTACTTTTTCATTCGAAGTAGTACTGCCGTGTACGCGGTACCCGTCTTCCACTAAGGAGCTAGCTAAGGGAAGGCCCAACCATCCGCAGCCCATGATGCCGATGGACTTATTCAAAATGAACCGCTTTAGTGACAAGAATCGCGTCGTTTAGAACAAATGGCATGGGAATGTCATGTTCTGGCCGGGCTGGAATACTGAATTGGGAATTTTGCAACAAGTCGTTCGATGCCTCGTAAATGGTGAGACGTAAGGGTTCCTCTTTCGGTAGAATCAGCTCTAGGTCCGTATAGGGCCTATCGCTGATATAATGGGTAACCAGTTTCCCATAGCGACGATTTTTTAAATAGTATTCAGAAAGCTCAACACCATTAACGGAAGCTTTTTTCAAGTGTACATCATTCGTAA
Organism: Maribacter corallii; assembly: GCF_047345415.1. Taxonomy (NCBI): domain Bacteria; kingdom Pseudomonadati; phylum Bacteroidota; class Flavobacteriia; order Flavobacteriales; family Flavobacteriaceae; genus Maribacter; species Maribacter corallii. The sequence goes on from NZ_JBLFEP010000002.1 coordinate 632,252, forward strand.
AAACCTCAAGTCGATTGATGTTCCGCTGCGGTGTAATGCATACTTCAAGATAGCGGTTTTCCCCAATAATGGTATCCCTGGTCTTTTCAATGGTCATCATCGGAATCGCCTTTTTCGGGGCCTTGCTGACATAAGTGAAGCTCGAACTGTATTTACTACTGATCGTGCTATTGTCCAATTTTTCGGGAACCTCTTTGTCGGCACCCAAATATTGAGCTGTCCATGTCGAAAGAGAATTTTCATAGGTGGCCCATTTTGCCGATTTCGTATCGGCATCATAAACGTACAATAGGCTGGTCGGTTTGGCATTTTCCACAGAAAACCCCGAATTGAAATGCGCGACGATCATAGCGCCCAAGAATATCAAAAGACAAAGCGAGGCCAGTGTTTTTTTTCTTTTGATAAAACCAAAAACAGGTAAGAGCAGTAGAAAGACCAGTGTAGCGAATGCTGTTGAAGCCACCATCATTTTAAGACCGAGGCCTACCGGAAACATCTTGAGAAAGGGAGCGAAAATGAAAATCGCCGGTAGTCCTAGAAAGACCATTAAGTAGGCGGAAGGAACTTCTTGATTCAGCACCACCCAAAAGGAGGCCAACAAAGCAAATAGGGGGATGATAAAAAAACTAGCTCCAGGTAAATAGAGGGCTATCAGCGCACAAATGAGGAGCCAGAGTATGATAGGGCCAACCAGTAAATTCGACATTTTTAATTTTCTGAACTGCCGATAGCCATAAAAACAGATCCCCAAAGACAAGAAAACAAAAGCGGCAATATAGGTATGCCCATTATAGGTGAAGCCATGAAGGATATCTTTGTAGTGGGGATAAATCGATTTCAAGATGGACCAACTAAAATATCCAATGGCACCATTGATAACGAGTACTAAAACCATCGGAAGGAAACCCTTGAGTATAGCATTTATTTCAAGTTCTTTGTTATGGAAACCATGAACCAACAAGACGATAAATAGTAAAACCGCCAGCGCGAACATGGGCCAGATCCATTCAAAAGGGTAGGATACCAATTTGAAAAAGGGCATGTTGAAATAAATGGAATCGTTTAGACTTTTGAGATCGGTCAAATCGGCGTCGCTAAAGTGTTTGAGAAGAGGCATGAGGTAGGTGCCCTGATGGGTCAAGGTATTTTTATCAAGGCGCTCATAGGTGTCATGTTCCGTGTGGTAATCGTAGTGGTCATCGATAAAGGCAAAATTGAAACCCTCGATGTCGCCATCTTCCCTGAAGACGGTGAGATCCGTGTCATTGGGCAGCATTTTATAGATGCTGTACGCCAAGGAGTTGGCAACCGGGTAATGCGGATTGGCCTTGGTAAACTCTTTAATCAGTTTTGAATTGCCGCGGTTGGTTTCAATAAGCATATAACTTGGTCCGCCGCTGCCACGGGCCTCAAAATTTAGGACCAGCCCAACATCTTTCCGCCACGGATGTTCCTTGACGAACAGGTCGGCTCCGTTAAGGCCTAACTCTTCGGCGTCGGAAATCAAAACGATAATATCGTTCTTTGGTTCGGTATTTTCGCTCAAAAACGCCCGGAGACCTTCCAAGATGGTCGCCACCCCGCTACCCGCGTCGCTGGCACCCAATGAAGAATGCGGACTGCTGTCATAGTGCGAAAGCAATAAAAGGGCCTTTCCGTCAGAGGTGCCCTTGATTCTGGCTAAAATATTCACGGCCTTGCTGAGGTTGCCCCAATCACCCGCAGTATACCCTTCTTGTAATGAAGTTTCAAGTCCTAGTTTTTCAAGTTCGGAAACAATATAGGCCCTCACTTCCGTATGGGCTTCAAAGCCCACTGCGTGCGGTTTTTGTGCTATTTGCTCTACATGTTCAAAGGCCTTTGCGGTGGAAAAATGATGCTCGGGACCCATCGCATCCTCGGAATAGGAAGGCATTAGCCCTTCATAACTCCAATACACGGCAGCTATGATGAGCAACAAGGCGGTTAGGGACGAAAACTTTTTCATTTAGTGCGGTTCTAGGTTTAAATGTAAGAAATTCTTATGGCACCTTGGCGATTCAAGACCCTTCCGAATTTCTCATATGACAAGGGCGATATATGCTGATTGAACTGTTTTTTAGACAAAAAGGGAAAGGTTTTACATCGAAAAAATGTCAAGCACATGGATTAATTTGCTATCTTTAGTAATCAACCTAAATTGTAACGTTATGGGAATCAAGAGTTTTCAAGGCCGTAGGGCAAAGGCAGATGTAAAGAAAGAATATAAAGCTCCGATACTGGTGACCGATTATATGACCAAAAAGTTAGTGACTTTCACTCCTAAGCAATCGATTTTGGAGGTTATGGAGCTGTTCACCAAATATAATATATCTGGGGGTCCGGTGTTGGATGACAATGGATTTTTAGTAGGAATCATCTCCGAAGCGGATTGTATGAAACAAATATCGGAAAGCCGCTATTTCAATCAACCTATTCTCGACAAGAGTGTCGAGCGTTTTATGACAAAAAACGTTGATACCATTCCCCATGACATAAGCATCTTTGATGCAGCGGGTGTTTTTCATAAAGGAAACAGGCGCCGACTTCCGGTCATGAAAGATGGTCTTCTTGTCGGGCAGATCAGTCGTAAGGATATTGTGGTCGCTGCCCTCAAACTCAGTGGACAAAACTGGTAATTACACCTTTATTCCCTTTTCACAATCATATAGTAGTCGTTGTCAAGCGGTAGATACCCTAAATCGTAAACGAAGTAATAAGTGGTACCTTTTTTTGTAGTATAGAGATTGGTAATGAAGTCGAAATCGAAATTTTTATCAAGCAAACGTGTCTTGGTGGTCCTTGTTTTCCCATCCTTTAGGGTAAAACTGTCCAGTACCTTGTAATTTTTTCGCAATCGGTTGTTGATATTTCGGATGAGATTCTTGGTAGCGGGATTTACTTTATTGTGATAAGCGTTTCGGCATCCGTCTGAACAGAATTTCTTGTCGATACGGCCCATGAGTTCCCCGCCACATTCCTGACATTTTTTCTTTTCGTTCATTGTTTCTTATAGTTGAAAACGACCTCTTCTTCGGTACCGTTTTGATGTATACGGGCATAGATGTTGATTTCGTCAGTAGTGACTTTTTCAAAGGTGAACCCTTCAAAATACAAGCGATTTCCCACTACTTTGATCAGTTTGAAGCGTTGCACTTCTTCTCTTTCTTCCCAGCCTTTCAAATCCCCTCCGAAATGTTTGAGCTCAAAGACAAGGGTTCCGTCAAGTTCCCTGATATGGCCCAATTCATAGAAGTTGACCGCGCCGTCAACAACTAATTTAAAGGAGAACATCATGGACCCCCCTAGAGGTGGGCTCCAAATTTCCTCAGTGATGCCTCCAAAAGCCTCTCCTTTCCAGTGTCCTTCCATCCAAGTGATTTCCGATAAAGTGGCTTTTGGTGAATTCTCCCCAGCATTTAATGATAGGGTATTTTGGGCATGGCAAGAGATACTTGCCAATACGAATACGAGTGTGGTAAGCTTCATGATGGTAATTTTGAATTGAACAATATACGAAATATCCGTTTTCAAACGGCTGAGTTCCAAGTCCGAATGGAATTGTCATATACATGACGTAATCAAAAAAGACTGTCCGGACATTATTCCACCATTAATTGATGCTTTTTTAAAAGGCCAGGTAGTCCCTCTTTTGTAAACCTGGCGTTCTTCAACTGATTTTTTTCGGGGTCAATGGAAAAATTCAAGGCCTTTGTGAAGTCCGCATTTTGAAGATTTGTTTGCGAAAAAATGGCATTGTCCAAATAGCTGTATTCAAAATTGGCATGTGCTAGGTTCGCTTGGGTAAAATCAACTTCCATGAGCTTACAGGCCTTAAAATCTTGCTTTTTAAGGGTCAGTCCATAGAAGGAGGAAAAATTCAAAGTGCAATTTTGAAATGTGAAATCCATCAAGAAATCATTGCAGTCCTCAAATTTGAGTCCGATCATTTTACAATCGGAAAAGTGTACTTCCTTAAAGATGGTATGGGCCACATTCGCATTGCTGAGGTTGCACGCTATAAACTCACACTCCATAAAATTTTGGTTGTCCAAATACCCATTTTCGAAAGTACATCCTTCAAAAACACAGTTTTCATATTCACCTCTAGGCAGCCGGGTTTTTGAATACTCTTGGTTGGTAAAGGTTTGGTCTAAAATCATTCCGGCAAAATAATCGCGGGTAATCCAAGTTCTTTATACATTGAATTATAGGCATTCATTTCCTCTTCAACAATGGCGTTTCGTTCATTTTCATATACTTTCCAGTCTTTTGACAAGTCGGCCCACCGCTCTTTAGCCCCTTGGGTCAGCTGTGGTTCGGCAGCGTCAACGTAACCTTTTAAATGGATAAGCTGTGCGTTGAGTTTGTTGTTGTAATTAATGACATCTTGAAACGTTTTTTGCTTGGCCTGTATCAAGTTTTCCTCCCACGAGACGATTCGCTTCACTAGTGCTTCTCCCTTCTCTAAAAGTGCCTTCGCCTGATCTTTGTCCGTGAGAAGTTTGGCATACCCTTCTAATTGGGCTTTTGCGGAACGCATGTCGTTCACCGACTCATGTATGGTATGGAGTACTTCTTCAATACCTTCTAACATGGCTTGTTGTTCCTGATACTCCGATGCGCTTGCTTTGACTTTAGGATTGGCCAGTACCTTCACCTCCGTTTGGACGGTTTGCTCCTCTAAGGAGAGTTTCAACGTATAGGTGCCCGGGCCGACATTGGAACCTGTATCTCCTCCGAAAACAAATACTTTATCTATTGCCGGTAGGCTCTTCCTTTTGAAATTCCATGTAAAGCGGTTGTACCCTTTTTTTGAAGGCAATACCTGTGGTTTTGATGGTCCTCCTGGCCAGGTCTTGAAATTTTTGTCTTTTTTATTGGTGTACGTACGAATGACTTTGTTCCCTTGAAGAACTTCCAACTTCAGCGCTAAACTATCGCTATTGGCAGGTAAATAGTAGTCAAAAGTGACACCGCTTTTTGGATTGTCACCTAAACCTGGACGAGGCTTGTCACTACTGCCGCCAAAAATCAAATAGGTGTCTTTGGGTTGAAATAGCTGTACGGTTTCTTTAGCCGAATCGGCATTTTGTACGGCAGCCAGATCATCTAAAATCCAAAAGGCGCGACCGGCTGTAGCCGCAACGAGATCATTGTCTTGAATGATGAGGTCATTGATGGGAACTACCGGAAGGTTCAATTGAAAAGGTTGCCAATTTTGACCGTCGTTCCAGGAGATGAATAGGCCGGTTTCCGTACCGGCATATAACAACCCTTGCCTTTTATGGTCTTCACGTACGACACGTGTAAATGTGTGCTCGCCCACAATACCGGTTACGATTCGACTCCAGGTCTGTCCATAGTCGGTGGTCTTGAAAATATGTGAATTCAGATCCATTGATTTGTAGCGCATTACGACAACATAGGCCGTGGCGGCATCATGTGGGGAAACATCAATACTGTTCACAATACCATCGGGAACGTTTGGAGGGGTTACATTCGTCCAATTCTGCCCGCCATCCCTCGTGATATGCAACCAACCGTCATCACTACCGGCCCAAAGCACTCCTTTTTCATGAGGCGACTCTACCAAATAGGTGAGGGTGTTGTAGTTCTCGCCCCCAGCGGCTTCGTTTGTATAGGGTGCACCACCCGGCCCGTGTTTTTCAATTTCGTTTTTAGTGAGGTCAGGACTCACGGCTTCCCAACTTTGCCCTTCGTCCGTAGACTTGAAAACTACATTTCCGGCGTGGTAAATCGTTTTTCGGTCGTGAGGGGAAGTTATTATGGGAGCGTTCCAATTATATCTATATTTTGAGTCTTTAGGCGCAATACTTAGACCCAATTCGGGATATTCTTTAATTGGTTTGGATTCTCGTGATTTCGCGTCCCATTTGTCTAAATTTCCTTGGTATGTACCGCCATAAATAATTTCGGGATTGTCAGGGTCAAAGGCTAAGAAAGCACTTTCGCCTCCTGCCACAGCGTACCAGTCTTTCCAGTCGATACCCGCATCATTGGTACGACTCGTTATCGCCACAGTGGAATTATCTTGCTGCCCTCCATATACATTATAAGGCACCAGGTTATCCGTAATTACACGATAAAACTGCGCTGTATTTTGATTGGTCTGTGTGCTCCAACTGCTGCCTCCGTTATTGGAGACATTCGAGCCTCCGTCATTGGAGTTGATCATCCGTTGGTTGTTGTGGGGGTCAATCCACAAGTGGTGGTTGTCGCCATGAGGCGTGGGTAGAGGTTTGAAGCTACGCCCACCGTCAATCGATTTGGTTACCGGCGCATTTAATACGTAAACGACATTTTCGTTCTGTGGATCGGCAAAAATTTCCATATAATACCACGAACGTGCTATGTTGATTCTGTCTTTGTTGACCTGCGTCCATTTTTTTCCTGCATCGGTCGATTTGTATACGCCTCCTTTTGTGCCTTCGGCTTCCAATACGGCATAAACAATTTCATTATTCGCCCGAGAGACCGAAATACCGGCTTTTCCGAAATCCTTAGGTAGGCCCTCGTTCATTTTTTTCCAAGTGCTACCACCATCAGTGGATTTGTACAGCCCCGAGTCTTTGCCGCCCGACTCCATAATCCATGGGTAGCGTCGATGTTGCCACATTGCGGCATATAAGATCGATGGGTTTTTCATATCCATCGATAAGTCCGATGCTCCGGTTGTATTGTTTACAAAAAGCACACGCTCCCAAGTGTTTCCCCCATCCGTGGAACGATAAATACCGCGATCGGGTGTTGCTCCGTATTGCGCTCCTTGGGCCGCTACGAAAATGATATTCGGATCGTTAGGGTGAATGATGACATCCGAAATGTGACGTGTATGGTCCAAACCGATATGTGTCCACGTTTTTCCGGCATCCGTAGATTTGTAGACCCCATCTCCCATGGAAGTCATTACACCACGTGCAGCATGCTCGCCCATGCCCGCGATAACGATATTCGGATTATTTTCAGAAACGGCGATAGCACCGACCGTACCTGTTTTTAAAAATCCGTCGGAGATGTTTTTCCAAGAAATTCCCGCGTCGACGGTTTTCCAGATACCTCCTCCTACTGTGCCCATGTAATATGTCATGGGGTCACCTACAACCCCGGATGAAGCTACGCTACGACCGCCACGGTGCGGGCCTATATTGCGCCATTTGAGCCCATGAAAAAGGGAGTCTTGAATGGTTGTAACAGGCGTGCTACCCTTCTTTTTCCTTCTTTGGGAAAGCAGTGTTAGCGGTAATACGAGCAAGAGGACGAGAAATAATTTTAGGATTTTCATCTCAGGGAGTGGTTTTGAATTAGTCGTGATGAAGATAGTGAAAACGAACTTCAAATGTTTAACAAAAGTTAAAACGGTTTTTTATTTTGGAACAATCGTTCTGATATTGATATATTTGTATCGGAACGATTGTTCCAAAATAGAAATATAAACCCCTTAAAGACGATTACCATGAAAAAATTAGCGAATAAAGTAGCCATTATTACGGGCGCCACTAGTGGAATGGGCCTTGAAACGGCCAAAAGATTTTTGGCCGAAGGAGCCAAGGTTGTGCTCACCGGAAGAAGCCAAGAAAAATTAGATCGATTACCTTCAGAACTGTCGGGCGACTACTTATTGGTAAAAGCGGAAGCTTCAAGTGTGGCGGATAGCAAAAAACTTATTGAAAAGACGGTCGATACCTTCGGCAAAATAGATGTACTGTTTCTGAATGCCGGTATTTTCAGGCTAGAGACGATTGACGGACTTACCGAGGAACTCTTTGACGAAGTGTACAATATCAATGTACGTGGCCCTTTATTTACGGTCAATGCAGCCTACAACCATCTCAATGAGGGCGCGAGTATCATGTTCAATACATCAGTTACCGACGTGAAAGGATTTCCGGGCATGTCTGCTTATGCCTCGAGTAAAGCGGCATTACGTTCGTTGACCCGTACCTTGGCTGCCGAACTGGGTCCGAAAGGAATTCGCGTGAATGCCCTTTCACCAGGCCCGATAGACACTCCTATTTATGGAAAACACAATGTACCTCAAGAAAATATCGATGCCATGGCGGCTAATTTCCCTTCAATGATAAGCCTCGGTCGTTTTGGGAAATCCGAAGAAATCGCAACTACCGCTTTGTTTTTGGCGTCTTCCGATAGCAGTTACATTACTGGTGCCGAGATTCCTGTGGATGGTGGGTTTGCTCAAGTATAATATCATTTCATACATTTGGCGGTAAGATTTTCGGATTATGCCACGAACGAAGCAATTTGATGAGAAAGAAGTATTGAATAAGGCGATGGAACTCTTTTGGGAAAAAGGGTTCCACGCCACTTCAATACAGGATTTAGTGAGCCATATCGGAATCAATAGGGCAAGTATTTATGACACCTACGGAGATAAAACCGCTCTCTTTGATAAGGCCTTCGAACAATATCGGAACAACAGCCTTGAATCACTACGGAATATACTGCACTCGGAACCGGATGTCAAGAAAGGGTTTCAAAATCTATTTCAGTTGGTGATTGACGATGTCAAGACGGGTAGGTGTACAAAAGGCTGCTTTGTCGTGAATACGATTACCGAGCTTGTGCCCGGAGATGCTGCGCTGCAAAATAAACTGGTTCAAAATTCAGCAATAACGGAAGCGCTTTTTGCCGAGTACATTCGCAACGGAATCACGAGCGGCAACCTGACCACTTCCAAAAACCCGGAAGCTATGGCCTTTACCCTGTTCACACTCTTCAGTGGGTTGCGAGTCATGGCCAAAATAGAGCAAAACCCATCAAAGTTGAGTGATACTATAGCTATTGGACTGACTATTTTGGATTAAACCATGGTCTTATTTGTCTAACCCGCCTTTTCTTTTTGGGCTACGTGGCGTAGGCCATGTTAGTGGTTTTCCGGTCCGTCGACTATTGCCGATCAAGGTTGCTTTTTCACGGGGAGTTCGTTCAGGGTCTTCAGAGGCCATATACGCCAAGATTGCCGTGAGAATAGCATTGTTGCGCACATCGTCAAAAACAATCTTATCATAGGTATCAAGATTGGTGTGCCAAGTATAGTTCCAATAACTCCAACTCAGTGAACTCAATGAGAACCCTGGGGCACCGACGGCCACGAAAGAGGCATAATCAGAACCTCCACCGCCGGGTGTGCCCGGAAAGGTAGTCTCAATATGTTGGGTGATGTCCTTAGGTACGCTTTCCAACCAACGCCCCAAGAAGTCGTAGGCATGTAGAAATCCTTGTCCTGAAATATTGACCACTCTACCCGTGCCATTGTCTTGATTGAATAAAGCCTGAAGGCCGCCAACGATTTCCGGGTGATCTTCAACAAAAGCCCGTGACCCATTCAAACCTTGTTCTTCACTTCCCCAATGCCCAACAAGTATGGTCCGTTTTGGGTTGGGATACACTTTTTTAAGAATACGTGCCGCCTCGAGCATAGTGATCGTGCCCGTACCATTATCCGTTGCTCCAGTGCCACCATCCCATGAATCAAAATGTGCAGATAGTATCACATACTCGTCGGGCAGTTCTGTACCGGGTATTGTCGCTATGGTATTAAAGGTAGGTACCTCTCCTAATTCTTTGGATTCCGCAACAATCTTTATCTGCGGATTCGCTCCATTTTCTACCATGCGATAGAGCATGCCATAGTCTTCAAGTGAGATATCTACCACTGGTATTTTACTAGTATTTGCACTGAAAATCTTATTAGCACCAAATGCTTTCGACCAACGGGACTGTGCGATGCCTATGGCCCCTGCTTTCTCTAGAGCAGCATTGATATTTCTACTGGTATATCCGGTATTTTTCATGTTTTGCTGCCAAGCCTCTTCTATTTTTTTTCGCTCGGATTTCATTTTTTCAAAGGAGACTTTGGTGGCGAATTCCTCCCAGTTATAATCCGGCCTTCCGGTGGGCTGTTTCATGCTGACCAGTACTATTTTTCCTTTGACATTTGGCAACCATTTTACGAAAGCCATCGAATCCGATACTTTTGGAAGGGTTATCAAAGCCCCTGTAATTCCCTTTTTTCCGGTACCCGGGTTCCATGCCAATTGTGTAGCATGTAGCGATGCTACCCGAGGGAACACCATGTCTACATGGGTTATTCCACGTTCCCATCCTCGCCATGTGCCCCATTCTTGGTTTTCGGCGGAAATACCCCACTTTTTATAGGTATTCACAGCCCAATCATGGGCGGTTTTCATTTGCGGAGTACCCACTAATCGCGGTCCGTTGAGGTCCATAAGTTCGTAGGCCAATTGCTCTAGTTGTGAGTTTTCATTCGCTTCTTTGTGAATGGCTTCCACGATTTCTTCCTTAGTTTGGGAAAATCCGAATGCAATAAATAAAAGGAATGAGAAAGGGAGTAGTCTTTTTTTCATATTTAGGTTTCTTAGGTTAAAAGGGGTAACTAATATACTGATAAAGGAGGAGGTATTTTGTAACTGGAATGCGACTTCGATTTTATTTCAAAGGGTTTTTGGCTCGTTTGAGAATTTCCCTCAATTGACTTTTGTCAAAGTACGTTCCATTTTTAATGACGGCTCTGATGCTTTTGGTATGGGCAATATTTTCAATGGGGTTTGCATCAAGTAAGACCAAATCCGCCCACATTCCTTCTTGAACCAGGCCTAGCTCATCTTCCATATTAAAATATTTTGCAGGATTTATGGTTGCGGTTTTTAAGGCCTCTAGGGGGGTGAGGCCTGCTTGAACTAAAACAGCCAACTCTTCATGCAAACTTTCGCCAGGTGTCAAAAGCGCAATGGGGCAGTCGGTACCGGCCATAATTTCAATCTTCGTTCGGTGTATCTTTTTGACCATATTTAGAGACCAATCGGAATAGGATACTCGAAATGGAGTAACGGGCATCTCTTTTAAGGATGCGACACTTTTGCTCCATTGTTGTGCTATGGTTTCCGGTAAAAATGCAATGCTCTCTTGCCATGATCGACGTTCGAAATGGCGGTTGGTGAGAAAAGTGTTCAAAGCCAAGGTCGGAATTTGCCAAGTTTCGTTTTTGGCCAGCACTGCCAAAACCTTATTTGCTTTAGTTTCATCGTAGTTCTTTACCGCTGTTTCCCTTTGTAATTCGTGAATTTTACTTCTCAGAATACCTCCTGCGCTATCTTTTTGGGCGATTAGCAATTGTTGTCTTTGTTGTAATAATTCATCTGCATTGGAGGCACATGACAATTCTAAATTTCGCATGTGCTCCATGCTGCTGAGCCCTGCGTTTGAGGCACCGATTACATCCATACTCAAAGGCACGTGTCCGGTTACTTTGAGTCCTTTTTGCTTCGCCATTTTGGCAATTATGGTGAACTGTTCAGGGGTTAGCATTTCGTACGCTTTCAATAAATCGACCTCTAAACTATCTAATTCGTTCACCTTTTTGACTGCTGCTTCAACTGTGGGTAAACCAACGGATAACGGAGGGCGTTGCGGTATGCTTCCATCATAGACATTCGGCATTCCATCAAGCAATGGGCCCGCTATCATTACCCTAGGAGCAGCATTTGGATTTGCTGCTGCTTTATCTTTCCACATTTTGACAAAATCTATTTTGCCACCTGTATCCCTAACACTGGTAATACCGTACCCTAAAAACAAATCAAACATGCTCGGCGCCAAGTTTTCCATATAGGCAAAATGTACATGGGCGTCCCATAGACCGGGCATTATATATTTTCCTGTACCATCAATGATCTGGTTTTCTGGAGATAGCTTCAAATTGGAAGAGGGGGTAACTCTAAGAATTTTCTCCCCTTGTATGATTATGGTCTGATTTTCGGTTAACCCGTCTTCAGGATGAATCACCGAAACGTGTTCAATACAGATGGCATCCGGAAAAGTTTCACCACCGGGTTGACAAGAAACCATGCTTATGAGAAGAGTGAGGGATAGAAATCTGAGACCGTATTTCATGAGCTCATTTGAGTTTTTTGTCCAGTGCTAAAATGGTATGCAACAATACGTTGGCGCCATTGGCCATATCTTCAGCAGAAGTGAATTCTTTGGGAGAATGGCTAATACCTCCTCTACTCGGGACAAAAATCATTCCTGTCGGCGCGATCAAGGCCATATCTTGAGCATCGTGGCCCGCTCCACTGGGCATTCTCTTTGTAGAAAGCCCCAAGTTTTCAGCAGCCGTGGCGATTTCATCTTGAATGGCCGCGGTCATTATGGCGGGATCGGCAGTAGTGTCCAACGGACGGAATTCAATTTGCACGTTTGACGACCGGGCGATCGCTTCCCCTCTTTTTTTGATAGCGTCGAAAACTTGAGTGATTACCTCAGATGAAAGATCACGAATCTCCAAACTGGTGATGACCTTGCCAGGAATGACATTAGGGGCCCCGGGTTCGGCCTTGATTTGACCAACGGTCGATACCTGGGCTCCTTCGAAACCAGTGACAGTCTCGTTTACGGCCACAATGAATTTAGCGGCCGCTAAAAGGGCATCTTGTCTTGCGTTCATTGGGGTGGTACCGGCATGGTTGGAAAAACCGGTAAATTCTACCTCCCACCATTTGAGCCCTACAATACCCTCGACGATCCCGATCTGTAGGCGCTCTTTTTCCAAGGTGCCCCCTTGTTCAATATGCAATTCAAGAAAAGCGGCGATGTCATCCTTCTGGCGGGCTACCTCTGCAATTCGGGTAGTATCCCCACCGAGTCTCATGATTCCTTCGCCCATGGAATAACCGGTCGAATTCATCACGTTAAGTGCATCTTTGCCAAGATGGCCCGCTATCGCGCGACTACCCATTACCCCACCTTCTTCATTGGAAAATATAATGATCTCCAAGGGGTGCTTGGTGGTTACATTGTTTTCATGAAGTACTTCCAAAACCTCCAAAGAGGCCATAGAACCTACACAGCCATCGTAATTACCTCCATTGGGCACTCGGTCAATATGTGAACCAAAAGAAATAGGTTTTAGACCTGCTTTTTTCCCCTTTTTTCGCCCTATGATATTTCCAGCAAAGTCTATATGAACCGATAGGCCCCATGCTTCGAGTTGCCGAACCACCCATTGTTGTGCCTCCACATCCGCGTTGCTGAAGGCTACGCGTTCGGTTTCCCCATTTTCTTGGAGCCCGAATTTGGCAAGGTCGAAGATTCTTTTTTCAAGGCGGTCTTGGTCGACCTGCAATTTCTGGCGCTGCCCTTGAACTAGGGAACAGGCAAAGAACAGGCAAATGATGGAAAGTACAGGTCCGAAATAGTTATTTTTCATGAGGTGAGTTTTCAAGTATAAAGTCTACGATGGGTTTTGGGTCTTTTAGGCTATGCGGGTGATGACCGACTCCCTTTTTTGAGATGATTTGGATCGTACCTCCGGCAGCCTCGAACAGGTCTTTCAGTTTTCCTGTATTTTCTTCATAGGGAACGACTTGATCCGAATCTCCATAAACATGTAAAACGGGAATGTTGGCCTCGGCTACTTTTGTGCTTGTGCACAACGGAATACCCTTAAATGTCAGTACGCTTTTGTCGTCAAGCCCATAGGCATCCAAACAGGTTTTCCAGGCTTCCATACTTCCCTTGCTAGTGTATAGTCCTCCGGGCCAGCTCTTTATGTCGCAAACGGGGGCATCCGCATAGATACAGGCAACTTTATCTGTATTTTGAGCAGCCCAGTTGTAGACAATAAGTCCGCCGCGACTCATCCCCTCTAGTACGACCTTCTTTTTTAAGGTGTATTTGTCCCGACAGTACGTATAAAAATCATTCCAAAGTTGTACTGCTTCTTGGTTGCCGAACAGGTCGGCCACATCAATGTACACTAAATGAAAACCTTTGTCGAGTAGGGCCTTATCGGTCTGGGGTTCGTGGCCCCAAAATCGCGCTCTCCATATCCATTCCCCATTCGGTTCCCTATTCGGGAAAACCACTTTTGCCGGTTTCTCGTGAAAAAGAAATTCATCGATTCGGTATTCGGTAAATAACGTGTCCCTACGTTGGCCATACGATGCCATACTCATTGTTATCCATACGATAAGTATCATAGTCCTAAGGGATCGAGTAATTTTAGGCACTCCATCACGAAATAAATACGAATGGATTTTTACACCACCCTTTGGAACGGACCGAATATTCATGGCCTAAAAATAGGCATTTAATGGGATTCCATTTTTATAGGGGCTATACCTAGGTTTTGGGCTTTAAACCGAAGAAAGGATGCAATACCCGTATCCGAAGTATAACGAAATCATAGAGCAACCAACTGAGCAGAAAAGTTCCTAAGGTCATTACGGTAAACTTGGGGGCCAGCCCCCAATTTAAATCCATTAGCGCATACCCGAGCCCGACTGTAATGGTTTGATGTAGTATATAGAAAGGATATACCGCCCTATTGCAGTAAGCAATACTATGACTCGACTGATTGAGATATTTTGCAGCGTAACCTAAGAGCACCAGAATCCATGACCATAGATTAGTGACCTTCAACAACGCTTCGGTAAAGTGTACCACATAGCCATCCTCCAACTGCCAGATCAAGACTAGGGCAGAGAAGGCCATGGTACCGACAACCAACGCCTTTTTTCTTATGTTCTCTAGGCTTTTCCAAAATACTTCCCCAGCCAAGAGGAGCACAAAACCATAGAAAAAGAGAATCATACTAAAGATAAAGTTAAACCAGTCGTCTATCAAGGCATGCGTCACCGGAAAGAAGGGTTCGATGAACGCCTCTGTCATATAAAGCGGAATAACAAATGCATATAAAGCCCAAGGTTTTTGAAGAAGTCGGGTAATTTTTGTTTTAAAAGTAGAGGGTTTGTTCTTCAACCTATGGAAAATAGGGGAGAGTAAAACCGAGAAACAGAGCAAATAAGGTAAAAACCACAGGTGATGCCAACTGAGGTTTCCTTCTGGATAGACCCCAATAAATGCCTCTTTTGGGAAAAAGTCAAAATATGAACCTGTAAACTGCCCATTGGCCAAGCGTTCGAAATACACTTGGGGCGGTACAATAATCAACATGCCAAATGCCAACGGAACCCATAATCGCTTGATTCGCTCCATATTGAATTGCCATAACGAACGACGTGATAGGGCATAATAGGTGCCCATACCGGATATCAAAAAAAGTATCGGCAATCGCCATTGGTTCAAAAAGAGCATGGGCCAACGTAACCATTCATAGGTGATGTTGTTTTTAACGTGCCATCCCCAAGGAACGAAAAACATACCGACATGGTAAAAAATGAGCAAGGCAAAAACAATAACCCGTAACCAATCTAAATCGTAACGCCTGATGGCTGTCTTCATGATGAGAAAATTTTAAGTTGCTCAAAATTGCCCCATCACCATTAAAATCCATCATTTTTTCTAGCCGTCTTTGTTCAGAATTACAATTGTGAACGTATTTAAAGGCCCTTATTCTGATTCACGTACTGTTTTGGAGATTGTTCCGTATGTTTTTTAAATGCGCTATAGAATGCGGTTTTTGATTTGAAGCCTACTGAATTGCCGATAGCCTCAATGGTCAAGTGAACAAATTTCGGATTCAGTAAGCGCTCTTTGGCACAATTCACCCTGAAAGAGTTGATATATTCATTGAAGTTCATGCCCGCTTCAACATTGATGACCTTGGAGACATGGTTTGTTGTGGTTTGTAATGATTGGGCCAATTTTTGCAATGACGCGTCTTGAGAAAGAAAAAAAGAATGTTCTTGAATGTATTTATCAACGATGGAGAGGCTGAGTTTGGTTTGTTGATGACCCAGGGTTTCATATTTGTCGGCAATCCATGAGTTTTCAAAAAAGCGGGATTCCGAGAGCATGACAAAACTTGTGGCAAAGGCTACCATCGTATTAAAGATACCGATATAGTGGTCTCCGGCATCATCATCGTGATTCAAGAAAACTAGAAAAACCAATACTAAGGCCGTAATCATTAGAAAGACCACATTTCTACTAAAGCGATATTTATTGGTCAAGTTTTTTTTTGAAGGTAATGGGGTAGTTCTTTTTCTTGAAAGGATCATGCGTATGGAAAGAAAGGCATAACATAGAAAGCTGGCCAAAACCAACCATCGAAATTCATCTTTGACCCAATGATATTCATAGGTAATGTGCGTCGGTACTGCAGCCTCTTTGAGGTTCGCATGATAGGCGCCCAGATAGGCATTGTACTTTACGGACAAAGGATGGAGGTAGTATTTGATTTGCGTGAGGGCATAAATCAAGGCCGGCACAAAATGGATCCAATGTTTTTTGACAAGCAACGGCTTTCGCTCTAGCAATTGATATAGAAAAAGGTAAATCAAGGGAAAAAGTAATAGCACTAGGGGTTCGGTCGAATCATTCAAATGGAGTACATGTTTCATTAATCCCGTATAACATAGATGATTGTCTAAGATGACCACGGACTGTAGTAAGAGTAGCCAGGCGAACGTTTTCAAGGCCTTATTTTTACTCCCGCCCCTTAATAGGATGACCAATCCGAGAAAAACCCCCTGAACAATACCCAAAAGAACGATTCGCGATATGTTATCAAATCGAAGCGGAATCTGATCGATTAAGGGCTGTAATTCTTGCATGCTGCTTTGCTGGTTTTTGCGGTTCCGAGACATCTGATCTCGGAAAGTTGGCACTATGGCCTTTAGATGATTGCAAGATCTATTTGGCCAAAGATGCTGTTTCGTCTAAAGATATTTCAATTTACAAGACCTCGCAAAAGCTGATAAATGTCATATGAATACGGTGGTAACTCTTTTATATTTAAGTAATTAAAACCTAAAGCCATGCAAGTAAAGAAAAACCCAAAAGCGGATTTGAATCGAAGTAGCGGCCTTTTTTTTCAAATAGGCCTTACCCTTGTTCTCTTTGTTACGTGGAGAGCTTTGGAGTATAAATCGTATCAAATGGATGACGAAATTGTGCAAATGATCAGTGTTCAGGATGATTTGAAGGAACAGGTGCCTATTACCGAGACCATCAAGACGCCACCGCCACCGCCACCGCCTTCCGCTCCGGAAGTCATTGAAATTGTGGAAGACGAGGCCGAAATTCAGGAGACGATTATAGAGAGTTCAGAGATCAACCAAGAAACGGTCATCGAAACGGCAATTGCCGTTGATGATGTAGAGGTGGGCGAAGAGGAGGAAGAGGTTTCGGTGCCCTTTGCGGTAATCGAGAATGTACCGGTCTATCCGGGTTGTGAGAACCTGGCTTCAAATACCGAAAAGAGAACGTGCTTTCAGCAAAAAATGCAGGAGCACATCAAAAAGAATTTTAAATATCCGGCTACGGCCATGGAATTGGGTATTCAGGGAAGAGTACACGTGCAGTTTAAAATCGATAATAAGGGGTATATCACCAACATTAGAATGAGAGGCCCGGACACGGCCTTGGAGCAGGAGGCTTTCCGGATTATTGCGGCACTACCTCAGATGATTCCGGGCAGACAACGTGGTAGAAACGTGGCGGTACCTTACAGCATACCTATAAATTTTAAGTTGCAATAGACCATGTAATTAGTCGGCGGCCTTTTGGTAATCGACTAGTTTTTGAGGCCCTTCCAATAAGATGCGTACGACTTTGAGCGTACCCCCTTCGGTAGTTGCGATTTGCCATTTGATTAACGAGATTTCCCCATTTTCGATTTCAATACCGGTAATGCTTCGTGGATGCACACAGCTACCATCATTGAACAAGGGGATATCTCCGGGTTCCGGAAATCGAGGACGATGGGTGTGGCCCACAACCGTAATCAAAAGGTTGTTCTGTAAAATCCATTTTTTAAGGCGCCTCTCGATTTTGCGTAGTTCAGTGTAGTTTCTCGCCGGACTCGTGGGGTCAGCGATGCCCCAGACCTGAAGGGGTTTCCAAAGTACACGAACGAGAAAGCGTCCCCACCGCCAAAATTTATAGTTCCACCAATCGGCTTGGTGGCCATGGGTGAGAAAGAGTTCTTGTTGGGTTTCGGAATGCTTCAAAACGATGGCTTCATTATAGGTTATCCCCTCAAAAAGCTCTTTTTCACATTCATCTATAGGTTCAAAATAGCTCCACAAATGCTTTTTTACATAGTTAGGGTCTTTGTATACCATGTCATGATTGCCCCATACCATATGTAGTCGCTTTTCAATATGAAATTGCCGTAAGAGTTTGAACACATTTTTGTGGGCCTCAAAAATCGATTTGAATTGAATATTCTCCCATAGTTCATCACCATCCCCTAATTCGCAATATTCGAAACCCTCATTGTAGTAGTGATTCAGTGCATGAAAATAAATATTCCGATTATTGGCAAAATCATCCGCAAAACTGTTATCCCCACGATGACAATCACTGAATAAAATGAATTTTGAGGTATCGTCAAAGTGCACCGTTTTGGCTTTCTTATAGGCACGCGACAATCTGAATCTTGATGACATAGTTCAAATTTAGCCAAATATCCTAAAAACAAAGGAATACCGTGGTTTACTACCTAGGATTCACTTTAACAAAATTTCGTGTGATATTTTGTAATTTTATAGGCTAATAGTAGACTATATAGTACTATGTCATTGAACAACTTTGAAAATATGCCGATTCAGCGTCTCATAAGTTTCAATAAACTATTGGAATACTATGATGAATTGGCCAAAAGTGAAGATTCATTTCTTGCGGACAAGGCCAAACGTGTTTTGGATGCGCAAGCACCGCACCCTGAACTACGTGAAGGGTTTACCGACCTCACGCTCTTGGATAAACATAGAGCAGTGATCGATATCATCTTGGAGGATACTTTTTCGGATGTACTGGGAGCCAATGAGATCAAGGTCGCTTCTTTGCCCTACGATAATACCATTTTTAAGGCTTCAAAAAGATTCCAAAATATTTTGGCAGAAGCAGGTCCTGATTTTGAGCCTAAGATCAGAAATCAGGAAGAAGAGGTAAATTACATTATGGCCGCGGTTGTGGTCCTTAATTTTTACTACGGTTTTAAACTTGATTTTTCCCGCCCATATTTCTATGACATTCCTGATGCCAAGGGGGTTATGCACCACTACCGCATTCTGTATAATGCCGACTTTTTAGAATTGGAGGCGACCGATAAAGCGAAAGAGCTGACTCAAGAGGATGTTGACGAGTTATTGGAAAATTATGATAAAATAGAATTATGGCAAGAGAAAATCCCTCCGGGGAGCTTCATATCAAAGGGTTTCGTCATTTCGAACATGTTCGATGTTACTGCCGAGCATTCGATTTCCGAGATTAAATCGGCATTGATTTCCAATGAGAAGGAAAAGGAAGAAGGTTCCTTCATGGAGAATATGCAGGAAACCTTTCGATCTTTTTTCAGGCTTAAATCCATTACCGTTGGTTTTGTGGCATATAACGATCAACAAGATCAGTTTGAATGTGTACATGGCGGGGGTATTCAGAGCGTAATCTTAGGGGATGAAGAGTATGTTTCGTGTGAATCGGCCCTGTGCCCGGGTTCTTATCAGTCGTTAATGGAAAACAACGAGTTTTTTGCCGTTACCGATGTCAATAAATATTTTGAGCTTTCAGGAGGTATCGCGCCCTATAAAAATCTCAAGGAGGCAGGATATCAAAGTGCCATATTTGCCCCTATTGCCGACAATGGGCATTTGTTAGGGGTTTTAGAAATCGGCTCTCCCAATAAGAATGAACTCAACAGTGTGGTAGCCACAAAGTTGGAAGATATTATGCCTTTTATAATTACTTCGGTATTGCGATCAAAAGCAGAAGAGGCGAATTTTATCGATGCTATCATCCAAAATGAGTGTACTACGGTACATTCATCTGTGTATTGGAAATTTCAAGAAGAGGCTCGAAATTTCATCAAAGATAGTTTGTACGGGGAAGAACAACCGTCATTCAATGAGATTGTCTTTGAGAACATCAATCCACTCTATGGTCAAATCGACATTAAAGATTCTTCAAATGCCCGTAATGTTTCCATACAGCGCGATTTGATGATTCAATTGTCTGATATTAGCAGGGTTTTAGAGAAGGCATTTGAGATGACCAAGTTGCCCATTTACGAGGAGTTGATCTTTCGCGTTAACAATCATCTCGATGATATAAAGGGAACGCTGCACACCAATAGTGAGCAGGCCATATTTAACTTCGTGATGGATGAGATCAATCCTGTTTTCGAGCACCTGAAGGGGGAAGATAAGTCCCTGGCAGCACATATCGCGAGCTATGAGACCAATATCGACAAAAAGACACATTCGTATTATGATCATCGCAAAAATTATGATACGAGCGTAATGACCATCAACAAAAAATTGGCGGCTTTGATCGATAAGCGTCAAGAAGAAGCGCAACAGATGTTTCCGCATTATTTTGAGCGGTACAAGACAGATGGTATTGAGCATAACATGTACATTGGCGACGACATTACCAGAGAACGAAGGTTCAGCCCTATTTATCTGAACAATCTACGTTTGTGGCAGTTGCAGGTGATGTGTGAAATGGAGAATAAGCACTATCGATTAAAACCTGAACTTCCGGTTCAGCTAGATGTGGCTTCTTTGATTCTTGTGTATAATACCTCGCTATCCATACGCTTTCGAATGGACGAAAAACGCTTTGATGTTGATGGTACCTACAATGCGCGTTACGAAATTATCAAAAAACGCATCGATAAGTCTTTTGTAAAAGGAACTTCCGAAAGGTTGACCCAAACAGGGAAAATGGTCATTGTCTATAGTCAGAAAAGTGATGAGCTTGAATATTTGCGTTACATCAGATTTCTCAAATCCAAAGGTTATTTTACGGGTAAGGTCGAAATCGTTGAACTAGAGGGGCTTCAAGGGGTCGCCGGTCTAAAAGCGATACGAGCGGAGATTCTTTATAAAAAAGACAAGCAATCGGAGCGCACGTATACGTACGAAGATTTGATGGAAGAATTAAAATCGTAGCGAATGGTCTATCCAAGTCGTTCCGGACCCAAAAAGGCAAAAGCCAGTGCGAAAGCCACTACTGAAATCACGATGCCTATCATAAAAATCACATAGGTCAATCGTAGTATTTTATACTTTCGGTGCAACACTAATCCTAGAAAATACAGATCTTTTGTGAGCGAGGAATAGATGTACTCTTTGTCTTTGACCAACTCACCTATCGCCCATTCATAATCCGACAATTTCATTTTATGGAAATTGCCGAAGAACAAGAGGTTCACCTTTTTCTCTGCTACATCCTCTTTTGTGAATTGACCACCCGTAATGTTCGGGCGTGTAGCCAATACGGCCAAAACCATTGACACTACGCTGAATGTCAAGAATATAAGGGTCGGGAAAATCAAATAGGTATTTGATGGGTTGTCTAATTTCGGAATGAGATTTGAGAGCGCCACTGAAATGATAATCGCGTTGACGGAGAGCAGAATGTTCGCTTTGGTATCGGCAATATCACTCAGTGTTAAGTGGTTTTTCAGCGTTACACGAAACAGGGTTTGCACCCCTCGATCCGGGCTTTCCGATTTGTATTTGGCCTTTAAAGCTTCCTTCTTTGCGATTTCTTTTTCAATCTTCTTATCCTTAATCAGGCTTTTCAGGTTTTTCTCTTTTGTTGGCTGCCAGTGTTCTTTCGCATATTCGGTGTAGAATTGATGCTCCGTCTTGAACATTTCAATATTGGCATTTCGCCATTCCTTATTGGAATACTCCATTATTCCCAATAGGGCGAGCTCTTCTCTGAGATAATCGGCTGTTTCTAAGTAGCTTTTTTGACCAAAATGTGACGAATCCGCGTCTCGGATGATTTGTTCGTGGAGGCTTTTAGGTTCATGAAAACGTTTTGTGGCCATGATGCAATCTGAAACCTTCTTGATTTTATCTTCTGGATAACCTTCCTTGGTCAGAAATGCAACTGCCAAGGCACAGCTACTCTCCTCGTGGTCTTTCGTTCCTTTGGTATAGCCAGTGTCATGTAACCAGGCTGTCAACATAAGTATCTCGCGATCTTCATCGGCAAGATTATGCGCATCCAATAATTCTTTAGTACTTTTAGCGACACGCTCGGTATGTCTTAGATTGTGGTACAAATGCTTTGGATCCAAAACATTGGTCAATAAATCCGTGGCGAAAACTTTAGTTTTCTCTATGATATCCGACATATCTTTTATGTTGTGTAAGTGCCCCAAATTACGAAATTTTCGACTGTAGAACGTTTATATGAAAAAATATTACTTCGCTTTGACCGTAGCATTGATTTTTAGTAGTTGTGCTACTTATACTTCCAAGTTTCTTGTGGATGCTCCACAAGAAGATAGAGCAAACGACAAGCCTGTGGTACATACGGTTTACCTTATCGGAGATGCAGGTCTTTCCCCGGAGAATGGGATGAACCCTCCACTTACGCTATTCAAAAGCGCTCTGAGTAAAGCAGATAAAAACAGTACGGCCATTTTTCTCGGTGACAATATCTATCCCGCAGGTTTCCCTGACAAAAAAGATGCTCCTAAGGATTATGCTTCTGCCAAGAACCATTTGGACGCACAACTGAATACCCTTGAGAGTTTTGAGGGCCGCCCCTTGTTCATCCCTGGCAATCATGATTGGTATAGTGAGGGCTTAAAGGGTTTAGAACGACAAGAAAAGTATGTCGAGAAAAAACTGAAGCAAAAGAATCCATTTTTACCTGAAAATGGATGTCCGGTAGATGTGGTCAAGGTATCAGATGATTTGGCTATCATCGTTATTGACACGGAATGGTACATGACCAATTGGGATAAGCACCCTACGATGAACGATAATTGCGAGATCAAAAGCCGCGCCAAGTTCTGGGAGGAGGTTGAAGGGGCCATTAAAAAGAATCGAGATAAAACTACGCTTATTGCCATGCACCACCCAATGTTTTCATATGGTCCGCATGGGGGGCAGTTTTCTTGGAAACAACAGTTGTTTCCCAGTAGCAGTAACATTCCGTTGCCAATTTTGGGGAGTGTCGTGAATCTGCTTCGCAAAACTTCCGGTGCTTCACCGGCAGACATCAGTAATAAAAGGTACACCGAGTTTCAGAACCGTATGGTCACCTTGGCCCAATATTCTCAAAAGGTCATTTTTGCCTCGGGTCATGAGCATACGCTACAGTATATCAAAGAACACAATACACCACAGATCGTAAGTGGATCAGGTGCTAAAAAAGGAGTGAGCCGCTTGCTCAATGGAAGTCAGTTTTCAACAGGACATCGTGGCTATGCGGTTTTGGAAATTTACGAAGATGGTTCCTCTCAGGTACGATATTATGGGGTGTCTTCTGAAAACAAAGAAGAGTTTTTGTTCAATACCGAAGTGCTTCCTGCGGATCGAAATGACCATGCCGATACCTATGCGAATGATTTTCCTGCAGAAGCTTCGGCCTCTATTTATACACGAGATGAAATCGACAAAAGTGGTTTCTTTCGAACCATATGGGGAGACCGTTATAGAAAGTATTATGGCGCAGAAGTCACGGCACCAACGGTGCAGCTTGACACACTTTTTGGAGGTTTGAGGCCCGTTCGTCGCGGTGGAGGACATCAATCCAAATCCCTCAGGCTTCGACATAGTAGTGGAAAGGAATATGTGATGCGGGCCTTGCGAAAGGTCTCTGAACTCTACCTGCAGTCGATGGTTTTTCAAAAGCGCTATGTGATGGATGACCTTCAAGACACCTTTGTGCAGGAGTTGCTCGAGGATTTTTACACCGGATCACATCCCTATGCCCCATTTACTATCGGTGATTTGTCCGATGCTGTCGGAATTTATCATACCAACCCTAAATTATATTACATTCCCAAACAGTCGGCTCTTGAGGATTTCAACCTTGATTTTGGCGATGAGCTGTATATGATAGAGGAACACGCAGGTGACGGCCATGGCGATTTGGCAAGCTATGGTTTTTCGGATAAGTTGATCAGTACAGACGATATGCTCGAAGATCTTCGTGACGATGAGAAGTACGAGGTCGATGCCCAGCTCTATGCAAGAGCTCGTTTATTTGATATGGTATTGGGTGATTGGGACCGTCATGTAGATCAATGGCGTTGGGCGCGGTTCAAGGACAAAGAATCGAAAAAAACGACCTATCGCCCTGTGCCAAGAGATCGAGATCAGGCCTTTTCCATAATGGGTGATGGCCTGTTTATGGGTCTTGCCACAAGATGGGTACCAGGACTCCGTTTGATGGAAGGGTTTAAAGAGGAAATACGAAGTGTGGAAGGATTCAACTCATCTCCAAAAACCTATGTGCTCGATGTTGCGGTACTTTCCGAAACAACCAAGGAAGAGTGGATTCAAGAGGCGAAATACATTCAAGAAAATCTTACTCCAGCTGTTATCGACAAAGCATTCCTTAATTTTCCCGAAGAAGTACGTGGTCAGACGACAACTGAACTCAAACGCATATTGCTTGCGCGAATCAACGATATTCAGAATACTGCTAAGGCCTATTACGGCATATTGAATCGACATGCAGTGATTACAGGAACGGATAAGGATGATTGGTTTGAAATAGAAAACCTCAATAAAGAAGAAGTACTCGTGCGTGGCTTTCGTAATATCAAGGGCGAGAAAAGCAGAAAGTTCTTCGAGAAAAAGTTCCATCGCAATGACACGAAAGAAATTTGGATCTATGGTCTGGATGACGACGATCGTTTCGAGGTCAAGGGCAATCATAACGGAAGAATCAAAATACGGTTGATTGGAGGGCAAAACAATGATATCTATGACGTTGGGGAAGGTGGCAATACCATGGTGTATGATTATAAATCCAAGAAGAACAGCCTCGAAGACGTTTCAAAGGCCAAGGTCATATTGACTGATGATTATGAGGTAAATACATATCAACCCTTGAAAATCAGAAATTCGATCAACCAATTGCTGCCATTGATTGGGTTCAATCCTGATACGGGACTCTCAATTGGCCTTAGCGACACGTATACTTACAACGGTTTTAGACAAAACCCGTTCACCCAACAGCATCGATTTGACGTGGGGTATTATTTCGCAACAAGTGGTTTTGATTTGGGGTATAAGGGGGAGTTTGCCAATATTTTTGGAGCGGCTAACCTGGAGCTTGCCGCTGAATTTACCAGTCCTAATTTTGCAATCAATTTCTTTGGTTTTGGAAATGAAACGGAGAATTTAGATGATACTTTGGAGTTGGATTACAACCGAGTTCGTTTTGGGACTGTTACATTTGCGCCTTCCTTAGTTTGGCGTGGTGATTTGGGAAGTAAGTTCCGCACAGGCATTTCATACGAATCGATTGATGTAGAAGAGACTGAAAACCGCTTTATCAATACCTTCTATCAAGCCAATGGTGCTGAAACGGAAAAGGATTTTCTAGGGATCGATATGGAGTATACGTACGAGAATAGTGATAATCCGGCATTTCCGACCTTGGGGATGGCCACTTCACTTCATGTAGGTTACAAAACTGAAACTGGCGGAGATCAAAGTTTCGGATTTATCATTCCGAGCCTATCATTTGACTATAAATTGATTCCGAGCGGGAAACTGGTGCTGGCTACCAAATGGAAGGCCCATTTCAATATCGGGGATGACTTCGAATTCTATCAAGCTGCAAGTATAGGGGGGGTAGACGGTCTCAGGGGATTCCGAAACGAGCGATTTACCGGGAAGAAATCATTTTATCAGAACAGTGACCTGAGATTGAGCCTGGGGAAGGTGCGTACGGGAATTCTACCGGCGGCAATCGGGCTCTATGGCGGCTTTGATTACGGCCGTGTATGGAATCCGAATGAAGATTCGAATGTGTGGCATACTTCCTATGGTGGAGGCTTTTTCCTAGATGCTGCAGGTGTCGCCTCTATACGCGCAGCCGTTTTTAACAGTAATGATGGTATACGGGTTGCTTTCGGCTTCGGTTTCGGGTTTTGATGATACCCGTAAATTAGTTCAAAATGGGCATTAACCAATTACTTCAGGGAATAGGAGTAGAGCATTCCTCCTTCGTTATCGCGTACTTCGTCTGATAGGAGCAAGGTTGTTCCATCTTTAAAGCATACCGATTCCAACTGGGTACGAACCCCCAAATCGATTTCAGTGAGTTTGCCCTCGAAAAAAGAATCACCGGTAAAGTCGGTCAACGTCCAAAGTTTGCCGTAGCCAAGAAGTACGACCGTTTTACCATCGGGCGAGATATCCGCGGAAGTAACCTGACAGGTATTCCGTTCTTCACAAGTAGTTATCGTTCCAAGTAGCGTAGCGTTATGTCGACCGACTTTTAGGGGTACACGATAAATCGACACCTCGCCCGAGAATGGATGGGCCCTGTTTTTAGTGAAAATGTAAAAGTGTCCTTGCAAATAGAAAAAGGCTTCGGAATCGTATACCAGCTCCTTTTTCTTTGGAGGGTATTCTTTTTGTTCCGGATATTGAAATTCAATACGTTCAGCCTCTATTTTATCGCCAGGTTCGATATCGGGGTTAGGAAGTTTATAGATAACCAGGTTTTTTCTATGGTTGGCATTGTTACCAAAATCGCCTATGTATAAGTTGCCCTTTTTATCGGAGGTCAAGTCTTCCCAGTCATTGTTTTTGGCATTTTTTACTTCGAACTCCTTCCGTATTTTTCCATTGAAGTCCACTTCATAGATAATGTCTTTGTTTCCTTTGTCTTCAATGAACCAGACGGACTCCTGATCGAATTGGGCAATGCCCGAGTTCTCGCTCAACTTGTCCGGTAGTTTGGTGATCGCTTTAAGCTGACCGTAATTGGCACATGCGGCCAAAACTAACGTAGGAAGTAAGTAGAGCAATTTATTCATCTGCCGTTCCTTTCAATGGCATGTAAATTTCCGCTTTCCATTTCAGGGCATCGCCGCCCATATTCGGGTTATTGTAGAAAACTTCGACAGGAAGTTCAGATATCGAAATGGCATTTCTTTCAGCGTGGTCGATTAAGGCGTACCAAGCCCTATCAGAACTGATATAGTTGCCATTGTAAATGGCTTTTAGCGCTTTTTTGCCGTAAAAGTTACGATACTTGAGTTCAGGGTGTTCGGGTAAAATATCGGATTGAACGATCGGAAAACAGAATTTGAACTTCAAGCTGTCCGCACCCTTTTGCCATTCGGTCACTTCTAAAAAAGGCGATCCATTTAACTGAACCTTGTGTTTTGACAGGAAACTGGTCAACAAGGGAAAATCTCGCATCATACCGTCGGCCTTCCCGATTTGTGATGATTGCACATCGGTACAGGCGCAAAAGGTAGTAGGTATTTCTTCTTCCCCGATAATTTCGACCTTGAATTTCTTTCGATGTTCATTCAGCTTATCGACAAAATCGAGCAAGGTCTTTCTGGTACGTTTTTCAAAATCGGTATCGTTGAAAGGGATTTCCAGTTTGTTTTGAAAACTATGGTCTTTATCTCGGGCATACACGCGAACCCGAGATAAGGAATCATGAATTGCGGTTATTTCCCACTCATAGATATGGGTGGAATCCCCGAATTGCAAGTGTTGTGTCAATTCGGTAATGGGTTTTTCATCCGTTATTCCAGTACCTTTTAGGGTTTCGCTCCACGTCTTGATAATTTGATTTACCTCCCCCGGAAAGGTCTTCACCTCGAAAGTGACCTGATAATCGTTTGATTTTAGAAAGAAGTACCAGATGGTGGCACTTACCATGGCAATACCCAAGACTGCGAGAACTTTCTTCATAGGTTTAGTTCGATGCGTTTTGCGCTTCGCGTTTCATCTGTAGATTATCGACAATGAAATTACCTAGATCTCTACCTTGCTTGACTCCGACGTCAACCGCTTTTCGATAGTGGATTCCACCGTACATTCTGCTTATGGCCGCCTCGCTTGCCGCAGCCTCGAATGAAGTAAAGCTCCGAACCGGAAGTCCGTAGGGTACTTCGGTATCATCGTCAAAGGCAAAATCACCTCCGAAAATACTGGTCAATGCTACTCCCGCGGCTCCGGAGACTACACTATGTCCGCTGGTGTATTCAGGAAAGGGAGGAGTTTGTAGTACCGGCTTCCAGTTTTCGTCAATGTGTGCATTGATCAAGGTTTCCGGTCGTATTAAATTACTTCGGTATTTCTCATCCCAGCAGCTGATGAAGCCGTCTGCAATAGCAATCGAGGTTTTGGTATAGGCAAAAAGCGTTTTTGCAAAATCGCTATCGGTCTTCTTGGTCGCTATTTTGACGATACCAATCCAGTGTGCTCCCGGGGTTATTTTTTTGGTTGCGAACATCAGATGGCCACGGGTAACGGAAACATACGGATTGCAATCCCAAAATTGAGCGATGGCAATCTCGTCTGATTCATCACCCTTCTCTGTGATTTCGTTGCTGATATCATAGACTTCCCGTACCTCTTTGTAAAAATCACTGTTCTCTTCCATCGAAAATGGCGGCGGGGGTGCCGGCTTGAATTGGTTGGCCGAATCGATGACGAAAGGCCTTATTTTGTTCCAATGGGGTTCAATGCCCTCCATATAGGCAGGTGGCGTAGGCTGCCAACGTGTGGGGTCGTCCGTGTTGACCGTAAACTTTGGCATGGTGCGCGTCTGGTTGTAATTATCCTTGTTCATCCAAGCAGCAATATGTTCGGCAACTTGTAGGCCGTATTCTTTCGATGCGTTAAAGGCCTTTTCGTTCTTAGATTGCCATTCTGTGTAGAGACTATCGCGAAAGGGCGTTAATTTCTCTTCGGAAAAAATAAGCCTACGGCTGAGGTCGATATGTGCTACCATTGCCGCAACTTCATGATTTATCGGTTGTGATGTATCGGGCTTAGGTATGGGTGTAAGCTCATGTACTTGACCGGCCAGGGAAGCATAATCATCGTTTGTCAACGCCACGATTTCGTAGGCCGCTATATTCGGATAGGCGAAAATACGACTGGCCACCGGAGGTGAAAAGATATCATGTATCATGATTTGGGTGACATGGTCTATGGACTGGTGCAGTACATCTGGGGCCACCACTAAGGGTTCTTCTTTTTTACCGCAGGCAAAAATCAGGACTATCAAAAAAAGTACGCCGTATTTCTTCATCATTCTATTTTTTTCTTATTCAACTTGTACGCTTGGGCTTCTTCATTATTGAATGTTACCAACAGGTACGGGCGATTTTGAAGGGTTATAATATTCAGGTTTCTGACGGATTTATTCGTAAGATCCAAACCAATTTCGTAACCCAAAACTACATTTTTTTTGTGTTTTATCATAGCTCCGCTGAACGAACCAAATCGCCCGTGAAATGGCTTGACACCAAAGTAATTTCCTCCAGCGAGTAGCTCTTGTTTGTTATCTCCATCGAAATCATACACTAGCAAACTCGTAATCGGTGCCACTTGAAGTTCGGTTTGAAAAGGGACAAATGTGAATGTGCCTTTGTTGTTTTCAAGATAACCGGAGCGTAGTTCATGCACTTCATGAAGCTGTGCACGCTGTAAAACCTCTTCTGCAATGATCGCTTCAATGGGCTTTCCTGCAAAGTCTTTGTAAGAGGTAAACTTCTTGCGTAAGGAAACCATTTGAGCGGAGAGTCCACCTAAATCTTCAAGAGGATAATAGGTGCCATTTTTTTCGATGGTGACCAAGGTTTCGGTACTCTTGTTATCGTCAAAATCACCGTAGTACATTTTCATTGGCGCATCTATGGACGCCTTGAACTTGCTATTGACGCCCCAATTGCCAAGAACATAATCTATATCGCCATCCGAATCGATATCAAATGGTGTGATACACTGCCATAGACCGTTGCGTTTTTCCGCTATTACCTCTACTTCGCTGAATTGACCATTTTCGTTTTTGAAAAATCTGGGGGGCATCCATTCACCCACAACAATTAAATCGGTAGAGCCGTCCGCATCAAAATCCGACCATACGGCATCAGTGAGCATTCCGGCCTTTTGTAAAGGACGATCACCTTTGATCGTGAATACCCCATTTTCATTTTCAAGAAGGTAGGAAGATGGAATGTTACCAAAGTCGCTGGTAATGGCTTGATTGCCGATAAAAATATCCAGATCACCATCTGCATCAAAATCAAATGGTTTGACCACGGATGCATTTTCAAAATATTCGGGTAGGGCACGGGCGTCAAAAAGTCCCTCTTTTTGAATATAATAACTGTCCGATAGTGGCGCGGCCTGACCAAAAAAGTCACCTCCTCCAGAAACTACGAATAAATCCTCTTTTCCATCCGAATTGAAATCCGCGATTGTGGCGGCTATTTCTTCCTTTATGGAATCTTTTCTGATGGAAGGAAAGTGTACCTTCTGATATGCGCTATCGGTTTGAAGGTATATTTCGGATGGAATGTATTTTGACCCTCCGAAAAAGAGGTCTGTTTTTCCATCCCCGTTAAGGTCGCCCAATGCGGTTGCAGGGCCGCGATCTCCGATTTGATACGGAATCAACTTTTGCCGATTGAAATCGGTATAGCGATCTTCTTTATGAACAAAATCGATACCTAGATTCCCCTCGACTTTTTCAAAAATGGTTTCCTGGTCAGGTTGAATGCGTTTGTAATCGAAAGGTTTGGTGTGCGTTGGCGAAAGGGTCAAGGTCTGGTTGGTCGCAACCTCTTTCATAGTCTGATATGACCCATCTGGCCAAACTATGCGCAGCGAGTCTACTTTTTCATGTTCACCATACCCATAATGGATAAAGGGTTCCGATGAGGCCTGAAAACCTCTTGCCGTATACAGTTCTTTAAATTGAAGCTGACCTTTGTGATACGAATAGACTTTGGTTCCTATGCCAAAATGATTCGGTGCCCTGTACTTAAATCTGAGCTTTAGATAATGGGCACGCTCATTGGTTTTATTGATATATAGGGTCGCTGGGCGATCACTATTATTTGTCACCAGATCGATATCACCGTCAAGGTCTAGATCGGCAAGGGCAGTAGCGCCCGAAATCAAGGTATCATTCGCTATCCAGTCATCTGAAACGTCATGAAACCTAAGGTGGGCTGTTCCTTTGAAAACCCGATTGGGTACGGCACCCGAAGGCATCAATGCCAGCGCTTTGTTGTCGACTAGCTTGGTACTATTGATTTTACTTTTGATTTGTTCACTAGAAACAAAATTGATATAATCGAGGTCATTAGGACGTTTTGTAATACCATTTGAGATAAAAATATCTTGGGAACTGTCTTGGTCGAAATCCGCAAAAAGGGCACTCCAACTCCAATCGGTTGCAGCCACTCCACTGAGTAGCGCTACTTCAGCATAAGGTGCTTGGGCTTGGTTGACAAAGAGCATATTTCTGGAGTACTGATAGTGGTAGCCGAATTGTTCCGTACGGAGGCGCTGGGTTTGAAAGTCATTGTCACCCTCAGAAGATTTCAGTATCGTCTCATCGTCAGGTAGCATATCCAAGCTTAGGATATCGGGCCATCCATCGTGATTGATATCGGCAACATCGTTTCCCATGGAGAATTTGGAAGTATGGCCGAAATACTGTCGTAAGCTCTCGGAAAATGTGCCATCACCATTGTTGAGGTAGTAATAGTCGTCTTCATGAAAATCGTTACCTACGAAAATATCGGGATACCCATCTTGATTGAAATCTGAAACAGCTACTCCAAGGCCGTACCCATTGACTCCCCCATAAATTCCGGCTTCCTCGCTGACGTCGGTAAACTTGCCGTCGTCATTCCGTAGTAATTTGTCACCGGTTTGATAGTTTCTTTTTTTTCGAACATCAACGGTGCCGTATGATTCTTGGGTGTGTACCGCATGGTTCAACAAATAAATATCGAGATCCCCGTCCAGATCAAAATCAAGAAAGGCTGCGGAAGAGCTGTATGAATCAAAATCAAGTCCATACTGGGCCGCACTCTCGGTAAAAGTTACTTCTTTAGAGCCGGCAGAAGTCCCATTATTGATATAGAGCTCATTATAGCCACCAAGACCGTTGATTCCCACCACGGCACAGACGTAGATATCCAATAGGCCGTCGCCGTTCACATCACCCATGACAGCTCCGGTATTCCAAGAACTGTTGCCCGCAACACCGGCCTTTTCCGTGATGTCCTCGAACTGTAGGTCGCCTTTGTTGATATACAGTTTGTTCTTCACCTGATTACCTGAAAAGAAGATGTCAGGCAGTTCATCACCGTTAATGTCACCAATGGCAACTCCTCCACCATTATAGAAGTATAAGTAATCCAAGATATTCACATCTTCCGATGGCGTCAAGGTATTGGTAAAGGTAATACCCGTCTGCTCGCCGGACGGATTCTTAAAAAGAGTGCCTCCTTTTTCGCTGCATCCTAGAAGTGCTATAAGCCAAATGAAACTGACAACGATTCTATTCATCAAGAGCGTAGATCTTTGGTTTGGCGTCATTAAGTGCGGCAATCAAATACCGTTTGCCCTTAGCGTCTTTGAATTCTTTGAGATGTTTGATTTCTTCCCGTATGAAAAAACCACTTTTGGAATAGTTTTGCCATTCGAATCCCATTTTTCCATCCCCTAAAAGCACGTTTCCGAAATTAGCATCGAGACGCGAATACTGGGGCTTGAACTCAAAATTATTTCCACCCATCACCAAATCCAAATGCCCGTCATTGTTGATGTCCGTACAGGTGATTCCGCATATACATGAAAGTTGCACCCTACTGGGCAACTCTTGTATTGAAAAGTTTCCATCGCCTTCGTTGATGGCGATTACTGATTCTGAAATTGCTGCCTCTTTGACTATTGAATTTTCGAAGATGTCTTTGGGGAAAAGGGCATCCACGGTTTTTCTAGCGTATTCGGAAGCTCTTAGATTTTCTTTTTTCAATTTGACCATTTGATTTGTCAATTCCTTTTTTTGATGAATGGGATAGTCTTTACCGTCCTCCCGCATGGTGACTATTTGCTCAATGGTACCGTTATTGTCAAAATCATTGATCCACATCTTCATGGGGCTTCCCGATGAAGGTTTGTAGTGCAAGTTGGATCCTTGATTACCTAGCACTAGATCCAAGTCTCCATCACCGTCCAAGTCGGCCGCCTCGACCGTATTCCACCAACCGCTGAGGCTATCAAGGGTAGTGGGTAGTTTTGCTAGGCGACGCCCTGTGTTTCGGTAGATATTGGGAGTTCCCCATTCCGAAACGGTGATCAGATCCTCTTTCGTATCCCCATCCATATCGGCCCACAGCGAACCGGTGATCATGCCTGCATCTTTGATGTGGTATACAATGCGCTCTGTAGCATTTTCAAATGAACCGTCGCCATTATTGATTAAAAACAAGTGTTCGGGGTCTACACCATAGGTGCCCGCAACACTCCTTGATGCTATGAAGAGATCGATATCGCCATCTTCATCAAAATCATTGGGCGAAATGCTCGACACATTTTTAAGGGTAGAAGGGATTTGTTCAGAAGATCTTGTAAAATCGCCTTTGCCGTTATTGATATAAAGCCGATTAATGGTATTTCGTTCGTTGCCGATTTCGTTTCCTCCTGAACCGACCATCAAATCTAGATCTCCGTCATTATCGGCATCAAAGAAAGCAGCGGCCGTATCTTCGTAAAGAGCATCGATTTCAAGGGCCTTTTGAGCTCTCGCCTTGATGTTCCCTTTTCCACCGTGAAAGTAGATCGCGCCTGCTTGATTTTTAGCCCCTCCGATAAAAATATCTTCGTTTCCGTCACCATTGACATCACCGGTCGCCAAAGACGGCCCTTCCTGGGAAAGCAATTTGTAGATCAAGCCCTCATTGTCAAAATCGTTATAGGCATTTTCTGAATGTGCTAGAAGTTTTGAATTGGGAACTTCATTTAACAAGGGGTCTACGATCGCTTTAGTCGGAATTCGGTAGCGAGCCAAAGCCTCTTCTTGATGAAACACTAGTGACTGATTGACATTGACCTTTTCAAGCAACTGTGTTCTGTCATCGGGCCAGATGATGCGTACCGAGTCGATTTCGGTCGCTTTACCAAGACCGATAGTCATGGTATAGTCCATTGACGATTGAAAACCGCGAAAAGGTATGAGCTCTTGCAAAACGGTATTATCATCATAGTAAAGTAGTGCCGTAGTACCGATGGCAAATGGATTTTGACCACTTCCTTTAAAGCTCAGTTTTAAGAAATTATGGTCTCCCTTGGTCTCTGTATGATTTTCATACAGAAAGGTTTCGGTATTGACGTTGTTCACGACCAAATCTAAATCCCCATCATTATCAAGATCGGCGTAGGCTGCACCATTGGACATGGTTTCCAGGTCGAACCCCCATTCCTTGTTCGCATTCGAGAAAGTAATATCGCGATTGTTGCGATAGGCATAATTCGTTTGTGGTCGAATCGGCATTTTGTTGATTATCGAATCAATGGATGCTTTCTTTCCGGTCAATGCCATGTCCTGTATGATTTCGTTGGCGAAAAAATCTACGAAATCCAAATCGGTAAGGTCATGGTTGATTCCGTTGGTAATATAAATATCGCGCCAGCCATCATTGTCCATATCGAACATCAGGCCCGCCCAACTCCAATCGGTCGCGTCCACACCACTGAAATACGCCACTTCCGAGAAGGTGCCGTTTCCGTTGTTGAGTTGTAGGGTGTTCTGGATATACTGCTGATAGAAGTCTTTGCTCTGTTTTAGTTTAAAAACGTCATATCCTTCAAACTCCATAACTGCTTTAACACGTCGGTCTTCTTCCGGGAGCATATCTGTGATAAAAATCTCCGAATGGCCATCATTATTGATGTCGGCCATGTCGATACCCATAGCGGAAAGTGAAAGATGAGAGGTCCAGTTTTTGATTTCTTCCGAAAACGTACCATCTTGATTATTGATGTATAAGTAGTCACGCTCGTAAAAATCATTGGAAATGTACAGGTCTGGGTATAGATCCTTATTGATATCGGTCACCATAACCCCCAAACCGAATCCGATCAGACTCCCATAAATTCCTGCCTGTTCGCTAACATCAATAAACTTACCGTTATCATTCCGAAGTAACATATCGCCCACCCCTTTGAAAATGTCGGGTACTCCTTGCCAATCTTGGGCACGAACCTCTCGCTGCTCTGCATATCCCAAACTGGTGACGGGTATATTACTGTTGTTCAAGATATAGGCATCTAGATCACCGTCTTTATCGTAGTCGAAAAATGCTGCGTGCGTCGAAAAACCTGTTTTAGCCAGATTATATTCCGCTGCCCGCTCGGTAAAGGTTAAATCGCCATTGTTGATATAGAGGTCGTTGTCATGGTTGTCACCTTCCATGTTTCCTGCATTGCTCACATATATGTCAAGTAGCCCATCAGCATTGATGTCGACCATACAGACTCCGGTCGACCAAGGTTTATTTCCCTCTACACCTGCTTTTTCCGAAATGTCCTCAAATGTAAAGTCGCCCTTGTTGAGGTACAATTTATTGGATACCATGTTTCCGGAAAGGTAAATATCAGGAAGACCGTCATTGTTTATATCGCCGAGGGCCACGCCTCCGCCATTATAAAAGTTCCTATATTTAAAGATATTGAAGTCTTTTTGGTTCGTTACTTTGTTAACGAAATCGACCCCGGTCTGTGTTGGTGGTAAGAGCGAGAAAAGGGTGGCTGTTTTTTCCTCTTTTTTTTCAGACTTATCTTCGTTGGACGTACAAGATAAGGCCAAGGCAAGCAGTATAAATAGACCCGCTTTTCCTTTAAAAGCATTCATTGTCATAAAATACATTTTCATCATCCGGTCTTGAAAATTCCGGCAATAGCTATAACTAAAAACCAGTACTTCAATTGACCCGAAATCCCCTGTTCTATTGGGTGGCGCAAGATACATATTCTTAAGGGAAGAACGAAGATGTTACAGGTTAATATTTCTATAAAGAACGGGGCTTGTTCCCTTATTTTTTTGGGCAAAGGCCAGAAATGTTCTTTTATTTGGACAATGCTCCTTTTTTTTGAAAATTATCCGATATATTTAGGGGATTAAACCTTTGGAAACGCATAGAAAATCAGGTTCAAGTGCTATAGGCATTTTACTTTTTTAGCGCTTTCGAAAGGTGTCATAAGTGAAGATTTATTATGAAAAACCTGGATAGAAGAAAATTCATCAAGAAGACATCGTTATCCGCTGCTGCATTGGCAGCGGCACCATTGTTGACCCGTGGAGCGGAAATAGCATCCGAAAGACCGGCATTAGGTCAGTATATGGGCGATTTCGCGGCGCCAAAATTGGAAACTGTCAGAGCTGCCTTTATAGGTGTAGGGGCGAGAGGACCGGGGCACTTGAAGTTTTTTGCCGGATTACCTGGTACCGAGGTGGTTGCCATTAGCGACTTGTATGAAGACCTTGCAAAAAAGTGGGGAGAGGAAGCCAAAAGCATTGGTAAAGGTGAGCGCCATAAGAAAATCAAGCTGTATTATGGCGATGAGAACAAGTGGCGAACCATGCTCGACGAGATTAAACCGGACGTCGTTTTCATTGCCACCAATTGGAAAAACCATGCGCCCATGGCGATTGAAGCCATGAACAAGGGCGCGCATACCTTTGTTGAGGTTCCGATTGCCTTGACAATGAACGAGATGTGGGATATCGTGGATGTCTCGGAGACCACTGGAAAACACTGTATGATGATGGAGAACGTCAACTACAGTCGCGATGAATTGATGTTTTTGAATATGTGTCGGCAGGGGGTCATCGGAGAACCTTTTCACGCTGAGGCTGCCTATATTCATGAATTGCGCTTTCAGATGGAAGAGCAAGAACGTGGTACGGGCTCTTGGAGAACCCCGCACTATGCGAAGCGAAATGGTAATTTATATCCTACACATGGGCTCGGGCCGGTCGCACAGTATATGAATTTAGGTCGTACCGAAGATAATTTTGCAAGTTTGGTATCTTTTTCCAGCCCGTCCTTAGGGCGACGAATGTATGCCGAAAAGAACTATGCAGGCGACCATAAATGGAATCAACTGGACTATCAGGGAGGCGATATGAACACATCTATTATTAAAACCGGATTGGGCAAGACCATTATGGTCCAATGGGACGAGACCAGCCCGAGACCGTATTCTAGATTGAACTTGGTACAAGGTACTAAGGGAGCTTTGGCCGGTTTTCCGACTAGAGTGGCGTTAGAAGGCGGAGTCTCTGGAGTAACGAAAGATCATCATAGTTGGGTGCAAGGAGAGCAGTTGGAAATGCTATATGAAAAATTCGACCATCCCTTGTTCAAAAGATTGAACGATGCGACCAAAGATACGGGTCATGGAGGAATGGATGGGATGATGATGTATCGCATAGTAGAATGTTTGCAAAAAGGGCTTCCCCTAGACCAAAATGTGTACGAAGGATGTTTTTGGAGCGCTGTGAGCCCCTTAAGTGAGCGATCCGTGGCAAGTGGGGGTGCACCACAGCCATTTCCAGATTTTACAAGAGGAAATTGGAAAAACACGAAACCTTTAGGGATTATAAGTTAACCAGATTGATGAAAAAAATACACTTTATTTTTTGCGCAATGCTACTCCTACTGGCTTGCAAGAACGAACCAAAAAAAAATGAAACCGTCGAAGGCGAAAAAGCCGAGGCCGCGGTAGATGAAAACGATGGGTGGATTTACCTTTTCGACGGCACGAGTACCGAGGGTTGGCGTGCGTATAATGGCGAATCCCTACCACCACAATGGGTCATTGAACATGGCGCCCTGACCTTTGATACGGAAAAACGGGTTGAGGCCGAAAGAAAAGGAGGGAAAGACATCATTTATGGCGCGGAAGAATTTGAAAATTTTGAGCTTTATCTGGAATGGAAAATCCCTGAGGGAGGAAATAGCGGCATCCTTTACCATTTGAAGGAGGGTTACAATAGTCCACCAGAGGTCAGTCCTGAATATCAACTTTTGGATGATTTAAAGTGGGAGGAGATCAATAATGCCCAATTGGAAGACTGGCAAAAGACCGGAGCTGATTATGCAATGCACGTGCCCGACCCGGAACAGAAAACCATTAAACCTGCTGGGGAATGGAATAGTTCGCGTATTGTGTTCACTCAAGAACGGGTAGAGCACTGGCTCAATGGAAAGAAAATACTATCTTTTGTTCCTTGGTCCGAAGATTGGTATGAGCGAAAGAGTCAAGGGAAGTGGAAAGATTTTCCGGATTACGGGAAGTTCAAAAAGGGATTTATTGGCCTTCAAGATCATGACAGCCCCCTATGGTTCAAGAATATTAAGATTAGAAAACTATAAAAGTCGAGAGAAATGAAAAGAAGAAATTTTGTAAAAAGTACCGCTGCGTTGGCTTCCACTAGTTTGTTGCCTGCTTCTGTATGGGCATTGGCCAAAGACGGAAAACTACGTACTGCGCATATTGGCGTTGGAGGTATGGGAGGTGAAGATCTTAAGGCGATTTCATCACATGCCCAAGTCGAAGTGGCCGCTTTATGTGATGTGGATTCCGAAAAACTGGGTGCAGCTTCAAAATTACATCCAAAGGCAAAACTCTTCTCCGATTATCGAATAATGCTCAAGGAAATGGATGATCAAATCGATGCGGTCATTGTTTCCACACCTGACCATACACATGCTCCGGCATCAATGATGGCCATGAGCAAGAACAAACCCGTGTATTGTCAGAAACCTTTGACGCACCATGTTACCGAGGCAAGGGCGATGAACCAATTGGCCAAAGAAAAAGGCTTGATTACTCAAATGGGCATTCAGGTGCACTCATTCTACGACTATAAATTAGCAACACTCTTGATTCAATCGGGAATTATCGGCAAGGTCAGCAGAGTCCGCGCTTGGTCACCCAAGAATTGGGGTTACGATGGTCCGGTACCTCAAGGCTCGGATCCCGTACCGGAAAACCTGGACTGGAACCTTTGGTTGGGTACATCGGCCGAACGAGCTTATAAGAAAGATGTATACCATCCAGGAAATTGGCGAAAATTAATGGATTACGGTTGTGGAACACTAGGTGATATGGGAGTGCATATTTTCGATACACCTTATAATGCCTTGGCTTTGGACGTGCCTAGGACCATCAAGAACGAATGTCGTGAAACGAACGGTTTCGGATTCCCAGAAAACAATACGGTGACCTACGAATTTCCAGGTACCGACTACACTACGGAGACCTTGACTTGGATATGGTCGGACGGCCCAGGCGCCCCTGAGATGCACGACGACCTTAAACTGCCAGGGGCTAAAGGGGCAATGAAAGGTTCAGCAGCTTCGAGTGCAGAGGAAGCCTCAGTGAAAGATAAGATGTCACTTGATTCCAAAGAAGCGAATATGGATGAATTACCAGAACAGGGCGCAATGTTCATCGGTGAAAGAGGGCGCTTGTTATTGCCACATTTTATGCAATTGCCAAGGAAAATCGTCGATGGCAAATACGTTGATATTTCGGATGAAATTGCCAAGGTAGGAGCAAAGTATCAGATGGGCAAACCTATTCGAAACTATGAATCGGAAGGACCGAAACACTATCATCAATTTGTGGATGCCTGTTTGGGCAAAGGGGAGTGTACCGCTCCGTTTTCCTACGCATCAAGACTTACGGAGACCATCCTTTTAGGGGTCATCGCGGGTCGTTTTCCAAACGAAACATTACACTGGGACGGTGAAAACGGCAAATTCAAAGAAGAGGCGGCCAATAAATTTTTGGATGCCCCCTACCGAGAATTCTAGCATTCGGCAAGCAATCGTGTTAACAACCAATCAAACCAATTCTTTATGTTAGGAATATTCTCTTTTATGGGCTTCACGCTCTTGGTCGCGGTAATCGCTTATTTGGCGACCAGAAAAACTAATGAGAACACATCAGATGGCTATTTTCTGGGTGGACGGAGTTTGACCGCAGGTGTCATTGCCGGGTCGCTTCTTTTGACAAATCTCTCGACCGAGCAAATCGTTGGTCTGAACGGTAGTGCCTATAAAGACGGTCTTTCGGTCATGGCCTGGGAGACCTTGGCAGCGATTGCTATGGTGGTAACGGCCATATTTCTATTGCCGAGATATTTAAAGGGAGGGCTGACAACGGTGCCACAGTTTTTGGCGACACGTTTTGACGTCACAACGAAAACCATTACTTCAGGACTGTTTTTGACCGGCTACGTGGTGGTGCTATTGCCTGTTATTCTGTATTCGGGATCCGTAGCGATAAGTGGAATGTTCGATGTACCTACGCTATTGGGCGTGTCGGATAAAACTGCTCTTGTCATATGTATCTGGGGAATCGGAATCATTGGTTCTATTTATGCGGTATTCGGGGGACTCAAAGCTGTGGCGGTTTCGGATAGTATTAATGCGGTCGGTCTAATGATAGGCGGAATTCTAATCCCGGTGTTTGGTTTGATGGCCATCGGTGATGGCAGTGTTATCGCCGGAATCGACATTCTAATGACCACGAATCCAGAACGATTTGACTCAACAGGAAATCACGGTCAAGAGGTACCTTTCAGTACTATCTTCACTGGTATGATGTTGGTGCAATTGTTTTATTGGGGCACTAATCAACAGATTATTCAACGTGCCTTGGGGGCAAAGAACCTCGCGGAGGGCCAAAAAGGACTACTGCTTGCATCGTTTCTGAAAATACTTGGACCGTTGATATTGGTGCTTCCGGGAATGATAGCCTATCATTATTTTGAAGGTGGCCTAGCCTCGAGTGACCTTGCTTATCCCGAGCTGGTACGCGCGGTACTGCCCAAAACATTGGTCGGTTTTTTCGCTGCTGTACTTTTTGGAGCCATCTTGAGCTCCTTTAATAGTGTTCTAAATAGTTCGGTGACCTTGTTCGGTATCGATATCTATAAACAACATATCAATCAAGGAGCATCCGAAAAGACCGTAGTAAAATATGGAAAGATATTCGGTATTTGTTTGGCTTTGGCCGCCATGTTCATCGCACCTATGATCGCAAATGCCGGTAGTTTGTTCAACTATTTGCAGGAAATAAACGGTATTTACAGTATTCCTATATTGACTATCATTGTTGTGGGTTATTTAACGAAGCGAGTACCTGCAATAGCGGCAAAAATTGGTATTCTTTCAGGGTCGATTCTTTATATCATTAGCCAATTTATACTTAAGCCCGATTTGGTGAATACCGCTTTGGAAGAAGCAAAGGCTTCCGGTATTACAGATGAGGCGGCATTGAGGTTGGTAGAGGCGGATGCTTACCCTCATTTTCTTCATGTCAATTTAATCTTGTTCTTGTTGAATGTCGGTATTATGCTCATCATTGGAAAATTGTATCCGCGTGAAACGGCTTACGAGCAAGAATATACCAAACAAGTATCGATTGAACCGTACAAATATGTAAAGCAGGTGGGTATTGCGATTAGCGTAATCGTGATAGGCATCTATATTTACTTCGCAAAGTAGCCTGAAAAATTTGGTCAACAAAAAGGGGTGCCCAGATTGGGATACCCCTTTTTTATTGGTACACTAGTGTGGGCTAAATATATTGGTTGATGATGTTTTCGAACAATTCTTGTTTGCCACTTTGCAATTTCAATTCCCCATTTTCCTTGGCAATTTCATAGAGGTCGGCGAAGTTGAGTTTTCCAGCTTCGAAATCTTTCCCCTTTCCCGAATCAAAAGAGCTGTAGCGTTGTTCACGTAATTGATCATAGGGCGATGAGGAAATAATCTTATCCGCTACCAAAAGGGCCCGTGCGAATGTATCCGCCCCACCAATATGGGCGTGGAATACATCATCCATATCCGTAGAGTTCCTTCTGATTTTTGCATCGAAATTGATGCCGCCACCTTGGAGACCACCAGCTTTTAAGAAGACGAGCATCGCCTCGGTCACTTCGGTGATATTGTTGGGGAACTGATCGGTATCCCATCCGTTTTGGTAATCCCCTCTGTTTGCATCTACGCTTCCGAGCATACCATGCGCGGCAGCCACTTCAAGTTCATGCTGCATCGTATGACTGGCCAAGGTCGCATGATTGACCTCGATGTTGATCTTAAAATCATCCTGTAATCCGTATTGGTGCAGGAACCCGACCACGGTAGCACAATCGAAGTCATATTGGTGTTTCATCGGCTCCATAGGTTTCGGCTCGATAAAGAAAGTGCCTTTGAATCCTTGGGCTCTTGCATAGTCACGCGCCATACCTAAAAACCTTCCCATATGGTCTACTTCACGTTTCATATCGGTGTTCAGGAGTGACATATAACCTTCTCGACCTCCCCAGAAGACATAATTCTCCCCGTCTAATTCCATGGTTGCATCAAGGGCCAATTTAACCTGGCCACCTGCCCGCGCCAAGACGTTGAAATCGGGGTTGGTAGATGCCCCGTTCATGTATCTTGGATTGGAAAAGCAATTTGCCGTGCCCCATAACAATTTCACACCCGATTCGGCTTTCTTGTTTTTAATATAATCCACTATGGTCGCCAGACGTTTTTCCGATTCAGTAAAAGTGGAGGCTTCCTGAATCAAATCGAAATCATGAAAGCAGAAATAGTCAAAACCCATTTTGGTGATGAACTCGAAAGCGGCATCGGCCTTTTCTTTGGCCGCTTCAACGGCATCGGATGGCTGGTCCCATGGGAAATTCTGCGTTCCAGGACCAAAAGGATCGGCCCCCTGGCCACAGAAGGTATGCCAGTAAGCAATGGCAAATTTAAAATGTTTTCGCATTGATTTGCCAGCGACAACCTTATCCGGATCATACCATTTGAACGCCAATGGATTGTCGGAATCCTTGCCTTCGAATTTAATTTCCCCTATTCCTTTGAAATATTCTTTGTTTCCAATGAGTGCCATATCTTGAGTTATGAGTTATGAGTTATGAGTTATGAGTTATGAGTTATGAGTTATGAGTTATGTTATTTTATGTATGTAGTAGTTGCTGCAATTCGTTTTTCCAGTTTTGATAGGCCTTGAGATAGGGTGCTGTATTTTCGGCTGGTTTAAAACCCATGACATAGTCATTATCCATCAGCTTTTTCCCAAAAGTTTTAAAATCACCGTGGTGCAACTCACAGGCCCTAGCGGCTCCGATGGCTCCTGTAGTATTATAAATCTCTATTTCTTGACCTATTAAAGTGGCGATGGTCTGAGAAAAAATATCGGAACGAAAAAGATTGTCATTTCCTGCGCGGATAACTCCTGGATCGATGCCATCGGAGGTCATAATCTCCATTCCATATACAAAGGAAAAGGCAATGCCTTCCAAGGCCGCTCTGCACAGATGCGCCTTGTTGTGATTGTTGAGGTTGATATTTGACATCCTTGTGCCTAAGGTCTGGTTGTTCAACATGCGTTCCGCCCCGTTTCCAAATGGGTGAATGGTGACGCCATCGGAGCCAATTGGCACCGAAGCGGCCAAAGCGTTCATCTCTTCATAATCGGTGACATCAAGATTATTCATTAACCAACGATATTGAATTCCGGATCCATTGATACATAGTAATTTACCGATTCGTGTATTCGATTTATCGTAATTTACATGGGCGAAATTATTGACCCGGGTGCTTTCTTTGCTAGATAGGCTTTCCGTAATGGCATAAACAACTCCTGAGGTACCACCCGTTGCGGCTACTTCCCCCGGGTTGAACACATTTAGTGAAAGCGCATTGTTCGGTTGGTCTCCTGCTCGGTATAGAATGGGTGTACCTTCCGCCAAACCTGACTCGGAAGCGCCTTGACGAGAGACATAAGCTTGTGTTGAAAAGGTATCCACTAGTTCAGGAACGAGATTTTCATCGATGCCATAATGCTCAAGAAGCCAGTTGGCGACACTATTTTGCCGAAAATCCCAAAAAATACCTTCTGAGAGTCCGGAAATGGTAGAATTTATGGTGCCGCTAAGTTTATAGGCAATGTAGTCGCCTGGCAGCATGAATTTGTAGGTCCGGTTAAAAAGCTCAGGTTCGTTTTCTTGGACCCATCGTAATTTAGATGCTGTAAAATTGGCGGGGGAGTTGAGTAACCTATCAGCACATTGTTGATTTCCTAGCTGATCAAAGGCCCTCTGACCAATAGCCACCGCTCGACTATCGCACCAAATAATAGAATTGCGCAATGGTAATCCTTCCGAGTCCACGATTACCAACCCGTGCATCTGATAAGAAATGCCTATGCCTTCAATCGAGGAAGGCGCTACCTTATTTTCGGAAATCAACCTCTGAGTCGCTGAGCAGACATGTTTCCACCAGTCATCAGGATGCTGTTCGGCCCAGCCATTTTGAACTGCGGTGATTTCCATTTCAACGGAAGGTTCGCTCACGAGGGCAACCCTCTTTCCGGATTTACGTTCTACAAGCGCTGCTTTAATGGATGAGCTTCCAATGTCAAAACCGATGGCATACATAAATTTAATCCCGTATTTAGGGAAAGAAAGATATTGCTTTTTGTATTGGGTAGCAAATAGCGCAAAAAAAAAGCCCCGACGGAGTGACCGTCAGGGCTTTTTATAACACCTAAAATAAAATATTTAGTATCCTGGGTTTTGAACTAAATTTGGATTTGCCAACAGCTGGGCCGAAGGAATCGGGAATAGTTTGAACGTATCGTTTCCTACAGAACCAGGGGCCTTGAATAGCCAGTCTCTGGTATATTGCCCGAAACGTATCAAATCGTTTCTACGCCATGCTTCTGCATACAATTCGCGTCCTCTTTCATCCAATAGATCTTGTTCGGATACAGAACCTAATGGTGAGGCTTTACGAAGTACACGAAGTTCATTGACCATGGCCGTAGGGTCTCCACCACTGCGCATCATCGCTTCTGCCTTCATTAAATGGGCATCGGCA
Source organism: Maribacter corallii (assembly GCF_047345415.1). Taxonomy (NCBI): domain Bacteria; kingdom Pseudomonadati; phylum Bacteroidota; class Flavobacteriia; order Flavobacteriales; family Flavobacteriaceae; genus Maribacter; species Maribacter corallii. Next base: position 676,980 of record NZ_JBLFEP010000002.1, read on the forward strand.
TATCTGAAAATAATTTTATGACCGGTGAATGCGCCATAGCGAGGGTTGTATTTAATGACGCGGATACCAGTAGTCTCATCATTATTGATGATGTTAGGAGCACCATCGCCATCCAAGAAATCCCTTTTAAAGGTAAGCGGTGCGCCCGCTCTATCTTGAAGTGGAGTGCCATCGAAATCGTACTGTTGTCCAATAAGGAAACCATTACCTACCTGAGAATCTTCCAAGTCGCCATCACCACTTGGCGGTACACCACCACGACGCTCTTCTTGTCCGTCAAGTAAGGTAAAGTCCACTTCCATTCGGTTTGAATTGGCATCACCTTCGAACAAATCATAGTACTCGGCTAGCGTGGCAAAGCCATTCCATCCACCTCCACCTTGAGTAAGTGAATTGTAGTGAAGTCCATTGAAAATAACGTTTCCAGTACTGGAGGCTAAGTGCCAAATAGTTTCATTGTCGGCCGACTCACGGAAAAGGTCAAAATAACCTTCTTGAAGTTCATACCCTTCTCCGGCAATCTCATCTACTAAGGAAATCACCTGAGCCATATCTCCTGCATCAGGACTTCCACCTAAGTAAATATGCTTATTGAGCAAAAGCTTGGCCTTTAAGAATCGGGCAGCAGCTTTACCTGCTCTACCATTGGCTTCGTCACCACCTGCCGCAATGGTAGGAAGGTTACTAATGGCCGTGTCGATATCCGAGATGATGAAATCATAGGCTGCTTGGCCTGTCAAGATTTCAGGAATTGAACGTGATGGTAAGGTAACATCACGGAAAGGTACCTGCCCGTAGAAATCCAATATCGTCCACATACTCAAAGCACGCAAGAATGTAGCATCACCTATGTTCTGAGGGGTGGGGTTACTTCTAGAGTCTAGAATTTGCGAAGCAATCAATTGATTTCCGTTCCACTCATCCCAAGTACCTATAACAAAAGGATGCTCGGGAGTCCAAAGGTGTTGGTGCAAACTTGACCATTGACCATTATCGCCCCAGTCAGTACCACGTGTGGGTACGATGGCTGCATCTGTGGTTACTTCCATAAAGGAATGACGGTTACCTTGATTTTCCATTTGACCACGTACACGATTGTACAGTTCGTCGACTGCCGAATTGGTATCTGCCAAACCTTGGAAACCTTCGGTAATAATCGAATCGGTTTCTTCAATCTCCAAATCGGTACAGGATACAAAACCTATACTCAACAAGAGCGCAAATGCGTAAAGTTTTAAATTAATTTTTTTCATGAGTAACAATTTTTTTATTAAAATGATGCGTTTATTCCGAAGGTGAATGTTCTTGGATTTGGAAATCCAGACCAGTCAATACCCCTTGTTGGAACTCCGGAATTCAGGTCTCCAGTGTTGACCGTAATTTCAGGATCTAGACCTGAGTAATCGGTAATCAAGAATAAATTCTGTCCTGTTACTGATAAGCGAAGGCTTTTGAACAAGCCGTCACCTTTAAGAGGCCAATTATAGCCAATGGTTGCGTTCTGGAAACGGACAAAATCACCTTTTTCCAAATATCTGGTCGAAACGTCAGCCGATGTTCCCGCAGCTTCTCCGCTGGTAACAACATCTCTTGTCACGTTTCTGGCATTGGTAAGTGATCCTGTGGTGAAAAGTCCATTTGAAGTGTTGTTGTAGACCGAGAATCCAAACTGGCCATTGAAGTACGCGGCGAAATCAAACCGTTTGACTCTTAAGTTCAAGGAAAGACCCGTAGTGACATCGGGAAGTGCATCCTCACCTACGAAAATCTTATCTCCCTCACTGGTAGCGCTCCCTACACCATCACCATCTTGGTCTCTGAAGGTTGGCTGACCAGCAGAATCAAGACCGGTAAATTCGGCCATGTAGTAGGAGAACAATGATTGTCCAGCCGCAAAACGCTGCGCGAACGCTCCTGAGAGTCCTTGTCCGTTTACAGCACCTGTGTTGATGAGTCCTGCAAAATCCTGAACCTCATTTTCGTTGTATGCAATGTTGAAAGAGGTTGAGAAATTAACATCTTCTTTTTGAATCCAATCGTAAGCTATGGCAAATTCAATACCTTGGTTAACGATTTTTGCATCTACGTTACCGAACTGGAATGGGTCAATTGCCGGAGCCGCTGGCGGAGTTCGAAGCAATACATCACTTGTGGTGTTTTGATATACATCGATACTACCTGAAAGTCGATCGTTTGCAAAACCAAAATCAAGACCTGCGTTCAAGTTCAAGGTAGGTTCCCATTTCAAATCAGGAACGTCAGTGGCCACAATTCTCAAGCCGTTTGCGTTAACGGTTAAATCATTTTGAATTGTAAATCCGTTGTTGAAGTCAGTGAATCGTTGTCTGGCTACGAAATTACCGTAACCCAAACCATCTTGGTTACCGGTAACACCTGCACTTAAACGAAGTTTAAGCGTCGAAATATTGTCACCGACAAAGTCTTCTTCACCCAATTGCCATGCAAAGGCACCTGAAGGGAAAATGCCGTATTGATTTTCCGGGCCGAAACGTGAAGAACCATCCGCTCTTACTGTTGCTGTAAATAGATACTTACTGGCAATCGAATAATTGATTCGACCGAAGAAAGACTGTAGTTCATCCGTATTATCAAAAGTGTCGGCAATTACTGCACGCACCTTTCTAGTGAATCCGAAAGGAGTAGGGTCACCTGACACAACGGTTGGAAGTAATCGGTTTACCTGAAGTTGGTCAAAGTTGGTACCGAAATAGAATTGCTGAAAGTCTCCCGTAATAGTGCTTTGAGCTCCATTTACGGTTTCTTGAAGGTCAGATACCATTTGATTTAAGTTGGTCGTACCAAATCCTCTAGCATTTACATTTCTTCCAACGGTTTTGAAATCCTGATATGAGAAACCGACCAATACATCCAGATTTGAGTTTTCAAAAGCTTTCGTATAATTTAAAGTAGCTTCCAATAGTCTGTTTTCCCGCTCTAGGGTGTTATAGGTCCCAAAACCTACATCTTGAATACCGTCGATATTTCTAACTGCCGAGGAAATAACGGAGTTGTTTTCACCTTCTGACCTGTCATAACCCAGATTTACTTTAGCCGTTAATTCATCGGTAATCTTGTATTCCGCCGAGCCGTTTAACAAAACCCTGTCGGTATTTGTTCGAATCTGGCTATTCTGCAAATAGTTCGCTGGAGAAAGTAAGCCTCCTTGCGCAGCAAAAGCGGAAGAGCTGGGCCATGTTGGGTTGGCCGAATAGGCCGCTCCTAAAACATCACCCCGGAATCCGGCTCCACCGGCCAAAGGTGCAGTTTCATCATTTACCCTTGAAATAGTGGCCGCAACACTTAACACCAATTTATCATCTAAAAAGCGATGTCTTGCATTCACACGACCTGTGATACGCTCAAGGTCGGTTTTTTCGATTACACCGAATTGCTTGCTATACCCAAAAGTGGCTCGAACGTTTCCTTTGCCATAATTATTTGAGTATGAAATGTTATTGTTTGTCGAAGCCGCTGTTCTGGTAATGAAATCTTGCCAATCCGTATTATTTCCGAAATCCGTAGTAGCCAAATCGGCATTAGGGTTGAATTGAAATACAGCAGGTACGAATTCATCTGCATTTAATAAATCGTAATCATTTGCGGGCTTAGAGACACTTAAACTACTTGAGAATTCGATTACGCCACCTTGTGATGACTTACCGCTTTTCGTAGTGATGATGACTACCCCATTTGCACCTCTTGAACCATATATGGCGGTTGCAGAGGCATCTTTCAGAACACTGATGCTTTCAATGTCCGAAGGGTTTAAGAAGTTCAACGGGTTTCTTGCAGCAGTAGTTCCACCGTTTCCACCGCCACTACCGGCATTACCATCAGGAGAAGTGTTTTCACCTGATAACGGAATACCATCCACTACAAACAGCGGATTGTTGTTGGCACGAACAGAGTTGGAACCCCTAATGTTGATGGAAATACCAGCACCAGGCTCACCACTCGTTTGTTGAATGTTCACACCAGCGGTCTTACCCTGAATCAGTTGTTCGGGTGAAGCGATAACACCACCGTTGAAATCCTCGGCGCTAACTGCCGTAACGGAACCGGTCGCATCTTTGACCGTTGTAGTACCATAACCGATTACCACTACTTCCTCCAAAGCTTCTGCATCTTCCTGCATGGTCACGTTAATGGTCGTCTGACCATCCACCGCAATTTCCCTGGTTAAGTAGCCAATGTAGCTAAATACCAAAGTTGCGTCACCTTCTACTTCAAGGGAGTAGTTACCGTCAAAATCGGTCTGGGTACCATTGGTTGTTCCTTTTACAACAACACTAGCACCTGGCAAAGGTCCGCTCGCATCGGATACGGTTCCTGTTACCTCCTGTGCTTGTACCATACCAAAGCACAAAAATGCACCGGTAATCAACAAGCTTTTTAGTAGCGTAATCTTCATAAATGTTAATTTAAATTGAGTTAATTTTAGTTCAAGCGTTAAAAATATGTAAAATTGTTGTTAATAAGGTGGATAAGAGGCGGTGCAGAACTACGAAACCGTTTTCGTGTTGATAACTTTTTTGAAATAAGACAATACCAACATACCTCCTAATAAATTATTAAATTCATATTAAAGTATATGTGAAAGTGGGGAATTGATAATTTTGGCCAAAGATACACTTTTTCTATTTATTGTAATTTTAACACGACCTCCGGTCCTAACCGTTGAAAATTTAACATTTGGGTTTTCGGTAGCTTATTTTAAGCGTAATTTTCATTTCTTGTAATTCACAAAACCAAAAGTCTTCTGTTTTGAAAAAAAAAATAACCCTAAAACATATTGCCAGAGAGCTTGAGGTTTCCATTTCAACCGTTTCAAAAGCGCTTAAAAATAGTGAGGAGATTAGTCGCGATACGAAGGAAAAAGTGCAGGCATTTGCTAAGCTCTATAACTATAGACCGAACAATATTGCCATCAGCTTAAAGAACAAGCGGACCAGAAATATCGGGGTCATCATTCCTGATATTGTTCATCATTTTTTTACGACCGTGTTCAGGGGAATCGAGAAATTCGCCAATAGTAGGGGTTATAATGTGATTATCTGCGTATCGGATGAATCTTTCGACAAAGAGGTAATCAATATGGAAATGTTGGCGAACGGAAGTATTGATGGGTTTATTATGTCTCTTTCCGCCGAGACCCAACAGAAGAATGACTTCAATCATTTAAAGGAAGTGACCGAGCAAGGTATTCCTTTAGTGCTCTTTGACCGTGTAACCGATGAAATAGAATGTGACAAGGTAATCATCAATGATAAGGAAGTGGCCTATGCCGCGGTGCAAAAGATGATCGATTCAGGAAAAAGAAAAATAGCGCTGGTCACCACCGATAGTTATTTTAATGTCAGTAAGAAAAGGGCCGAGGGCTATAAAAAGGCCTTGGCGGACAACGGTATTCCGTTCAATGAGATGCTTGTTTTGACCTTACCTTATCAAGAAATAGACAATTCTTATATTGAACGTTTTTTTGTTGAGAACGATATTGACGCGGTCTTATGCGTGAACGAGGTGTTCGCCATTCATTGTATGGGGGCCGTACAGAGTTTAGGCATGCACATTCCCGATGACGTTTCTTTTGTCGGTTTTACCGATGGCCTACTTTCCAGATATTTTGTACCCAGTTTGACCACGGTAGCACAGCACGGCGAGCAAATGGGTGAGACGGCCGCACAAATGCTCATCGAGAAGATAGAAACCGAGATTGAAGAACATGAAGAAGAGACCTATCGCACTGAAATTATTGAAGCGACTTTGCTCGAAAGAGAATCTACTAAATAATCCACAACACTTTTAGAAATGAACAAAACCGGATTTATATTCGATTTAGACGGCGTTATCGTAGATACTGCCAAATATCATTACTTGGCATGGAAAAATCTGGCCCAGGAGCTGGGTTTTGAGTTCACTCATGAACAAAACGAACTATTTAAAGGAGTCAGTAGAAAAAGATGTCTCGAGATATTACTTGATATCGGAGGTGTTACCGCTACCCAAGAACAATTTGATTCTTGGATGATCGAAAAGAACGAAGACTACCTCAAGTACATTGAAAAAATGGATGAGACCGAAATCCTTCCAGATGTACCGAAGGTCTTGGAGTATGTAAAGCGCCATGAGATGCCCATTGCCTTGGGATCCGCAAGTAAAAATGCCAGGCCCATTCTGGAAAAGGTAAAACTGCTTTCGTACTTTGAAACGATTGTAGATGGTAATAACGTCACCAAGGCGAAACCAGACCCTGAGGTGTTTTTGATCGCTGCGGAACAACTTGGGGTAAGGGCCGATCAATGTGTTGTTTTCGAAGACGCCCAAGCAGGTATAGCGGCGGCAAATTCAGCAGACATGATAAGTATTGGTATCGGGGATGCCCAGGTACTTTCAGAAGCCGATTACAATTTCAAGGATTTTACGGAAATCGATGATGGTTTTTTAAAGAAATTAATAACGCAAGAGTAGTCTAGTCAGGGCCGTTTCGTGCTGTATGTATGCCATCAGTTCGGAATGTGGAACAGCAGTAAAGCGACAAGACCATAATTAAATTATACTATGAATCAAGAATATATAAAACCGGACAACTGGTCGATTATCGAAGAGGGGTTTGAAGAAGGCAGGGTGAAATCCTCTGAAAGTCTCTTCAGTATAGGCAATGGGGCCATGGGGCAGCGCGCCAATTTTGAAGAAGGGTATTCGGGCGAAACCTTTCAAGGCAGTTATATAGGCGGGGTGTATTATCCTGACAAAACGAGAGTGGGCTGGTGGAAGAACGGTTACCCCGAATATTTTGCAAAAGTATTGAATGCGCCGAACTGGATAGGGATTAATATCGTTGTTGATGGAGCGGCACTAGATTTGGCTACCTGTAAAGCGGTTGACAACTTTCGCCGTGAGTTGAACATGAAAGAGGGATGGTATCAAAGAAGTTTTTCGGTGACGCTTTCCAATAATACGGAGCTCAGCATCAAAGTGACCCGTTTTCTAAGTCTTGACATCGATGAAATCGGTGCGATCAAGTATGAAATCAAACCACTGAATAAGGAGGTAGAGATTGTCGCCATCCCGTATTTGGACAGTGGTATCACAAATGAGGATAGCAACTGGGACGATAAATTCTGGAATACTACCCAATTAACCTCCGAAGGTAGGCAAGCGTTCATCGAAGCCCACACGATGAAAACAAATTTCGCAACCTGTACGTTTATGGAATCGAAGGTACTTCTGAACGGCGCCGAATTGAAGGAAAAGCCTTCTGCTGTTAAAGAGGATGACCTTAAGGTAAGTCATTCCTATCTGCAAAGGGTCAATAAAGATGAGACCTTGGAAATCCATAAGTTTGGGGGTTATGTAGTGGATACCAATCATGAGCGGGAAGCCTTGGTCAGCGCTGCGAAAACCGTGTTGAAAAAGGCATCTGAACTCGGTTTCGATGCCCTTCTAGCGTTACAGAAAGAGGCATGGGCCAAAATTTGGGAAATGAGCGATATCACCATTGAAGGTGATGTTAAGGCACAACAGGGCATCCGGTTCAATATCTTTCAATTGAATCAAACCTATTCTGGTACAGACTCCAGGCTGAACATCGGACCCAAAGGATTCACCGGTGAAAAATATGGCGGCAGTACCTACTGGGATACGGAAGCCTACTGTATACCGTTTTACATGGCGACCAAAGATCAGGAAGTCGCGCGGAATTTATTGGAGTATCGATACAACCATCTAGAAAAAGCTATAGAGAACGCGGAAAAATTAGGATTTTCGAATGGAGCTGCACTTTATCCTATGGTTACCATGAACGGGGAAGAGTGTCATAATGAATGGGAGATTACGTTTCAGGAAATTCACAGAAATGGAGCAATCGCCTTTGCCATTTACAACTATTACCGCTTTACAGGAGACTATTCGTATATCCCAGAGATGGGCTTGGAAGTATTGATAGGTATCGCCCGTTTTTGGCAACAACGCGCTAATTTTTCCGAAAAGAAAGGAAAGTTCGTTATTCTCGGTGTCACGGGACCAAATGAATATGAGAACAACATCAATAACAATTGGTACACGAACTACTTGGCCAAATGGTGTATCGAGTATACATTGGAACAAGTACAGAAAGTAAAGGAAGGATATCCTGAAGACCACGATCGAATTATTGGTAAAACAAAATTAACGGCGAATGAAAAGATGGCATGGGAGAACGTGGCAAAGAACATGTACTTTCCATACGACAGTGAAAAAGGGGTCTTTTTACAGCAAGATGGTTTTCTCGATAAGGAATTGATATCGGTGGAAGACCTCCCGGCGTCAGAACGTCCCATTAACCAAAAATGGAGTTGGGACCGTATTCTCCGTTCCCCCTATATCAAACAGGCCGATGTTTTACAAGGATTCTACTTTTTCGAAGATCACTTCACGAGCGACGAACTTGAAAAACACTTTGATTTTTACGAGCCCTTTACGGTGCATGAGTCCTCGTTATCGCCCTGCGTACATAGCATCCAAGCTGCTAAATTGAATCGTATGGAACAAGCCTATGTATTTTACTTGAGAACATCACGGTTAGATTTGGATGACTACAACAAAGAGGTAGAAGAAGGGCTCCACATTACTTCCATGGCTGGAACATGGATGAGTATTGTCGAAGGTTTCGGAGGTATGCGTATGGTTGATGATAAGTTGTCTTTTGTGCCCAGGATTCCAGACCAATGGAAACGGTATTCCTTCAAGGTGAATTTTAGAAAGCGTATTTTGAACATCAGTGTTGGTCAAGATGGCATTGCATTCGAATTGAATGGAAAAGAAGAAATGTCTATTCGAGTGAACGGAAATCGTGTCGTACTACCTCCCCACAAAGAAGTAGTGGTACAGAAATGATCAGGCGAACAATGATTTGGGTAATGGCAGCGTTACTTTTCGGATGCCAACAGAAAAAAGAAGAGCCGCAACCTATGAATGTAGATACTACCAAAGTACATAAGAAAGTTATCTATCAAGTATTCCCGAGACTTTTCGGTAATACCAATACGACCAATAAGCCTTGGGGAACCTTGGAAGAGAACGGAACAGGAAAGTTCTCCGACTTCACGGAAAAAGCCCTTGAGGAAATCAAAAATTTGGGAGTGACCCATATTTGGTATACAGGTGTACCGCACCACGCATTGGTCACGGATTACGCTTCCCAAGGAATCTCACCCGATGACCCTGATGTGGTCAAAGGTCGTGCAGGATCCCCATATGCGGTGAAAGATTACTACAATGTCAATCCCGATTTGGCCGATACGGTCGAAAATCGCCTTCAGGAATTCAAAGAACTCATAGCGCGTACCCACAATGCAGGTCTCAAAGTGCTCATCGATATCGTTCCCAACCATGTGGCCAGAAACTATAAGGGTAACTCTACTCCGACTGGTTTAGAAGCTTTTGGCGCCTCCGATGACCGTACGGTGACGTACGCCCGAAACAACAATTTTTATTATATACCCGATTCAGACTTTAAGGTGCCGGTCTGGGAAAACGGCTACCTGCCCTTAGGAGGAGCGGACCACGAAATGTCAGATCATGAATTTGTTGAAGTGCCCGCCAAATGGACAGGTAATGGTTCTAGGGCTGCCCAACCCAAGATGAATGATTGGTATGAAACCGTAAAAGTGAACTACGGGGTGCGACCTGATGGATCTTATGATTTTGAAAGCTTGCCCGAGTCGTATGATCAAGAAGATTTCAAGACCCATTATGAATTTTGGCAAGACAAAAGCGTGCCCGATTCTTGGGTGAAATTCAAGGATATTGCCCTCTATTGGTTGGAACATGGAATCGATGGATTTCGATATGATATGGCCGAGATGGTACCAGTGGAGTTTTGGAGTTACATGAATTCACACATCAAAATGAAGAACAATGAAGCGCTTTTAGTGGCTGAGGTCTATCAACCTGCATTGTACCGTGATTACATCAGAAAGGGTAAGATGGACTATTTGTATGATAAGGTGGAACTTTACGACAGCCTCAAACATATCATGCAAGGTCATGGATGGACCGATCATATTCCCAAAGTCTTGGAGGGATTACAGGATATTGAACATCACATGTTGCACTTTCTTGAAAATCACGATGAACAACGCATTGCAAGTCCGGAATTTGTTGGAAATGCCCTTAAGGGGATGCCTGCGATGGTCGTTTCGGCCACCTCTACTACCTCTCCGACCATGATTTACTTTGGTCAGGAGGTCGGGGAAGCAGGCGCTGAGAATGCCGGTTTCGGACAGCCTTCGCGCACTTCGATTTTCGACTATATTGGCGTGCCGAGTCATCAACGTTGGGTCAATGACAAAAACTATGACGGAGGGCAGTTGTTCGATGATGAGAAGAAACTGCGCGACTTTTATCGGCGTCTTTTGAACTTTACTATAGCAAGTGAGGCCTTAATGGGTACCTATCAAGATATTCATTATTTCAATAAAGATCACACGGAAGGATACGACCACAAAGTACTGTCATATGTGCGATGGAGTGATGCTGAAAAACTGATCATTACTACAAATTTTCATGATGGTGACTCTAGGGTCTTTGAATTGAAAATACCTCAAGAAATCATCAAGGAATGGAATTTAGACGAGGGCACCTACCCAGTTGTCGATGCGTTGTACGGAAGTGAGAAAGAAATGGCGGTCGAAAATGGAATTGGAAAATTGGATGTAACCCTCAATCCACTTGAATCGTTTATTTTTGTCGTAAAATAGATAGGAACATGTTGAGAAAGTTCATTGTGGCTCTGCCAGTAGCACTTATTCTTTTGAGCTGTATGCAAGAAAAAAAACCTTTGGTCATCGGTCATCGAGGAGCGATGGGCCATGAAACGGAAAACACTTTGGCATCCATTCAGAAAGCTTTGGATCTTGGTGTCGATATGATTGAGATAGATGTTTTTAACGTAAAGGGCGGCGATACTATGGTCTTTCACGATGAGACCTTGGATCGTTTGGCCAATGCAGGCGGAAAAATCGAAGATTGGACCTATTATGAACTGCGCAAGGTCATACTTGAAGGAGGTCATAAAATTCCTCGTCTCCAAGACGTGCTTAAACTGATCGATAATAAGGTACGGTTGAATATAGAGCTTAAAGGTAAGGGTACGGTCAATCGGGTAAAGTTCATTACGGATTACTATATCAAAGAAAGAGGGTGGACTATGGATAACTTCTTGATTTCTAGTTTTCATTGGGATGAACTTCGTGAAATGAGAGAAAAGAATCCAAATATTTCCATAGCTATTTTGACAGCAGACGACCCTATGGATGCCATTTCAATTGCTAAGGAACTTAAAGCGGAGGCAATCAATCCGAATTTCAAAAAGTTGAACCAAGAAAATAGTCTTGCCATTCATGAAGCTGGGTTTAAGATCTATCCATGGACCGTAAACGAACCCCAAGATATACTTACCATGAAGGAGTTTGGCGTTGATGGCATTATCACAAATTATCCTGAAAGAGTTCAATAATGTTCGATGTTCTTATAATCGGCGGGGGAGCGGCCGGTTTCTATGCCGCTATCCACATCGCCGAGGGAAATCGTAGATTAAAAGTCGCAATTCTTGAGCGAGGTAAAGAGGTACTGACCAAAGTCAAAATCTCCGGAGGAGGTCGGTGTAATGTAACACATGCGGAGTTTGACCCTAGTGAACTGGTCAAGAATTACCCTAGGGGTGAGAAAGAACTTTTAGGCCCGTTCCATACCTATTGTAGCGGTGACACCGTTCAATTTTTTGAAGAACGTGACATCGCATTGAAAATTGAAGACGATGGTCGAATGTTTCCAGTGTCAAATTCCTCGCAAACTATCATAGACTGTTTTTTAAATGAAGCAGACCGCCTAGGGATACAGGTGTACAAGCACAGTAGTGTTACTGATATCAGTCCTGTTGAAGTCGATGAAGGCCTGTTCTGGAACGTCAAATCAATACGGAATGAATATCAGACCAAAAAGCTCTTGGTGGCAACGGGCAGCAATCCAAAGGTATGGTCGCTCTTGCTAAAATTGGGACATACAATTGATGACCCGACCCCATCGCTCTTTACGTTCAACGTAGATGATGAGAGAATCAGTGGTATTCAGGGGGTCAGCACTCAAGCAAGGGTATCGATTTTAAAACCTAACCTGAAACCTAAAATAACCATTCCATTGGCAAGCCAGACCAAGGGCGAAGCACTGCTTACGGAAGAAGGTCCCGTTCTGATTACGCATTGGGGATTGAGTGGACCTGCAATATTGCGGCTTTCCGCATGGGGAGCTAAGCTATTGAACGAGCGTAACTATAAATTTTCTATTCGAGTCAATTGGATACCCGAATATCATGAGGAATCCGTTATCGATTTGTTGATGGAGATCAAAGAAGTGGAAGCGAAAAAAACGGTACTTCGCACCAAAGCCTTAGATCTGCCCCGTCGATTATGGACAAGTCTGGTCAAAGCCTCCGGGATCGCTCCTGAAGTGACTTGGGCCGATGTGTCAAAAGAACGGTTACAGCAATTGGCAATGCAGTTGACAAAAAGCGAATTCAAGGTAAATGGTAAAAGCACGTTCAAAGAAGAGTTTGTCACTGCTGGTGGGGTTACCTTGAAAGAGATTAATTTTAAAACATTCGAAAGTAAATTGCACTCCAATCTCTTTTTTGCCGGGGAAGTAATCAATGTCGATGCCATCACCGGAGGGTTCAACTTTCAGAATGCATGGACAGGGGGTTATATCGCCGCCCAGGGAATTTTAGAGAAATAAATGAAAACGTACATCGCACTTCTACGGGGAATCAACGTGAGCGGCCATCGAAAAATAAAAATGGTCGACCTTAGGGCTATGCTTGCCAAAATGGGATTCGAAGCGGTCAAAACCTATATTCAAAGTGGAAACGTAGTTTTTGAATCCTCTGAAACGAACACCCAAATCTTAGAACAGCAAATAAAAGAAGGAATCGCCAAGACTTTTGGTTTCGATGTGCCGGTTTTAATAAAGGACAGTACTGAATTGTTTGCGATTCTTCGTGAAAGTCCGTTTCAAAAGGAGGAAGATTTGGCCTCGAATAGAATCTATTATGTGTTGTTAAAGACCGTTCCTGACAAAGAGTCCATGGCGAACTTGGACCAAAGGGATTATCCTAATGAACACTTTGTTGTCACGTCGAATTGTGTATACTTGAATTGCTTTCTTGGGGCTGGAAAGGCCAAATTGAACAACAACATCATAGAGCGAAAACTGAAGTTGCAGGCTACAACACGAAACCATAAAACGATGGTCAAACTTCTTGAACTTAGCGGTCAAGGGTAAGTATCATAGGTGTCTTAGGCAAAACAAAAATCATATCTTTGCCCGATGTCTGAAGAACAATTTATCTTCCATCCAGATTCAGAACCGATCAAAGATGGAAAAGTCACTTGGAGGTCTCCGAGCAACATTGCCTTGGTCAAGTATTGGGGTAAAAAAGCGAACCAGATTCCAGCGAACCCATCACTGAGTTTTACGTTGAACGCCTGTGCTACGACAACTTCACTATCGTATACCCAAAGGGAGCATTACGCTGATGATTTTTCGTTCGATCTCTACTTTGAGGGAAGCCAGAAAGAGGACTTCAAACCGAAAATCAACACTTTTTTTAAACGTATAGCCCCCTATGTTCCGTTCATAAAGGTTGTTCATCTAACCATAGAGACTTCAAATTCATTTCCGCACAGTAGTGGTATCGCGTCTTCGGCGAGTGGTATGTCTGCACTGGCCCTTTGTTTGATGGATATCGAACGACAAATGGATACTACTATGACTTTGGATTTCTTTCATAGAAAGGCATCTTTTTTGGCTCGTTTGGGTTCGGGCAGTGCTTGTAGAAGTATTGAAGGTGATCTGGTGCATTGGGGAAGTCATGAAGACACGGTAGGGAGTTCTGATTTATACGGAATCAAATACCCCTACACGGTGCACGAAGTATTCAAGAATTACCACGACACCATACTTTTAGTCGATAAAGGCCAAAAACAGGTAAGTAGCACCGTTGGTCATGATTTAATGCACGCGCATCCTTTTGCGCAAAATCGTTTCGACCAAGCGCACGAAAACCTGACGAAGTTAAAAACGATATTGGTCGAAGGCAATCTTCCTGAGTTTGTGAAAATAGTGGAAAGTGAGGCCTTGACCTTGCATGCGATGATGATGACCAGCTTACCTTATTTCATTTTAATGAAGCCAAATACCCTAGCTATTATCAATAAAATATGGGCATTTAGGGAATCCTCGAATACGAATGTCTGTTTTACATTGGACGCAGGAGCCAACGTACATGTGCTGTATCCGCAGAATGAACATGAAGTAGTCTACCAATTTATTAAGGATGAGTTGGTTGTATATTGTGAAAAGGGACAGTACCTTTGTGATCGAATAGGTTTTGGTGCGAAAAAAATTAATAGTTAAGAATGAATAATTAATAACGTTTTAGTTCGTTGTTCATGGGTGAAAACGTTGTTAAAACGAAAAGTTTTGAATTTGCAGTTGATATTGTAGATCTTTACAAAGAACTGGCTTCCAATCACAAAGAGTATGTGATGTCTAGACAGCTTTTGAAATCAGGAACATCAATTGGAGCTAATGTGAGAGAAGCTGAGTTTGGAGTGAGCAAACCGGACTTTATTAACAAAATGTCCATTGCCTTAAAAGAGGCAAACGAAACGGACTATTGGTTAGAATTATTGAATAGAACGGCTTTTATAGGAGAAAATACGTATCTTGAATACAAGCCAAAAATAAATGAGATTATTAAATTATTGGTCAGTATCGTGAAATCAGCGAAACAGTAGTTTTTAATTATTCATTATACTTTCTTAATTAACCCTATGAAAGGACCTTTATTTTATTCGAAAATCCTTCTCTTTGGAGAATATGGAATCATTAAAGATTCCAAAGGACTTTCCATTCCCTATAACTTTTTCAAAGGTGCTTTGAAGACAGAGGATTCCTCTTCGGAAAAAGCTAAGAGATCGAATGGCGCTTTACGCGAATTCGTCGGGTACCTAGAAATGATTCAAAAGAACAGTCCGGATTTGGTGACGTTTGATTTTGAAACCTTGAAGCGTGATGTGAATGACGGTATGTACTTTGATAGTTCAATTCCGCAAGGTTATGGCGTAGGTAGTAGTGGGGCGCTTGTTGCTGCCATCTACGACAAATATGCTACGGACAAGATTACGGTCTTGGAAAACCTTACTCGTGAAAAACTATTGAAATTGAAAAAGATTTTCGGTAAAATGGAGTCTTTCTTTCACGGCAAGTCTTCCGGTTTAGATCCCTTGAACAGTTATTTAAGTCTTCCTATTCTGATTAATTCGCAAGACAATATTGAATCCACAAGTATACCCTCGCAAAACACAAAGGGTAAAGGTGCTGTATTCTTATTGGATAGTGGTATCACCGGTGAAACAGCCCCCATGGTCCAGATTTTCATGGAAAAAATGAAGCAAGAAGGCTTTCGTTCCATGCTAAAGAACCAATTTATAAAGCATACCGATGCCTGCGTCGAAGATTTTGTAAATGGAAATGTAAAATCGCTCTTCGGAAACTTAAAGCAGCTCTCACATATCGTTTTGGATAATTTCAAACCAATGATTCCTAAGAAGTTCCACCAATTGTGGAAACAGGGTATCGAGTCGAATGACTACTATCTCAAGTTATGCGGTTCAGGCGGTGGAGGCTATATTTTAGGATTTACACAAGATATCGACAAAGCGAAATCGATTCTGAAGGACTACCAATTAGAGGTGGTGTACAACTTCTAGTACAACCGTATCACAATGCTTAATAGAAAGAACAAGCTCTTACTTTTAAAGTTATTGAGTTTGTTTTCCGTCGTAAGGGGATATAATATTCTAATGATCGCCCTGGCGCAATATTTGGCATCGATCTATATTCTTTCGCCCGATCTACCCTTGCGAAAAGTAGTTTTTGATCTCAACCTTTTCTTTATTGTCCTCTCCTCGGCCATGGTCGTTGCCAGCGGTTATATCATCAATAACTTTTATGATGCCGAAAAAGATCTGATCAATAAACCAAAGAAAAGCATGTTGGACCGATTGGTCAGTCAGCGTTTTAAATTGACCACATATTTTATACTGAACCTTTTGGCGGTTATTGCGGCTAGTTATGTTTCATTTCGAGCCGTCTTCTTTTTCTCGGCCTATGTCTTTGGTATTTGGTTGTATTCCCATAAGCTAAAAAGAGTTCCTTTTATGGGTAATGTGGTCTCCGCTACATTGGCTATTGCCCCTTTCTTTGCGGTTTTCGTGTACTACAAGAACTTCCAGACCGTAATCTTCGTTCACGCAGTGTTCCTATTCTTATTGATATTGGTTCGTGAGATGGTCAAAGATCTGGAAAATATTGCCGGTGATATGGCCCAAAACTATAAAACGATACCCATTTTATATGGCCCGCGTTTTTCCAAAATGGGCATTAGTATTTTGGTGGTGCTTACATTGATTCCCTCGGTCATGTTGTTCCTATATTTTGATGTGGGCTACATGTATCTGTATTTTGTGGGTTGTATTGGTCTTTTGATCATGTTTTTGATGATGCTTTGGAGGGCCAAGACCAAATTGCACTATGTTGGCCTTCATAATATTTTGAAGTTCATCATTATACTGGGCGTATTCAGTATTCTTTTAATAGACATAGATTTAATCTTAAAACGGTTTCAACAATGGAACATCATTTAAAAGTGGCCTTGGCCCAAATTTCACCGGTTTGGTTGGATAGATCTGCGACCCTACAAAAAATAGAAACATCGATTCAAACGGCCGGAAAAGAAGGAGCTGAATTGATTGTTTTTGGCGAGGCCTTACTGCCGGGTTATCCATTTTGGTTGGCTTTGACGGAGGGAGCCGCGTGGGACAAAAAGGTAAATAAAGAGCTTCATGCACACTACGTTCGTAATTCCGTTCAGATTGAGGCAGGAGAATTGGATTCGATCTGTGCCCTTGCCAAAGAGCACCATATTGCAATCTACTTGGGAATGATGGAACGTGCCAAAAATCGAGGTGGTCATAGTATTTATGCCTCTTTGGTCTATATTGACCAAAAAGGGGAGATAAAATCCGTTCATAGAAAATTACAACCTACCTATGACGAGCGATTGACTTGGGCTCCAGGTGATGGTAATGGCCTACAGGTGCATCCTTTAAAACAATTTACGGTCGGTGGCCTGAATTGCTGGGAAAACTGGATGCCCCTACCGCGCGCGGCACTTTATGGACAAGGAGAAAATCTACATGTTGCCGTTTGGCCCGGAAGCGACCACAATACTAAGGATATCACGCGCTTTATTGCCCGAGAATCCAGGAGTTTCGTGATTTCCGTTTCCTCTTTGATGAAGAAAACCGACTTTCCGAAAGCTACGCCGCATTTGGAAGCGATACTCGCCAAGGCTCCTGATGTACTTGCCAATGGTGGGTCGTGTATTGCAGGGCCCGATGGAGAATGGATAGTGGAGCCCGTAATTCACGAGGAGGGTCTCATTTATCATGAACTTGATTTTAACCGGGTGTATGAAGAGCGACAGAATTTTGACTGCGTGGGTCACTACTCAAGGCCTGATGTGACCAAATTGGTAGTCAATCGTGAACGTCAGTCTACGGTGGAGTTCGCCAAATGAAATTGCTGCAGCAGTCCTATTCGATAAGTGAATTGGTGACCTCAATGCCGGTGTCGGCGTGCATGGAGATACTTGGATAGACTGGATACCAGCTCCCTCCAATATTATCGATAATGGTCGAATTGTCGATGCGAATGTTTCCTGAATGATCATTGCTTACAAAAAAGATGGACGAGCCATGGGCGTTCACTTCATTCTGTTGCAGTATGGAGCCCAAAACAGTAAGAGTCATCGTATTTCCATCGTTGTAAATAGCGCCGCCACTGCCACCTCCAGGAGTTCCTTCTTGTGCTGGGTTCGCGCCATTACCGGTTGCCGTGTTATGCGAAAATAGACTATTGATGATTGTCCATGATACTCCGATACTACTGATAGCACCCCCGTTAGAACCTGAGTTGCCGTAACCTGCTGCACCACCGAAGGTGCTATTTACGATGTATACCGGCAAATTGTTGAATTGACTAAAGACCCTTATTGCCCCGCCACCGACGTCCGGTCCTAAACTGGAACATATATTGTTGAAAAAACGACAATTTACGGCCTTGAATCTACCACCTCTTACCCATATGGCCCCACCTCCGTCATATATGGTCTCATTGGTCGAATTACCGTCTGCGAAAGTCAAGTTTTGAACAGTGAGCCTTGGATGATCTTGATTTTGACAATGATCGGTTGTCCAGCCTTGATCTTGGTCACAAGTGTTCATATACAATATTCTGGTCGTGCCACCACCAGTTAGCGTTACCAAGCCACCACCATCGATGACGACCTCGGTATTCGCCGCATTGACCACTTTTGCAGGCCTATTCATAAGAATGTTCACCGGGTCTGGGCCACAATTGAAGGTGATTTTACCCCCTAGGGCTACGGCATCGACAACTGCATCACAATCACAACTTTCGGGAGTACCGTCACCAATGATCGTGTCTGAGTTAGTCACGTCTTCAAGACCAGCTTCGGGGGGAATTGGAGAGTCACCCTCGGGATTACCTGCTCCAGGGCCATTTTCAGGATTCACCAAGGGGTTGAATACTGCTACATTTTCCATGGGGGCATCGTCGGAGCAACCGAACGTCACAAGACACAAAAAGACTATACATGCTAAATTTAGGCAACGACATACGGTAGGTAAAAACGTTTTCATGAGCTAGGTAATTGGTGCACTTAGCTAACGTAATTGTTCCTGAATAATTGCGAGGTGCAGTCCGTGAATGGCTTGAGCAAATGGGGTTGCACTTAGGAAAACTCCTTTCTTTTATACTTTTTTCTGAATGACAGCGGTGTGGTCTTTGTTTTCGCTTTGAATACTCTCGAGAAGTAAGCATAGTCTTCAAATCCGAGTATTTCGGCAATCTTTGCTAGGGAATTATTGGAGTGTACAATGAGTCGTTTCGCCTCAAGAAGTATGCGTTCGCTGATAAGTTCCGTTGTGGTTTTGTTTAGGGTGCTTTTAGTGATACGGTTCAAGTGTTTTTTGGTAATGTGGAGTTGGTCCGCATAAAATTTGGCGGATTTTTCGTTTCTGTAATTCTTTTCTATCGCGGCTTCCAGCCTTCCTAGTGTGTCAAGGTATGTCGTTGATTTTACGATTTCATGTGCTTCAAAAGTAGTATAACATCGGGTTAAATCGATATAAATGAGACGTGTTAGGCTGGCCAATCGTTCCTTTTTATAGGAGAAGTGCTGATGGTATTCTGCGTTTATTTCTCGAAATCTGGCTAGGATGTGTCGAAGTTCCCTAGATTTTAGTTGTAGATGTGGAGGATTTTCAATGGAGTAGTAGAATGGAAATTGTCGCAGTTTGGCATTTGAAAAACCAACTTCAAAAAATTCCTCCGTATGAAAAAAAATAAAGCCCTGCGGTTCACTGTTGAATTTCCAAAAATGAGTCTGACCCGGTTTTAGGAAAAATACACTTCCCGGCCTCACGGGATAGCTTGTAAAATCGATTTCATGCACACCACTTCCTTCTGAAAAAACAACGCAGAGGAAAAAGTCATGTCGGTGCGGAATAGTCACTAGGTCTTTGTTTTTCCTTAAGTGCAACCGTAGGTCATTGCTGTAAAAATCGGCAGTCGACTCTTCCGCTTCGAATTGTTGGATATTTAGAATCGGGATTAAGGCCAAATCGTTAAATTATGTCCTAAAAGTACAAAAAATAGAGATTATTGTATGAGAAAAGAGAATAATGCTATTCCTAACTTTGCCTATGTTTTAGCAGTTTTTCTAATCAGAATAAGGGAATATTAGAATAAAAAGGAATCTAAATAGAAAGTTATGAAGATTTTGAAAGGCACAAAATTAAACAGCATACTAAACGGCACATGTCCTGTTTGTCAAAAAGAGAGTATGTATCTCAAGGGTAATCCATACCGACTTGCAAGTACCTTGAAAATGAAGGAAAGGTGTGGCCATTGTAACACAAAGTACAAGATAGAACCTTCTTTCTTTTATGGGGCAATGTATGTGAGTTATCCGGTCGGTCTCAGTTTCGCTACCCCCACCTTTTTGCTGTCGTATCTTTTTTTTGACCTCAGTTTGATCACTACGTATGTAATCATCGTATTTGTGATGGTCATTTCCTTACCTATAATTCTGAGAGTCTCCAGAAATATTTGGATTAATTTTTTCATGAATTATCGAAAGACTAGTATAGACAGGGGGTAATAAAGGGGTTGAACCGCACCTTTCTCAAAGAATCTACATATGTATGCTTCAATTCGTTTCCGAAAGCTTTTTAAGTAGGGCTTCGTCCAATTTTAAATTCCCATTCGCCAACAACTCAGTGTACTGATCCAATGTGAATCTTTGGGTAATATGTTGCGGGCAATTCCAATCGTAAGCCTTAACGTTCATGACGATGAAACGTTCCACTTTTGCCGGATAATCGGCAGTAACCAATTTTTCATAAAGGGGATTATCTGACGCGGATATAATTTCCGTTTCGACCCAAATCTTTAACCGGCTACGAGTGCTGTAATCCATGAGTATTAGGGCGGCTTTTTTGGTGTCTTTCAAATTTCCCGTGGAAATATATTGCCGGTTTCCCCGAAAGTCAGCGAAAGCGATTTGTGTTGGGGAAAGAACCTTGAGAAACCCTTTTGGACCCCCTCGATATTGTACATAAGGCCAGCCGTTTTCTCCTACGGTTGCCATATAGAACATATCCCTATCCGCAATAAATTGAATTTCACTGATATGCAATTCATTCACTTCCATTCCATCCATACGGCTATAACTAAGCCGTGAACCATTTTCTTCTTGAAGTTGCTTCACACTTTCAGTGAACGCGATATCAGTGAAATTTTTGATCATGCTCATGTAGTTATTCGAGAATTTGGCGAATCATTTGATTCGTGAATCCCCATTCGTTATCGTACCAAGCCAATACTTTAAGTAAATCGCCATCCACCACTTTGGTCAAAGAAAGGTCAGCGATCGAAGCATAGGGACTTTTGATAATATCCGTTGAAACCAGCGGGTCAAAAGTCGCTTTTAAGACTTTTCGGTACCGGGGTGTGGCCGCTTCTTCAACCAGTATTTTGTTGACTTCATCAACGGTGACCGGCCGTTCTGTAAGTATGGTCATATCGGATAATGAACCGGTAGCAACGGGAACACGAACCGCCATCCCGTCAAATTTACCTTTGAACTCCGGCATTGCTTTCGTGGTGGCTATTGCGGCCCCCGTAGTCGTAGGTATGATATTATTGATGGCGGACCTGCCCATACGGGGATTGCTTTTTGAAGGCGAGTCTACCGTACTATTTGAGCTCGTTGCGGCATGAATGGTCGTCATAATGGCCTTTTTAATACCGATACGGCGACCTAAAATTTCGATTATAGGACTTATGTTGTTCGTTGTACAACTAGCGCAGGAGAAGATATGCGTTTCTCCGTCTTCCGTATTTACCCCATGAACGACCGTAGGTACTTCGGCACTTTTCGATGGCCCTGAGAGCACAACGTTCTTGGCCCCGGCCAGAATATGTTTTTTCGCATCTTCATAGGTGGTGAAAATGCCGGTACTTTCTATAACCGTATCAATATGAAGCTTGTCCCAAGGTAGTTCTTCGGGATTCCTTTCTTGAAGGTACTGTAGCGGTACGCCACCCACGTTCAAAGACCCATCCTCGATACGTATTTCTTTATCATATTCACCATGTACACTATCGAATTGAAGTAAATATGCGATGTTCTCGATAGGTGCGATATCATTTACCGCCACTAGTTCCAACTCAGGTGTTTCCAATATGATTTTCAAGGAAGCGCGACCAATCCGCCCCATTCCGTTTATAGCTACTCTTTTTACGATTTTACTTGCCATTTTATTGTTTTGTTAGTTTAACTTTTTGTCTACTTCGTTTATCTGGATATCGTTTATACTTGCGAACCTTTTTTTCATTAATCCATGTTCGTCAAATTCCCAGTTCTCATTTCCATAGGCTCTGAACCATTGCCCCTCCTCATTGCTGTATTCATATTCAAAGCGTACCGCTATTCGATTGTCGGTATGCGCCCAATATTCTTTTTTTAACCTGTAGTTCAACTCGTGCTTCCATTTTACGGAAAGAAATTCTTGTATCTCTTTTCTTCCACGGATGAATTCAGACCTATTTCTCCATTCACTATCGGCCGTATAGGCCATTGAAATCTTAATCGGATCTTGACTGTTCCATGCATCTTCGGCCAACTTGATTTTTTGCTTGGCCGTTTCGATGGTGAAAGGCGGTAACGGATGTTTTTGTTCCATGATTTATTTTAATAAGGCTTCCACAATTTCTTTTGCCTTTTCAACGGGCCATTGCTTACGGTATAACTGACTTTCAATAATCGCGCTCTCGAATAATAGGTAGACATGGTCCGATAGTGCGGAACCCTTTAAAAGAACCGAAAAGTGGGTTCTCAATTCGGCTTTATGACGCTGAATTACACTTAAGATCTTAGTGTTGTCACTGGGGATTTCCGATAGGATATTTAGGAAACTACAGCCCCTAAAATCCTCCTTTTCATTCATTAGCATCAAAAAATCGAAAGCGGTCAACACCTCGTCCGAATCACTTGAAGCGATATGGGTCTTCAGCTGTTCTGACCAGTAAGCATGTCTCGCTTTGAGATAGGCAATACAAACGTCTTCTTTTGACTTGAAGTTGTAATAAAAACTTCCTTTGGCCACTTTGGCCTCTTCAATGATTTGATTGATTCCCGTGGCGTTGTATCCTTGCCGATGAAAAAGGTCGGTAGCCGTAGTAATGATGCGTTCTTGTACTTTCATTTCGTGTGTTAATACGGTACAAAGATAGCTTAAATTTCTATTTTTAGACAGACTTGTCTAAAAATTAACAGAAGATTATTAATGTCGTACATCAGCAACGCTTTACTACCTTTGCCAACAAACGGAATTAATGGGCAGATCAGATTCAAATAACGGGGATAGAAAGTCAGGAAGGCAAGGGGGTACTTTTCGAAAGAAAAATTCTGCGAGGGTAAATGCACGGGTCAATAAAAAGGTAGCACCTAAAAGTTCGAATTCGAATGAAATCCGTTTGAACCGATATGTGGCTAATTCAGGGGTGTGTTCCCGTCGTGAGGCCGATATTTATATCGCTGCCGGAAACGTTACGGTAAACGGAAAGCCTATAACGGAAATGGGCTACAAGGTGAAGCTCGGTGATGATGTGCGTTTTGATGGCCGCCGTCTCAATCCCATTAAAAGAGAATATGTATTGCTCAACAAGCCCAAGGATTTTACAACTTCAGGGCGAGATGAACACGGAAGGCGTACGGCTCGAAGTCTCGTTTCAAAAGCCTCAAAAGCAGAGCTGAAACCCATAGGAAAATTGGACAAGAACACGACGGGGCTCATTATCTTTACCAATGACGGGGAAATGGCCAAACGTCTGAACAGCCCTAAAAACGGACTTCGAAAAATTTATCATATTGAGCTGAACAAAAATTTACGAAGTGCCGATTTGAAACGCATTCAAGAGGGGCTCCCCATAGACGACCGTATTGTGCGGGTTCAAGATGTCAGCTTTGTCGATAACGCTCCAAAAAACCAAGTTGGGATGGAACTTTCAAGTTCTCGGAATAACATTGTACGCAGGCTCTTTGAAGAATTGGAGTATGAAGTGGTAAAATTGGATCGAGTCGTCTATGCGGGTTTGACCAAAAAAGATCTCCCTAGAGGACATTGGCGTTTTTTGACCGAACAGGAAGTGATCAATCTCTCGATGATCAAGTAGGTTTTGTTATACCAAGCCCGTTATTGCCGCAGCCAAGCCAATGATGAACGCTATGGCGCACAAGCCTATGGCAAAGGCATAGGTTCTCATCAGTTCGGCATTGGTCGAAGTGTTCTCACTAACGTGGTTGTGTAAAAAAGGAACGCCTATGACGGTTCCGAAAATGAGAAAAAGAGTAAAGGGCAATGCCTGTATAAAAGTAGCGGGTTTTTTGTTCCTTTTCGCCGTTGCCGCCCTAGCTGCGTAATGACATACGATGGGGTAGGCAATCATGATTCCTCCGAAGTTTACGAATTCGCGAGCGGCATTTATCAGATACTTGTAATCGGTAATTGCATTTTGGGTTTCAGCGATATATTCTATCAATATGGCCCCGATATTAAAAAGAATAAAAAAGATCAGTACCATAAAGGCGATATGGAACCATTTTCGGCCTATTCCAAGTTGTGTGTCGGTAACCTTGGCAACTACGATCCTCGACCAAGCCAGCCAAATCAAAACAATTAGGGCTACTAGGATGATGTGCATTCCTAAAATGATATTGAATGCGTGGGCCTGCCCAGTTGAAGGATCTGAAATGTTGCCCAAGCTAATGGTCAGTATCGTATAGGTCAAAAACAGGAATAAAGGCCCTAGCACCAAAAAAAAGGCAAGTTTTTTTGGCGAAATAGAAAGAATATAGTCTTGAATTTTTTGCATTGTTTGGCCATTATACACCTATGATATTTTTAGTCCGTAGCATACCCTTTACCAAAACGATAGCTCAACATCAAGCCGTGAATGTTGGGTAAAACAGAATCTTTCAGGGCCATATTGTAGTGATAGATCAATCGGAAGTTCTTAATTAAATAAATGCCGGCCAAAAGGTTTACCGATGAATTACTACGATATCCCGCCCCAAGCTCGAATCGATTTCTATAGCTTACAGAAACATTGGTATCTATTTGTAACGGAGCTCCTTTTTCGCTCTTGATCAATACACTTGGCTTCAACATAAAATCTTCAAAACGATTATTATAAAAACGATAACCAAAATAGCCATAAATCGGACTTTCCAACTGTAGATTATCATCGCTAGCGAAACGGTCACCCAATACATTCGGTGTGGAGACACCGGCATAAAATCGAGCATGATTGAACAGAAAACCAACACCCACCGTAGGTATCGTAGCGTTGATATT
Source organism: Maribacter corallii (assembly GCF_047345415.1). Lineage (NCBI taxonomy): Bacteria > Pseudomonadati > Bacteroidota > Flavobacteriia > Flavobacteriales > Flavobacteriaceae > Maribacter > Maribacter corallii. The sequence goes on from NZ_JBLFEP010000002.1 coordinate 702,107, forward strand.
CTGACTGAACCTCGGATCGTCCGAAATGCCAAGGTCCAATAAATTATCTTGATATTGTTGAATTCCTGCGGTAATACCGAAAGACAGCGTACCTGGCTGGTATATTTGCCAATATGGTCGGTCATCCTTGAAATCGAAAAAGATTTTATATGAATAGGCCGCAAAGGCACTTGTTGAGGTAGTTACCCCGATTTCATCACGGACAAAGCCTGCCCCAAGACCTACCTTACCTTCGTTTAAAGGGGTGTGAAAACTCAAGCTTAGGTTTCTCGGGCTACCTTCAAAAGAACTGAAGCCTGTATTGCTTGCTGTCATTTCGGTGTCGGGTAGGAGTCCGGCATAAGCGGAATTAATAATAAACGGATTGAAGTTGTATTCCGGAAAAACAGCGGTTTGTTGACCGAAAGTTGAATGGCATGTTAAGAGTGACAGCAGAACACCTAGTGCCAGCGTGCCAATTTTGTTGGTTTTCTTCATTGGTTTAGCGCTTGATTACTACGTATCCTTTGGTTTTCTTTAAAATGGTCTCCCCTTCAATTTGAATATCGAAGAAGTAGGTGCCCGACGGCAGTTTGCCTGCACCCATTTTAGTCTTGAGATTCGCATCGCCACGGAATACTGCAGCGCTGTTGTCGTAATTCTCTATGCTAAAAACCGCGTCGCCCCAGCGGTTATAGATAATCACTATATTTTCAGGGTAATACTCGATGTTTTCAATATGCCAGTATTCATTGATACCGTCACCATCAGGCGAGAAACCGTATTTGGTATTGTCTTCGGGAACCAGAGTAGTAAACGATTGTTCTTCACATTGCGTCGCATCCCCTGCACTATTATAGGGAACGATACTCACAAATATTTCCGTGTCAAAAGGAAACTCGCTATTATGATTGTAGCTTGTGGTCAAACCAAGGTCGAGATTATCAACAATATCAGTACCCCCAAGACTCGTTCCTATGGAAATACGATAGCCATCTGTTTTTTCGACTTCGGTCCAACTGATACCGCTGTCAAGCGGCACATCGATTTCGGCATTGAACGGGCTATTGAGAACGGCACATTCGGGTGCGATGATTTCCGTTTCAAAACTGTTGGAAGTACATCCAATCGCATCACCGGAAGTATTGTACGGTGTAACGGTCACATAAATGAGACTTTCAGAAGGAAGGTCTTCCGCAAAGGTATAGTTTGTCAATGAGGCCACATCTTCGTCGTTAACGATATCCGCACCATTTGGCGAGGTACCTACCGAAATGCGATATCCATCGGCATCAAAGCTGGCATCCCATGAAATATCGGTAGCGACGGAAACTTGAGTAGCATTGTTTATAGGTGAAGCCAAGTTTGTACAATTCGGAAGCGGTCTGATGGTAAAGCTTTCCGGAACACATCCGATAGCATCACCAACTTCGTTGTAGGGCACTATTGTGACCGTTACGACTTCTCCTTGGTCGAAGTCATTTGGAAACACATAGGTGGTGCCGGCAAAGTCAAAATCTGTGATATTATTGATGGTAGTGTTGCTTCCGCTGATCGTCAGCTTATAGCCATCGGCATCTGGAATCTCGGTCCAAGTGATTTCGTTCACATCGGCAATAACGGCATCATTTACAGGTGTAGTAAGGGTCGTACACATGGGAACGGATTCAATAGTGAAACTCGTTGGGCTACACCCGATGGCATCCCCGATATCATTATAGGCTACAATGGTCACTTCTACATTTTCACCTTGCTCAAAATCATTCGGTAGATCAATAGTTGTACCAGTGACATCGAAGGTTTGATTATTTCCCGTACTCACACTTGCGTTTACGGTAACCCTGTATCCATTGGCATCGCTTACGGCATTCCAGTTCAGGTCGGTTTCGACAGGTACACCGACTGCACCGTTGGTCGGCGCGATGAGGGTAGTACAGTTCGGAACCGGTTTTATGGCAAAGCTCTCATCTGCGCAGCTTAGAGCATCTCCCACTTCATTGTAAGGAATAATAGTCACCGTAACTATTTCGCCCTGCTCGAAATCATCGGGGAAATTATAGGTATTCCCGGAGGTAATGAGCACATCGGTAATGTTGTTCGCAGTACTGGTACTGCCGTTGACACTTAATCGATACCCTGTAGCATCGCTTACCGTGGTCCATGATATATCGGTATCCACTGCGACGTCAACGGCTCCGTCGCCAGGAATAATCAAGCTATTACATGAGGGTACTGCCCTAATGCTTATGTTTTCCGCGGAACATCCAAAGGCATCGCCTTGGATATTATAAGGCACCAAGGTTACGGCTACCGTTTCTCCTTGTTCAAAATCGTTGGTGAAGGTATAGGTCGTGCCCGATGGAATATCCAGGTCGGTGACATTGTTGGCCGTGCTGCTACCTCCGACGACGGTCAGTTTGTATCCGTCCGCCCCGGTACTCGCATTCCATTCAATCGTCGGCCGAAGCCCAAGATCGGTCGTAGCACTGGAAAGACTGGTGCATGGCGGTACAGGTGGGGGTACAATGGTGAAACTTTCGGAAGCGCAACCGGGGGCAGTCCCCAAATTGTTCCTTGGGATAATGGTTACGGCCACGACATCCCCAAGCTCAAAATCATTTGAAAAGGAATAACTGGTGCCCGAAGTGACGACAAAGGTTCCGTCATTAGCAGTACTACCGGACGCCGCAATCGTAATCTCATAACTATCGGCAGTTGCACTGGCATTCCAGGTAATACTCGGCACATCGATTGCAACATTGGTCTCTAGGTTCGCTGGTGAGACCAAGGTAGTGCAGGAAGGTGGTCCTTCGGTAGTGAAGCTTTCCTCGGTACATCCTGTTGCATCTCCGTTGCCATTATAAGCGGTAATATTGACATAAATGGTCGCGTTTTCGGGTAAATCGGCTACAAAATCATGAGTGGTCATAGTTCCGACGTCGCCAGAGAAAATGTCGGTTCCTCCAGAGGAAGTTCCCACGGTAAGGCGATACCCATCTGCGGTGCCCGATCCGTTCCAACTCAGATTGGTGTCAACGGCAATATTCGTCGATCCGTTGATCGGCGCGCTTAAGAGCGTGCATGATGGGGGGCTGGTAGAATCCCCTGTTCTAAAGGTTTCTTCGGTACAGTTTATTGCGTCGCCCTCGTCATTATAGGGAATAATGGTTACATAGTATAATCTACTTTCCAAAAGATCGACAGGGATATCATAGGTGGTCATGTTACCCACGTCAACATTGTTGACAACCTCTATACCTCCTGATGTGGTACCCACTACAACAAGATAGCCCGTGGCATTTGCAACCGCCGTCCAACTCAAATTGGTGTCGATGGCAATATCGGTAGCATTGTCCACTGGTGTGGTCAGGTTGGTACATATTGGAGGTACCGGAATCAATTCGGTATGGAAACGTTCTTCGGTACACAAAGAGGCATCCCCCTGGTCGTTATATGCGGTTATGGCAACAAAAATATCGCTGTCTTCAGGAAGGTCGGTGGCAAAGTCGTAAGTAATTACGTTTCCAACATCCACATCATCTAGAATATCATTACCTCCTGTAGTCGTACCCACGGTCAATCGGTACCCATCGGCATTTGAAATCGGGTTCCAGTTGAGGTCAGTAGTGACAAGCACGTTGGTCGCATTATGTAAGGGGTCGGTTAAAGAGGTACAATCAGGGGTGGTTGCTGGATCACCGGAAATTGTGAAACTCTCTTGGATGCATGACCCAGGATCACCTTCATCATTAAAGGGGGTCAACCTTACATAAACTGTATCACCGGTATTAAAATCAACGGCGAATTCATAGAAGGTTTCATCGTTAATGGTTTCGTTATTGACAATATCACTTCCCCCTGGTGTGGTTCCAACAGTCAAACGATATCCTCGCGCATATTGCACGGCCTCCCAGGTAATATTGGTGTTCACCGGCACATCGGTCGCTCCATCTAAAGGTGAAACCAATTGGGTGCAGACCGGAATGGGACAATCTCGAACGTCTAGACTAAAAGTCCACCCGAACGTATCTATCATTGATTGTCGTTCTTCAAGGGCATCACAGTAGGGGAGTCCTTCTGCACCTAAATTAATACCACTAATGGGGGTTTGTTCGGACCAAGCAATAAGGGTATTGTCATAATTCTCCCTGGTCAATGCCGTGTTGTCGAGCATATCGGTCATGTTAGAGATGCCACTGATATTCCAATCCCCTAAATATTGATTCAGGGCGGAGGCATTTTGAAAGGCCGATTGCATGCTTACGTTACCCAGGTCCCATTGATCCAAAGGCTGATTGAAGGTGCTGGCATTTTGGAACATGCCATCCATATTGTTTACGCCGGATACACGCCAGTTGTTTACCGATTGATTGAAGGTTGTCGCCCCAGCAAACATCTCTTCCATGGTATCGGCGCCCCTTACATTCCACGCATTAATATCCTGATTAAAGGAAGTAGCGTCCTTGAACATTTTTTCCATAGTGGTTACCGAAGCGGTGTTCCAAGAACCGAGTGGTTGGTTGAAAGAAGTCGCCTCTTCGAACATCGATTCCATTGTGGTGACGAAGGAGGTGTTCCAGGAGTCGATGGCTTGATCGAATAAAGAAGCACCATTGAACATTTCTTGCATCGTAAGTACTTCCCCGGTATTCCAATTCTGCATGGACTGATTGAAAGCGACAGCATCTTTGAACATCGATTCCATATTGGTGACCGAACCGACATTCCAATTACCGACTTGACCATTGAATGCTGAAGCCTCTTCGAACATAGAATTCATTAGGGTTACAGAGGAAACGTCCCAAGAATTCAAGGGTTGATTAAATACTATTGCATCTTCGAACATTGAGGCCATATTGGCAACGGCACTGACATTCCAAGCGTTTAGGGGTTGATCGAAAACTTCCGCTCCTTGAAACATGGAAGACATATTGACCACTGAATTTACATCCCAATTGTTCATGGGTTGGTTATAGCCTTCCGCCCTATTGAACATTGAATTCATGTCGATGACGCTGGTGACATTCCAGTCATTGATGTTCTGATCAAAAGTTTCGGCATACGCGAACATCGAGGCCATATTGGTTACCAAGGATACATTCCAGTTGTTCAAAGGTCGATCAAAGGCCAAAGCATTTCGAAACATATTACCCATGTTGGTTACTTGGGAGACGTTCCATTGATTTAGGGGTTGGTCAAACACTTCTGCGTAACTGAACATGGCGAACATGTTAGTGACGTTACCTACATCCCAGCTGTCTATGGGTTGATTAAAGGCGGATGCCCTGTTGAACATTTCATTCATGTCGGCAACTTCACTTACATTCCAATTATCAAGGGGTTGGTTGAACTCTCTAGTGTTCGCGAACATTTGATACATGTTGGTTACCTTGCTTACGTCCCAGCCGTCAATAGGCTGATCGAATAGATAGGCAGTATTGAACATGCGCGAAGTATTGGTCACATTGCTCGTATTCCAGTTTCCAATGGGTTGATCGAATTCCTCACAGGCAAAAAACATTCCCGACATATTTTCGACATTACCAACGTTCCATTGGTCTAGCGGTTGGTTAAAAACCCTGGCTGCGATGAGCATATAACTCATATTGGTCACATTACTTACATCCCAACCGTTCATATTGCCGTTGAACAGGCGGCAACCGGCAAACATGCTGGCCATATTAGATACGTTGGTCAGGTCAGGTACGTCCGTGGCATTGTACTCCATATTTTCACAGTAGTAGAATGCTCTTTCCATAGACTGCCATTCTTGTGTACCCCACTGGTCTATGGAGATGAGTTTGTAGTTGTCCGTATGTGAGTAATCATGGTAGGGCGCAGGAAAGTTGCCGATAATGGATACCGTATAGACCCCTGGTGCTAAATAGGTATGTGTAATGTCACCTGTAACATGGTTGTCAAATTGATCATCGCCCCAATCAATGGAGTAATCATAAGGAAGATAGGCCGGGTATCCGGTATTTGCTTCGATTTTCAACTGATTTGCAGGGGTGGTATCAGAATCCACCAAGCTGGTGTCATAAGTGAGTTTAAACGCATCAGGACTATTCACCCAAGAAGGTACTACAATAAAGCTTTCCTCGGTACACCCGGTCGCACGCTCATTACTGCTATTATAGGGCACAATGGTCACGAAAACTTCGTCGCCGGGCTCTAGCAGATCATCACCGGCCAAATTTTCAAGGTCGAGTCCTACCGTATTGCCACCAGGAACATCATGGTCATTAAATGGAATGGATTCAACACCTCCTCGAATAATTCTAACGGTGACATAATACCCTGTGGCATTTGGGGTTTGGGCCCAGGTAAGGTTGGCACTGGCCGGTACGTTGGTATCCCCATCAACAGGGGAAACGAGATTGGTACATAGTACGAAGCTACAATTGACAATATCTCCGGTAATAGTCCAATTTGAGTTGTCAATGAGGTTCTGTCTTGCATTTAGACCATCACAATAGTTTAAGTTCGTTGCTCCAAGGTTTACATTGTTTTGAACGGTCTGTGCCTCCCAAGCAATTAAGACATTATCATAATTTGCTTGTGATAAACCTGAATTGGAAAGCATGTCGGTCATATTCGTGACATTACCAATGTTCCAAGTAGCTAAGTTTTGGTCAAAGGCACTTGCATTTTGAAACAGATTGCCCATGTTCGAAACGGCGGCTGTATTCCAACTGTTCAAGGGCTGATCGAAGACCGGGTTTAGGGCGAACATACCCCTCATTGTAGTCACTTGTTCGACGTTCCAACCATTAAGCGGTTGGTTGAAAACCAAAGCTCCGTAGAACATGAGGCTCATATCCGTTACATTTCCTACGTTCCAGCCACTGATATCTTGATTGAACACCTCGGCGTTTTGAAACATCGCACTCATGTTGGTCACATTGTCGACGTTCCATCCGGTGATGTCTTGGTTGAAAACTGGGGCTCTCTCGAACATATGGGCCATACTGGTCACGTTGTTTACGACCCAATTATCTAAGGTTTGATTGAAATCCCTCGTATATCGGAACATGTAGCTCATATCGGTTACATTGGAAACATCCCATCCATTTAAGGGTTGATTGAAGGGCGTGTTTGATGAAGGCCATCCATCGAACATTCCTTGCATGTTCGTCACGGCACTCACATTCCACGCGTTTACCGGCCTGTTAAAATTGGGCATTCTTGCGAGCATATAGCTCATATCAGTAACCTTGGAAACATTCCATGCCTCAATGGGTTGGTCGAATTGGGCTTGATAGAACATGCGCGACATATTGGTCACATTGCTCACGTTCCAATTGGCGATCGGATGATTGAATGCGCTTCCGGCGAGCATTTCCGACATGTCCGTAACATTATCGACCACCCAGTTGTTCAAAGGTTGATTATAGCTACCCGTATATCTAAAAGTACCGATCATGTTGGTCACGTTGGACACATTCCAACTATTGATATTTTGATTGAACCTACTGGCTTCTGAAAAGAGATATTCCATTGTTGTAACGGCCGAAGTATTCCAATTATCCAGCGGTTCGTTGAATCGCCCTGCCCTATGAAAAGTATGTGACATGTCAGTAATTGCAGACGTATCCCATGTATCCAAAGGCCGGTTAAAAGTTGATGCTTCCTCAAAAAGTCCTGATATATCGGTTATGGAGCTTACGTCCCAACCATTCATAATACCATTAAAGGATGTTGCTTTTCTGAACATGTTCTTTAAAGAGGTCACCTGTGAAAGATCCGGCGCCCCAATGGCATCGAAGTTGACATTTTCACAGCCGTGAAAGGCATCTTCCATCGTTTGCCACTGAATGGTACCCCAATCCAAAATCTCAATGATTTTATTTCTATCACCACCATCGTTGAAGTGGATTGCAGGGAAGGTGCCACTGATCATAATGGTATAGGTGCCCGGAGCGGCATAGGTATGTGTGATGTTGCCGGTTTGATTCGTATCCGATGTACCATCTCCCCAATCAACGTTATAATTATACGTGTAAGCCGAGTTGATAGGAATGGTGATCTGATTGAGGGCTGAAGAGCCCGTACTTGTATTGGAGGTATCCCAAATCGAGTTAAATGATTGAGCGAAAACACTTGTACCTAAAAATAAGAGTACAAAAAAAGATAGCAGTTTTTGGGTCATGGTTGGTGTAGGTTATGAGACTTGAGCTTTTATAACGAGGTCAAGTACCATAGATTGTGTTAAAAGAGTACCATTCTAACGAGTGGAACCCTTTTTAGGAAGTACATGGAAGGCTGTGAAACTAGATTTTGCTGCGGAATTCTGAAGGGGTTTGGCCGGTATGCTTTTTAAAAACGCGGAAAAATGAGGTCTTGCTTTTAAAGCCTGAATCAAAGGCAATCGCAATTAACTTGACGTCTTTGTAGTTGATACTTTTCATCAATTTTTGTGCTTCGATTACCCGATAGGAATTCATGAAGTTATAGAAGTTCTGTTCGAAACTATAGTGCAATACTTCAGAAAAATGATGGGTGCTGATTCCGATTTGCCCGGCCAGGTCAGACTGATTGAGGTTCGGATTAAGATAGGGTTTCTCCGATTCCATAAAGTCGAGGATTTTCTTTTTGAATTCCTGTCTGGTGCTAGGGGTAAGTGAAGAGTTTTTATAAGGTGTTACCTGACTGTTTTCTTCAGGTTCTTTGCCTGATGATATGTTCACAGCTCCATTTTTATCCTCATTGAGGGTTTGTTGGAGACCTATATATTGTGCCCTTAACTTGGTTGTTTCGATTTCGATGGCCTTTTTTCTTTTGATAAAGAAAAACAACAGTCCGGTTAAGACAAGAAATAGCATTGTTCCTCCAATGAGTATTTGCTTTCTTTTATTTGAAAAAGCCAAAAGTTGTTGGTTGTTTTGGCTCAGTTTCTCGTCTTTTAGTACAATGTCTTTTTTTAGATCGGCATTTGAGGCCTCTTTTTTATCTTGTAAATACCTGTCTCGCAAGAGTGCATATTCTTTTTGAGCGGTATGGGATGCCTTGAAGTCCTTTTTTTGTTCATGTACCCTTGCCAGATATTCTTGGCCATACATTTCAATCTCCAAAAGCCCTTTATCTTGGGCCAGATTAACGCAGCCTTTTAAATAGTCCAAAGCAGTGTCGAGCTCGTCAACATGGTAGTTCGCAATACCCATGTTGAGCAATAGCCAACCTCTTTTTTTGGTGGGCTTCTTAGATATGGGTAATTTCAAGGCTTCCTTTCCCATTTCCAGGGCCTTGTCATATTCTTTGATGTTCAGGTAGACATCGATAATGCTATTGAAGGAAGATGCCAAAGTAATCTCATTTTTGGTTTCCTCCCCAAGAAATTTCGCCCTATTGGCATATTCCAAGGTCTTTTCATAGTTTTTCAATTCATGGTAGTTATTGGCTAATCCTATCAGTGCGGCTGCCTTTACATGGTCCGAGTTTTCGGTACGCTCCGCCACAGCGAGCACTTTTTCCATGGTCGCTATCGCCTTGTCGTAAGAACCGATATTGTTATAGGTGTTGCCCATATTGACCAATACTACCGTTTTGGACCGAAAATCTTCTGGAATTTTTTCACATTGTGCTAGCGCTTCATGATACAATTCAATGGATTTTAACCTAGAACTACGATTATTGTGAAAAACAGCCTGGTTCACCAGGGCCAAGACATGCATTTTGGTCAGTCCGTTTGCTTTTGCAACCAATAGTAGCGAATCACTGTAGGCCTTATGCAACTGGTAATCGCCATTGGCATAGTGTTGCTGAAGTAATTTTAGGTAGTGTTCCGCTAGTTTGTTGCTGGAAAGATCAATCGTGCTGTCATTGGTTATCTGGGCCGATGTGGCTTGCAACGAAAAAAACAGACAAACGAAGAATAGAATCGGTTTGGTCATTTGTATAGGGGAATTAGGTAAAATTAAAGAAACAATCGTTTGAATACAAAAGTCGATTGTTTGACACCCATTTTCTTCCCTGTAAACCGTGAAAATCAAACAGAAGAGCCAACCCCCTCATTCTTAAAAATCATTATTTTTTATGCTCCCTGAATAGAAGCCAAAGATTTGGATCGAGTTGCATAGAGGAGGGCTTTGAACTTACTTCTATTTCAAAAGTGGATGATTTACCGTTCATTTGAACGGTTGAAATGGCGGATTTCCCATTTTCATTGATTTCGACTTCAAGTGGAAAATCGAATATATGGTGTTCTTGTGTTTGCTCTAGGTTTAAAAAGACCTTTCCTTTTTCATAGGTCCAATCCCATTTGAGTTCTGGATAGCCTTTGGTGAAGATCCATTGTTTGAAAAAGCGGTCAAGATTTTTTCCGGATACTTTCTCCATCACACTTCTGAAATCAACCGTCATGGCATTTGAGTTTCGAAATTGCTTATAGTATGCGCGTATGCCGCTCCAGAAGGTGTCATCGCCGAGTTGGTGGCGTAGCATGTTCAATACCCAGCCTCCTTTTTGGTAGGTGTTGGTGCTTAATACTTTCATAGGGTCGGTAATGCTAGGGTCGACAATGGGCGACGGATTTTTTTCGTAATAGGCGATGATTTGGTCTCGGTCTAGCGCGAGTTCCTCTAGGCGTTTATCATTGCCGTACACACTTTCTTGATATAGAATGGCAAAGTAGGTGGCAAACCCTTCGCTGAGCCAAACGTGGTTCCAGTCGTTTTCGGAGGCCGAATTGCCAAACCATTGGTGTGCGATTTCGTGGGCGATGAGGCCTTCGACCTCATTTTTTCCGGTTACGGAATTTTCAAAATAAGCTATGGTACCTGCATTCTCTAAACCACCCCATTGGGTCTTGGCCTGCATATTGGCCAGCTTGGCATACGAATAGGGTCCAATGCGGTCAATGAAGTATTCCATAACCTTGGTGGCCACACCATAATCGGAAAAACCATCCAATCGATTTTCCGGATATACCCAGGCTGAAATGGGAATGCCCTCCACTTCTCCCAAAAGTCTATTGGCAAATTTGGTTACCCCAATGGTCACTACTTTCATGGCCACCGGTGCAGGTTCTTTATAAACCGTAAGTTTGTACCCATTGTCTAAATTGCTCTCTTCTATTTTTTTTCCTGTAGCGACCACATCATAGTGATCGGGTGCCGTAATGTGAAATTCTACACTGGCTTTATCGGACGGATGATCCACAGACGGCAACCAGTGTCTTGCAAGATTGGGCCAATTGTCACCAAAGAAAGAACGCTCGCCAAATTTTGTGGTATCGATGACCAAACCCCGTTCTGGAATACCCTGGTATTTGATCGTATATGTTCTCTGTTTTGAAGGCCCGGGAGATGGAATGATTTTGATTTTATTCCCGGCAAACGTATACGCTACTTTGACCGAATCTTCGAAAACCCCTTTCAGGGTCATTCCAAATGTTTCCGATTTTGCGATGAGGTCAAGGGCGAATTCGTTGACTTCATTTTTGAAATCAACCGTTAGTTCCGCTTCACCATCAATGGTATTACTTTGGTCGCTTAACTTGAGGTCAAAGACATAGGCCTGCACATCAGCTGAACTGTTTCGTTGATAGGTGTCTTGAGCTATTGTGGCTAAGGGAGACATAAGTACTGTGAACACCATAAATTTGAGACAAGCACTAGTTAAGTTTTTCATTTTTCCCGTTGTATATGGATTAAGAACTCATAAATCTACTTCGAATATACTTTATATGGCGAGATTTGCGTTGGATGCACGGGGTAATAGCTTTAAAAGATAGCCCAACATGACTAAAACAAGCTTGATTTTACTGGTTTTCACCTTTTTTTTCGGAATAGTCGGCGCTTATGTGATGTACTTCTCAAGTGTTGGTGCGGATGGATTGAGCAATTTCATCCCGCTTGTTTTTGTGGGAGTTCTCTTTGTCTGCTTTTTACTTGCGTTCATACTAAGTCTATTTTTGAATCAAAGCCCGTCTGGAAGGAAAAAATGGCTTTTAGGAGGTATCATCGCCCTCCCAATTTTAGGGTTACTATCGGTAGTAGGAGTGTTTGGGTATTTTACATTCGACTATAATTCGAGATATGCCACTCAAGTTGAGGAAAGTAAATCGGTTTTGGAGACCCTTAGATTTGAGGATAAGGATTTTGGTGTGGCATTCACGCATATTTCCGGTAGGGTGAGTACCTTCGAAAATGGCATGCCGATTCCAACGGGTATTACACCTGAAGTCCAAAACGGAATGCTGGTCGTTCCCTCAGACAACGAGACCTATCTAGAACCGGATGTGCTTATCAGCCTTGAGATACCTTCGACTAAAAAAGTATCTGGGTTTTTAGAGGACTTGAAAAAGAAGCTAGAACTTACTGATATTGGATTTGAGGAGGTTTCTTTGAAATCCTTCCCGAGATTGCCTTCTTCTACCGAGCTTTGGGTAGCCCAAGAACCGCAAGTTTCTTATCAAGACCGCCTAAAATTAGTAACCCATTTTTTGCCCGAACGAACTGACTTTCCTGATCTTATTTATTTTATAAAATCCCAAGAAAGGCCTGAACGGCTATGGGTTTTAGTGGTGTCAGGAAAAGTATTCAGCGCCCCGGCGTCCGTGGAAAAATTAAGTACTACGAACTTTGAAGATAGAAATCTCTGGTTTCACACACTTCGCTTTGTCCAATAGAATCCGATTCGCTCAAGAAGCAATTATTGCTTTGTTTTAAGATCAATAACGTTTGACTTCAATACCGTTATCTTCGGCATAGGCCATAGCAATAATCATAAGCTTTTCATGTAGCGATTCCAATTTAGGCACGTTTTCGTCATCAAATTGTTCCATCAAGGCCGCGATTTCGGCTTTTGGAGCTTGACGATCGATCAATTTGGCGATTTCAATATAGTCGGTTTCGTACTTTTTTTTGGCAAAATCATAGACCTCGAGAGAAGCTTCTATCATCGCCTCGGTGTCTTCGGTCGGCTTGAGGTCCTTCACTTTTTTAATATCTTTCTCGATATCCGGTAACAAGAAATTGAGAATGTGTTCTTCAACGCTGCTGGTCTTTTCTAATTCTTCATTCTTGATGGTAAAGAGCATGTCGCCATCTTTTTCGGCTATCATTCTTTTGAGTCGTGCACTACCAAAGTCTCTTAATTTGTTCGTGTTTAGCGTTGTTCTGTCAAAGTAGTTCTCTGGGGTGTCAAAGGAGCAAGATGAAATCGCGATTAAGGCCGTAAAAAGAAGAAGTATTTTTCTCATGAATCTAATATCAAAGATTTTCATGACAAAGATGAACAAATTACAGAAGAGTGATTTCACGGTTTTCCGTGAAATTTGGTCTATACTACACTAGAATAATAAGGCCATCTTCTTTTTGATTTCTTCCAGGCACAAATTCCCCAAACTACCCTCATGTGAATGTTTGATATTTCGTTTCGGACTAAAGGTGCCTGCTTGAATTTCCTGACCCATTTGTTTGTAGGCATCTCGAAATGGCATGCCCTCTTGTACCAGTTCGTTTAGGGTGTCTACACTAAATAGATAATCATATTTCGGATCCTCAATGATGTTTTCATTGACCCTAATTTCCCTCAAGCTGAACGTAAGTATTTCCAAACAGGCTTTCATATCTTGAATTGCAGGAACTATGATTTCTTTCACCAATTGCAGATCGCGATGGTATCCGCTAGGAAGGTTATTGATCACCAGTGTCAATTGATTCGGTACGGCCTGTAGTTTGTTGCATTTGGCACGGATCAACTCAAAAACATCCGGATTCTTTTTGTGTGGCATAATGCTCGAGCCCGTGGTCAACTCATCTGGAAACGAGATGAAATCGAAATTCTGGCTCATATACAAACAAATATCCATGGACAGTTTTGAAAGGGTAGCGGCAATATTAGCTATACCAAAGGCCGTCGCTTTTTCAACTTTTCCACGACTCATTTGAGCAGCGACCACATTGAATTTCATGGTTTCGAAACCCATTTCCTCGGTGGTATGACTTCTGTCGATCGGAAAGGAACTTCCATAACCTGCTGCACTCCCCAGTGGATTTTGATCAGCTACCTTATAGGCCGCCTCGATAAAGTATAGGTCATCGATCAGACTCTCGGCATAAGCCGAAAACCACAATCCGAAAGACGAGGGCATGGCGATTTGTAAATGGGTATACCCGGGTAACAGCACTCTTTTGTATTTATCCGCTAAATTCAGTAATAAGTCGAACAGTGTTTTCGTCTGCGCTTTGATTTCAGTGAGTTCGTCTTTTAGGTAGAGATGCATGGCGACAAGTACTTGGTCGTTTCGGGAGCGAGCGGTATGTATTTTTTTTCCGGTATCGCCCAAAGCCAAAGTCAATTGAAATTCGATCTTGGAGTGCATGTCCTCGAAATTATCTTCGATAGTGAATGTGCCCTCCTCGGCCTTTGCGATCATTTTGTCCAATTCGACAACCAAGGCTTCTGTTTCCTCAGTCGTCAATAATCCGATCTTACCCAACATTTTTGCATGAGCCTTCGAGGCGATGATGTCATATTTTGCCAAATGCAAATCGAGCTCACGATCATTGCCGACCGTAAAAAGGTCTATTTTTTTATCTGTGCTGAATCCTTTATCCCAGAGTTTCATAAGTTCAATTTCAATTTCAAACTCAAATACAAATACAAGGGTTTTGAGCTTGTGTTTGAGTATTGCGTTTGTGTTTATTTTTCATCTCGTCGCACCAATGTGGACTATCGTTTTCAAGTTCAAGTATCAAATGCAAATACAGAGGTTTTGAGTTTGACTTTGAATCTTGTGTTTGTATTTATTTTTTTAAAAACCCCTCCAATAGTTGAATATACAGATCGATGCCTTCCTCGATTTCGTGCACGTAAATATACTCATCTGCGGAATGTGATCGCCTACTATCTCCAGGTCCTAGTTTTAAAGACTGACAAGTCAAGGCTGCCTGATCGGAGAGGGTAGGTGAACCATAGGTTTTGCGGCCTAATGCGATACCTGATTGTACCAAAGGATGGTCTTTGTCTATTCTGGAAGAGTTTAATTTTAGTCCGCGTTCTTGCAGTTCGCAAGGGGCTTCCGATTTTAATAAGTCGGCTATCTCTTGGTTGGAATACGCATCATTGACCCTTACATCAATAACCAATTCCACCTGTGATGGTACTACATTATGTTGACTCCCGGCTTTGATTTGGGTCACGGTCATTTTTACCTCACCGAGTGCCTCAGAGGTCTTATCGAAACGGTACTGCTTGAACCATTCCAAGACTGCTATGGTATTGTAAATGGCATTGTCGTCGTTCGGATGTGCCGCATGTGAAGGGGTTCCCTTGACTACAGCATCAAAAACAATGAGTCCTTTTTCGGCAATGGCCAGATCCATTAGGGTCGGTTCGCCTACAATGGCTACGTCGATTTTAGGAAGGTGGGGCAGTAATCCCCTTAGGCTATTTTTTCCGGCGTTCTCCTCTTCCATAGAAGCCACCATTAGAATATTATGGCTGAGGTCTTCCCTGTCATAAAAATGCGTGAAAGTCGCGAGTAGAGAAACCAAACAGCCCCCAGCATCATTGCTGCCCAGACCATAGAGTCTTCCCTCTTCGATATGTGGATGAAAGGGGTCTTTGGTATAGGCTTGGTTGGGTTTGACTGTGTCATGATGTGAGTTGAGCAAAAGCGTGGGCTTGGTATTGCTCCAGTACTTATTTTTGGCGAAGACGTTGTTCTGCATCCGTTCAAACGGAATGTCAAAGCTTTTGAGCCAGTCTTGAATCGCGTCGGCGGTCTGGTCTTCTTCGGAGGAAAAAGATTGTATTGAAATCAATTGTTTCAGGAGTTGTAAGGCCTTTTCCGTTCGCTCGTTCTGTGTCATACTATAAGGTAATCGTCGTAAAAATTTCGTCTTTTGTAGTTAACATAGAGGGATGCCCTATGCATACCTTGCCCACATTTTTCTTCAGCGCATGAAAACAATTCGTCAGTTTCGGAAGCATTCCTTCCGCTATAATGTCATCATTTAATAGCTGTTGGTATTTTTTTGAATCGATATGTGTGATGACCGAATCTTCCTTATTGATATCCATGAGCACCCCTTTTTTTTCAAAGCAATAGAACAGGGTCGTGCTGTAAATACCACTTAGACCAATGGCGAGTTCCGAGGCAATAGTGTCGGCGTTCGTATTCAATAGTTGTCCCTTGCCATCATGGGTCATGGCACAAAACACAGGGGTCAGACCACGCTCCAACAAGGTTGAGACCAATGGGCTATTTACACCGTCTACATCTCCGGCAAAACCATAGTCGATATCTTTTACAGGGCGTTTATGGGCTTGTATGGCATTGCCGTCTACACCACTTAATCCTATGGCGTCACAGCCATTAGCTTGCAATTTGGCAACAATGTTTTTGTTGGTCAAGCCGGCATACACCATCGTGATGACTTCAAGAGTCTGGGCATCGGTGATTCTTCGCCCCCCGACCAACTTCGATTCAATACCCAATTTTGTCGCCAATTGTGTAGCGAGTTTGCCCCCGCCATGGACTAAGATCTTGGGGTCTTTTAACGAAGCGAATAGCCGCAAGAACGCGACCAGTTCGGTTCGATTCTCGATGATATTACCTCCTATTTTTATAATGGATAGTTCTTGTGCCATGTTATGTGTTTAGTATTCCCCCGTCAATGTTCATTGCAGTTCCTGTTATCCATGAAGCTTCCTCGGAAGCCAGAAATAAGACCAGATTGGCAATATCCTCAGGTTGTCCAAGTCGTTTCATCAAAGTGGCCTTAGCTGCATCTTCCACCGCACTTGCCGGATTTTCAAAGGCTTTTGCCGAGTCCCATATCAAGGGCGTATCCACGGGCCCGGGGCAGATGGCATTGACTCGAACTTGGGGGGCGTATTCTACGGCCATTTGTTTCATCAAAGCTAGCGCACCGGCTTTTGAAGCACAGTAGGCCGGGTGGCTGGGGAAACTTTTGTATGCCGCAATGGAGGCATTGATAATCATATTCCCTTTAGTTTTTGCTAAATAGGGAAGGGCAGCTTTTGAAAGATAGAATAGGGAGCTCAGATTGGTGTCTAGGGTAGATTGCCAACTTTCAATGGGCAAATCGGTGACACTGCCAAGCCCTAAGGCACCTGCGTTCATTGATACAATATCAAGACTGCCGAATGTTTCAAGGGCTACATCAACTAGTTTTGTATTGTATGCTACATCTTTGACATCACCAGCAACGAAAACCGAATCGCTAAATGTATTTGACAAGGCGTCACCCCGTTTCTCATTTCTTCCGGATAAAACTAGTTTTGCCCCTTCGGCATGAAATCGTTCAGCGATCGCTTTACCCATTCCGCTAGTTGCCCCGGTTATGATACATATTTTACCTTTTAGTTTCAAACTCATCTTATTTGGTTTCCAATATTTTTTTTAAAACCAATTGTGCCGCATAGGTTCGGTTGTTGGCTTGCTCAATGACCAATGATTGTGCGCCATCTAAAACGGCATCTTCAACGACCACGTTTCTTCGTACGGGTAGGCAGTGCATGAACTTGGCGTCTCCCAGTTTTTTAGATGTCATCATCCACTCCGGGTCTTGACTCAATATTTTTCCGTATTCGGTATAGCTGCTCCAGTTCTTTACATATACAAAGTCAGCATTATGAAGGGCTTTTTTTTGGTCATATTCGATGGGAATTCCTTGCGTAATAGCCGGATTCAACTCATATCCCTTTGGATGCGTAATGACAAAGTCCGCTTCTTGTAATGCCATCATTTCCACAAAGGAATTTGCGACGGCATGTGGCAAGGCCTTCGGATGCGGTGCCCAAGAGAGAACTACCTTTGGGCGCGATTTTATTCGATGTTCCTCTAACGTAATAGCATCGGCCAGCGCCTGTAATGGGTGCCCCACGGAACTTTCCATGTTCACCACAGGAATAGACGCGTATTTCATGAAGCCGTTGAGGACTATCTCCGCTTCGTCCTTTTCTTTATCCGCGAGCGAAGCGAATGCCCGAATGGCTACGATGTCACAGAATTGTGAAACTACCTGGGCCGCCTCCTTAATATGTTCCGATTTGCCCTGGTCCATAACCACACCATCCCCGAATTCCAACTGCCAACCTTCGCTTCCAAAATTCATCACCAGTACGTCCATTCCCAGATTCAATGCTGCTTTTTGAGTGCTCAAACGCGTTCTAAGACTATTGTTGAAGAACAAGAGGCAAATTGTTTTTCCGCCACCTAGATGCTTATGGGCCGTCGGGTCTTTTTTCAGCTGTTGCGCTTCATCAACCCATGCTGGTAAGGTGTCGATATCCTGTATCGAGAGGTAGTGTTTCATGCTTTTATTTTGGTGTGTTTTGAGATGCCGTTTAAGGCGTCGGTAATGAAGTGGTCTTTTAACCCGTTGACGATCCAGGTTTCTATTGATGCTTTTTGCGCGATTGTCGCCGCTTCTACTTTCGATTGCATTCCGCCTGTACCGTGTGACGATTTCCCGGAATGTACCTCCTGTTCCAAGTCCGTGATCTGTGAAATATCCGTAATCGTCTGAAATTCCCCATTCTTGAAGGATGATTTGGTATAGATGCCGTCGGTATTGGTAGCGATCAATAGTAGATCTACCTGTAATAACGCCGCGGTCAGCGCCGCTAATTTGTCATTGTCTCCAAATTGTATTTCATCTGTGGAAACCGTATCGTTCTCATTGATAATTGGAATGAAATTATTGGCCACCAAGATATTTATGGTGTTCTTGATGTTTTCTTGGGATTCCGGTTTCTCAAAGTCGGAGTACGACAACAGGCACTGGGAAGTGAACAGCCCAAGCTCCCTGAAGTTTTCTTGAAAAATACGCATCAAGTGCGGTTGTCCGATTGCTGCTAAGGCTTGTTTTATATTGATTTCTTGACCATTATGTTCCAGTTTTACGAACTGCTTTGCCGCGGCGATTGCCCCTGAACTAACAATGATGAATTCATAGGAGTCCTTGAGTTCGGCGATCTGTCGGCCGATATCCTCGATCTTTCCCCGAGAAATCTGGTTGGTTTCCTTGGTCAACGTATTCGAGCCGATTTTCAGTAAGATTCTCTTCTTGGCCATGATTATCTGATTTGTCCGCTGCCGGTTACATACCACTTGTTGGTCACTAAATGTTGGAGGCCGATCGGGCCTCTTTGGTGTAATTTATCGGTGCTAATGGCAAGTTCGCCACCTAGGCCGAATTGGCTTCCATCCGTAAATCGCGTGGAAGCATTGTGGTATACGGCGGCACAGTCCACATTGTTCATAAAGTGTGCCGCAGTTTCTTCGTTCCCCGTAATTATAGAGGCCGAATGGCCGCCGCTAAACTTGTTTATTTTAGCTATGGCCTCATTCAATTCCGCGGTTTGTCCGATAACAATTTTATAGTCGAGAAATTCTTCATACCAAATACTTTCTTCTGAAATAGGATTGGTTCCGGCAAGACCTAACAAAGCTTCGTCCGTAAATATTTCGACATTACTCTTTTTTAATTCTTGAACCAATTGTTGTAGAAATTGATGTTTTCGATCCAGATTGGAGGCTATGAGCACCTTGTCCAAGGCATTGCACGCCGATATTTTAGCAGTTTTCGCATTGACGATAACTTCTAAGGCCATATTCAAATCGGCTTCGGCATCAACGTAGACAAAATTGTTGCCACGTCCGCTGACAATGACCGGACATTGCGCATACTGCTTTACGAAGGCAATCAATTTTTCACCACCCCGCGGAACGATTAAATCCAATTTTTGGGAAGGCCGAACTAGAAAATTCTGGGTTTCGCTTCTAGTGAATTGCAGGTAGCTGACCCAATCGGTATCACAGTGATGTGTTTGTAGGGCCTGATGCCATAGATCGACTAGAATCAAATTGCTGTGCAACGCTTCTTTTCCTCCTTTCAATAAAATGCTATTACCTGACTTGAAGGCTATTCCTGCTGCTTCGATGGTCACGTCAGGCCGCGATTCATAAATGATAAGAATGGTCCCAAAGGGTGCCGTTTTGTTGCTGATGTGTATTCCGTTTTCGTGGGTCGTAGCAAATCGTTCGATACCCAAAGGGTCAGGTTCCGAGGCCAATTGTTTTAAGGACGCGATCATACCATCGATTTTGGCCTGGTCGACTTTTAGGCGGTCTTTCATCGCGATATCGCCACCGGAATAGTTCTCTAGGTCCATTTGATTGGCCTTGATGATGTCTGTCTGCCTCTCGGCGACCAAGGTTGCCATAGTGGTCAAAACCGCGTTGCGTTGTGTACTGTTCAATTGCTTTCTCACTGTAATGCTATTTTTAAGGCATCAAAAAAGATGTCAATATCCCCTTGGGTGATATTGAGCGCTGGTAAAATCCGTAACACATATTTGTCCTTTGCCCCTCCGGTGAATAGCTGATGCTCGTAAATTAGTTTTTTCCTAAGTTCAGCGACTTCGAAATCAAATTCCAATCCGAGCATGAGTCCGCGCCCCTTTACCCGTTTTACCTGTGGAATTTCGGCCGCTTTTTGATGAAAATAATCTCCTAATTGTGCTGCATTGGCTATCAGCTGCTCTTTTTCCAAGACTTCCAGTACGGCCAGGGTTGCAACACAGGCCAAATGATTTCCGCCAAAAGTGGTTCCTAAAAGGCCATAGGAGGCCTTGATATCCTCATGAATCAAAATTCCACCAACGGGAAAGCCATTACCCATCCCTTTGGCAATGCTTATAATATCGGGCTGGATACCGTGATGTTGAAATCCGAAGAACTGACCACTTCTTCCAAAACCTGACTGTACTTCATCGGCGATCAGTACGACCTTGTGTTTTTTACATAGCGCCGCGACTTCGCGATAGAATTCCGTTGCGGGTTCATCTAATCCGCCGACGCCTTGGATAGCCTCTAAAATGACACCACATACATCGCCTTTTTCTATTTCCACTGTAAAGGAAGAACTGTCATTGAACGGCAGTATGGTTACTTTTTGCTGCTTGTTCAGGGGAGCGTTGATCTTTTCGTTGTCGGTAGCCGCTACTGCTGCGGAGGTTCTCCCATGAAATCCGTTCTTAAAGGCGATAACCCTCTTTTTTCCGGTATGGAAGGAGGCCATTTTCAGAGCGTTTTCGTTGGCTTCGGCTCCCGAATTGCAGAGAAAGAGGTTGTAGTTTTGGCAACTTGAAAGCATACCTAGTTTTTTGGCAAGCTCTTGCTGTAATGGGTTTTTCACGGCGTTGCTATAGAACCCGATTTTATCCAGTTGTTCCTTTAACCGGGCGACATAATGCGGATGTGAGTGCCCTATGGAAATAACCGCATGGCCCCCATAATAATCTAGGTATTCTTGACCCTTGTCATCAGTAACAACAATGCCCTTGGCCGAAACCGGGGTTACCTCGTAAAGGGGGTATACATCGAATAAATTCATAGTTTTTAATTCAAGTTCAATACTGGGTTGCATATTTTCGTATCCTAGAGCTGACGATCCCTTATTTTACTGATTTTCTCAAAAGAGGCAATAATCCCCTGGATCAAGGAAGAACTCAATCCTTGGTGTTCCATTTCGTTCAATCCCTGAATAGTACATCCTTTGGGTGTGGTTACCCGGTCGATTTCCGCCTCTGGATGACTGCCTGATTCTATTAATAGTCCGGCAGCACCATTACAAGTATGCATTGCCAGTTCTTGTGCTTCTTTTGCATCAAACCCCAATTGGATGGCTCCTTGGGTGGTAGCACGCATCAAACGCATCCAAAAGGCAATACCACTGGCACAGATAACTGTAGCGGCTTGCATCTGTTGTTCGGGGATTTCCATCGTATGCCCCATGCGATTGAAAATTGCCTTTGCCAAATCGATTCTGCTTTTACCCTTTTCATTGCTACACATACAAGTCATCGATTTCCCAATAGAAATTGCTGTGTTGGGCATACTTCTTACGATGTGGTGCTTCGCGCCGATAATGCCTTCTATCTTCGCAATGCTAAATCCGGTTATCGTAGAGATAATGACATGCTTTGCCTTCAGCAAATCTTTGATGTCGACAAGGATTGCCTCGAACTGACTGGGTTGAACCGCAAAAATCAGAACGTTGGAGTTTTTTACCGCCTCTCTATTGTCGGAGGTGATGATGACGTTTCCATACTGCTCAAATTGGTAGATTTCACCCGGATTTCTTTTGGTGAGGTAGATATAGTTCGACCCCTTGGAATTAAGTATTCCTTTCGCAATGGATGAACCAAGATTTCCTGCTCCTATAATGGCTATTTTCATATTTTCTATTTCTTTAATTCCTTTTTAGTAAACCCCTGCCTTCAATTTCAACCCTTCACTTTGGGCAATACCGAACATCAGGTTCATGTTCTGCACGGCCTGCCCTGACGCGCCCTTCAATAGGTTATCGATGGCAGAGGTCATTAGAAGCGTGTCATTGTGCTTGTGTAAATGTATGTGACATTGATTTGTGTTCACTACTTGTTTTAAATGGATGGGTGCCGATGTGATTTGAGTGAATTCAGCTTCGGAATAAAAATCTTGGAATAATTGAATGGCCTTATCCTCTGATTCTTCGAACCGTGTATAGACCGTTGCAAGAATGCCTCTAGTAAAATTCCCCCGGTTTGGAAGGAAAAATAATTCCCCGGTTTCGTCTTGCAAAGAGGTTATGCTTTGCTTGATTTCGGCCAAATGCTGATGTGTAAAGGGTTTATACCAGCTCACATTGTTGTTACGCCAACTGAAATGGGTAGTTCCGCTTGGACTTACACCCGCACCGGTGCTACCAGTGACGGCATTGATATGAACCTCATTTTCGAGATGACCCGCTTTGGCCAATGGAAGTAATGCCAATTGAATCGCAGTGGCAAAACATCCGGGATTTGCGATATAACTTGCCTTTTGAATGGCTTCTTTGTTCAATTCGGGCAAACCGTAGACAAATGGTTTGCCGTCTAAGATGGAGTCTTCCCGCAATCTAAAATCGTTGCTTAAGTCAATGATTTTTGTAGTCCTCGAGAACGAGTTACTCTTTAGGAATTTGGTCGAGTTTCCATGTCCAAGACATAGGAATACGACATCTACTTCTGGATTTACCTTACCGGTAAAGTCCATGTCGGTGGTGCCCAATAGATCAGGATGCGCCGATGAAATCGGTTTTCCGGCTCTTGTAGTGCTGAAGACAAAGTCTATTGTGGCGCTTGGGTGATTCAGTAGTATTCGAATCAACTCCCCTCCCGTATAACCGGAACCGCCTATGATACCTGCTTTGATCATTTTGTTCTCTTTCTTAAATCGTTTGTCTTTTAGAATGCATTCTCAAGTTGGATTAACATGGGTGTATATTTTTCCTGAATTCGAGAGAATTTTAATAAAGCCCTTTGCTTCATCGGCTGTCCAACCCTTGTTCATTTCGCCATAGCTCCCAAAAGAAGCGTTCATCAAATCGTGTTCAGAGCTGATTCCGTGCAATCGGAATTGGAATGGGTACAGACCAACAAAAACATTTCCGGAAACTGTATTTTGGGCATCCGTCAGAAAAGCCTCGATGTTTCGCATGACGGGGTCCAAATAGTTGCCCTCGTGCAATAACATACCGTAGAAATTCCCTTGCTGTTCCTTTTGATATTGCTGCCATTTTGAGAGGGTATGTTTTTCCAATAGGTGATGTGCCTTAATAATAATAAGGGCTGCTGCGGCCTCGAAACCGACTCGTCCTTTAATACCGATGATCGTATCACCAACATGAATGTCCCGGCCAATAGCATATTTACAAGCCAGTGCTTCCAACTTTTCAATATTGGCCACGGGCGTATCCTTGACGCCGTCAATAGCGACTAGTTCTCCTTTTTCAAAGGTGAGTTGCACTTCGGAAGGTTCTTTTTTTTCAAGTTGGCTGGGGTAAGCGGAATCAGGTAACGGTTTTTCTGAAGTCAAGGTCTCTTCCCCACCGACCGAGGTTCCCCAAAGTCCTTTGTTGATGGAATATTTTGCTTTTTCCCAAGAATAAGTCACCCCATTTTGTTTGAGGTATTCGATTTCCTCCTCCCGGGCTAATTTGTTATCCCTGATAGGTGTAATAATACTGATTTCAGGCGCGATAATCTGAAAGATCATATCGAATCGCACTTGGTCATTACCAGCCCCGGTACTTCCATGAGCGATATATTCGGCCCCGACCTTTTTGGCATAATTGACAATTTCAATGGCCTGTACAATGCGCTCCGCACTTACGGAAAGCGGATACGTATTGTTTTTTAAGACATTCCCGAAGATGAGGTATTTGACCACCTTATCATAAAACGTCTGTACAGCATCAATGGAGGTATAGGAAGTCGCCCCTAGCTGCAGTGCCTTTTCTTTGATCGATTTGATTTCTTCGGACGAAAATCCACCGGTATTCACGCTTACGGCATGAACTTCAAATCCTTTTTCTTGACTTAGGTATTTGGCACAGTAGCTTGTATCCAATCCGCCACTATAGGCAAGTACTAATTTCTTCATAATGGTATTTCTCTAGCTGTCTGTTCAAGTCTGAGCTATCGGCAGGTGAAGTGCTATGCGTAACGCGTCTCGACTCCGCTTGATGTGACAGGGTTATTTGTTCTTTTTCTTTAGGAATAAACTCTCCTTTATACTTTTTAATCGTTTGAATGCTTTACCGTTCACTTTCTTTTCTTTCTCTTTTGCTTTCGTGGTGGGGTCATATAACATGCCGGTACACAAACACATCTTTTGTTCGGTTCGGGTCAAAACATCAAAATTTTTGCAGGTTTGACAGCCTTTCCAAAATTCAGGGTCATCGGTAAGCTCAGAGAATGTGACCGGTTTGTAGCCTAACTCGTAGTTGATTTTCATGACGGCCAACCCGGTCGTAATACCAAAGATCTTGGCATCCGGAAATTTTTCCGTAGATAACTCAAATATCTTTTGCTTGATTTTTTTTGCCAAACCTTGCGCCCTGTAATCCGGGTGTACAATGAGGCCCGAGTTGGCAACGTACTTGTCATGCCCCCATACTTCAATGTAGCAGAAGCCGGCGAATTTATCCTTATCCAAAGCGATTACGGCATTACCGTTTTCCATTTTTTTGAGGATGTACTCCGGTGTGCGTTTGGCAATACCCGTACCGCGTACCTTTGCCGAATCGGCAATGGTATCGCAGATGATTTGAGCGAATTTAAAATGTGATTGATTGGCAACAACAATATTCATTGCTGAGGTATTTTACTGAAATTTCGAACTGTTTTTACGGTTTTTGCGGAACTGGACTCACCTAATTCCATAACATGTGTAGTACCCTTACGGGCGACGGCGACGGGGAGCGAATGGACGTACTTGGGCATTAGGGCCCACAGGAAGTAATATGTTGTGCTGTTCGTTCATTACGAAGTAAATGTACAAATTATATTGAATTAACCTAGAAGGACATGTTTTTTTTACAAAAACTTCACGTTTTGTTACGATAAGCTATTAATTCATAAATCAAAAAGGCAAATACTACACTATACTCAAGCGCAAGTAGCCAAAGGTTTTCTTTGAAATCAGCCAACGAATACGCAAAATAGCTGAGAATTATAGTGGCCGACCAGACCAGGGCGAAGCGATATGTTGTAAAGATGGTCAGGGTTACAAGAAAGACGACGTACCAAGGATGTACAGTAGCAGTAGTAAAATAGTACACTGTCAATACCCATAACATGGAGGATATTAGAATCGCCGGATTTTGATTTCTTCTCAAAAAAGTAAAGAGCAAAACAGTCACAATGGTCAGCAGCGGGGTTATTTTCCCGTAGGTCTTGATGAGTTCCCAAGGTTTGGCATCAAACTGAATGGCGATTTGTTTAATGCCATTGTAAATACCGGCATTGAATTCAAAATTGGAAAACCACAACCCGATGGTCTTTGAATAGTTAGTGATGAATTCTGTCGAATAGAAGGGAGCAAAGAGCAAAACGGAAGCAATGCCGATAATTATATAAAAGCCTATCGCTTTCTTGAATTTGAAATGTTTTAAAAATAAAGGAAGGAATAATAAGGGCACCAACTTCACTGAAATGGAGCAGGCGTAAAGCACGGCTGCCCATTGCCATTTTTGAACGGAAAGCAGGTATAACGACCAAACAAAAAAGAAGAGCATCACCCCCTCAAAGTGCAGGTTGCCGGTTAATTCCAAAATAATCAAGGGATTTAAAAAATACCAGAAAATCAGGTGTGGCGACTGATTGAGGTTCTTTAAAAGCTTGCGCCCAAAATAGAAAATACCAACATCGGCCAATATGATGATGCCTCGTAAGGCCATTGTGGTGCCCAAAACACTTTTGCCACCGAGAAGTGCGGCCAAACCAAAGAGCAGTTGATTCAATGGCGGGTAGTTGCTGAAATGTCTTGCACTCAAACTGCCCATGCCCTCATAGAGCTCTTGGGCATTCGAAATGACCAGGTCAGGTCGATCGATCAGGGTGTTTGGAATGTTCAGGTATGGATTCACAAAGTGACGTACCAGCTCACCATCCCAAATGAAACGATAAAAGTCTTGCGAGAGGTTGGGTTCTGCTATGAAAAATACCAAGCGACAAAGGATACCTACACCCAAAAGGAACTTAAAATTCCACTTTTCAAATTGGATCAATTTGTAGCACAAAAAAAATAGGGCCGCAAATAGGGAGATGAGTTTTATAAAGTCCGTTCGCTCCAAATGATAGGCGAAGGTGTAATATAAACCAAGACTTACTAGCGCCAGAAGAATGGATACCCTATGGAGATTCCAGTATGTGAGTATTCTTTTGGGCATTTTTAGTCAGTTAGTTAGGCCTGACTAAAATAGAATATTTGTGGAGAACATTAAGCTCTTGCCGTCAGCGACTTGAAGAAAACATATCCAAATCCTAAGAATAACATGAAATGAAATGGAAAGAGCCCAAAATCATTTAGCGGAATCGCGCTGTACATGCCGAATAGAAAATAACCCATTAAGCCAAACTCCAGAATCATATTTGGAGATAGTTTTTTAGCGAGGTATTTATTGCCCTTCCAGCTTTCGGTCAAACTATTGATATTGAATTTAGGGGTTCGCACAAACTCGCTACGTTTGCCCATGTGACCTTCTAAAACGGCAATCGAATTGTGCAGTGAAAATCCTAGTGCTACCGAAAAGAAAGTAAAGAACAATTTGATATAGTCCACAAAATTGTCAAAGCTGCTGCCCTGAATACTCTTATAGGTGAACCAATAGCAAATGAACAGGATGATCGTACTCAAAACGAAAAAGCTCAAGGTTGTGAATACCCAGTCCAAATGAGGAAAAATAGCCTTGATGTACATCGCGGGAATACTAAGTAAGGAAACTAAGAAAACGCACAAGAACATTGAACTGTTCAGTAAGTGCATTACCCCGTGAAATTTTGTTTTGAACGAAATATTCTTGGCGGCTAGTACGCTCCAAACGGTCTTTCTGAAATTTTCGGCCCCACCCTTGTTCCAGCGGAATTGTTGCGAGCGTGCCGCACTGATCACCACGGGAAGTTCGGCTGGCGTCTCAACATCTTCCAGGTACTTGAATTTCCAGTTCTTTAATTGTGCTCGGTAGCTCAAGTCCAAATCTTCGGTCAAGGTATCGCCCTCCCAGTTTCCAGCATCGAGAATGCACTCTTTTCGCCAGATACCGGCAGTTCCGTTAAAATTGATGAAGTGACCTTTTGAGTTTCTTCCCACTTGCTCCAGTGTGAAATGGGCATCCAAAGCAAAAGCCTGTATTTTGGTCAACGTGGAATAATCTCTGTTGATATGGCCCCATCGCGTCTGTACGACACCGATTTCAGGATCCTTGAAATAAATTACGGTCTTTTTCAACCAATCACCGTCAGGAAGGAAGTCTGCATCAAAAATGGCCACAAATTCACCCTTAGCGATTTCTAAACCATCTTTAAGCGCACCGGCCTTGAAACCTTGTCGATTTTCTCGGCGTATATGCGTAATGTCCAAACCGGTATTCCTGAGCGCTTCTACATGTTTGGCCGTATCGATAACCGTGTCATCCGTAGAATCGTCCAAGACCTGTATCTCCAACTTGCTTTTAGGATATTCTATTTTGGCGATATTTTCAAGCAAGCGATCCATCACATATTCCTCATTATATACCGGAAGCTGAATGGTCACATGCGGAATTTCCTTGGGATCGAGAAGATTGAATTTAGGGGCGGTTTCGTTTTGCCTTTTGTTGCCCAAATAATTTACCAATAAGTTCAATTGGGCTAGGCTGTAAAAGAATATGAGTAATAGTGCGAAACTATATACGGCAAGTATGATGTAAGTTATGATAAGTCCCATATTATTTCATGCTATACTTAAAAATCCAACCTAAAATTTTTATGCCTGCAAATATACTACCTTTTACGGTACCTGATACTTTTGAAACGCCAATTCTTTTCTTGTAACGTACTGGTACTTCGATGTATGACAACTTTTTCTTTAAAGCCTTCAATTGCATTTCCACGGTCCAACCATAGGTTTTATCCTCCATACGCAATTCAAGCAGTTTGTCATACTTTATAGCTCTAAACGGACCAAGGTCGGTAAATGTTGCCCTAAAAAAGAGCTTCATTAAAAAGGTAGCCAGCCAATTACCGAAAATCTGCTGCGGGGTCATACTGCCTTCTTCCCTTAGTCGCTTCACACGAGCACCGATTACAAAATCGAGGTCGTTCTTTATAATAGGACTTACGATTTTGGTGAGCTCTTCCGGATAATCCGAATAGTCTCCGTCAATAAATACGACAATATCAGGGGTTTTGGATTGTTGGGCTATGTAATCCATACCCTTTAAGCACGCATATCCATATCCTTTTCGTTCTTCTGTCAAAACCGTAGCACCCGCTTTTTCAGCGTTGATGACCGTGTCATCGGAAGAATTATTGTTTACCACGATAACCTCCGAAACTGTTTTGGGAATCTCGCTAATAACCGCCGTAATGGAGTCGGCTTCATTAAAAGCGGGAATAATTACCTTGATGTCAAAATCGGTTTCGGATGTTTTGGTCATTCTTATTTGAGATCGGAAAGTTTGTTTTCGCGCTTAAAACTACTGAAACTCGTCCACTTTTTTATTTTCTTTCCGTTCTGATATTTTTCGGCAGAGGTCAATTTCTCGTTTTCATATTGCAGGCAATAGCCATTTTTTCTTCCGTTACTCAGCTGACACTTGTGATTTACGGTACCCTGGGAATCAAAAAATAACCACCAGTCGGACATTTTGCCCTTTGAATAGTGTCCTTCCTGTTTCGGCTTTCCGTTTTCTTTATAAAAGTACCAATAAGCATGGCGTAGCCCTTTTCTATAATGTCCTTTTTCCGAAAGGTTCCCATTCCGATGATAGAACTTCCAATACCCTTCTTTTAGGCCATTTTTTAGCCAACCCTCTGCTTTGATCTTGCCATGCGGGTAATATTCTTTCTGGTACGAACGACTATCCTCGGAAGGATTTCCAGTATAAAGAAGAAAAATGACTAGGAAAGCTATTTTGGTAAACACCGTGACTGTTTAAGATTTTTGTCGAATGTCTTTTGGTAAACTAACATTAAAATCGGGTAAACTGAATTTATACTTTCAGTTCGATCCTGCCAGTAGACAGGCTGGAAGTGACAATGTGATTTTTCTTTTGTTCGTGTTGCCCATCGGATTTTTTCGATCCCGATCGGTTCTTCTATTTTTTATTCACCAACTCCATTAAATCCACATCATTGCCCAATAACACTTGCGTAGGGTTAATGCGTCCTGCTTCGGGCCCGTTTTCGAGTTTCAGCACCCCCCTTGGGCATACTGCTGAACAAACCCCACAGCCCACGCAGCTTGAACGAACTATATTTTCGCCTTTTTGCGCGTAAGCCCTAACATCGATGCCCTGTTCGCAATAGGTAGAACAATTACCGCAGGAGATACACTGCCCCCCATTGGTAGTAATTCTAAACCTTGATTTGAAACGCTGTACAAAACCCAGATAGGCAGCAAGTGGACACCCAAAGCGACACCAAACGCGATTGCCAAAAATGGGATAGAAACCGGTGCCGATGACTCCAGCGAAGACGGATCCTATGGCCAAGCTATAGGTATTTTGAATAGATTGCGTTTTGATACCCCAAACCGTGCCGGTTTCGGCAAAGAAACTGTACAGGGTCATACCTGTCATCACAACAGCAAAAACCAAAACACCATGAATCAGCCAACGTTCCACTTTCCAGGAAAACAACGATTTACTTGAATGTTGTCGATAAGGATCCCCTAGGGTTTCTGCAAGTCCACCACAGCCACAAACCCAAGAGCAGTACCATCTCTTTCCGAAAAAGTAGACCATGACGGGCACCACAATTAAGGTCAGGGCGACACCCCACACCAAAATAAACAGTCCGATTCCGCCACTATTCAACAGTGATTTCAAATTCCACTGGAAAAAGAAGTCATAATCGAGCGGGAAGGCATTCTTGAAATCATAGTAGGGCATCTGCAAGCGCACCATAATTTCAGGAATCAAAAATGCGAATACGATTTGAAAGAACAAGACCGAAGTCGTACGTACCATTTGATACATGTTGTGCCGGTATTTGATGTACATGCGGACGGCCATAACGCTCATCACCACACAATACATAAAACCATATACGAACCAATGTCCTGCGGGATTCCCACTCAACCCCTCACTGATGGGGTCGACTAGATAGGTCCAATTCACGGCATATTCTGATTTAAAATACAGAATGAGGTAGAAGCCGACCAAGAAAATGAACACCAACCACGCAATCCAACCCTGGTTGGTAGAACTTTCATGGTAGATGCCGTCATTTTTTATTCCTTTCTTTCCTAAGAGCACTACATTGGGAATAATGAAGAGCAATGCACCTATGATTCCCAGGCCAAACGTAAGTAGCCACATAAGCCCTTTATTTTCAGCAATAAAGCCAGAACTGGATTTTTTCCCTATGGCTGCCGCCATATCACTAGAACTGGTATAGATTTTCTTTTTGTACTCCTTATTTTTTACGTGTGCTGCATTGGCATTATCCAATGCGTTACCTACTAGCGGGGATAAGGATTGCATTCCTTGAAACTCTTGGCCTACCACATTTTTTTGAAGGTCTTCAATAAAGAGCTCGCTTTTGATCCGTTTTTCCGAGATAAGTTCATCAAAGGCGGCCTGATTGATTTGGTAGGTGCCAAGTAAGGGTAACGCGGTGAAAATCGCGAGGCCGATCAAGAAGATGACAAGCCCTATATTTTTGATTGTTTTCATTCTTCTAGATAATTAAGTAGTACTAAAAATTCGTTTCCAACTTTTTTTCTTCGGGCTTATGCTCGTCCCAAAATCCGAATTGAATTTCGCGGCGATTTTGGCCTCATACTGGGCATAGAATTCCGGATCGAAATTCGCATCCTTTAAAAACTCGATGACGTAATTGACATCTCGTTTTTCGGTCAGCCAACGATCGAAAATTTCGTGTCGCATGCGAATGCCAAAAGTATTGATGCCTAAGAATTGTTTGTCGTTCTTATCAAAGGCAATAGTGATACATATCTTCTCCTTGGCATCCCTCCAATGAAAATGTTGTTCATTTTCCTGCATCCCTCGTTCGCTGAATACCCAGCCGTAGGTTTGATATTCTAAATCCAAGAACTTGGCCGAATTGAACCAGTGCCCTGGTTTATAAGCCGTTCTATTTTCGCAAATGGTCTGGGCTACCGTCTCGCCCATCATACGGCCTGTATACCATACCGCTTCAATGGGTCTTCTTTGCCCAATACCTTCATGTTGCTCGGCGCAATCGCCAATAGCGTAGATATCCTTGATATTCGTTTCTAGGTGACGGTTCACCTTTACACCTCTTCCCAGTTCGATTCCCGAATCTTTCAAGAATTCGATATTTGGCGATACGCCTGCCGTAAGCCCGACCACCGAACATTCAATGGTATCTCCTTTGTCTGTGGTCACCGCTTTTGCCCGACCGTTTTCGTCTGCCAATATTTCTACCAAATTAGTGCCTAATCGTAAGTCGATATGATGCTCTAAGATGTGCTCGTTGATCATAGCGGACTCGCCAGCTGGTAAAACTCCGTTCCAAAAACTGGTTTCCCGCACTAGAAAGGTGACCGGTATTTTTCGACTTCGGAGCATTTCGGCCATTTCGATACCGATGAGTCCACCTCCAACGATGACCGCTCGCTTGCAGGTCTCTTTGTTCGGGGCATTTGCTTCAAGTTCATCGAGGTCTTGTTTGGAGTAGAGTCCTTGAACCCCAGGAAGATCTTGACCTGGCCATCCAAATTTATTGGGTTTTGAACCCGTAGCGATTATCAGTTTGTCATAGGTAATGTCGCCGCCATTTTCTAGTATCAGTTTTTTGTTCTGATGGTCTACCGTGTTCACATAGCCTTTGACCAGATCGATTCGATTCTTCTTCCAAAACCAATTCTCATAAGGCTGCGTGTGTTCGAACTTCATATGTCCCATATATACGTACATCAGTGCGGTACGGGAGAAGAAATAGTCGGTTTCCGCAGAGACGACAGTGATTTTTTTATCGGAATTTTTTCGAATATGTCGCGCGGCGGTTATGCCGGCAATTCCGTTACCTATAATAACAATATGTTCCATATGATTTTGTTGGTAAATGAAAATTAGGTCGTCGTGCAATGTAAGAACTTAATTGCTTTGCTTAATTTAGAAACAATTTAAATACAAACCTATTTTGTAAGGTTCCGATGGGATATTCGTACATGTAACGCCTTGATTTTTAAAATCTTAAAAAAACTATAAAAGTTAAGTTTTTTTGTAGGGTTACTCAAATGTGATCGACAGAGGTTGCAGTTTTACATCAGTATTAAATAACGACATAATGAAAAATACATCTTTAAATATCATTTTATTATTGACCGCTTCCCTTGCATGGGCTCAGAGTACGGCCGATTTTTTCGCCAAGTCTGACGCTTTCTTCAAAGAGAACGTCAAAAATGGCCGGGTCACCTATAAGGCTATAACAGAAAATCCCGCTACGTTGAACGAGTTGCTTGCCATGGCCAAGAGCATATCGGTGGCTAAGGAAAATGCAGCGGAGTACCAAGCATTTTGGATCAATGGGTATAATCTTTTGGTCATCGATGGAATTATAAAAAACTACCCTATTAAGTCTCCTTTGGATAAACCCGGGTTTTTCGATGGCACAAAAAATGAAATAGGAGGTGAACGAATAACCCTCAATGATATTGAAAATAAATTGCTGCGAAAGAACTTTCCTAAAGAGCCACGCTTTCACTTTGTTCTGGTCTGTGGTGGTTTGGGGTGCCCTCCAATTATTGATGAGGCTTATATGCCTTCGAAATTGGACAATCAGTTGGAGCGCCAGACGAAACTGGCGATTAATGATGCTAACTTTATTCGTGTGAATAAAAACAAGGTGCAGGTTTCCCAGATTTTTGAATGGTATCCTGGCGATTTTAAACAAGATGGAAAGAAATTGGTAGATTTCATCAACAAATATCGATCAGAGCAACTTCCTGAAAAAGCCAAAGTGTCTTATTATAATTATGACTGGACATTGAACGAGGCCAAATAACCACGAAAACGACAACGTATTTTAGTATTGAATTCCCACAATAGGGAGATTTCAACAGCAACAACTATATCAAATCCTATAAAGACTTTTAAAATGAAGACAATACCGAGTAACTTACTAATGCTAGCCGTCCTTTTTTCTGCAACGGTTATGTTCGCGCAAGACGATGCGAATGACAAAGAAATGGATGACGAGCCTGCACAGAGTAATATTCAGCAGTATACACCATCAAAACTTATCGGGAAGGGACAGGTAGATATCAAATGGTTCAACAATCTATACACGCAAACGAAAAGTACTTTTTCGGATGGTAAAGAACCCAGACAATCTTTTTTTACTTCCACTTTTGAATTCTACACAGGCGTAGGTCAGAATAAAAGGGTCAATCTTGGTTTTATAGCAAGATTACGATCAAATGTGATCAGTTCCCAAAATGACGAGCGAGGCGCTTTGGATGTGTTTAACTTTAGCGGAGATGATAACTCGAGGGCTGGACTTACCGCCTTCGCGCCATCGATTAAATTTGTTCCATTTCCTTCGGTGAGTAACTTCTCCATTCAGAGTTCTTTTTTCATTCCTCTAATTGATGAGGAAACAGAAAACGGTGTTTTTCTAGAACAGAAAGGTTCTGTATGGCAAAACCGATTGTTCTATGACTATACGTTTCCAGGAAACAAGTGGCAATTATTCACTGAACTGACAACCGAATTGAATTTTGGGGATAAAGATGAGAGTTTTGCCAACAATAGCCTGAATTTAAACCCAGGGGTCTTCCTGAGTTATTTCCCAAGTTCAAAGTTTACGATCTTGGCCTTGGCACAGCATTCGCAACGCCTTGATCTGGGCAATGATTTTGCGCAAGACTTTACCGCTATTGGCGGTGGTGCCAAGTATCAGTTGACCAAAGCGTTGAACCTCGAAGTGCTCTACACCAACTTTGTCAGAGGAAGCAATACAGGCTTAGGTCAAACATTTAACTTAGGCCTCAGAGGTATATTTTAGAACTATGAGGTAAAAAGCCTATTTTTGGAGTTCTTAATTGCTAATGAATGAGGACTTTAGGTTTTTTCTTATTATGTTTTTTACAGCTATCCTGCGCAAGCCAAATAACCCAAAAAATAAACGGGGTCAGTTTTGTTGCCGCTCCTGAGCGAGTAGAACAGGAACAGGTGAATGAATTACTGCAAGTGAACGCCAATCATGCGGCCGTGATGCCTTTTGGTTTTATTCGGGATATCAACTCACCTGAAATCATTCACAATACGGAAAGGCAATGGTTCGGTGAAACACTTCAAGGGGCTAAGCAGTATATTGAGCTTTTAAAGCAGAATGGGGTGGAAATTATGATAAAGCCTCAAATCTGGATTTGGAGGGGCGAGTTTACGGGAACCTTGAAAATGAAGTCGGAAAACGACTGGAAAATATTGGAAGGCTCTTATGATGATTTTATTCTGACCTATGCCCGCTTGGCTGAGGAAACAAAGGCGCCGATTTTTTGTATTGGCACCGAATTGGAGCAATTCGTGAAAAATAGACCGGCGTATTGGAAAGGGTTGATCAAAAAGATTAGAGCCGTATACAAAGGGAAATTGACATATGCGGCAAATTGGGATGAATACCCGCGAACTACGTTTTGGGAAGATTTGGATTTCATAGGAATCGATGCTTACTTTCCGTTGTCAGATGCGCGAACCCCATCGGTTGAACAATTACAAAAGGGATGGCAACCTTGGAAAGAGAAAATAGAGGCCTTATCAAAAGCCAGGAATAAACCTGTGCTCTTCACGGAGTTTGGCTATAGAAGCATGGATTATACAGCCAAGAAACCTTGGTTAGTGGATCAAAATGATGATAATGTAAACTTAGAGGCCCAAGTGAATGCCAAAAAGGCTATTTTTGCCGAATTTTGGACAGAAGACTGGTTTGCAGGAGGTTATGTTTGGAAGTGGTTTATCAATCACAAAAAATCTGGAGGAGATAAAGACAATAGGTTCACTCCGCAGAATAAACCGGCCCAAAAGGTCATCTCCGAAGTCTATAAAGCACATTGATATGAGTCGATTTTATCTACTTGTCATAATGATGGGTGTACTAATGGGGTGTTCTACCGATGCGCTTCAAGAAGATGTGAATATTCTTGAAAACTCCATTGCTAGTAAAGAGGTGGTGATCGATAATGTCATTGCCTGTGCCGCCTCCAACCCAAATGATGACACGATCAGCGTTTTCTTTTATCCACGAGCCGGGGCAACGAACATCCAGTATTTTGAAACTGAAAATACCAAGGTCGATAAAAGCGACTTGGACAACTATACGGCAGTGCTCAAACCGGTGCAAAATGTCTTTAATGGGTATCTTCAGAAGTTTGAAGTAACGGCCCTAGAAGAAAAATGGGCCATCGTCGCCTTCGATGAAGATGGTAAAACCCACCTTTCGAACCCTATACGTCTAAAACAGTTTACAAAACCTACGGAATACCTTCCACAGAATATTACGGTAGCAGCGGCTACAAGCACTCCGATTTTCACATGGGAAGATGGGAGCTATGACGATACCAAAATTTACTTTCAAGTACTATCCGATAGCCGAAACAATCTTATTTCAGGAACCTACACCTTTGAAAAAACATTTCAATTCTATAATCTTGAAAACGTAGTCCTCAACATTACGACAAACCCTCCAGGCCAACTCCGAAGCGGCAATTCATATGGAATTACATTGATGGGAGTCAGCGAGGATAATTGGGTAAACATGATTGCTGTACGGGATTTTTCCATTAATTGATTGCCTTAGCCAGTTAAAATCGAATTGACGGTGACCTGTGATTTCTTTGTTAGACCTAAAGAGTATCTTTGTCTCTTAGCTAACTAGTGAGACAATTCATG
Source organism: Maribacter corallii (assembly GCF_047345415.1). Classification (NCBI taxonomy): domain Bacteria; kingdom Pseudomonadati; phylum Bacteroidota; class Flavobacteriia; order Flavobacteriales; family Flavobacteriaceae; genus Maribacter; species Maribacter corallii. Next base: position 738,514 of record NZ_JBLFEP010000002.1, read on the forward strand.
ATTCGCTACAAATTCGTTTTTCTATTTTTATCGGCGGTGATGATGGGCTTTGCCCAAGAACCTCTCGTAGACGATCTCAAAATAAGCGGGGCGAAAAGAACCAAGGTTCAATTCTTGAAAAAACTCGTTCAAGTTGGCCCGGGATCGGTATTGGACTCTGTGCTAATGCAGCAAGATATGGAGCGTTTAAAGCGACTGCCTTCTATTTCGCATGCCTATTTTCAGGTGTTTTCAGCCGCAGATGGCAAACATAATGTCTTCTATCATATTGAAGAAAACTTCACTTTGATTCCATTTGCCAACTTGTTTAGTTCGAGCAATGATGATTTTGCCTTTAGAATCGGTTTGCAAGAGTTTAATTTATTGGGAAGAAATATTACCCTAGGAGGGTTTTATCAATTGGACGTTTTCAATAGTTATGGTCTTAGTATCAGAGCGCCTTATCTCTTTACCAACAAATTAGGGTTGGCCATTAACTATCACGATTTTACCACGCAAGAACCGGTGTTTTTTGATAATACCACAGCTGATTACAAGTATAACAATAACGGATTCGAGGCATTGGGCCTTTACGAGATCAATTTCAGGCATCGGGTTGAATTGGGCTTTAGTCTGTTTACCGAAGACTACACCTATCTTGCCGGTGCGACCAACCCCAACGTTCCTCAGGCCTTAAAGGTTGACAAGCATCTTTTCAAGTTGATCTACAATTACGATGACATCGAGTATTTCTATCAGTATCTATCTGGTTTTCGCAGCGCATTGAACTTTCAGTATGTAGGAAGTACGGATACGGCGCTTCCCGAATTTTTGATCGGATTTAATGACTTTGCCTATTTCCATAGAATTGGGGATAGGGGTAATTGGGCAAGTCGATTACGGCTTGGTCTGGCCAGCAATGTCGATACCCCATTCGCGCCCTTTACCGTAGATAATAATTTGAATATTCGTGGGGTCGGAAATACCATTGATAGAGGTACCGGAGCCATTGTATTCAATACGGAATACCGCCATACCCTAATTGATGAAAACTGGTTTGTACTGCAGGGCAATTTTTTTGTGGACGGTGGTTCATGGAGAAATCCGGGTGGCGGATTTGGTGACTTCGCAGATAGCCAGAACATTCGTATTTATCCCGGTGTTGGCTTGCGATTCATACACAAAAGAATATTCAACGCGATCTTTCGTATTGATTACGGCTATGGTATCACCAAAGATGCATCGCGGGGCTTGGTCTTCGGAATTGGACAGTATTTCTAAAGTATTACCGTACCTCTAGGACTTTCCAGTACTAGTTTTAGGCAAATCTGAGGTGATTTTTCCACTCTGAAATCAATGCCTAGCCCCGCAAAGACTTTGTTATAGGCTTTCGGGTTTGGATGTGTGCCATACAGTTCGATCAAGGTACAGCCCATATCAGGTAGCGCTTGATGCGGATGTATTTCCGAGCTACCCCAATCAATGCAAAAAGGAATCAGTTCTACTTCAGGTAGCGGTAAAGGCTTGCTCAATTCCCATTGCAAAAGGGCGCTATTTGCCATAGTTCTCGAACCTTCCATTATTCGGCCCATATCCGGGTGGTGTTTTTTCAATATCCTACTGTCGAGCTCAAGGTCGGTCGATTTTAAGGCCCAGCGCGTAAGTTGCTCTTTTGTTAAAACATCGACGCCCATCCATCTTGGTTTTTTGATCACTTTGTTGGTGTTGTCCGAAGCCAAGAGCTCTAAATAGATGCCACTATCCAAATTGATAAGCGCATTTTTAGTCCCGAAAGTCTGGTGGTAACCCCCAAAGATTGGCCGGATACCCAATCGCGTTTCAAAGTCATCCATTGATTTGTCCAAATCGAAAACCGTATATACCAGATGGTCGATAGACCGGCCCTTGTATCCGTTTGTATCCATGTCTCAAAGATATTCATCTTGCTTTTTGAATTGAGGCAGTTTCTCAAAATTACCGTTCATTCTCTGTTTCGAACTACAATCCCAGTTAGCGTAGGCATAACTTTGGGGCTCCAAAAAAGAACAATTAAAATTAGTTATGATGAAACGAGCATTGATTATAGGAGGTAGTAGCGGAATTGGAAAAGCCACGGGCGAGAAGTTATTAAGTGAAGGGGTCGAGGTACATGTGGTGGGTACCAACCCCAAGAAGCTGGAAAATTTTAAAAGTTCCAGTACGGGTGAGGTGACGATACATCAAGTAGATATTACCAAGAGTGGTGAAATGGCCGATTTAAACCATATTATAAATGGCTGGGACCGTTTGGACTATTTAGTAAACGCTTCTGGGATATTCAGACCAAAACCGTTCTTAGACCATACCATGGATGAATATGACAGCTATATGAATCTGAACCGGGGCTTCTTTTTTATTACCCAGGCCGCAGCCAAAAAAATGGCGGAAACGCAGGGAGGCGCAATCGTGAATGTGGGGTCAATGTGGGCCAAACAAGCTGTGAAAGCGACACCATCATCTGCCTACTCCATGCAGAAAGCTGGTCTTCATGCCTTGACTCAGCATTTGGCGATGGAGCTAGCGGATCATAAAGTAAGGGTCAATGCAGTTTCACCGGCAGTAGTGCAGACCCCTGTTTATGACAGTGTCTTCGGAAGTGAAGAGGCAGCCCATAATGCCCTACAAGGGTTCCATGGTTTTCACCCGATCGGTAGATATGGAAGGCCGGAAGATGTGGCAAACACCATTTGCTTTTTGCTATCGGATGAAGCTTCGTGGGTTACAGGTGCTATTTGGGATATCGATGGCGGTGTCATGGCCGGAAGAAATTAACCTTAAAGTACTACTTTCGTAGGCCGTCTATAGAAACAAAATCAGTGAAATACATCATTATCGGTGCTGGCCTTTCTGGCCTTGCCACGGCTTACGAACTATTCAGGGCTGGCGAAACGGATTTTCTGGTTTTGGAATCTCGAAATCGTATCGGAGGGAGGATTATGACATTTGAGAGCATTGATTTTGGGGCGACTTGGTTTCAAAACCTTCATGGGCAGGTTATTCGATTATTAAGGGAACTACAGCTCGATAAATTTCATCAGTACGCTCAAGGAAAAAGTGTGTTGGTATACAGTAGCATGGCTCCTGAGCATTATTTTGAAAGCGATCCGAATGCCCCCACCGCCTATCGCATAAAAGGCGGCTCCGATGCTATGATCCAGGCCTTGGCAAGGCATTTTCCTCAGAAAATTCAACTGGGAACGGCTGTGACGGGCATCATTGAAAGAGAAAATAGTTTAGTTATTGAAACAAATAGTGGAACATACTGTGCGGAAAAGGTCATTTGCACCATTCCGCCCAAGATTGCGCTGCGAGTGCGATGCACACCTGAACTTCCAGAAGCTCTAAAGCAGGTGATGGATAAAACCCACACGTGGATGAGCAATGCCATCAAGGTCGGATTGACCTTTGAAAGCCCCTTTTGGAGAGTCAAGAAATTATCTGGAACGATTATCGGTCAAGTCGGAGCGGTTACCGAACTTTATGATCATACCACTAAAGATGAAACGTATTTTGCGCTCATGGGTTTTGTCAACGAAGGCTTGCGTGATTGCAGTACTGAAGAACGGAAAAAGCGTATTCTGGAATACCTGTCGAAATACCTAGGCCCGGAGATTATGCATTTTAAGACCTATGAAGAGAAAGATTGGTCACAAGATGAACATACTTCTTGTGAGACCATCAAGTCGGTTTATATGAGTCCCGCCTATGGCAATCCCGTATTCGAAAAAATGTATTTTGGGAATAAATTGCTTTTTTCAGGTGCGGAAACTTCCCCTGTTCATGGAGGATATATGGATGGAGCTATTTATTCGGCAAGCCGTGCGGCGAAGAAAGTATTGGATTGATTTTTCGACTAAACGGTCCGTAAATGATTGCGGTTACCTATGAAAATATCTCCTCAACACATTGTACAGTACCATCTTCACAAGGCCCATCCGGAGAAATTGCAGTTTGAATTGTACGATTTGAATGCCTATCGAAAGGAAAGTGGTGAAAAAGCAGCGAAACCACATTCACATAGTTACTATCAGATTATTTGGTTTTTTGAATCTGGAGGTACCCATACGGTTGATTTTACACGCTTTGACATCAAAGCGAATACCATCTTGTTTATTTCAAAAGATCAAATACACGCGTTTGATGACACTGATGTCAAGGGTTGGCTTATCCACTTCAATGAAAGCTTTTTCATGCATAGCGAAGTCGATATCTTCTTGAAATATAGGATCTTTAATACACCCCTGAAATCTTCTTTGGAAATCACGGGAGAAAACCTGCAAATGGCTACTTCATATATTTCGCTCCTGAAAAAGGAACAGGCCCAAAACAATAGTTTTGGCAATGAGGAGGTGGTGCGCTACCTGCTCAAGTCATTCTTGATTAATCTTGAGCGCTTACACCGCAAAGGCCCGAATGAGCTGCTTGAGCTCAATAATCCGTATGAGCTGCGGTTTCTTCAGTTTAAGGAATTGTTGGAAGAGCACTACAAAAAAGGATTTTCCGTACGAGAGTATGCCGATGCCATGGGCATGTCAACAAAGACCTTGAGTACCATTACAAAAGCAGTAGTACACCGGCCACCATTAGTTTTGATTTCGGAAAGGTTGATTTTAGAGGCCAAAAGGCTATTGAAATTCACTCCCTTACAAATCAATGAAATTGCCTATAAGATAGGTTTTGAAGACGCTTCTAATTTTGGGAAGTTTTTTAAAAGAAAAGTAGGTCGATCACCAAAGGAGTATAGAAACTATCTTTCTGACTAAATTTAAATCCGCTTTCAACGTTTGATATATAGAGGCGCAACACTGTTGAAGAAATAGTTAACTAATTTTTTTTGCCCTATACGTCAATTCACTTGGGTTATTTAATTTTGTAAGCGTTAATTGGATTTTGGGCATTGTTTTTGAAGTTTGCCTTTTACATCAATATCTTAATGAAGGTAACACTATATTACAAAAAGGTTTTTGGTTTTTTAGGGCTATTTTGCCTGCTCGCCGGATTAAGGGCCCAAGATTCATTGGCCACGGTTACCGCCGAAAAAGGGGATGGAATTCTTTCCTTGCTCCGAAAACACGGAGTAAATCCTTATGATCATTACGATGACTTCATCGCCATGAATATGGATAATCTGAGAGACAGCGTTCATTTATATGCGGGTCGTACCTATCGCATTCCCTCCGTGAAACTAGATACGGTTCCTGTGGTTGATTCCATACAAAAACAGACTACGGAAATTAAGGAGGTAGTCGGTAAAGACTATGCCATTTTTGGGAAACGCCATGCTACGGTAGTTGCCAAAAGTGAAAAGTTAAAGGGGGCCGTGTATTACCTAGTTTCCGGTCACGGGGGGCCAGATCCCGGAGCAATGGCCGTCTATGCGGGCAAATCTTTGGCGGAAGATGAGTATGCCTATGATATTACCTTGCGCTTGGCCAAGGAATTATTGTCGCATGGCGCAATGGTGTATGTCATTATTCGAGACCCTAATGACGGCATTCGTGATGAACGAATTCTGAAAATAGATCATGACGAGTTGGCTTATGGTGGCAAGACCGTGCCCTTAAATCATTTGGCACGCCTCAAACAACGTGTTGATATTGTAAATGAACTCCATCGACAGAATCGGGGTAAGTTTCAACGATTGATCGTTACCCATGTGGATAGCCGCAGTAAAGGCCAAAATATCGATGTTTTCTTTTATCATCATGAAAAAAGCAAAAACGGAAAGAAGTTGGCGGAAAGCATTCACAAAACGTTTCGCAAAAAGTATAAAAAATACCAACCCAATAGAACGTACACGGGTACTTTTGGTGATCGAACGGAATTGTATCTCGTGAGAAAAACGCATCCGGCCATGGCATATATTGAAATTGGTAATATTCGAAACAAAAAGGACCAGAAACGTATTTTAGTTCCTGAAAATCGCCAAGCATTGGCCAAATGGATAAGCGAAGGGGTCATTCTTGACTTTGAGGGGGGCGAAATAGGGCGTATTCGCTAAATCGTTATTTTTCGCTTGTAATATTCATACAATTCTTCGGGCCCAGCGCCCAAATAGTTTTTCAAGTGGATCATCCCAAAATGGAACTGCAAAGCTACCTCGCCCCGTTCTTCATATCTTCTAGCCGAAGTGATAACATGCCTTGGCAAGATTTTGAAATCAGTGAGGTTGTAGAGTCTATCTGTAAATTCGTTGTCCTCATAGACCAAATAGTCCTCGTTAAAACCACCCGTTTTCTGAAAAAGAGTCTTAGTGATGTAGAGTGATTGATCACCTCCTCTGCAGACTTTGAAATTTAGTTTAGTGAACCAGGCGAAGAATGCCAAAAAACGACTCGAGCTATCGAACTTCATACGAAAGCAGCCCGCCGCATTACCTATTCGTACGGCATTTAAAATAGTCTCGTCAAAATTTTTCGGGGGTAACGTATCTACATGGAGAAAATACAGGGTGTTTCCCCTTGCCAGTTTCGAACCTATATTCATTTGTTTGGCCCTACCTTTCGATGATCGCACCACTTGAACTCCTAAACGAGAGGCGATAGCGACGGTGGCATCAGAACTGCCCCCGTCAACAACGATAATCTCTTCAATATTGGCCGGAGTACTGTTTTTTACCAGAAATTCGAGAACCGCACCAATACAGTTTTCCTCGTTTAGAACGGGGATGATAATGCTTATTCGGGGGTTCTGGGTCATCATTCAAAATAGCTTAGCAGCAACCACCGCCATTATAATGCCATGTGCTTTCGCTAATATGTATCTCATTGCTGGCTTCAGCTAAAGCTGCTGCAGTTTTGTCACAGACGGCAAGCGGTTGGTTTTGCATGAGCACATGCCCTTTCTTATCATCAAAATAGTCCTCATCACCATAGTAAATAGCGGTCTTACCAGTGAACATACAAGGCCCGTCTTCGGGCATCGGATCTTTAATGGCAGCGATTTCTATTGATTCGATAAACACAAGTTCGTCCGTTGGGTAGTGATTTGGCGATAACACACGATATGATTTTCTAGCCCTGATTTCTATAGTGCCAAAACCGGCATCGGTCAGCACCTTAACGTAGTCTTTTATGGGAATACTACCACTTAGGCAGAGTGCGCGTAGGCGGTCATCATTGCGCAAGGTCTCGTTCATCGGTTGTTCACAGGTGGGATCGCTCATCACCAGTCGTCCATGGGGTTTTAACACCCTGTACATTTCTGCTACTGCCTTTTTAAGATCTTCCATTTTGAAAATGTTGAAAAGACAGTTTTGGGCCGCTACATCAATGCTTTCGCTTTCTACCGGAAGGTTCAGCGCATCGCCTTTTACCAAGTGTACAAACTCACTTTTGAACCAATCGTTTTCGACTTCGGCAATTTTGAAATTTTCACGGGAAGCTTCGAGCATTTCGTCTACGACATCAACGCCGATAACGCCTCCTTTCTGTCGTGAGAAGTACGAGAATTGTAACAGCTCCATTCCTCCTCCAACCCCTACATACAAAACTTTAGGGTTGTTGATGAGGTCTTGGGCCGATACCGTACTACCGCAGCCATAGTTCATCTCTTGCATGATCTTGGGAATGGATAGCCCGGGAAATTGCCAGATTGGATTGGTGGTGCAGCATAATCCAACATCGGGGGTCAATGCGGCTTCTTTGTATAAATCGTTCGTTGCTTCTAGATAACTCATAATTTTAATGTAATTCGTATAAGTAGTGATATATGTTGCTTGAACATGACATCGCTTCCTACATCGGCATATTAGTTATATTTCTTTGATCAATTCCCTGAATAATTTGACCATTTTCGGTTCAGTATTTTCGGCAATCTCTATAATTTCTTGAATGTCAACCGGTTGTAGGTTGTCTGGATCGCATTCGTCCGTCAAAACCGAAACGGCTACAATGGGTAGTCGTAAATGATTGGCGACAATTACTTCTGGTACCGTACTCATTCCGACAGCATCGGCACCGATTATCTTCAACATGCGGTACTCGGCCCTTGTTTCCAACTGGGGTCCGACTACAGAGGCATACACCCCTTTTCGCAATGTAATGTGCTCTCTGCTGGCAATTTCTAGAAGTTTTGACCGCATTTCGCCATCATAAGGCTCCAGCATATCAACAAACCGATCACCGAATTGTGCCACATTTTTAAAGGCTAAGGGTGAGCTTCCTTGCAGATTGATATGATCTTCGATGAGCATCATATCTCCTTTTTTATAATCGAGATTGATGGCACCGGCGGCATTTGAGATAAATAATTTTTTGATGCCCAGTTGGTGCATGACCCGAATGGGGTAGGTGACATCCATGAGGTCATAGCCCTCGTACAAATGGAATCTACCCTGCATAACGACCACTTTCTTTCCTTCGAAATCACCATAGATGAGCTTTCCGGAATGGAACTCGACAGTCGCCAATGGAAAAAATGGAATGTGATTGTAGTGAGCGACGATAGGATTTTGAATTTCATCGGCCAATTTTCCTAATCCTGTACCGAGGACAATACCGATTTCAGGCTTGTCAAATCCTTTGTCGGTCAGGTAGGCGGTTGATTCTTGCAGTTGTTTTTCTGTCAATCTCATATCGTATCTAAATAAGGTTGAAATGCTTTGATGTCTTTGATATCCTCATAAAGATCGATATCATTTCTGGTTTCCAATAAGTGAATTTTTTTATCGTGGAGGTCGGTAAGGGTATCTTTGAGCACAGTGTCCGTACCCCAAGCTTTCTCTTGAAAGACCCCCTTTGTAAACGTGGTCATGCCCAGTAAATAATATCCTCCATCTTGGGCCGGACCAATAACCGTATCTTCCGTGGACAGGGCCTTGAAGGCCTGGTCGATGTCCGTGGTAGTAAGGTCGTACATATCGCTTCCAATGATGATAATACGCTCAAAACCATTTGCGAAACCTTCTTGGAAGGCCAGCGCCATTCGCGCACCCAAATCGGCACCCTGCTGTAACTTTTTGGTGAAAATGCCGGCATCCCAAATATCCTTTTCCCAAATCTCTTCTGAGTACCAAACTTGTTTTGCCGCTTTTACGTCTTTTGTTACCACTACCGTATGCTGCAATAGAAAATTGTAGATATCCAATGCTTTTTGATTACCGATAGTGGCGGCCAAACGGGTTTTGCATTTGCCTAATTCCGGATTTCTCGTAAAGATCAAGAGTAGATTTTTTGAGTCTTTGTCGTCGCGATCTACGACCACCTGCTCTTTCTTCTTATCGTTTTGGGGGATGCTGCTCATTTTACGGGATAATTTGACTTAGGGAAAAAACGGATTTAATGTATCTTTTTGGTATCGTATACTTTGATGCCGTTATTTAAGAGTTTTCCCCATTGTTTATTGAAGGTGTGTACACTGTCGGTTTCCGAATTATTTCGATAGACTGGCTTTCCTTGGTTTTTCCATTCAAAGATTCCGCCATACAGATTTTCGACATTGGTAAAACCTGCTTTTTGAAGCTTTTCACCAATGTCTTCGGATCTTACCCCTATAGAGCAATACACGACTATGGGCGCGTTCTTATCCGAAATCTTAGCTATAATAGTGTCTTCTTGAAAATCTTTGTACCCCACCCAAATGGCGTTTTTAAGATGGCTGATCTCGTATTCTTCTCGTTTACGGGTATCTAAAAACACCTTATCTGATTTTTCCTGTAGTTCATTTACGTAAATATAAGGTACGCTGCCTGAGTTCAGTTGTTTTAAAGTTCGCTCCAGCTTTTTTTGTCCAGCTGCCGAAAGCACAAAAGTGAACGTAACACATATTGCGAAAAAAAATCTCATCTTATTTCTGTAATGATAGGTGCAAAGATACTATTTTAGACAGGTCTTCTTAAAGAGAAGGATACGCGATACCTTAAAAATGATGAACATTTCAAAAATACTACGAGCCCTTCTGTTGCTGCTAGTTCTTGCATCGTGCAAAGAAAATAAGAAGACGGAAATTAGTACAACTGAGAAAAGTATGTCGGACTATTATACGGAAACTTACCGTCCTCAATTTCACTTTACGCCGGAGGAGAAATGGATGAACGATCCGAATGGTATGGTGTATCATAAAGGCGTCTATCACCTGTTTTATCAATATTACCCAGATGATATCGTTTGGGGTCCTATGCATTGGGGACATGCTACCAGTGAAGATTTAGTGCATTGGCAACACAAGCCGATCGCTCTTTTTCCGGACAAACACGGATTGATATTTTCCGGGAGTGCCGTGGTCGATTTTAACAATACTTCCGGGTTCGGCACAACAGACAATCCGCCATTGGTTGCCATTTTCACCTACCATTTGATGGAAGGGGAGAAAGCGGGGAGAACTGATTTTCAAACCCAGGGCATCGCATACAGTTTGGATAACGGCGCTACTTGGACAAAATACGAAGAGAATCCGGTGATTGGGAATCCTGGAATCAAGGATTTTCGAGATCCGAAGGTTTTTTGGGATGCTGAAAACGACCAATGGATGATGAGCTTGGTCGCCGGTGATCATTTGCAACTCTGGGCATCGGAGGATCTAAAGAATTGGTCGAAACGCAGTGAATTCGGAAAAGACAAAGGCGCACACGGTGGCGTATGGGAGTGTCCGGATCTCTTTCCTTTGAAAGTCGCGGGTAGCGAAGAAGAAAAATGGGTGTTGCTCATCAGTATCAACCCCGGAGCGCCAAACGGAGGCAGTGGGACGCAATATTTCATCGGCGATTTTGATGGTAGCCAATTTACCACCGAACAGACCGAGGTCAAGTGGATCGACTGGGGAACTGACAATTACGCGGGGGTAACCTACAATGTGCTTCCTAAAGGGTTTTATGGCGAAACCTATACGAATGATCCCGGACAAGACCGGATTTTTATCGGTTGGATGAGCAACTGGACCTATGCTCGTGATACTCCTACGGAGACTTGGCGTAGTGCCATGACGGTGCCGAGAAAACTAACGTTGAGAAAAGTAGGTCAGGGGTATGATCTGTTCAACTATCCCATTGCCGATTTAGATACGATTATCGACGCAGTGGCACCATCGGACATCATAATCGAGGCAGAAAAAGGAAAGGATTTCAAGTTTGATCAACTCAATCAAGCGGAGGTAAAATTCAAAACGACCAAAGGTGATCTCTCATTTGGTTTTCAAAATGACCTGAAAGAAACACTTCTGTTGACGTTCGATACAGACGAAAACCTATTTTCTTTAGATAGAAGTACCTCTGGAGAAGTCGATTTTCAGGAAGATTTTGGTAAGGGAATTCAAAAAATGCCCGTACCTGATTTGCCGAATGGTGAGTTTGAAGTGCGCATCCTGTTGGATGCCTCATCTATAGAAGTATTTCTAAATAAAGGCCAATATGTGATGACCGCACAGCTCTTTCCGAGAGAAAATTACGATACACTTCACGTAGAGAATACCTCGAATGTATCGATGAAGCTTGGCGATTTTGCGATAAGCCCAGTTAACCGTATTTGGTAGTCAAGGCCCGACCAATTCTTTGGCCAAGGCTTCCAAATCGATACCGATCTGTTCTCTACTGACCAGCACCACCTCTTCCCTTAGGGCTTTGGGTAAGTTCGAATACCCTTCTTTGGCTCCGAGAATCATTCCCGCGACCGCCGCAACGGTATCATTATCACGCCCGTAGTTGACAATGAATTGCATGGTTTTATCAAAATCACCTTCCCCGAACTGGAGTCCGGTAATCAAAATTTGCCAAATCTCGCCGGCATGAAAAGCAATACCTTTTTTATCTTTTTCAAGTAATTGGTACACCATCTCTTGACGCACCCATTCTTTTTGGGTTCCGGGAAACTCTTCCGGACGTCTAAAAACCAAGGTGTCTTTAGCTACTAAAGAATCAATGAGAACCAAATTTTTGATGCGAAGTACATTTTTTACCGAAGCATCGGCCGTGGCATGTGAAATTCTACCCACCAACCTGCTGTCCTGATAACCATAAGGATCGATAAAGGTCGCGGTATTGATAATGGAATCCATATTTTGGGTACGCATTGCCATTTGTGTCATCGCGGCAACCAGTGCCGAAATATCCTTGGCATAACCCAAATCGAATAAGGTGTGATCGTAAGCCATGGTGTACGCTTCTTCAGGATTCGGTGCTACCAATCCGAACATGGGGGTGTATAATTGTCCTGCACATGACATTTCACCGCCATAAAATCTATTTTGCGCCCTCTGGTAGGCTTCCGCACTTTCTTGATACGCTAAAGTGACGCGAGCCCATTCTTTTATCCAATCGATTTTTTCATTTTGATCGTCCAACAAATCAGGATTCGTCCGTATTCTAGAATCTGATAGGCCTGCAGCCAATTCGCCATAATAGCTGGAAATAAATTTCGCGAAAAGTTCAGGATTCAAGGCGTCGCCATGGGCCGAGAAGTATTTCACCATAGCATATTTCCACCGGGTATCGTCTGTAGTGGCACCGGGCAAAAGATTGTGTTCCCATGTGCCTTCCGGTGATTGCTCGCGTACGGCAGGTGTTAGCCCTGTGATGTATTGATACTTCAATTGAATATCATTGCGATGCCACATTTCGGTAGAGGCACCCATGGCATCACCGATTGCAGAGCCAACAAGAGCACCCAGTACTTTGTCATAGCGCTGGTCTTTCGACAAGTCGAAGGTTTCGGACGTGTAGGTGGTTTTTGTCGGACTATTGATTTCGATGTTGGTATCGGCCTCTTTACAGCTCAAGAAGAAGGCTAGGAAACTTAAGACAACGAGTTGCATTTTTTTCATGACAGCACCATTTTTCGGGCGAGTGTCAAAAGATACTGTTTTTCATCAAGAGTTCGTTCCAAAGGTAGTTGGGCCAGACCAATGATGCGTCGCATAATTTCGATTCCTGCGACTTTGGCGATCAAGGTCTTTTCGGCCTTGCCTTCGTACGACTCAAAAATGAGGTCGATGTAGCGTTCATCTGCCGTGGCCATGATACAGTGTGCTGTCATAACGCCTAAATCAAATTCGGCGAAGCCTGAAAAGCCGAATTCAGGATCGATGATGTATAGGTGGTCTTCAGCGGTCATCCAACTACCGGGATAGTAATCGCCATGCAACAGGGTATCACCTGACGAGAGGTACTTTTCTCCGATTTCACCAATAATCGATTTGAGGTGTTCGTCCTGTTTGTACCCCATGGAGAGCTCTTGCAATCCTTCTTGAATATCATTGAGTTGAAATCCGTTATCCGTTAAAAAGGGGAGCACGAAAATATGTTGGTGATTCAACCTTCGCATCTCCAGATTTTGCGGAAAATCTTTGGGGACTTTGGTGCGGTGTATGTGACCAATGGCGCTCATGAGTTGCTCCAGAATGACCGGGGCTATTGAGCGGTCCGAATAGAGGTAAGACATGTCTTCGCAATCGCCAAGATCTTGTAATAACAAAACATGCTCTTCTTCATCGTACCCTAGTATTTTTGGAAGGTGGGCAGCCAAAGCTTCATTTTGCAATACGTTATAGAACTGGTGCTCCACGGCAATCCGATCAACAGGTGCTTCAATTTGTTGGTATTTCTGTACAAAGGGGCGTGACTGTTTGAGAATGAAAGATCGTTCGTCCAAGATAATGCGAAGTACGACATTCATATTGCCCTCTCCTGGTTTTTCGACAGCTAAGATGCGTTCATCTGAAGTAATCCAATCTCTGGCGACTAGGTAACTGTGCAGTGTTGTTGTAGAAGTGTTGTTGTCTAAATAATTCAAAATGCGATATTTAATGGTCCAATAATCGGCGATGGTAGTTGATCTGTCCTAAGTGGTAGGTGAGGTGAGTCGCCAAATGTGTCAAAAAATAACCCGTGGTCATGGTTTTTTTGAATACAGGTATCGGATATTCTTTGTTGAGGTCCTCTTCCGACAATTCCTCAAGCGTACATTCGATCATGGCCATGGTACCATCGATCTGCATCAACAGTTCCTCTTTAGGTACGTCGCGTAGTGAAAACTCCAATTCACGTTGCCGTACATAGCCCGTGTTGCCCAGTTCCGTTCCTATAAAGGCATTTAAATTTCCTAGTAAGTGAAGACATAGGTTGCCTCCGCTATTGCGAATACCTTTGTTGGTAGTCCACAGATGATGTTCATGGTGATAGGCTTCGATTTCCCTTTTTAATTTTTGAAGATCCCTTTGGAACAGTGATTTGAGTATCGAGATATGCATAAACGAAATACGGGTCGTTGTAATTATATGGATTGCATCGCGGAAAATAATAAAAGCCGCGACTAAATATAGCGCGGCTTTTTCAATAAATACATATGGGCACGATCAAAAATGTAAATGATGCCAACAAGGTGTCAACATGCAAGTTTCCATGTTTAGAAACCTTATATTCTTTTTAACTGTTAAGCTAGTCAAAAGCAAAACCGGTCGAGACTCTAAAAATAAAGGCGTAGAGCACAACAATGAACATGATAAAACTGAACCATGCAAAAATTTTAAAATACCTCTTCACAACGAAGTTTCCGAGGTTTTTAAATCCATCAAGATAGATTTCTTTCAATAGTAAAGCTACTTTCATAATCTGGTTATTTTAGGGATTAATAGGGGACAAAGATTTAACCTTTGGTTTGAGTAAAGGAAAAATTCAGACCAAATGAACGCAATGCTTGTTGATCGGTCTGGTGCAGGGATAAAATTCGAATAATCGGGATGAACGGTTGTCGGACAATTCTTCACGAATTGGCAAACGGCATTAAAATGCGGTAAGTGGCACAGCAGGTCTTCGGGAAAACCATTGGCAAACAAAAAATCCCCGCAAAAGCGGGGATCTAGTGTGGTGCCTCCAGTTATTGAACTATTTGCAGGTTAATAACTCCTAACAACTCCAATACCTTTGAACCCTATAGAAACCGGGTATTTCGTAAATTTAAATATAGATAGGAAACATGTTTAACCATAAGATTTCTGTCAACTAAATTGTCAACCGTATGTCAACTATAAATTCCACATTCTTTTTAAAAAAGCCAAAATCGGATAAGGAAACATTGATACTCTTCTCGTCATACTTCAAGTTCGAGGAAAAGAAATTCGTTTACTCCACGGGAGAGAAAATCAACCCAAAATCATGGGATTTCAAAAACCGTCAACCAATAGCGCACGGAAAGAATAAATCAGGGGAATACAGCTCGATAAGAAGGCAGCTTAATCGTTACACGGATAAATTCGGCGAGCTTCAAGCTAGATCCAAGATATATGGTGAGGAGTTCACTTCTCAAATTGTTCGTATCGAATTCGATAAGGAATTCAAGAAAGCCAAATCAGGTAAGAACCTGTTTTTCAAAGCCTATGACAAGTTTATGGAGGACAATCAAAAACAGCAGAAATGGTCGCTCAATACGATTAAGAGATATAACAACATCAAAGGTATCTTGGAGGACTTCGAGCGGGACACGGGCTACAAGTTAAGTTTTAAGAGCATTACAAAGCGTTTTCACATCGAGTTCACCGAGTACTCGATGAACGTAAAGAAACACGCGACAAATACCTTTAGGAGGAATTTGGGACTGTTCAAGACCTTCATGTTCTATGCCTTGGATAACGGGTATACCTATCAGGACGATTTCAGGAAATTCCAGAAGATGAAAGAGGCATTTACGGAGAAGGTAGCGCTCAAAGCGGAAGACCTGGCCAACATTATGGAACATCAGTTCGAACTTCCGAGGTTGGAGCGGGCTCGAGACGTTTTCGTTTTTGCATGCACAACCGGAATGCGATTTGGGGAACTCAAACTCATAGGTCGCCACAATGTAATAGACGGTAGCATTTTATTGAAGGAGGAGAAAGGCGTGAACAAGAAACCAAGGGAAATTCCTCTGAACAATGTTTCCGAGATGATATTACGGAAATACGACTATGATCTTCCCCTGATAGCGAACCAAAAACAGAACAAGTATATTAAAGAGGTTTTCGAAGCTGCGGGATATACACAGGAGTCTGAAAGAGTAATCGTCAAAGGTAAAACAGTCGTTCGTGAAAAGATGCCGCTATTCGAAAGAATTAGTACTCATACCGCACGAAGAACCTTTATAACGATGATGAAGAGACAGAAAGTCTCCGATAAGCTTATTGCTTCAATTTCAGGCCATAAGGATCTGAAAACATTAAACACCTATTATCAGGTGGACCAAGAGGCAAAGAAAGAGGCTGTGGCAGATGTGTTCGATAATATTGTTCAACCATTAAGAAAAGTCAATTGAAAAGACCGGCCAAAAGGAAGAAGGACGACACGGCGGAGATTGAAGTTAAACTCAAGCACTTGTTCGCGAAGGATAAGTTTGCCAGGGTGAAACCGAATGGGACGAACGTTAATGAAATTTTCGAGAACAACCTCAAGATTTGGTTGCTCAACAATAGTGACGAAACTCAGGTGCTTCATGGTGAGTCGGTCGTTATCTCAAATGGAGTTATGGAAAATCCTGAAAATGTGATAACAGGCAACACAAAAGAAGGTTTTGAATTAACAGCAACTGATTTTATCAGCGCGGAACTAGATTTTCTTTCCGGCCTTAGTGCCAATTACTATTCAATTGTAGAGGGCAAACAATTAGCTATTTACAAGGGCTATCTAGAGCAACAAAGGAAAGTTAAGGCCGAATTTAAAATATCATTCCGTGACTCTTTCTACGAGGTTTCGGATTACGAAAAGGTTATGGCGCAACTAAATGAATACAGTATAGCCAGTAAAGTTGGAAACAAACACACATGGAATGTCGGAAGCGAATCTAGGTTGACCTTGATGACTGCATTTTACGATACATTACTTGACAACGGCTTAATTAGAAAACATCGCACACTTCAAGAAGCTGCTGACGCAATTAACAATCACTTCCACATAAATTATCATCGTGGGTATTTTAAACGTCATAGAGAGTATGAATGGTATGAAGGAATGCGAAACGACTTCCATTTTATACCAAAAAGAGTTAAATAATCAGTTTCTACTGTTACCGTAACTTGTAACAGATAATTACATATCCACATATATAAATTAGCCTTGTATAACTATAAAAACAAGGCATATGTATCTACCATTAGAGGAGCTGCTGGAGGCTCAAAAATCAAATTCCAGTCGTCTACAGAGAATTGAGCAACTATTGCTGAGTAATCCCATAAAAAGATATTCCCCTCAAGAAATCTCAGAAAATACGCCCCTTAGCACTCAGACAGTGCTCGCCGCAATTAAGGACGGTAGAATCAAAGCTCAAAGATTCGGAAGAAAGTATTTGATAACCGCAGAAGAGTTTGAACGGGTTTGTAAGGATGCAAAATCCTTAAAATATAAACGTTCGGTAGCTTAAAGAAAAAAAGCCCAGAATAGTCCACCAAAGACTCTGGGCTTAACTTTTTTACATAAACGGTATGGAGACAAATTTACTAAAAAACACGGTAATATCACAATTTAATAGGGTTAGCGATACCTTAGGGGAGAAAAGGGAACTAGAACTCGTATTGAATGAAATCAGATCAAATAAATATGTAAAGCTTATAAGTGGAATTCGCGCTACTAGCGAAAAAAAGAGGCGCACTTCATTGAAAATGCAATTGCCGGCCGTCACCTTTGCCGGAACTTTTTCAAAAAGGGCTAAAGCCTTTTGTACACAACCATCAGGGTTGATTTGTCTTGATTTCGATGGCCTGAGGAATGCGGGTATCGTAAAGGAAAAACTGGCCAGGAGCAAGTATTGTCTTTGCATATTTATATCCCCTTCGGGAAATGGTCTAAAAATGCTCGTACGCATTCCTTTGGTAATAGGCGACGAACGTTATAAGGAATATTACAATGCCGCACTTCTTCATTATGGTGACTTCAGGCCCGATACCTCCACGAAGGATATCTCCAGGTTGTGTTTCCTCAGCCATGACCCTAAACTTTACCTGAACGAAAACGCAGAGGTCTTTACAAAAAGGTTTATCGCTCCGGTCTCACGTCCAAAAGTCAGGAACCTTAAATCCATTGGTAGTGCCACCGAGGGCGCAAGAATCAAAGGACTTTTCAAATGGTGGAAAAACAACCACTGGGATCCATCCGCAAGGAACAATAGTCTGTACAAGCTTGCTGCTGCCTTTTGTGAATACGGTGTATCCCTTGATTCTGCATGGGCGGTTATCAGGACATACGAAGAGCCGGATCTCGATCAATATGAGCTTAAAAAGCTAACGGATTCGGCCTACAAGAGAATAACGTTCAACGCAAAAGAATTTGTTTAGATGGAGGCAGTGAAGAAAATGGATGTACACTCAAAAGCGATGAGCAAAGTAATTGAGATAACCAAGAATGATAAAATCGACAAGCTAGAACAGTTTCTCAAAAGATTCGGCTTACGACATAATTCAATTACTCGGGAAATCGAATTAGATGGTGACGCGATTATCGATAGGGATATCAACACCATCTACACCAAAGCCATGCGCGAGATTAACTATAATATAAGCAAAAACAAAATATGGGACTACATCAACAGCGACTTCACTAAAACGTATAATCCGTTCCTGGATTTCTTCGAAAAGTACCAAGAGATGAAACCTGTGGGGCGGGTAAAAGAACTGCTGGATTGTATCGAATACGAGAAACCCGATCTTTCATTGGACAGCTTGTCCGAGGACGAATCAAATGCTGATTTCTTGGAGGTGTTCATGGAAAGATGGCTGCTAAGCATTATTGCATCTATGCACGGGACATACTCTTTACTTGTACTTGTCCTCACCGGGCCACAGGCAAGCGGTAAGAGTCGGTTCTTCCGGGAGTTGCTTCCCATAGAACTGAGACCCTACTATGCGGAAAGTAAATTGGACAGCGGGAAGGATGATGAGATATTGATGGCCAAGAAACTGATCGTTCTAGATGACGAGTTTTCCGGGAAGTCCAAAAAAGAGGCCGCAAAGCTCAAAGATCTTTCCTCAAAGGATTCCTTTACGGTCAGGAAGCCTTATGGCAAAGCACATGAGACCCTCAAGCGCCACGCTGTACTATGTGGAACTAGTAATGAGGAACAAATACTCAATGACCCGACCGGAAACCGAAGGCTTATCCCTATCAACGTGAAAAGCATAGACCTGGAGAAGTACTCCAAGATTGATAAGGTAGAACTCTTCATGGAACTATACCATACCTATCAAGAAATCGGCGACGGGTGGATGTTGGGACGAAATGAAATCGATTACCTAAATAAATGTACTTCGAGAAACGAGCAGCCCGACGTGGTTAAGGAGATGGTGCAGCAATACTTCGAACCAGTAGAAATGGAAGGTGGAAGGGCTATTAAACTCACTTCTACTGAGATAAAGAACAAGCTCGAAACAAGGACAAGGGAAACCATCAGTATCTACAAATTGGGGAGCATTATGAAATCCCTTGGGTACAGACAGGTGAAAGTGTACGACAGTAATACAAAGAACAGCAAAAGATGCTATTTGATGATAGATAAGACTAACGAGAGCCAATCATGACACTATTGACAATATGTAATGACACGATACGAACTCAACGGATGCGGGGGCTGAGGAGCATATCTTGTCACCTTGTCATCATGTCACTTGTTTTTGTAAAACCATACGCCTATACCCCTCTCTATATTAAACTAATATTTACCCTTTTATAATGACACTACTGACAAGATACTTTGGGAGGTCAACAAACATGGGACATAGGTTCGTGTCAATTGGTACAAATTCAAATGACAAGACAGTGACAAGAATGACAAGGTTCGAGGACATAGAAATACCACTGGGCGCCCCCATTTCCATCGAAAAATTGAATAAAAATCATGCTTTATACCAACCAACCTGTCAACTAAAATTGTAAAACATTGAAAATCAATAATATAAAATCACATATGTGGTGCCATAAAGTATCGAACCCCAAAAAAATATCATTATTAATCAATTAATTATCAAAGATATGCAAGGAGGAAAAAGACCCGGTGCGGGCAGACCTAAAGGGTCTAAGAACAAAAAGACCGAAAGGATACGCGAGCATTTCGAGAAGTTCATTTCGGACAACTTGGTACAAATGCAAGAGGACTATGATAAACTGGATCCGAACCAAAGATTGCAGTTCATCTCATTATTGACGAAGTATGTCCTACCATCGATGAAAGCCGTAGAAATGACCGGAACAGTTGAAAGCCCTGTGATAGATATGAGCAAATGGAAATAAGACCTCCAAAGTTGACATCCTATCAGAAGGAGATTATCTTTTCAAAGGCGCGGTTTACTATAACAGAGGCAAGTACCAAGTCAGGCAAGACCTATAGCCACATTGTATGGCTATTCATGAAGGCCCACGAGAAAGGTATCGATCATGATGGTCGCAACTATTGGTGGTGTGCTCCAATATACAACCAGGCCAAGATAGCTTTCGATAGATTCAGGAAGTATCTTTCACCTTCCGGTATATACAGGTTCAATGAGACCCACTTGGTCATATATTGCCCCAATGGAGCAAGGATATATTTCAAGTCGGCCGAAAAACCCGATAACCTTTATGGGGAGGATGTGTTTGCTGCTGTGTTTGACGAAGCTCCTAGGGCAAAAGAGGCTACGTGGCACGCACTTCGAACGACCTTAACTGCAACCGAGGCATCCTGTAAACTTATAGGCAACTTCGGAGGACAAAGCAATTGGGTACATCTGCTAAAAGAAAAGGCCAGTTCCGATGACACTTATGAGTACTTCAGGATAACTTGTTGGGAGGCCATAAAAGAGGGCATTATTTCAGAGAAGGAAGTGCAACAGGCTAAGAGAGACCTTCCTGAAAAAACATTCAAGGCTCTATACGAGGCCGAGGCCAGCGAAGATGAGGGTCAACTTATTAGCTATACGGCCATCAAGAAAATGTTCGAGGAAAGAGAGCTTAAATTCGAGAGGAGATATATTACCGCGGACATCGCAAGGTTCGGAAAGGACAGTACAGTCATAATGGTCTGGAGTGGTTTCACGGTTATCTATGTTAAGTCCCTACAGTCATCCTCGATTGATCAATGTGTGGAAGCCATCAGATCCATACAAAGGCTGCACGATGTCGATGTCAAAGATGTAATCGTGGATGAGGACGGTGTGGGCGCGGGTGTCAAAGATTATCTAAAATGCAAAGGCTTCGTTAACGGTTCAAAAGCTGTTAGGATAAAAGGCAAGGAGGAGAATTTCGCCAACCTAAAGACCCAGTGTTATTTCAAACTGGCCGAAATGATAAACGATGGACTCATACATGTCAGGTGTTCTCCGGAAGTGGAGAAATCGTTATCCCAAGAGCTGGAGTGGGTAAGGCTGCCCAAGGAAATCGACACTTCGAAGATTACGATACTTAGCAAGGAAAGAATAAAAGAATATTTAGGCCGTTCCCCGGACTATTCCGATGCGCTAATGATGAGGATGTGGTTCATTCTTCGGCCGAACTTTGGCATATACGCCGTTCGTTAGCGAAAAAAGCATTTCCGAGTAATGTTGTAAAATAATGATAATCAAAAAGATACGAAGTATTATTAGCCAATAAACCATTATTTGCGTCTTATATGTGTAAAAAAGTTTGAAAAATAGACAAAAACACAACTTATGTGTTATATGTAAAAGCAGGAAACATGGAATCCGAAACCAAATTACAGAGGCACGTCTATCTCACAGTGGACAATATCGAAAAAATAAAGCGTGTATCGAAGACCTTAGGTATAACCTACTCCGGGTCTATCAATTATATGCTCAATAAAGTGGAACTGCCGGAATGAATGGCTTCTCGGTCTTAAGGAATTAAATCTCAAAAAAAGATATGAAGATTAAACAACGTCCCGATTTCCTGGAAATAGCTCTAGGAAAGGCAAGGGTAGCGAACGCAAAATACGAAGCGAAACACGGTAATCCCTTTATGAAGATCCTAAGGGATTCGGAACTATTTAAAAAGAAGAAGTAATGGAAGATAGAATTATTGGATACAGGGACGACGCGTACGACCCATTATCGAAAAGGGAGAGCGCCCTTAGAGAGGCTCACGAGACTTTGGTTACAAAAACCGAAGCGATACAGGGAAAAGAAGGGATTGATGATTATTTGCTGTTAATCGAAGACCCTGTAAAGTATAATATCGATAAGTTCTTCGAGAACTACGGAAGCAACGAACCGCCTCACACGAATAGAGAGCGTTTCCTTAGATCAAAGGTAGATGCGAACCTATTGGAATTGGGTAAGATCAAATCTACGATTAACGACCTGACCAAAAGGATGATGAAGTATGCCCCTACTATCGCAAAAGATGGCATTACCTATAACCTTGAATCCATGAAAAAGGATTTCGACCTAATCCTAGATCCCGCAAAAGAAGATGAATACAACGCCTTGCAGAAACTCCTTGCTGCGGCCTTGGAGCTTAAAGAGAACCACGCGGAGTACAGTACAATGTGTAGGGCAGTGGATATAGTGAGCTACCACCCCGGGCTAAGATGGGAGATGAGCAAAAACCAAGTCTATATCGACGCTCGTCGTTACGCAAAGAAATGAACTTAAGATACAAGGAATACCGAATAAAGAATTACAATAAGTACAGTGATTCCCAACTGCATGAGGAGCTTAGGACACAACGTTCGAGACTGCGAAAGATAGACCCGGAAACGATGCGGGAAGAGGAGGAAACCATCCTTCTGAACATCGCCTTGAGCATTGACGAACTGAAGTCTCAACTGTGGTGTAGAAATAATTCAAAATTTTTCTGATTTCTTCATTTTTTTATTATTAACCATCCCCCTTGCTGTTATGGTGAGGGGGATTTAAAAAAAATCTTATGCCTCGTGTCAAGAAAAAACAAATTCAGGTTAAGGACTATGTTGATTTCTCTATCGATGAGATTATTACGGAGTTTACAAAGCTTAATGAGTTGAGCATGACGAATCTCGATCTCGGCCCTATTGAGATAATGACCCAAAGCTTCCACATAATATCGGAGCAATTGGAACTGATCGAGGAAATGAAAAGAAGAACAGGATTGAACAACAGGGAACTTAACTCATTGTTCCCTAAAATCGACAAGAGCCAATGGTTACCAAGACAATAACGATAAACGTTCAGGACGGGGAACTTGATGAACTGAACAAGGATCTCCGAAAGACCAAATCGAATATCGACAAAGTAGAGGATTCCGCGCAGAAAGCGGACGGGGGACTCAAGAAAGTCGGGGAGAACAGCGGGGCCATAGCCACGTTGGACGCGCTCACAGGTGGGGCCGCCTCTAGGATACGTGACGCCGCCGAGGCAAGTAAACTTTTCTCGATCAACCTTAAAGGTGTACAGGCGGCAATCGCCGCTACCGGAATAGGTGCCCTAGTTGTTTCATTGGGGCTTATAGTGGCCTATTGGGACGATATAAAGGGAGCGGTCACCGGGATCAATTCGGAACTTAACGACCAGATCGAGCTACAGGCGCAAATAACGGACGAGGCCCGCTTCCAATTAAAGTCCTATGAGGCTGGTGAAAATGTCCTTCGTTTGCAAGGGAAGACGGAGAAAGAGATTATCGAATTAAAGAAAGAACGCATCCAACAGGTGCTCGATACTACGAAAGTCGAGCTTGAGTACCAGAAACAACAATTGGAGGGCCAACTTGAGGCCGAGAAGAACGCTAAAACCATATTTTATGCGGTAACGGAAGCGGGGAACCAGTTCTTTACGTTCATCGCGCGGGGTATGGACTCATTGTTGTCCAACCTTGGTATAGATATAGGGCTTGAGGGCAAGGTAGGCGAGATCCGGGGCAGTGTCTTCGACTCCCTATTCGGAAGTGCGGAGTCCATAGAGACCCGTAAAAAGGAGATAGAGGAACTGACCCTTGCGATCATAGGCCAACAGGACAAACTGGCCGCTATGGAGCTTGCTAGGCAAGGTGAAGGCTCCAGGGGGCCGGATCAAGAGACCGCAGCAATCCTTCCATTAACGGGATTGGCCGGCTTCGATAGCCTTGACCAGACACTTAGCGCCGAATTCGATGCTATTTTTCTTGCCGAGACCGCTA
Source organism: Maribacter corallii (assembly GCF_047345415.1). NCBI lineage: Bacteria > Pseudomonadati > Bacteroidota > Flavobacteriia > Flavobacteriales > Flavobacteriaceae > Maribacter > Maribacter corallii. Next base: position 762,539 of record NZ_JBLFEP010000002.1, read on the forward strand.
GGACCAACCTTGAAAGGGAGCAGAGCGAAATTAGAAAGACCATAGCCGAAGGGGAGAAAGAGGCAAAGATACTGGCCCTGCAACAAGTGGGCGCGATATTCGAGAACCTATCCAGTATTGCCGGCAAACAGACCGAGGTAGGTAAGGCATTGGCCGTGGCCTCTACGCTGATCAATACCTTTGTTTCGGCGACCTTGGCATATAAGGCGGGACTTGAAACGGGAGGGCCGCTAGGAATCGCATTAGGGATCGCTTCATCGGCGGCGGCAGTAGCTGCCGGACTTCAGAACGTCAAGAAGATACAACAGGTAAAAGTGCCGGGCGGTGGCGGTGGCGGATCCATCGGGCCTACACCTAGTGCCCCTCCGGCATTCAATGTCGTTGAGAGCAATCCCCAAAATCAATTGAACCAAAGTTTATTGGAGCAGAACGATCAACCGGTTCAGGCATTCGTGGTTGAAGGCCATGTGACAACTGCCCAGGCATTGAGAAGGAATGCGATTGAAAGTTCTAGTTTAGGGTAATTCTGTAGGGAGTTTATTTTTGATATATTTATCAAATATGAAACAGAACTGGAATAAAATTACAAGAGGTTTGTTATGGTATTTGCTGTTGATGTGTGTTGAAATCATTGTTATTGTTTCGGTATTCATATACTTTTTCAAAGACCAAGAGGTTTCTAATAATATTGCGGACTGGGGAAGCTTTGGGGATTTTATAGGCGGGGTTCTGAATCCATTAATCGCCTTTTTTAGTCTCATCTTATTGGGTACTATTACTTGGTTACTGGGTAAAAGGAATGAAGATAGCAGCTTAGAGCTTAATTTGAGGTTGAAGAAAATAGATGCTTATGAGCTAATTGTAAAGCAGGTTTCTGCCGTGCATGATTTTCATAATGTACTATTTAATTATGCTCTACTCATGAAAAGCATTGGAAAAAGCAAAGCGACTCGATTACAAATTGTTGAGTTACTTCAAGGGAAGGCAAAAGAAATGAACCAAATAACCGCTCAGTGCGGAAAAGTCAGGACTATAATCGAATCCTATTCATACAGGTTTTCACATTTATTCAGAAGAAATCTAAAAGATTTGAAATTCGATGATCTTGTTGATAAAGTTAGGGTTTATGTTGAAATATGTGAAAGAATGAACGTTGTCGCTCAACACATAGGTCTTAATGATTCAGAGGATGACAGATTGACCCAAGAATTTAACGAATTAGCTGAAGAAATGATGGGGCTGAGGTCGGAATTTCTAGAATCATATATGACATTTGCGTATGAACTGAGAAAGGAATTGAGCTAAACCAGATCACGTTTTTACTCCCTTTGATAGACTTTTTGTACCTGCCACCCCAATTAGTTGTTGTGCGCCGTACCCACTGGTGGGGACGGAAAAGGACAGGGGTTTGATTAAAAAAGTTAAATGCTAATTGTCCCCGCATACTTATCCATTCTAAAGCCATGAATGAATGGATGCAGTCCTAGTATTTTGTCTGTTTCAACACATAACTCTATCTCGACAAAGAATTTGTGCAGTGCGTATAAAGTAAACTTGCTATCTATGCTGCAATAGTTATTTAAGTGTGTTCCATTATCCCAGAGCACGTCCCACTGCTCTTCCTTAGATAGCGATAAATAATCTTCCAAAGTCATTTGGTCAGTAGTTTAAAGGATTAGCCGAATAGATCCTGTTGTGGTTTGTTCTCGTAATCGATAGCTATTTCGAGATGATGAACTGGAGTGGTTATATCCGGTCTGTTGGAATCCTCATTAGGTCTGTAAAGATCCCTGCTTATGGGTTGGGCATAAATAAGCTCGTCAGGCATGTCATTATCGATCAAATTTTCAAGGTCGCTTCGTGATGAGCTACTATCCAACCATCCCTCGACCTGATCATCATGTAATATTACCGGCCTTCTTTTCTTGGTATGGTGGATTTTCTCAAAAAGTGGTGTCGCCGGTTTGGTGATAATCGCGAACGTGGCGTGCCCATCTTTTGTAAAACTATAGATACCTGCAAGTTTCGTTATTTCCTTATCCCGTCTTTCAAAGAAGAAAGGTATCGAAAACGGTTTCTTGACATGGGTAACGCGATAGGGTTCATAAAATCCAGTTACCGGAACGATACATCTTCTATTCTCGGCACTATCCATGAACATACGTGAAGTAAATATCTTTTCACTTGTGGCGTTCAGACCGGAACCCACCCCTCTTGTATCGGCATAATACCGTTCCGCATTCTCTCCCAGCTCCCAGCTTGGAATGAACCCCCACATCAATGGCGCAAGGAATTTGGGGTTCTCCTGGGGCTGTATGGCCATTATAGGGTGAATGGATTCCTTTGTCCCGCCCTTCAATGACTGCCTTGCAAAACCGTTGATATGGTATTGCTGAAGGTCGTCATCATCAAGGTATTCGGGTAACTTAGCAACGGCGTTCAAGGCTTTCTCCAGTTCCGAAAGGGGCTTTCCCTGTTGGGTCGAATAACACATGTTCATTGGTTTAGGATCAAGATAAAAATTTTTGTGTTAAAACAGATCGTGTTCTTTCAAAATATGGAAATATACCTAATATTTGGAATATGTCCGAACCATATAATGTACATCGCGAACTTGTCGCCCTGTGGATCAGGCAAGCAGTCCATTTCGAAGGGGATTTTATGGTGAAGAACGCGGGCAGAAGTTATCTTTCCGTAGTCAAGGGTAAAGCAGTGTTCTGTGATAATGGGCTTCTCACCAACTATAGAAGAAAGCCAGAAGTATTGGAAAAGATATTGCATGGATTGGTAGACAAGTATCATAATTTCACACATAGCGGATACTATTACTTTTATTCAAGAGGGGAATGGCGGCGGTTCAAGCCTTGAATTAACGATGTTAAATTTCCTATTTGATTGAAAATGTTCTTTTTAAATAATAATTTTAGGAAGATCCAGTTATCAATTAAACTTAAAAACAAAAACCAATGGGAAAATTCGAAATCAAAAAGGACAAATCCGGCCAGTTCAGGTTCAACCTTAAGGCGGGTAACGGCCAAGTAATCTTAAGCAGTGAAGCCTACAAAACAAAATCATCCTGTGACAACGGTATAGAATCCGTTAGGAAGAATTCGCAAGATGACGGGAAATACGATAGGAAAACTGCAAAGGACGGAAGCCCGTATTTTAATCTAAAGGCATCAAATGGTCAGGTTATAGGAAGTAGTGAAATGTATTCAGGTACTTCCGCTATGGAAAACGGAATAACCTCTGTGAAAAAGAACGCTCCCGATGCATCCGTGACGGATAATTCATAGTATATTTACAATCACTCTTAATATCCCGAAAGGGTTGTTATATGAAAGGCGGCCCTTGTTCAAGGCCGTCTTTTTTATTCTCCTTTCGTAAGCTCAAGCAGCTTTTCAAGATCTTCTGTCGAGCCAATTTCGTGAATTGTGTTTCCAACTTTTACGAAACCCTTTATCGGAATGTCCTCGTTCGAAGAAACAAAGAAGTCTTTTACATCTACCCTCAGGACTTCGGCGATTTTACCCAAGGTCTCAATGGTGGGGTTGCCATTTATATTTCTACTCAACGACACCCTATTGATGCCTAAGGTGTTGGCGATTTCCTCCATCGAAATTCCTTTCTCCTTCGCGACTTCCTTTATTCTCAACACTGTATATGGATTAACAATTAACTATACAAAGTTACAAATTAAATATAATTTAACATTAAATAGTTAAATATATTTGTATACGTAACTTTTAAATGCTACATTTGAATTATAATTATAGCATTAAAGAGTTAATTTTTTTAAAACCACCATCATGGACAAATCACATTTATTCAAACAAGCCTGGGTAATCGCAAAGGCGACAGGCAAATCATTCCGTATCGCACTAGTAAAGGCTTGGAGCATCTACAAACTGAAAATGGAAATGCTCAAGCGCAAGGTAAAGATAGCGTACGAGAAAAAGGACGGCAGCCTACGCTATGCAATGGCAACCATGCAATCCAAGTTCCTAGGGGATATCAAGGGGCTACGCGCACCCAATCCCAAAGTAGTTACCTACTATGACCTTGATTCAATGGCGTTCCGTTGCTTCAAGGCGGAGAATCTAATCCAAGTCTATTAATCTATAAACCAAAACATGAAAACAATCGATAAAAAATTAAAGGAAGAGATCATTCTTGATATTCTAAATGACCATATCATTTGGCACCGATTAAAAAGAGGAATGAGAAAAATACTGAACGCTTACCATCCCGGAGGAGATGAAATCGAATTCGAGACAGATTGGAAATATGTCGGGTATGGCTCCGCCCTCAAGTTAATGGGAGTTGACAATATCCCAACAAAAAAGGGTGCGGACATCCATGAGAACTTTTATGATATACTTCGTGGGGTCTTGAAAAGTGATGAAAAATCAAGCGTACTAGCCAAAAGACTCTACAATGATTGGCTGGCTGAAATCGTAAGATTTTATACGGATGAACTGGAACTAAAACCACAAAAACAATAACATGAAAACCACTATTTCAAAGGAAAACGCAATTGACATCCTGGAACAAGTAATAGTATCCCGGAGTTTTAAAGAGAAGATGGATAAAGCAAGTATAAACTTGGACAATTACTGGGAGAACATAAATGCTTTTACTAGGGGTCTTTTCAATATCGAAGAGGAAGACGAAATTGATGACATGGTACACGAAATATTCTCAATGACAGTGCTCCATCCATACGGTTCAGCAAAGAAAAAAGCGGAAACCCTATATTTCATATTCTCACAAATAGCCTTATCACAAGCAGCAAAGTGAGAATGAGGTATTTAAATATGTCAACCGGATTGTCAACCAAAAATAGAAACCCCCGTAGTTATTGAAACTACAGGGGTTTAAGGTGGTGCCTCCAGGAATCGAACCAGGGACACATGGATTTTCAGTCCATTGCTCTACCAACTGAGCTAAGGCACCATACCATTTCTAGAAGCGAAACATATTCGCCCAAAACGGGGTGCAAATATAATTTCAAATTTAGGATATACAAACAAAAACCGTAAAAAAGGAAATTGTTTTTTCTGAAATTATGATCTTTGATACATGAACCTGATTGTCGACGTTGGAAATACAGCCACCAAGCTTGCCGTGTTTCACGGTCAAAAGCTGTTGTTTGATACAGTTTTGGAGAAAAAGGGACTTATCGATGAGGTGAAGGAAATCTTTGATCAATACCCCAATATTCGTAGGGCCATGGTTTCTTCGGTGGGTGAGTTCGATACAAAGCAATTGGCCGCCCTTTCCATTTTTTGTAAAGTGTATGTCTTGAATCATACCACACGTACTCCATTTAAAAATTCGTATGCTACCCCACAATCTTTGGGTGTGGACCGTATTGCCTTGGCCGCTGCGGCTTTTTATCGAAATCCCAATGGCAATATCTTAGTGGTGGATGCGGGTACCTGTATCACATATGATATGGTGAATGACTACGGCGAATATCTTGGCGGGGCCATTTCACCTGGAATCCATATGCGCTATCGCGCCATGCACGATCAAACTGCGAAATTGCCACTATTGCGAAAGGAAATACCTATGGATCTCATTGGAAATTCAACCGAAACCAGCATGCATAGCGGCGTTGTCAACGGTGTCTGCGCCGAAATTGACGGGGTAATCGACCAATATAAATCGCGTTTTGCACATTTAACAGTTATTTTAACAGGCGGCGACTCCCAATTTTTGTCAAAACGATTAAAAAATACCATATTTGCGGATTCCAAATTTCTCCTTCGAGGACTAAATTACCTACTGGAATACAACAAGCACTGAATGATCAAAAAAATTGGATTTGCAATAGTGTGCCTGACCTTTTTCGGCGCGTATGCTCAAGATGGTACGGTATCTCCCTATTCCTATTTTGGTATTGGCGAATTGAGATCGACCACGACGATCGAAAACCAAATGATGGGTGGTATTGGCGTCTATACCGATAGTATACATGTCAATCTGCAGAATCCGGCGGCCTATGCCGACCTAGGGGTGCAATTTGGCGAAACATTTGGGTTAACGACATACACGGCTGGTGTTTCATATAACCAGCTTACCCTTTCAAGTGCTACGGCCGAAGAGAGTAGTAGCGTCACTAATCTTGAGTATTTGGCCCTCGCCTTTACGCTACGGGAAAATTTAGGTATAGGTATAGGTCTTATGCCGCTTTCATCGGTAGGGTACAACTTTGAATCCGCTATTGACGGGGTGGGAGATGACCCCAATATTGTCAACCGCTTTTCGGGCACAGGAGGACTTAATAGGGTCTATGCCTCTATCGGTTGGGGTATTACCGATAATCTGAAACTAGGGGTTACGGCCAATTTCAATTTTGGTACCTTAGAGAGTGAACGTCTGCAGCTGGTGGAAGATGTGCAATTGGCTACTTTCGATGAAAGATCATCGCGTATCAATGGGATGGACTTGAACTACGCGTTGAACTATACCCCGCGATTCAAGGATAAATACAGACTTCATACCTCTATTCGTATAAATACCCAAGCGAACCTGACGGCACGCAATACACAACGGATCGGTTCGGTAGTAGCCGATGAAGATAGCCCCGTCTTAGGTACGGAGCTAGAAAGTTCCGATGTAAACTTAGACGCGCTCGGACTCAAGGAGACCGCGGTAAAAATACCGACGACGCTGACCATGGGCCTCGGTTTCGGTGAGGATAGAAAGTGGTTTTTGGGAGGTGAATATAGTGTCCAGGATCTGGGTGATTATGTCAACCCGTTTTTGCAGTTCGAAAACCTACAATATCAAAATGCAAGTACCATCGCTTTTGGTGGTTTTTGGGTTCCCGATCATACGTCTTTCAAATATCTGAAACGCATTACATACCGCGCCGGCGTGCGGATGGAGAACAGCGGTATGCTTGTTAACGACACGGAAATAAACAACTTTGGCATAACTTTTGGAGTTGGACTACCACTGGGACGAAGTCTCTCAAACCTCAACCTAGGTTTCGAACTAGGACAACGAGGTACGACAGATGCCAATTTAATAGAAGAAGGATACTTTAAAATAAATGTAAGTCTTTCACTGAATGACCAATGGTTCCGTAAGGCAAAAATAAACTGAGAAAAATTTAGTACATTAACCGCTTTAAACAGATATCAAAATGAAAACAACATTCTACTCTACGGTATTTATGCTTCTTGGATGTATGATGATGGGTAATGCCCAGGCTCAAAATCCGGAGTGTATGACCAATCTTTCAATTTACACTGAGCACGTAAAGGTGAAAAACTATGACGCTGCCTATACGCCATGGAAAATGGTTTATGAGACCTGTCCTGAACTGAATTATGCGAATTTTCTGTATGGAGAGCGAATCCTTAAGGATAAGATTAAAAAATCGTCTGGAGCTGAAAAAGATGGTTATATCAGTGATTTATTGGCGCTTTTCGATGGTAGCATGAAGTATTTTCCAAAGAAGGCCAAATTGGCTTCGGTCATTATAGATAAGGTATTGTTGAAATACGACAACAAAATGATTTCTGATGATGAAATCTATTCGATGTTGGGCAAGGCTTTTACTGAAGATTTGGCCAACTTTAAAAATCCAAAAGCCCTCTATCTGTATTTCTCAAGTTTGGTAGATTTGCACAAATCAAATAAGAAAGATCTTCAAGAAGTTTTCGATGTATATGATAACGTTACCGAAAAAATCGAGGACGAGAATGCAAAGCTTACAGGTGCAATTGCGAAGTTGATTCCAAAAGATTCCGCTGGTACCTTGACCTCAAAGGAGAAAAAAAGGTTTAAGGCATATAATACCAATTCCGCATCCTTTGGTAAGATTGCAGGAAGTATCGATACCAAGCTAGGTGATTTGGCCGACTGTGGAAACTTGATTCCGTTATATCAAAAGAATTTTAGTGAAAAGAAAGGTGATGTGGTATGGGTGAAAAGAGCGGTGAGCAGAATGTTCAACAAAGAATGTACGGATGATCCCTTATTTAGTCAGATGGTCGAGGTTCAGGCCGAACTAGATCCATCAGCCGATGTTTATGTGTATCTCGGAACTTTAAAGTCAAAAGCCGGTGATACCCAAGGGGCCATTGCCGATTTCGACAAGGCGTTGGAATTAGAAACGGATGCTCGAAAAAGATCTAATATCGCTTACAAAGTTGCTACGCTCTTCAGAAGAAAAGGCAGCAAGTCGTCGGCTAGAAAATACGCCCAGAAAGCGATTGATGCCAGTGGTTCAAATGGAAAAGCGTATTTGTTGATTGCAAACCTTTATGCGACCAGTGCCAACAATTGTGGTAAAGATACCTTTGAGAAAAGGGCAATGTACTGGAAAGCAGCGGATATGGCTAGTAGAGCGGGGCGTGTAGATCCTTCCCTTGGTTCAAGAGCTAGGAAATCGGCCAGCAGTTATCAGCAAAAAGCTCCGGACAAAGCGATGATTTTCCAGAAGGGAATGTCAGGTAAAACCGTATCCTTCAGTTGTTGGGTCGGAGGCAGTGTAAAAGTGCCTAATTTGTAAAATGAACTTACTTTTAAAGTTGAATATACCAAGCATTGCCATGATTTTCATGGCAATGCTTTTTTGGTCTTGCTCGGATAACTATACCCGGGTAGGTGATGAAGCACAAAAAAAAATCTTCCCTCAAGGGATAGCCGAGAATTTTGTCATGACCTACACCGAAGTTAGGGAGAACCTAGAGCCCGAAGATTCGGAACCTTCTCGAGTCATTTCCGTTCTTACGAGTGATAAAAGCGAGGATTTTACGAATTTGACGTTTCCGTATCAGACCTTTCCCGATGGTTTGGTTCTTGATATCTACGACGCCGAAAATAGAAAAAGTGTAATACGGGCAGATTATGGTATCATCTATTCTGCAACTGATTTAATAGATTTGCGTGGTAATGTGGTTGTAGACAGTTACGATGGAAAAAAATTGGAATCACCACAACTTTACTATGATCAAATCAATGAATGGATATTTACTCAGGAAAAGTTCAAGTATACAAACCCTGAGGAAGGTACCATTATGGATGGTGAGGGAATGGATCTCAAATACGACAAAAGTCTAAGCTATGTCAGCGCGCATAAAACATACGGACTTATGTTAATCAAAGACGAAGCACTCAAAGAAGATACTGATGAATAAATACCTTAAATACACAATTTATGTGAACTTGGTAGTGGCCGTACTCTCGGCTATCATGGCCTTTAACACATGGAATACAGATCGTTCAAGATCGTATATTTTTATCTTTTTGGCGGTGATTACCGGCTTTATGTTCTTTTTTAGAAGGCATTACCTGAAGAAATTTGAACAAAGAAAACGTGACAACCAACAGTAGCCTTGGATACCTCTATAGTTATTATTGTCCTTTCCTTATTGTTTTCCGCCTTTTTTTCGGGTATGGAAATCGCCTTTATATCGGCCAATAAGATTCATATAGAGATTGAGAAAAAGCAAGAGGGCTTTCTAGCGAATATACTGACCAGACTTACCAAGAAACCTTCCAAGTTCATAGCAACCATGCTGATCGGCAATAATATTGCCTTGGTTATCTATGGTATTTTTATGGGCGACTTTCTAACGGATTGGCTCCTGCACTTTTCCATGAATAGCGACATAGGCTTTTTGACCTATTTGACGGAGTTCAGTTTACTCACCAAAACGATAATATCCACCTTGGTCATCCTGTTCACTGCCGAATTTCTGCCCAAGGTGCTATTTCAGATCTATTCGAACACCTTGCTTAAATTGTTCGCATTGCCGGCTTATCTATTTTACCTTTTGTTTTCGTTGATTTCTGAATTCGTGATTAAAATCTCTGATTTTATCTTAAAGGCCTTCTTCAAAACCGAGGGCGATGAGGTGCAATTGGCGTTCAGCAAGTTGGAATTGGGCGACTATATCACGGAACAAATGGAAACCGTAGAAGAGGAAGATGAAGTGGATTCGGAGATTCAGATTTTTCAAAATGCACTGGAATTCAGTGCGGTAAAGGCACGTGAAGTTATGGTGCCTCGAACTGAGATCATGGCCGTGGAACTGCATGAAACCCCTAAAAACCTCACCAGGATCTTTTCGGAAACCGGGTATTCGAAAATCTTGATTTTTAAAGATACCGTAGATAATATCATCGGCTATGTGCATTCCTACGAGATGTTCAAAAAACCGAAAACGGTAAAAAGTATCCTCCTGCCCGTCGAGTTCGTACCGGAGACCATGTTGATTCATGACATTCTGAATGTGCTGACCAAAAAGCGTAAAAGTATTGCAGTGGTTTTGGACGAATACGGTGGTACTTCGGGGATCATAACCGTGGAAGATATCGTAGAGGAACTTTTTGGGGAAATAGAAGATGAACACGATACCACAGATTTGATAGAAGAACAGATCGAAGATCGTACGTATAAGTTCTCCGCAAGGCTTGAGGTAGACTTCCTAAATGAAAATTACAAGCTTGAACTACCTGAGGGAGATGAATACGAGACGTTGGGAGGGCTCATCGTAAACGAAACCGGTGAAATTCCTGAGCAGGACACCGAGATAACCCTGGAAAATTTTCGTTTCACTATCCTTGAGGTCTCCAATACAAAAATCGATTTGGTCAAACTTGAGGTGTTGGAAGGGGAATAAAAACGAATTCCGGTTAAACCTATTTTCTGTTGATTTATACCATAATAAAAGGCGTCAACTATAATGATAGCTAACTGATTATAGGGCTATTTACTGGTGGAATAAATTTGAACAGATGAAAAGAAAATGGTAATTTCGCACCCCAATAGTGAAGAATAGAATTTAAAACATTCCATAAAGATGGCGATTTTAGAAAATATAAGAAAACGAACCACCATATTGATATTGATCATTGGTATGGCGTTGTTCGCATTTGTGATTTCAGGTGTTTTCACAAGTAGTAATTTTGGTGCCGGAGGTAAGGTCGGTTCTACAGTGGCGGAAATAAACGGTAATGAAGTATCCATAGACGCCTTTCGACAAAAAGTAGAAGCTGCCTCCAGAAGGGTAGGGCCGAATGCATCTTCAATGCAAACCATAAATCAAGTTTGGGACCAAGAAGTCAGAAATTCCATTTTGGGTGAACAGTTTGAAGATTTGGGAATCAATATCGAAGAAGACCAGATCATGAACTATATCAAGACCATGCCTGGATACAACCAAGCGCCTCAATTTCAAAATGAGGACGGTATTTTCGATGAGAACAAGTTCAGGGAGTTTATTTCGGAGATGAGCGTTAACAACCCTCAGCAGTATGAATTATGGCTGCAAGATGAGCAGAATATTATTCAAAGCAGTAAGGAGCAAACCTATTTCAATTTGGTCAAGGCCGGAGTGGGAGCGACCTTGAAAGAAGGGGAGTTGGAATATAAGTTGGCCAATGATAAAGTGGATATGCAATACGTGCGTATTCCGTTCGCTTCAATTGCAGACAGCACCATAAGCGTGACGAAAAGTGAGATCGCTGAATATATCAATGCCAACAAAGAAGATTATAAACAAGAGACCTCAAGAGACATTCAATTTGTGAACTTCGAGGAAAAGCCCTCTGCGGCCGATGAGGCAGCGGTCGAAGCCAGTGTCACCAAATTATTGGACGATACCATAGAATATAACGAGCAGACCGATAGAAACGATACCATTACCGGTTTCCGAAATACGACGGATTACGCGGCTTTTTTAGATCGTAATTCAGACATTAAATTCGATACCATTTACAAGGCCAAGAAAAGTTTGCCCTCTTCATTTGCCGATACTTTGATGACACTTCAGGCTGGGGAACTCTTCGGACCCTATCGTGATGGAGACTATTTCAAAGTGTCGAAAATGGTCGATAGAAAACCGAACGGATCTGTAAAGGCAAGTCATATACTCATTACGTATGAGGGTGCGCAGCGGGCGAATGCCGATATTAAAAGAACCAAGGAAGAGGCCGAGGCCAAAGCCAATGAGCTCTTGCGCGATGCGAAGAAGCGGGATGCCGATTTTGCTCAGTTGGCCCGTGACAATTCCGATGGTCCTTCTGCCCCTACCGGAGGTGATTTGGGCTTTTTCCAACAAGGTACCATGGTGCCCGCATTTAACGATTTTGCCTTTGGCAATTCCGTTGGTAGCATCGGTTTGGTCGAAACTGACTTTGGGTTCCACGTCATCAAGGTTGATGATAAGGAAGACATTGTACAGATAGCCACTTTGGCACGAGCGATCGAAGCTTCTGAAGAAACCAGCAATACGCTGTTCACCGACGCGACCAAGTTTGAAATGGAAGTTGGTTCAGGTGACAAGGTGTTTACAGAATTGGCTTCTGAAAACCAATATTCTGTAATGCCGGTATATAAGATCAAGTCTTTAGACGAGAACCTGCCTGGTCTTTCCAATCAACGTACAATTGTGCAATGGGCCTTTAACGATGAAACCGAAGTGGGTGACATTAGACGGTTCAATGTCAATAACGGATATGCCGTTGTTCAATTGGTTAAAAAGTACAAGGAAGGTGTAATGTCGGTCGAGGACGCTTCGGCTACCGTACTTCCGAAAATAAGAAAAGAGCGCAAGGCTGCACAGATTATCGGACAGCACCAAGGGAAATCAATGGACGCTATTGCAAGTGACGCTTCCCAATCCCTTTCTAATGCTACGGGCTTGACGGTTAAATCCCCAACGATTCCAGGTGCCGGTAGTGAACCGGCTGTGGTGGGGGCAGCTTTTGCCATGAAGGATGGAGAGACTTCCGACCTGATCGAGGGCAATACAGGGATCTTTATGATCAAAGTGACCAAGAAGGAAGAAGCGCCTAAATTGGATAACTACAGTACGTACGCAAATACGTTGCGAACCGCAACGGCGAATAAGGTCAACACAGCGGTTTATAATGCCTTGAAGGAAGCCTCGGAAATTGAGGATAACAGGGCTACATTTTACTAGGCCAAGAGATCATCCAAAAATTAAAACCCCGGTAGTTGCTATCGGGGTTTTTTATAAGATCATTTTTTGAAAGGGAACCACAATGGGGTATCCCTTTTTTTGGAAGTAATCAGGACTCTTATCAAGTCCGGTAACCAGCACAAAATCCCCTCCCCAGGCACCCAAACTTTTAACGTACCCTTGATAATCCGAAAACAATTCCTGTTGTATCGTCGGAATACCAAGCGCTTCGGATAGCAGCGTTTCATGGGTTCGAATAAATCGTTCAAAGTGTTCCATGGATGAACAAGCTATCATTTCGATGGTCAACGTACTGATTTTTTTAATTAATGCCACCTTATCGATTTCCCTCTCTCGATAGGCGACAATGGCATCCCTGCTATTTCTTTTCCTGTTCAAGTGTACAAAATGGACGGAATTCAAAAATGTAGGAGGTTTGGCTAGTTCCGTCACGATGGGTACCCCATTTTTTAATTGATATGAGATAGGGGTGTTGTGTGTGGCACATGCAATGTCGTAACCACTACCTGAAAAGGCATTCCATAACAGTTGAAAGGGGTCGATCCGGGCCCATTGGGCTATAGTACTGATGAGGGTAGAGGAAGAACCTAGTCCCCAATCCCTGGGAAATGTCAATTCAGTTTCTATGGTATATCCTTTCGAAGCGTTCAGAAAATCGGGATTTAATCTTTGGGCCTCGGTGAGAAGTTTCTGAAGGGTATGTGAAGTGTTGGTATCAGAACTGGAGATTTCGATCAATGAACCTTGTTCAAAGACAGCTGTGAACCATGGAAGACTCTTTTCATCCAGACTTTTCCATACGATTGTTCCGGAATTGGTTTCGAAAACACGCAGGTGCTGACCGAACTTGGTGGGCATGGCCCAGGCCACCGCACCATCGAGTACGGCATATTCGCCGGAAATCAATAATTTACCATGGCCATAAAATTGTTGTGGCATTAGTTCCGGAGCTTTTCAAATGCATCAACAACGGCACTGTGGGTCGCCGTATTTTTTTTGAAGTGTTCGATCAACGTCTTCTTTTCCGTGTTGGTCGCCCCCAATTGGTTCAAGATATTCAAGAGATGCATCTTCATATGACCTTCTTGTATTCCCGTGGTGACCAAAGAACGCACCGCAGCAAAATTCTGGGCCAGACCTGCTACCGCCACAATTTGCATAAGCTCTTCGGCAGAAGGGTGCTGAAGGACTTCCAGCGACCACTTCACTAACGGATGGAGACTGGTCAAACCGCCAACTGTGCCAAGGGCTAAGGGAATTTCTATCGAAAATGAAAAGATACCGTTTTCAACGGCTGCGTCGGTTAGGCTCGAGTAGCGGCCATTTCGGGCGGCATAAGCATGCATTCCAGCTTCTACTGCTCTAAAATCGTTTCCGGTAGCAAGAATAACGGCATCGATTCCGTTCATGATCCCCTTGTTGTGGGTCACGGCCCTATGCGGTTCCACTTTGGCGATCGCGACCGCCCGAACCATTTTCTGGGCAAATTCCTGAGCGGAAATCGAATCGCTTACCAGTAGCTCTTTGACAGGACAAGAAACCTCGGCCCTGACTAAGCAATCGGGTACGTAATTGCTCAAGATACTCATGACGATTTCGATATCCTTCTCGGCTTCCGTAAAATCTGTATAGGCCTTTGCCTCTTCCTTAAAGGTCGAAGCGAATTGCTCTAGACAAGAATTGATGAAATTGGCACCCATAGCATCACGAGTCTCAAAAGTGCAATGCAACTGGAAATAGTTGTCGAGTAGATCCGATTGGTCTCGCAAGACGATATCGGTAACACCGCCTCCTCTTTTTTCCATGTTTTTGGTAATGGATGAGGCCGATTGCAATAATTTGGGTTTCACCTTTTGAAAGAACGATCGCAGTTTCCCGGTATCCCCGGTGAACATGAAATGAACTTGACCTACTTTTTCTGTCCCCAGTACTTTGGTCTTGAATCCACCACGTTCCAACCAAAACTTAGCGGCTTTACTGGCCGCCGCTACTACGGAGCTTTCCTCGATGGCCATTGGCAGTGCATAGAGCTTGTCATTGATAAGGAAATTCGGGGCAACACCCAGAGGCAGATAGTAATTGCTAATGGTATTTTCAATGAATTCATCATGCAATTTTTGAACACCGGCATCGGTATTCCAGTATGTTTTTAGAAGAGCCTTTGAAGCGTTCTTGTTTTGGGTATACTTCTCGGAAATCCAATCGACTTTTTCTTCTTTCGTCAGTTTTGAAAATCCTTCAATGGGCGAAATCATTGGGTAGCGGGTTTGTCGGTAAAGATAAGTATAAACGCGAAAAAGCCTTGTTATGGACATGATGTTATGTGACCATCGCTTTTTTAATCGTAAACCGAGGTTATTCGTATAATTATCACTAAACTTGAAAAATTTAACCAATTTCATCTATTACATGAAGAAATCAAACATGCTATTGCTTTTTGCCTTGATTACGTTCGTTACCACAAATGCGCAGACCAAGAAGATTACCGTTGAAGATATTTATAACGGTACATTTCGAACCGAGGGTCTTGACGAACTTCGATCGTTGAACAACGGAAAGGAATATACGGTCTTGAATATCGATCGAGCACGGGGGACTAGCCAAATAGATACCTACAGTTACCAAACGCTCGAAAAAAAAGAAACCCTGGTTTCTTCAGAGCTTCTCGAAGGCGTTTCTTCCTTCTCGAGCTACACGTTCAGTGCTGATGAAAGCAGGGTACTGCTTGCAACGGATGTAGAGCCCATTTTTAGACGTTCACGCTTGGGGCTTTATTATGTGTATGATATTGCCAGTAAATCGCTGACCAAAGTAGCTGAAACAAAAATACAGGAGCCTACTTTTTCACCTGATGGAAAACAGGTGGCGTATGGATTTAACAACAATCTGTATGTGTTCGATATTGACACAAAGACCACCAAACAAATAACGGAAGATGGCGTTAAGAACCGGATTATCAATGGTATTACCGATTGGGTATATGAAGAAGAGTTCGCTTTCGTAAGAGCATTCGAGTGGAATTCAGACGGCACAAGAATCGCCTTTTTAAGATTTGATGAAAGTAAGGTCCCGCAGTTTTCCATGGACGTATATGGCACCGAACTGTATCAAAGACAAGAGGTGTTCAAATATCCAAAAGCCGGGGAGGAAAACGCTGTTGTTTCGCTACATCTGTATGACATGGCTACGGCGACGACCTCGAATGTCGATTTGAATGGAGCCCATTACATTCCGCGGCTAAAATGGATGAACGATTCGAATCGTTTGAGTGTGCAGACCTTGAATCGGCACCAAAACCACCTTAGATTGTACGCGGTCGACGCAAGGTCAAATGCGGCGAACCTTCTGATGGAGGAAAAAGATGAAGCCTATGTGGACGTGACCAACGATTTGACATTTTTGCCAGATGATAGTTTTATTTGGACAAGCGAACAAGATGGTTGGAATCATATCTATAGATACAGTAAGGAAGGGCCTTTGATGAATCAAGTGACCAAAGGAGCTTGGGAGGTGACCAGTTATTACGGGTATGATGCGAAGAAAGACCGCATCTACTATCAGTCCACCGAAAATGGTTCTACGAATCGGGGCGTCTATAGTATCTCGAGCTCAGGTCGGAGTAAAAAGGAATTGGCAGTAGAAGAAGGAACAAATCGCGCCGATTTCAGTGCGGACTTCACCTACTTTATCAATACCTTTTCTAGTGCTACCATACCTCCCAGATATACGTTGCATAAATCCAACTCCGGAAAGAAGGTAAAGGATATCAAGAACAACCAGGCAGTACTTACCAAGCTCAGCAATTACCAAATGGGGCCCAAAGAGTTTTCGACCTTGGCGATAAACGGTAATGAGTTGAATATGTACATGCTCAAACCGGCAGATTTCGACCCCTCAAAAAAGTATCCGCTTCTGATGTATCAATATAGTGGACCCGGTTCTCAGAACGTATCGAATTCCTGGAATGATACTAGTGATTATTGGCACCAAAGCTTAGTGTCGGAGGGCTACATCATTGTGTGTATTGATGGCCGCGGGACCGGATTTAAGGGCCGCGATTTCAAAAAGGTGACCTATCTCAACTTGGTGAAGTATGAGACAGAAGACCAAATAACGGCGGCTAAAAAATTGAGTGAGTTGCCTTATATCGATGAAGAGCGCACCGGAATTTGGGGCTGGAGTTTTGGGGGTCACATGGCCACGAACTGCATTTTAAAAGGGAATGACGTTTTTGAAACTGCAATTGCAGTGGCACCCGTTACCTCATGGCGCTTTTACGATACCATCTATACCGAGCGTTTTATGCGTACTCCGGCGGAAAACCCAAGTGGATACGATGACAATTCGCCATTCAACTATCCTGAGATGCTGAAAGGTAACTATCTACTGGTGCATGGTTCAGGGGATGACAATGTACATGTACAGAATTCGATGCGTATGATCGAGGCCCTGGTGCAAGCGAACAAACAATTTGACTTGGCCATCTATCCCGACAAAAATCATGGTATTTATGGCGGAAATACTAGAATTCATCTGTTTAATAAAATGACCAAATTCATAAAGGAAAATCTTTAACCAACCAAAAGTTATAACATGAGTGATTCGACCAAGTTTTCAAACCAAAAAGAGATTCTAGGGCACCCGCAAGGATTATTCTATTTATTCTTTGCCGAATTGTGGGAGCGTTTTAGCTTCTACGGAATGCGTGCACTGTTGACCTTGTATATGGTCAACGTCATTTTCGAAGCGCTTTCCACTAGGGATTACGCCGCCGCCGCTGTTTATGCCTCTTATGGTTCTTTGGTGTACGCCTCAACGGTAATCGGGGGGAAAATATCAGATTCTATTTTGGGAATGCGACAGTCGATTTTTTTGGGTGGTATTCTCATGTCTCTCGGCCATTTTGTACTCGCGATTGAAAACGATATTGCCTTCTTTTTGGCCTTGGCATTCATTATTGTTGGAAATGGTTTTTTTAAACCTAATATCTCAACCTTCGTAGGAACCTTGTACGAGGAAGGCGATACTAGAAAAGACTCGGGGTTCACCATATTTTATATGGGTATAAATATTGGTGGAGCCATCTCACCATTATTATGTGGTTGGCTCGGTGCTACCTATGGCTGGCACTACGGTTTTGGATTAGCGGGAATAGGGATGTTAACAGGCCTCTTGTTTTTCTGGAGTGGAATCAAAAAGAACGTTTTCGGGGATCGGGGACTACCACCTAGCCAAGAAGTATACGAAAAGAAAATCATGGGAATACCCCAAAAGACCTTAATTCCCATATTATGCTTTCTAGCTGCGCCCATAATTGCATTTTTACTCTATTCCTATAAGTCTTTAGGAGGAGAGGGTACCCTATTCGAAGAAACGAATATCGTCAACCTGCTCTTTTATGTCATCGGTATTCTCGTCATCCTCTATTTGGGTAGTATCATGCTAAAAGCTACTAAAGACGAGAGGAAGAAACTTTTCATGGCCGTCTTGATTACCTTCTTTATGACCATTTTTTGGGGCTTTCATGAGTTGCATGGTAGCGTAATCACTCTTTTTGCTGCTAGAAATGTCAATTTGACGCTCATAAATGCCAGTCAGACCAATGCGCTAAACTCGATATTTATCGTACTCCTCTCGATACCTATTTCGATAATGTGGACCTACTTGGCCAAAAAGAAAATCAATCCTAGAACTCCCTATAAATTCGGAATGGGGCTGGTTCTGGCGGGCTTGAGCTTTTACATTCTTTCGTTAAGCGGTGGCAGTGCCGATGAAAACGGAATGGTACCGTTTACCTATTTATTGCTTTTGTATTTCCTGATTTCCGTGGGGGAATTGTTTATGTCTCCGGTAGGACTTTCGAAAATAACGGATCTCTCTCCAAAAAGAATCGTGGCCTTTATGATGGGCGTATGGTTCTTATCTTCCGCCTATGCCTTTCAAATTGTCGGTTTCATATCCAAAGAGCTTGCTATTGAGAGCACTGATAGCAATGTAGGAGGTCTTGATACCCTGAACGTTTACTTAGACGGGTTCAGTCTTATCGCCAAATATTCCCTTGTGGCGGGTGCTGTGGTACTTGTATTCGCTCCGTTAATGAAACGACTGATGGGCAACGTGCATTAAGGAAAATAGGACTGTTAAAAATAAAAGGCTCCCTTTTCACCAGTATAGTGAAAAGGGAGTTTCCTTTTGGCGCAGGTGGCACGCCAACGGTTGACATAGCTTTTGTAGTTGCTGCCATCAGCAATTACCTGTTTTGGTCGAATCGAATCTAAAATACGCTCCAAATTGATTTTTGGGGATTGGATCAACACAAGGTATTCGACTTTTTCGTTAAGCGGAACGATGGCCGAGCTATCAATTAGGAGTAGCCGTTTATTGTCGATTCGATAGGCATTTTGCAGCGGTTCGTACCTGTGGTCTTGAATGCGCCTCCCTATACTGATGTCCTTGGTTATGTCATCCATTTTGTTGGTACTCCTGGAATAGACGGTAAGTCGCGCTCCGTTTTGATGAAGTAGTACGGAATTTTTGTTTTGATGGAGAAGAAAGACGTCCTGTCGTTGTTTTGTGTGTATGCTGGCATAGAGCAACCAGAACTGAAAGCCAACAATGGCCGTCAGCAGGGTAATGAGTCGAATAAAAATAGGTTTCGTGACCAGAAGGAGCAATGCAATGGTAATGATATATGCCAGTATAAGCTGGACCGCGTCAAAGGATATGTGCTTAAAAACAAAGGCTTCCTGATTCGCAACCCAGGCGATTACGGTATTCATCAGACGAATCATATGGCCATACCCTTCTGCCAAAAAATCGGGTAGTGTATTACTGACCGCTAAGACGAGTACTAGAATCCCCAATCCAAGAATAGTTCCTAAAAAAGGAACCACCAACAGGTTCGAAATAAAGAAGAGTCCTGGAAATTGATGAAAGTAGAAGAGACTTATCGGCAGTACCCCAATTTGGGCAGCAATACTGACCGCCAATAACTGCCAGATCTTGCGTACAACCCGGTTTTTAGGAAACCAAAATCGTTGCAACATCGGATAGATCCAAAGTATGGAAAAGACAGCTGCGTAACTCATTTGAAACCCTATCTGGAATAAAAGCATGGGATTGAACAGTAACAGTATAAAAAACATGGATAAGGTCAGAATGTTGAACGTATTACTGGGCCTATTGAGATAGAGCGCATAACCTACGAATGAGAACATCGTTACTGCACGCACGACTGATGCCGATAGGCCCGCAAGAAGAGCGAAACCCCATAACAAGACGATTAGGGTTATTAGTTTTAGAACCTTGCCGTTTCGGAGTCTTTCCAAAGGGCTGAGCAGAAATTGCAGTAGTAGTAACAGTATACCAATATGCAGACCGGAAACGGCAAGAATATGGACAGCCCCGGCATCTTTATAAGCATCATAGGTCTGAGCGGATATCGAATGACGTTGTCCCAATAATAACGCTTGAACAATGCTGAGTTCGTCTTCTCCGAAACGCGCTTCCCTAAGTTTTGTGACGAGTTTGTTTCTGAGGGAGGCTGCATATCCGAAAATAGTAGGCATCCGGGTTGATAATAGGAAGTAGGAATCGTGGGTGACCATGAGTTGATGTGAAATACCCAACCGCTGCATGTATCGCCGATAATTGAACTGATACGGATTCAAAGGGGAACGAATTTCCTTTAAGTTGTCTAGGGTAAGGAGTTCATCATCCACTTGAAGTGCTTTCTTGAGGGTGTCAATCGGAAGATTTAACACAATTTTTCCAGAAGTCGGATGACCGTCATGTTCCTTGACAAGGGCTATGTATCTGTGGTGAAAGGAATTCGATTTTAGCACTTCCCTGATTTTTAAGGTCAAAACACCCTTAGCGCTATTCGAGTAACGGCTGTAATGGTTCTTCTGGTTTTTCGGTTGCCATAGGGCGTATGACAGGGCTCCGATACTCATAGTAGTAAGGACCACAAATACTAAAAAAACGTGAGGTTGTCGTTGTTTTGCGTTCTGAAAAACAAAACCTAGACCAGTTAGCAAAAGCAAAGTGCATAGAAGGGCAGCGAGTAGAGGTACATCGAAATAGGTGCCAATGACTATCCCTGCAACGAGAGGGAGGGTCAATTTGGTGGAAGCGAACCGAAATAAATTCATAGCGTAAATTCTTACGCTAAATGTAGTAAATAATATAATTTGTTAGAGTACCCTCGTGGCCTTTACGAAAGCGTGGTTCCAGTAGCCCTCGCGCAAAGAAGAAACGATCACGCCTCTCGAAGTAGAGGCATGTATGAATTTGATGTCATCCCCTTCCACGGCCACTACCATACCCACGTGATTGATTCGACGTGCCCGTTTTCGGGTTTTAAAGAACAGGAGATCCCCTTTTACAACATTCCTGATCTTTACCTTCTTTCCCTCATCGGCCATATGGTACGAGACCCTTGGTAAACGTACATCATGTTCTGCAAAAGAGACGTAAAGCAATCCTGAACAGTCCATGCCTTTTTTGGTGGTACCTCCATATTTGTATCGTGTTCCGGAAAAGGTAAGCGCTGTATTGATGATATTATCGGCAACGGAATTTTTTGTTCGAGGATTGGTTTTTATAGTTTTTCGCGGTGATTTACGCTCTTCGGAGGGGGTCGCTTCAACTGTCACCTTCCGGGTCTTATTGTAATTTTTGTTTTTACTATAAGTGGTCTTTTTTTTGACCGCACCACAGTTCACCAACAAAATACCAAGGAATACGTACAGGAATTTTTGCATTTTCAAGAAGTGTCTCTAGCTCTTGAAACTCAAAATTAATGAAATTATTATAAGTACGACTTGATTCTGACCAGTCCGACAAGCGATTTAGATATAGGAATTAAAAAGAAGTGCAATGCAACTACTGAAATTGGTATGCCTACCGTGGGAAGTTTCAATACTTGTAGATTGGTTATCACGTATTTTTCAGGTTCTGAACAATCAGGGTTGCGGCGGTTTCGCTTGCGCCACTTCCCCCTAATTTTTTTTCTAATTCATCATAGGCCCCAAGTTGTACATTTCGTTTTGGACCGTCGAGAATCTGACGCAATTCTTTGGTCAGATTTTCAGTGGTCAGTTGCTGCTGGATCAGTTCTTTCACCACTTCGGTTTTCATGATCAAATTGACCAAAGAAATATATTCAAGGGTTATAATGCGCTTTGCAATCTGGTACGAGAGCCAATTGGCTTTGTAACAAACCACTTGGGGTACTTTGAAAAGTGCCGTTTCTAAAGTCGCCGTACCGCTGGTCACCAAGGCAGCATGTGACATACGCAGCAACTCATAGGTCTTGTTCGCTACAAAACCGACATTCGGATTTTGTAAAAAGGGTGCGTAAAACTCCTTGTCCAGACTGGGAGCGCCCGCTATAACGAATTCATAGGCCGAAAAATCGGAAATGACCGAAAGCATGGTGGTCAGCATTTTTTGTACTTCTTGTTTCCTGCTTCCCGGTAAGAGTGCTATAATCGGTTTTTCCGGGTCGATTCCATTTGTCTTTCGAAACTGTTTTTCGTTCGGCGTCGGTGTATTCTGAATCGCATCGATTAATGGGTGACCGACAAAATGCACGGGGTAACCGTGTTTTTTTTCATAGAACTCCTTTTCAAAGGGCAGAATGACATACATAGCGTCAATGTCTCGCTTGATTTTGGCGATCCGACCTTCCCTTGATGCCCAAATTTGGGGTGAGATGTAGTAGTTGGTCCGAAAACCTCGAGTTCTTGCCCACTTGGCAATACGAAGATTGAAACCTGAGTAATCGATGAAGATGATCACATCGGGCTGAAATTCGGCAATGTCGTGCCTACAGAATTTCATGTTCTTGAAAATGGCACCTATGTTCAAAAGCACCTCAAGAAAACCCATGAAGGCCATTTCTTTGTAATGTTTTACTAGGGTGCCTCCGGCTTGTCTCATTAAATCACCACCCCAACAACGAATATTGGCGTCTTTATCCTTGGCTTTTAGCGCCTTGATCAGGTTTGACCCATGAAGGTCCCCCGATGCTTCCCCAGCTATGATGTAGTATTTCATTTGAAGTTCTTGGGTCAGGCTACTATTTATATTTAAAAAACTTTGTGATAGAGTATGACCAACGCGGTCAGTATAGTGGCGATTAGTACCCCCTTGGCCCTATTGTCTCTTTTTATCCGTAGAAAAAGAAAAAAGGCGATGAGATTCAAAAGTGCCCCAAGTGCCAAAAGACTCCCTACATGACCTTGTTGCATTGCTGCTTGGAAAGTCTCTTTTATTCCCAATTCTGAGAACAATAAAATGTAAGTGAGCGTTCCGATAGCATTGGCGATGATTCCCACGAGAAACCCAATGATGATTTCTTTTTTAACGTTCTTTCTTGTCGGCAACATAATGATGGTTTGGTACGGTTAGCAATCGAGTATATTGTTTTTGGAATTTTCAACCATGCAGGTTCCAATTGTTGATGTGTTGTATGGCATGGTGCGCGGTGAGGTCGAATTGGGTAGGGACTACGGAAATATAACCGTTGGCCAACGCCCATTCATCGGTGTCTTCGCCCTTATCGAGTAGCTCGAATTCCCCGGTCAACCAGTAATAATCCTTTCCCATGGGATTTTTTCTTTTATCGAATTTCTCTTTCCAATTGGCACGTGCCTGTCGCGCTATTTTTATGCCTTTTATTTCTGATTGTTTCAGTTTGGGAATATTCACATTGAGTACGACCCCTTGTGGCATTTGATGGGTAATGGCTTCCTTGACAATCTTTTTTATATGTTTCTCGGCAGACTCGAAATCCGCATTCCAGCTATAATCGCATAACGAAAACCCTATGGCGGGCACCCCTTCGATTCCAGCTTCTATGGCCGCGCTCATCGTGCCGGAATAGATGACGTTTATCGATGAATTCGAACCGTGATTGATGCCACTGATACAGATATCAGGCTTTCGAGATAGCAACTCTTGAAGGGCCAATTTTACACAATCCGCTGGCGTACCACTACAGCTGTACTCTTCTTGGGCCCCGTTTTCTTCATCAATGGTCATCTTTTTAGAGTAGAGCGTGCTATCTAGGGTAATGGCATGACCCATACCCGATTGTGGGCTGTCAGGAGCCACGACCACCACATCGCCTAAATCTTTCATAAAACGAACTAAAGCGCGAAGTCCTGGAGCGGTAATTCCATCGTCATTGGTCACCAGAATCAAAGGTTTTGGCATTGGGTATAATTTATGGGGCAAAAATACGTTTTTAAACAAAGATACTATGGCTCATCCCAATTATTGAAAAAATTCCCGCCAGGCCTTAGAGTGGCATGGTTTTTTCAGTATCTTAGAGAATCGATTAAAACCTGATTTTTGATGTGACGGCCTAACCCAAATTTTTAACACGTTTCAGGACAACAAAAATGTATTTTATGAAGAAGAATTTAGCCATTGGCCTATTTGTGGTCTTAGTAGCGGCAGCCTCATGTAGTTTTACCAATAAGACCTTTGAAAATGATGATAAGGATAAGCTTCTATTGGACCTTATCACCTACGTGCTGAATAAGGGCCACTATGAACCAAAAGATATTAATGATGACTTTTCGGTAAACGTGTTCGAAGATTTTATCGATGTTATCGATCCTACCAAAAGATACTTTTTAGACTCGGATATCAAGGAGTTTGAACAGCAAAAGTTCCAAATCGATGACCAAATAAAGAATACGGATATCACCTTCTTCAACATGGTTTACGATCGTTTGATGAAACGAATGGAAGATGCCAAATCAATCTATCAAGAGGTATTGGAAGAGCCATTTGATTACGGTAAGGACGAGAGCATCAACATTGAATATGATGAAATGGCCTTCGCGTCATCAAGAAAAGATTTAAAGGAACGATGGAGGCAACAATTGAAGTATGCTACCTTGAACACCTACGATTCCAAGGTTTCGAACGGACAGTTGACTGCGGCTGATGAGGACCCTGATTTCGAAGGGAATGATACGCAAAACGATGCTAAGCCTATGGATTCAGTAGAAGCTGAGGTTTCTGCTCGGACTTCCACCAAAAAAACGCTGGATGAGTTTTTCGACTTTGTTAGCGACCTTCAAAGAAAAGATTGGTTCGTACAATACTTGAATACCATTGTAGACGAGTTCGATCCACATACCTTTTATTTTGCTCCTGAGGACAAAGAGAAGTTCGATACCAGTATGTCAGGAAAGTTTGAGGGTATCGGTGCACGTTTACAAAAAAAGCCCGAAGGAGCTAAGATAGTCGACATTATTTCAGGCGGGCCGGTTTGGCGCGATGCAAGCTTAGAGGTGGGTGACATTATTTTAAAAGTGGCACAGGAAGGAGAAGCTCCTGTAGATATTGTGGGCATGCGCTTGGATGATGCGATCAAGATGATCAAAGGCCCTGAGAGCACCATAGTAGAACTTACCGTACGAAAAATCGATGGATCGACAGACGTGGTCTCCTTAACACGTGATATCGTGGAATTAGAGGAGTCCTTTGCAAAATCGGCTAAGATTTCAAAAGATAATGTAAACTTCGGATTAATCAATTTACCTAAATTCTATGTTGATTTCAATGATTATACCGAACGAAATTGTGCTACGGATGTGGCGAAGGAAATTGAACGACTGAAACAAGAAGGCGCTGAAGGCCTTATTCTAGATCTTCGGGATAATGGCGGTGGATCATTGAAAACAGTGGTTGAGATGGCCGGACTCTTCATTAAAGATGGGCCAATTGTTCAAGTGCGTTCATCGGGTAAAGGCAAAGAAGTCTATGACGATAAAGATGAAAGGGTACAATGGGATGGGCCACTCGTTATTTTGGTCAACGAACTCTCTGCTTCGGCTTCCGAGATTTTGGCAGCGGCAATGCAAGATTACAAGAGAGCGGTTGTGATAGGAAGCAAACAGACTTTCGGAAAAGGAACGGTGCAAAATGTTATTGATTTGGGCAATATCGTTCGAAGCAATGAGCACGGCGACCTAGGTGCCATTAAGTTGACAACGCAAAAATTTTACCGCATCAATGGCGGGTCTACACAGTTAGAAGGTGTTAAAAGTGATGTCGTGGTACCGGACAAGTATAGCTACATTGATATAGGGGAGCGCGATCAGTCGAACCCCTTGAAATGGGATAAAATATCCCCAGCCGATTACGAACCATGGGATGGCTATATCGATTATGAGCAAACTATCGCGAATAGCTCGGCAAGAATGGCCATGAACCCCCAGATCAAGCTGATCGAGGAAAATGCAAAGTGGATTAAAGAGCAGCAGGAAGAAGATGTGATTTCCCTTAATTACGAAAGGTACAAAGCGGAAAAGGAGCGAGACAAAAAGAAATCCGATTATTTTAAAAAGATGAAGGAATATGATTCAAAACTATCCTTCGAATCGTTGAAATACGAACAGGAATTATTCACTCAAGACTCCGTATTACGAGAAAAAAGGGATCGTTGGCATAAAGATTTGGCTAGAGATGTATATGTAGAAGAAGCTATCAATGTGCTTCGGGATCTCAAAATAAACAATATCAAAAACGGAAAACTGGCCAGCGTTAAAGGGTAAGACCGACAGTATACCGAATGGAATGATGAACCCTGCTCTTTGAGCAGGGTTTTTTATGCAGTGATGATGCGGTCTCATCTGAAAATCATTGAAATTCAGGAGGAATTTGTTTTACATTTGAAAGATGGTGTATCGAAAAGGAAGCAATAGGAACAAGACACTTTATACCGTATTGCTCATCATATGTATTGTCGGTTTTTGGCTGTTCGAAAACTTCTATACGCCGGATAGCTATTCAGACCCTCAGAGCAACAATGGTTCCACGGTTGCTGATTATTTGCTGCCAGGGTCGACCTCAGGACAACTTGTCGTTCATGAACATTTTATGCTGTCTTACAATGAGAGTTATGAACAAGCGGAATGGGTAGGGTATTCGCTAAAAAAAGAGCACATGACCTACGATGACCGAAAACGACCCTATTTTATCGAAGACCCTAAAGTGAAAACCAAGTCTGCGGACTGGAGGAACTATAGGGGTTCGGGCTACGACCGTGGACACCTTTGCCCGGCAGGGGACCGAAGATTCTCTGAATATGCCTACAACGAAACCTTCTATACCAGCAATATTAGTCCTCAAGATCGTGATTTCAATGCAGGGCTATGGAATCGCCTCGAAATGCAGGTACGACGATGGGCCAAGCGATACAATGAAGTATTCGTGGTGACCGGCGGGGTGCTCGAACAAGGATTGGAAGAGATAGGAGAGGAGGATGTCGCCGTGCCAAGACATTTCTACAAAATTGTGGCAAAAGGTTCTAAAGCGAATTTACAGGTCGTGGGTTTTTTGATGGAAGGAAAGGAAAGTGCAAAACCGCTAAAGACTTTTTTGGTGCCAGTAGATAAAATCGAAGAATTGACCGGATTGGATTTCTTTCAAGGACTTCCTGATGCTTTAGAGAATTCGATTGAAGCCAAGGTGAGTACTTCGGCATGGGACTTTTAAGTTGTCAATTCTGCAAGTGCCGATTAGTATCCTTCTTTCAGGCGATTGGAATCCAAACGCAACATGATGAAAAGTAGTATGGTGAAAAACAGTAGTCCAGACCCGCCATAACTAAAGAAAGGTAAAGGAATACCAATGGTGGGCAGTATACCGATGACCATTCCTATATTGATAAAATAATGTACGAAGAGTATGGAAATGACACCGTAGCCGTACATACGGCTAAAGGGGTTTTTTTGCCTCTCGGCGAGGTAAACCAGACGCAGTAATAGAATGGTGAACAGCAGTACTACTGTAGAAGTGCCCACAAAGCCCCATTCCTCACCTATAGTACTAAAAATATAATCTGTTTCTTGCTCCGGAACGAAATCTCCCTTGGTACGAGTGCCTTCTAAGAAGCCTTTTCCAAATAGGCCGCCGGATTCAATTGCCTTTTCGGATTGATACGTATTGTAGCCAATCGATTTTCTAATACTTTCTAATTTCTCGGGATCTTTTTCAAGCCGTAGCCATAAGCTAAAACGATCACGGTGGCGTTGTTCAAAGACATTTTTGAAAACGAAATTTACCGATAGTGAAAAGAGAATGGCAATTACGGTAATTGTTACTACGGGTAATACGGGAAGTCTAAAGCTTTTTCGTTTCAATAAAAAGAAAAGAATAATGGCGAGTGCGAGAAATATGGTCACCCATATCGTGCCAAACTTTAGAGTGGCGATAAATACCAAACCGGCGAGTACGGCAAATCCGAGATAGTAGAGCGGTAATCCCTCTCTAAAAATAACAAAAACCATGGCAAAAAATACCAAAGCACTCCCGGGATCAGGTTGTGGAATGATTAATACTGCCGGAATAAACAATACCAAGAATGCATAGAGTTGATCTTTCCGGCGTTTGATGTCCGTTTGAATGTCGCTAAGGTATTTGGCTAGACCTAATGCTGCGCCTACCTTGGCCAATTCGGAAGGTTGGAAATTAAAAAAACCCAAATCATACCACGAAGTAGCTCCGGCAATGGTTTTGCCAAATGGAAAGAGTCCTAGTAATAACACCAAGGAAACGATATAGAGTAAACTTGAAAAACGTTCATAAAAACTAGCATCCAGTGCCAGTAATACAACGATGCCAACTACACTTGTTCCAATAAAAAAGAGCTGTTTTCCATAAAGGGTGCCAAAGTCAAACAACGATACATCTTCACTGGTAAAGGTGCTGGAGTAGATATTAACCCAGCCAATACTTACTAAGGCCAAGTAAATGAATACAGTTAACCAATCAAGTCGCTTCAGAAGACTTTTTCCAGACATACGGATCTATCTTGAAGGAATGGTATCCTTTTTGGGTTTTATCGCATGATTACTCCTCCAATTATACTCATTAATCTTGAAAGGTTTACCACTATAGGGCTTTGCATATTCAGATTCTAAGGTTGTTGAGAGCATAGTCTTTTCAAGGTCTTTTCGGGTAATCTCGCCCTTCAGGTATTTTTCGATCAATAGGGAGGCAATATGACCGGCATACCGAGCGCCATAGTACCCATTCTGTATGTATACCGCAATTGCAATTTTCGGATTGTCTACAGGAGCGAAAGCCACGAACACCGAGTTATCGGTAAGCTGTGTGCGTACGCTATCAATGACCGTGAAATTCTCTACGGTACCCGTCTTGCCAGCGATTTCGATATCAGGTATTTGAATATACTTTGCTGTTCCTTTGCGATAGACATCCGCCATTCCTTGAACAACGGGCTCGAAGTGCCTTTTGTCGATAGTGGTGTACTTGGGTTTAGTGAAGTTGGGATCGCTAATGTCTTTGCCCTCTACCTTTTTCAAGATATGTGGTGTGTAGTAGAAGCCTCTATTGGCAATAGCCGCGGTCATGTTCGCCAATTGAATGGGGGTAACATTGACCTCCCCCTGGCCAATAGCATTGGAATATGTGGTCACGGCAGACCATCGCGCGTCTCCTTTACCGTACCATTTGTCGTACAGTTGAGTGCTTGGCACGCTGCCCGGTCTTCCGGTATGAAGATCGGACCCCAAATAAGATCCCAGACCAAAACTTCTTACATGTTGTTCCCAGACATCCATGGCCCTCGCATTCGACTCGAATTGCTCGAACAATTTTTTGTAAACACCAACAAAATAGGCATTACAAGATTCGTGAATACCGTCATTCAATCGTCTTGTGCCTCCACCACAATGACAGCCTTTTTTATTTCTGCCGATATAGAAACCGTGGTAACAAGTAAAAGAGGTAGATGGGGTAATGGCTCCTTCTTGCAAGGCTATCAGTGCATTGATGGCCTTAAAAGGGGATCCCGGACTCTTTTCAAAGGATATGGATCGATCAAAGGTAGGTTTGGATATGGAATCGTAGTGTAATTTGCTGTAATTGGCCGAACGTTTTCGTCCTACCAAAAGCGAAGGTTTATAGGTAGGGCCCGAAATCATGGTGAGAATCTCACCCGATGAGGGCTCGATGGCTACGATGCCGCCCCACTTACCATGCATTAAGCGCTCACCGTACTCTTGAAGTTCCTTATCAATGGTAATGTGGATTTCCTTGCCTTGTTCTGGTTCTACATCCAGTACGCCATCTTTGTACCGGCCGATGTCCCGATTGAAACGATCTTTCTGAATGTATTGGATACCTTTTCGACCTCTTAAGGTGTCTTCATATACCTTTTCGACACCCGTACGCCCGGTTAATTCTCCCTGTACATAATAAGGGTTTTTACGTAAGTCACGTTCATTCACTTCACTAATGTATCCTAAGACGTTGGCTGAGGCGTTGGTATCATAATAGCGTAAAGACCTTTTTTGAATATAAAAGCCAGGGTACCTACGCATCTTTTCCTGAAGACGGGCATAATCTTGTTTTGATAGCTGGTGTACCAATACTGAAGGAAGTCTTGGGGAGTATACCCGTGCTCTTCGAAGTCGTTTTCTGAATCGTTCGATGTCGATATCCAATAACGAGCAGAACTCTAAAGTATCTAGGGATTTGACCTCTCTGGGAATGACCATCACATCATAGGCAGGGTCATTTCCTACTAAAAGCTTGCCATTACGGTCATAAATATAACCTCGCTCTGGATAGTCGTATATGGCTTTTATTGCTGGATCCTCAAGTACTTGGTCGGGTGAAAAACTGAAAATCTGAAGATAGGAGAGTCTACCGATAAATGTGATACCGATGATAATGATAATCGACGAAAGTAGAAACTTCTTCATTCTTTTGAAACACTAAAAAGTGAGCTGAATAGTAAGCAGAGCACCAAGGTGGCGAGTCCAATGGAAAAAACCTTTTTCAAAATTAGCAGCAAGTTCGCAAAACTGAAAATTTCCACAGTAAAGAATACCAGATGGTGTACTACTATTAATAACGCTAAAAACGCAAATTGTTGTACCGCAGTTGCATTACCTAACTTAAAACTTTGAAACTCATAGTTGACACCAAAAACAAAACGCATAATCGCAGGTCTTAAATAGGCTATTGTTACGGTTGAGGCAGCATGTATGGCCATAGAATCCGAAAAGAAATCAATAGATAAACCCAATAAAAAACTCAGTCCGATAAAAACGGCCCTATTTTCCTTTATCGGATACCAATAGAGAAACAAGATATATACCATAGGGTTGATATACCCAAAAAAATTCAATTGATTGAATACCAACACTTGCACTAAAACGAGTAGAGTGAAGCGAATGACATTGATAAAGTAATAATTGCTAATCATTTGAACGTGTTTCTTCCTCTAATTCCAGTATTTCGGCTCTATTGACATTTTTTAGGATATAGACGGTATTGATGTTGGTCATATCGTTAAAGAGATCGACATCAACACTCCAGAAACTTTGTGCCCTATCCAAATCGAATTTTTTAATGGTGCCTATCGGAATGTTTTCCGGAAAGATACTACTCATACCTCCCGTAACGATTGTATCGCCGACATTCAGTTGTACCAGCCTTGGAATATCGATCAGTTGCACGACATTATATTCTTTTTCGTCCCACACCAGCGACCCAAAATGATTGGTGTTTTTCAATTTCGCGTTGATATTTGAATTCACATTTAGAATACTCTGTACCGTAGCGAATCGGTTCGAGGTATTTTGAACGATGCCCAAAATACCTTTTGGGGTAATCACTCCCATGTCGAGTTTGACACTATCACGTTCCCCCTTGTTAATGGTGATGTAGTTTCTACGACCCGCATAACTGTTTTTGATCGCTTGCCCAGAGGCAATGGTATAGGAAGCCTGTGCCGAATCGAGCAGAATAGAGTCCACCGGCCTTTCGTTATTGAATAATAGGTTTCGCAGTCTTCTGTTCTCTTCCACTAGTTTTCGGTTTTCCTCATCGAGGTCAAAATAAGAGGAGATACTGTAAGAGGTCTCGTAGATGCCACCTGAAATCCAGCTAGAGGAGTTAAAAAAGCTCGATTGATGATAGGAATGGGATTGAATGGTAAAACCAAGGGCAACCATCAACAAAAAGAGATATAGAAGGAAGTTCTTATATCTGATGATAAAGTTGATGATTTGCTGCATGCACTTTAAATTTTATATAGCCCAAACTGGTTTGAGGCTATAAAAAGAAGAATGAATTTTTACAATTGCAGTCTGTTACTTGATCAAGATGCTCTTGTATCGTTCTAAATTTTTCAACGCGATGCCCGTACCTCTAACTACTGCTCTAAGAGGGTCTTCGGCAATGTAAACCGGCAAATCGGTTTTTTGCGAAAGCCTTCTGTCCAAGCCCCGTAGCATCGAACCACCACCAGCCAAATAGATCCCCGTATTATAAATATCGGCTGCCAATTCAGGGGGAGTTTGCGATAATGTTTCCATAACGGCATCTTCAACGCGAAGAATCGATTTGTCCAATGCTTTGGCAATCTCACGATAAGATATCTGCACCTGCTTGGGCTTACCCGTCAACAAATCTCTACCTTGAACCGATTTTTCGTCCGGGGGTGTCTGAAGGTCTTCCGTAGCGGATCCGATCTCTATTTTAATATTTTCAGCAGTGCTTTCCCCTACATAAAGGTTGTGCTGGGTACGCATGTAATAGATAATATCGTTCGTGAATACATCCCCGGCAATTTTTACCGATTTATCACAAACGATCCCGCCTAAGGCGATAACCGCGATTTCAGTAGTACCTCCTCCAATATCGACGATCATATTGCCTTTCGGCTGCATGATATCCAAGCCAATACCAATGGCCGCTGCCATCGGCTCATGAATCAAATAGACTTCTTTGCCATTGACACGCTCTGCCGATTCTTTTACGGCACGCATTTCCACTTCGGTAATACCTGAAGGAATACAAATGACCATGCGCAGTGCGGGGGGAAACCATTTCTTTTTGAGCGCAGGAATATTCTTGATGAACATATTGATCATCTTTTCCGAGGCGTCGAAATCCGCTATTACCCCATCTTTTAAGGGTCTGATCGTCTTTATGTTTTCGTGGGTCTTGCCTTGCATCATATTGGCTTCTTTGCCAACAGCGATGATTTTACCCGAAATTCGGTCTCTGGCTACAATGGACGGACTGTCAACAACGACCTTGTCCATATGAATGATGAGTGTGTTCGCGGTACCTAAGTCGATAGCGATTTCCTCGGTCAAGAAATCAAAAAATCCCATTTCTGCTTTGTTTGGTTATGTTACATGTATGCGTGGGGTGCATTTCATCGACAAAAGTAGTAAAATTAATGCTTGAAATGACGTGTGCCTGTCATAACCATGGCAACTTCATTTGCATTGCAATAATCAATACTTAATTGGTCTTTTATCGATCCGCCCGGTTGTATAACGCATGAAATACCGTTTTTATGCGCAATTTCCACACAATCTGGAAAAGGAAAAAAAGCATCACTTGCCATCACTGCTCCGGTAAGATCGAAATTGAAGGACTTGGCTTTGTGAATTGCCTGGTTTAGGGCATCTACGCGGGATGTTTGGCCTGTTCCACTCGCGCACAATTGCTTGTTCTTCGCTAAAACAATAGTGTTTGATTTGGTGTGCTTACAGAGTTTAGAGGCGAATATGAGATCTTCTATCTCTCTTTCCGTAGGTTCTTTTGAGGTTACTTTGGTCAAATCGGCCGGGGTATCCGTCTTGTGGTCTTTTTCTTGAACCAAAACCCCGTTCAGGCAAGTGCGGGCCAAAGTCTTTGGCATTTCCACTTCGTTTTGAGTCAGGATAATACGATTTTTCTTGCCCTTCAATAGTTCCAAAGCTTCCGTCGCATAGCTCGGTGCTATCACCACCTCGCAGAAAAGTTTGTGTATTTCCGCTGCGGTTTCCCTGTCAATTTCCATGTTGCTGATCAGAACACCCCCGAAGGCGGAAACCGGATCGCCGGCAAGAGCGTCGCTATAAGCCTGTGCCAGGCTATCACGTTGGGCCAAGCCACAGGCATTGTTGTGTTTGAGAATGGCGAAGGTCGGTTGTTCACCTTTGAATTCAAGCATTAGATTAACCGCGGCGTCTACGTCTAAAAGATTGTTGTACGACAGTTCTTTTCCGTGAAGTTTGGAAAACATGGCATCGAAATCACCAAAGAAAAACCCTTTCTGATGTGGATTCTCCCCATAGCGTAACACTTTTCCATTGGTCTCGCTGATCTTCAAGGCCGCTAAATCATGGTTCTGGTTGAAGTAGTTGAAAATTGCCGTATCGTAATGTGATGATATGTTGAATGATTTTGCAGCGAAACGTCTTCGGTCTTCCAAGGTGGTAGCACCATCCCCTTCGGAAATCATTTTCAATACCTCTCCATAATCCTCCATAGAGGAAACACAAAGTACATCCTTGTAATTTTTTGCAGCGGCCCGAATGAGCGAAATGCCCCCAATATCTATCTTTTCGATAATATCCTGTTCCGAAGCACCGCTTGCTACCGTCTTTTCAAACGGATACAGATCAACGATCACAATGTCTAACTGAGGAATTTCGAATTCTTCCAACTGGGCGATATCGCCGTCATGATCCTGCCGATTCAAAATGCCTCCGAAGACTTTGGGATGCAAGGTTTTGACGCGCCCCCCTAGAATGGAGGGATAGCTGGTTACTTCTTCAACAGGTACCACCTCGATGCCTAGATCTTTAATGAATTTTTCGGTTCCCCCGGTAGAATAAATGGTAATTCCCAATTCGTCGAATTTGCGGACTATGGGTTCCAAACCGTCTTTGTGGAATACTGAAATCAGGGCTGAAGTCGCTTTTTTGGTGCTCATGTTTTACGTGCTAGAGGTTGTGTTAATAAGCAGGTAAAATTACTTTTTTTGGAGGGAAGAAATCGGTCAGGTTATCAACAAAACACCGAAAGTTTTGAACGGTTTTCAGGAAGAGGGAGAAATCGCTGACAGGATGTATAATGTTCATATGCGAGACGAATTGTTGATGATGTGGTACGCGCATAGGCTATTCTAAAATAGCCGCTACCTTTTCGTTCACAAACTCTAAAAATCGTTCGTCCGCCTCTGAAAATGGATCTGGGGTATTCGAATCGATATCGATCTGTCCGATATTTTCACCATTGACGAATAATGGAATCACGATTTCGGACTTGACCGTAATGCTACAGGCGATGTAGTTGTCTTGAGCTTGCACGTCTGGCACCACAAAATTTTGGTTCGAAACGGCCACTTGACCACAAATGCCTTTTCCGAAGGGAATAATCGTATGATCGGTAGGTTCACCGACATAGGGCCCTAACTTCAATTCGTCTTTGTCACCATTCTTAAAGTAGAAACCGACCCAGTCATAATGGGCTACGGAATCTTTCAAGAGCGCACAGACCTCATGCAGCTTTTCTTCGACAGCACCCTCTTCGGTAGCTAAAATGGAAGCGACTTGATCACGCAATTTATCAAACATACGTTCTTTTTTTGCTGTAAAAATAAACTATTTAGAGACCAAAAAGAAAGGGGTGCATTAAAGACACCCCTTTGATAATCGATTCTTATGATAAAGCCTTATGGCTGTATTTTTACGTCAAATTGAATGAAGTCATTGTTGTTGAACCCGGCTTCGATTTCTGTGATTTTAATCAATCCTTTTTTACCGTAGTTATCGACAAATTCGATAACATCCCCTACAGCTAAATTGGTGATTTTTTGGCTGCTTGATGTTGAGATGCTGTCTAAGTCACCTGATAAGGCCACACCGTCAAAACTGGCAGCGTCAAGACTTGACAAGGCGAAGAAAGCCTCATTCAAGGTTTCGTTCTCCATAT
Organism: Maribacter corallii; assembly: GCF_047345415.1. Classification (NCBI taxonomy): domain Bacteria; kingdom Pseudomonadati; phylum Bacteroidota; class Flavobacteriia; order Flavobacteriales; family Flavobacteriaceae; genus Maribacter; species Maribacter corallii. The sequence goes on from NZ_JBLFEP010000002.1 coordinate 798,289, forward strand.
CTTCCTCGTCCATACCCGGCTTTAATCCCTCTACAGGAAAACCGAACGACTCATCAAAGGTGGCGGTTGAAGCAAACGAAGCATCTTCCCCATCAGAGACTCCCGAAGCACCAAAGTAGTAGCCGAAATCCCAGAACGCCCTGAATTCAGGTCCCTCGTTGATGCGGTATACTTCTTCGTTCAACAATGAAAAGAAAGACTCGGTGGTTCCGTCCGCGGCTGGTGCAAATAGTTTAATGTCGCTAAATGTACGAACAGCTGCTGCCGGGTTGGTGCCCGAACCTACGGTTACGGTAATCGTTCCAGCGCCTAGCGCCAGCCTTTTTGTAATATCCCTAAAATCCCCTTTTCCTTTTGTCGTCCAAAAAGTGTAGACAATTTGTCCATTGTCAATATCCGGCACAGGTAACTCGAAGGTGAAATCGATTTCCTTCTTGGTCGCACCATCTAAATCGATAGATCCATCGGCCTTAAGCGCTTTGTCCAAATCATCACTGTTCAAAGCAAAGTTGTTGAAGGGCATATCGCCTTGACCTGAAACATTTTGGGTGATGTACATGCGTCTTTGTGTGGTGGCATCTGAAGTGAAGATGATTCTACCTGCTACGGTAGTCCCTACTTGTCCACTGGCACTGGCTGAGGTCACGTTCATTGACGGATCGGCCTCATTGAACACGATGGTGGCTACTTCAGGTTCATTGTCATTGTCATCGTCATCGCCCCCGGTTTGATCATCGGGTAACGGCGTATCGAAAATGGAGCCATCATCTGAACTACAGCTGGTTACGAATAGGGCCATAGCAAATACGAGAAATCCGTATTTCAGACTTGATTTTAAATTTTTTTTCATGATTGATTTTTTGAGTTTCATAGATAAATTGTTTGAAAATGTCGATGAACTGCATTTAATGATTAGTTCAAAACCTTAACTAGTAAACCTGAAATAAAGTATGTGAAAGCACTGTTTTTTTTGAACAAGCGTATTCGTTGCCTTGAAAAAGGGGCGGATAAAGGGGCTGGAAGGTCATACGATGTGGGCTAAACTTTCGTTAAAGAAGGGATAAACGGACTAATTTGAATCCGTTATTTTGTATTTTTGTATGGTGAAAAAGGTAATTCATAAAACGGTATCATTGGCGATGGCATTGTTGCTTATGCTCTCTACGATTTCGTGGAAAGTCGAAAAGCATTATTGTATGGGCCGTTTGATGGATATAGCCCTATTTTCGGATGTCGATAACTGCGGCATGAACATGACCGGGCTTGAAGAGGATGAAAATCTAACGGAAAGTGAGAATTCTTGCTGTAATGATGAAGTTATTTTCATCGAAGGTCAACACGACTTAAAAGCTTCGGTCAACGACCTTGAAGCGGAGCAACAATTTTTCCTCGTAATTTTTGCCAATGCGTACAAAGCGATAATTGAAGCTGAGACGTTACGTTTTTATCCGCACGAACAATATCCCCCACCCCAACTGATCAAAGACATTCAACTGCTCGATCAGGTATTTCTAATTTGATTTATGTTCCCTTCCGTCTCGACGGAAAAAGGTTCCTTTTGCGTACTCAGGTCGTAATAGGACCAAATTCACGCATGAATTCGTGAACATGTTTCCCTTTTTGGGGACTACAATAAATCAATTCGTAATGAAATATACATACAACATCACAGGGATGACCTGCACTAATTGTGTAGCCACGGTTACAAGCGCGTTGTCGAAGATCGATGCCATTAGGCAAGTGAATGTCGATTTGGAAAAGGCGGAAGTCAAAATTTCAACGATTTCGCCCATTTCAATAGAGACCCTAAACAACCAGTTGTCGGATAAATACGTGCTTTCCGAAAAAGGGAAGTACGATCAGGGAGTCGTGTCTTCAAATAGCGTAGAACGTTCAAAGTTGCAACAGCTCAAACCGCTTCTTCTGATTTTCGCCTATCTATTCACAGCAGCTTTTCTCCTTAATTACAAAGACTGGAACACCATGGAGGCCATGCTTGATTTTATGGGGCTTTTTTATATCGTTTTTAGCTTTTTTAAGCTGCTCGATTTAAAGGGGTTCCCTGAGAGTTTTCGCATGTACGATCCTTTAGCCAAGAGACTTCTAGTTTATGGGTGGGTCTATCCCTTTATTGAGGTGGCCTTGGGATTAATGCTTCTCATGCGATTTCAAGTCACCGTCGCGTTGATTGCAACGGTAGTGATTCTTGGAGTAACGACGATAGGAGTAAGCCAGACGTTATGGGATAAGAAGCGTATTCGTTGTGCATGCCTGGGCACTGCCCTAAAACTGCCGATGACAGAGGCGACGTTTATCGAAAATGCGATCATGTTGGTCATGGCGTGTTCCATGCTATTCACGAGGTTGTAGACCTGTGAGGTTGTCAAATAAAAATACAAATGAAACGATATAGTTATTTAGTAATTTGCCTCTTGCCTTTGATTTCCTTGGCCCAAGATAGGGTAGAAGGTATGGTGATGGAGGCCAATTCGGAAAGCAAGCATATCGGCCTTTCCGGGGCCAATGTGTATTGGATGAACTCTCAGATTGGTACGATTACCAATGAGGAGGGATTGTTCAGTATTCCCTATTCAGCGGAGTACGATAAGTTGATTATTAGTTATGTCGGATTTGAATCCGATACCTTGAAGATTACCGAGCCCAAAATGATACATCATGCCCTTCGGGCTTCGAATGCTTTGGACGAGGTGGTAGTCGAAAAAGAACGGGACGCCGTTCAAAAAGCCTACTTCAGTTCACAGAACATTGTGACCGTGAATAGTGCCGAATTGTTAAAGGCCGCTTGTTGTAATCTGTCGGAAAGTTTTGAAACGAATCCGGCGATCGATGTCAATTTTTCGGATGCCTTGACCGGTACCAAGCAGATTCAGATGTTGGGCCTGACGAGTCCGTATTTGCTGATTACCCAAGAGAACATTCCCATGGTAAGAGGTGCGTCGCAAGCTTTCGGATTGACGTATACTCCAGGAACTTGGGTCGAAAGTATACAGATTACCAAGGGAGCGGGAAGTGTGGTGAACGGGTACGAGAGCATTTCGGGGCAAATAAATGCCGAGCTGGTCAAACCGCTGACAGACAAGCCATTGTTTTTCAACGGATATTTTAATCGCAATGGACGTATGGAACTGAATACCCATGTCAATCACAAACTGAACGATAAATGGAGTACAGGGATTTACATTCATGGCAACGCCAGAACCCAAAAAGAAGACCGGAATGCGGATGGGTTTTTAGATGCCCCTCTGGCCAATCAGATCAATGTGATGAACCGATGGCAGTTCCAAAACCCGGAAACTGGGTGGGTAAGCTTTTTTAACATCCGTTTTTTGAACGATGAAAAGCAGGTGGGCCAGATCGATTTTGATCCGGAAGCACCCAACGCAATACGGGGGTTTCAAACAAGTTCTTCAGTGAGCGCAGCCGAACCATGGGGCAGCGAAATCGACACACGCCGTTTCGATTCCTCTTTAAAACTGGGCTACGTGTTTCCCGAGTTGCCCTTTCAGAGTTTCGGGTTTCAGGCATCGTACAGCAACCATAACCAAGAATCGTATTTCGGCGTCAAGCGATACAACATCAATCATGAAAGTATCTACTCGAATTTGATTTTTAATTCCATCTTAGGAGATACCCAAAACAAATTCAAGACCGGGGTGACCTTTGCGTATGACGGTTATGAAGAGCTTGTCAATACGACTGCGTACGCCAGGGATGATGCCTCAGCCGGAGCTTTTTTCGAGTACAGTTTTGATAATCTGGAGAAGGTAAGCCTAACGGCAGGACTGCGAGTAGATACGCACAACCGTTTGGAAACCTTCGTCACACCCAGATTTCATATCCGGTATACCCCATGGGAAAAGGCAAGTCTCAGGGGTTCTTTCGGAAGGGGTAGACGAGCGGCGAATATCTTTGCGGAAAACCAGCAGTTGTTCGCATCTGCCCGGCAAATTCAAATTCTTGATTCTGAAGGAAGTGTGTACGGACTAGACCCGGAGGACGCCTGGAACTATGGCGTAAGCTTTTTGCAAGGGTTCACCTTTTTAAATAGACCAGGAAATATTACCTTGGATTTCTACAGGACCGATTTCGGAAACCAGGTGGTCGTTGATTGGGAAAACCCAAGGGCGATTTCTTTTTACAACCTTGATGGAAAAAGTAACGCCAACAGTTTTCAGTTTGAGGTAAACCATGAAGTGTTACCCAATCTTGAATTGCGTGCCGCCTATAAATATTATGATGTAAAAACGGATTATAGAAACGGATTGTTGCAAAAACCCTTGCTGGCCCAACACCGGTATTTCGCCAATGTGGGTTATCAGACCGGGGTCACGGAAAAGGGGGGGCAGTGGAAATTCGATTATACGTTACATTCGTTAGGGAAACAGCGTTTGCCGAATACCGATGTCAATCCTCCCGAATTTCGATTGGGAGAATTTGCCGAGGGGTATAGTCTAATGAACGCTCAAGTCACCAAGGTGTTTTCCACACAATTTGAAGTGTATGTGGGGGGCGAGAATTTGAGTAATATTCGACAGATGAACCCGGTATTGGATGCCGACAATCCCTTTGGCGCAAATTTTGATACCAGTATCATATATGCTCCGATTATGGGCCGTATGTTCTATGGAGGATTCCGATATAAAATATAGACAAGCAAGAATAAAGAGACCGTAAAAGTTAATTAACAAGTTTCTCCTCAGAGAGAAATAAAAAATGAAGTAGTTCAAGATGAAAAAAATAAGTGTAGTACTAGTAATGATGTTTTTCGCCGTGATGAGCTTCGCTCAAGAAAAAAACAAAAAAATGACCATGGAAGTTGATGGGGTTTGCGGAATGTGCAAGTTGCGCATCGAGAAAGCCGCTTTGGGGGTCAAAGGAGTGAAATATGCCCTCTGGGATATTCCTTCGCATGACCTGTCATTGATTTTCGATGAGCGTAAGACCGACCCTATGAAAATTAAAATGGCCCTGGTGGCCGCCGGGCATGATACCAAAGAGCTGAAAGCCACGGAAGAAGCCTACGGCAAGGTAATGCCCTGTTGTAAATACCGCGATGAAGCGGTGGTGAAGAGTCATGAGAATTGATGCTACAAACGCCTTTGCTCGCAAAGGCGTTTTTTAATTGATAGTGTCAATTTGATTTGACAGGTTGGAAGCTCGAACTCCCATATTCCCAATTTTGTAAGGAAGTCCATTTTTGTGGTACTAAATATAAGCTACCATAAAAATGGAATAATTTGCGTGTAGTTCTTCTGATTTCCCTTGGCTTTTTTTTAGGGCCGCTTGTCCATGGGCAAACCTGTTGTTCGGGCGGGGTACCCTTGTCCAATAATCTGGGCTTGCCCAATGAAGGTAAAAACTCATGGATTTTAGGGCTGAATTACGACTATAATAACCTCAATACACTAAATGCGGGTACCGAAGTCCTCGATGATGATTCTAGATTGCGAATAACCAATTCGCTACTATTCAATGTAGGGTATGCGCTAACCGATAGATTCTCTGTTGAATCCCTTTTCACTTGGGTCAATCAAACCCGCACCATTTCGCAATTCGGTAATGAGAGTTTTTCGGAGACCTCCGGAATAGGTGATGCCGTTTTTCTGCTGAAATATGCCCTTCCCAATGTTTTGGGCTCACAGACGGTCTTGAATTTTGGAGTGGGTACCAAAGCCCCCTTGGGCCGGTCCGATTTGACTACTTCAGAAGGGTTTCAACTCACTGCTGATTTGCAGCCTGGTAGCGGTGCCTGGGATGTTCTGGGATGGTTGGCCGTTTCAAAAGGTTTGAATTTTAGGCCGTCGGCCGTACTTTCCGGCAGTGTGACGTATCGAGAGACCGGTGCGAACAACTCGTATTTGAACAATAGTTCGGTCTATGAGTTTGGCAATGTATTACAGGCGAATTTGGGCTATACCGATCAATTCTTGCTTTTCAATATCATTTTTAATCCAGGGTTGATTTTCAAGTATAGAAAGGCACTTGCCGATCGAATAGATACCTCTGAAATACCCAATACAGGTGGAGAATGGGTTTTTGCACGGCCTGAGCTAGGGATTCAAATCAGTCCGAATATGGCCCTGAATACCAAGGTCGAGATTCCGGTGTATAGTTATGTTGAGGGCACGCAACTTACCCCTACCTTACGTTTTACCATGGGAATTTCGTTGATATTGAAAAAAAGGAGTTGAATATATTAAACTAACACGCTATGAAAACTATTCTTTATGTAATCGCTTTTACGGTACTACTGTTCAGCTGTAGCACCTCAAGTACACAAGAGACACCTCAGAACCCTGATTCCGGGGAAGTTGAAAACACATCTACGGAGTGGAGTATTCCTGTGGAAGAAGTACTGGATGGTGGTCCGGGGCGCGATGGGATACCGGCTTTGGAAAACCCAGTGATGATTACCGCAGACGAGGTTGTCATCCTCGATGACGTATTGGTTTTAGGATACAAAAACGGTAATGATATCCGTGCGTATCAGCATACGATATTGGATTGGCATGAAATAGTGAATGATGATATCGGCGACGTTTCCTTAGCGGTGACCTATTGTCCACTGACGGGTACAGGAATCGGATGGAACAGAGTAGTGGACGGACAGAAAACGACCTTTGGGGTTTCCGGCCTGCTGTATCAGACGAATTTGGTGCCCTTTGACCGAGCGACCAAAAGTAACTGGTCCCAGTTGTTGAATGAATCGGTCAATGGTAGTTTAAGTGGCAGGAAGGCCGAACTGATTCCACTTGTAGAAACCGACTGGAAAACCTGGAAAACAATGTTTCCCGACACCAAGATAATGAGTTTGAATACGGGCTTTTCACGAACTTATGGCGTATATCCGTATGTTGATTATAGAACCAATGATTCGTTCTTCCTATTTCCCACCCCTAAAGATTCCAGACTGCCTTTTAAGGAAAGAGTACATGCTATAGTCGATGACACCGATGCCAAAGTCTATCGATTTTCCGACTTTGACACCTCCAATATTATCGTTGATTCGTTTAAGGGAAAGACCTATTTGATTGTGGGTAGTGCACAGTTTATAGCATCTTTTGAGTTGGAAGGCAATCAGGGCTCAACACAGTTCACTTATGTGTTCGATGAAAACTCCCAAGCGGTTTTTCAAGATAGCCAAGGAACAGAATACAATGTATTCGGGGAGTCTATTTCCGGATCGGGTCGACTGAAAGCTTCATCTTCCTTTATGGGGTATTGGTTTTCGATTCCCGCGTTTTACGAAACCGAGATTTATGGCGGTTAAGGAGGGTTATTTGAACTTTCATCACTTATAGCGGCAAAAAACTCGTTCCATCTTTGACCCTGCTGACCAGATCTTGAATTGTCGTTTCTTCCAGATTTTTTAAAAAATTGGTCTTTGTCTCTCCTACCAAATGGTGCATTGGGCATGGGTGACTTTCATCACATAAGTTCAAGCCTAAGATGCATGACTTCAACCGATGGTCGCCATCGATTACCTGTATTATTTCAATAAGTGTCACTCTTCTGTTTTCCTCGGTCAGGTAAAAACCCCCTCCCGGTCCTCGAGTAGAAGATATCAGTTTATGGCGTGATAGTGCAGGCTTAACACCCGCCTTGACTCTCCTGAAATTGGACATCTCGGCCTTGCTAGGCTATACAGGTGCCGTGTTTAAGCAGTTCTTTGGCACGAACCAAGGTCTGGTGCTATCAATGCTGATGTTGGTTTTATGGACGCTTGTGCCGATTTGGAGGTTACTTGTCAAAGCGGGGAAAAAGGACTTTTAGGGGAATTCGAATAGCGAAAGGGTCCGCTTTAAAACACCGCAATCATCAAGAAGCTGTTACGGTATCGTTTTGGTCAACCTACTCGATTTCCGTTTTTTATTTATAAGGAGGCTAGTGCTAGAATCGTTTGTAAACCTATAGTATCCGAATAATTCACCGATAAACTTCTTGTAGCTACGGTAAACACGACATTATGGTTATATTACGGGTAAAATAGAAATAAACACACTTGTGTGTTTATTGTATTGTTACCCAACATTTTGAATGAACATTTTTAATAGAAAGACAAAGCAGAAACATATTCAACAGTTTGAGTATAATATTGCCGAACTATTAAAGTCTGAATTACCCCAATTGAAAAAGGCACTAGATATGTCAAAAATTGAGGGAATTTATTTTGCGCATAAACCAAAAGGAATCTCCATTATACATAGTTATTCTGAAAAAGATTTTGCAGAAATCAATCGAAATGGTAAGTCAAGTTTTGTTTTAAATGGTATTTCCGTTTGGAATAAAGAATTAAAAAGTTTTGAAGCAATTTCATTAAGCTACCTAAACAATACTATTTCTTGGTTTGCAGTTCAGAACCCAGAACGTTTTCATAAAACATTCGATTTGAGCCAACTTAAAAAAGGGCAAATCAAACTGGAGCAAAAAGAAATCAAGAATTCCGATAAAGAAAAAGTTGAAAAACTTCTAAAGTCTTTATCTAAGGGACAACTTGGACTTCTGGAATTGGAACATACTTTTGAAATGGAGCTTGATGAAAAACCGTTTTATCCGATTTTGAATATGGAGGACGGAAACTATATTGCAGTGGACACCAAAGCAAAGATATATCGCCTAAACCACGACCATGAAGAGGAGGTTAGGTTAATAGCAAAAAACCCTACAGACTTCTTTGAAATATACAATGGACAGAAAAGTGAATTGGAAAAAATCATGTATGAGTAAAAAAATGTTTTAAAGCGGCCCATAAATGGACTATTCACTCAAATGCGGTTGTGTCGATGGACTTAGCAATATTTCGGAGAATTTAACTCGGCCGAAAAAAACGTTGGGTAACAAAACCTAAACGTAATGCGGACTTTTGGGCAAAACCGAAAGGTCTATGTATTTTTACTAAGTCGCTAAATCTTATGGATTTAGCTTTGGACAAGAAAAAATAAAACTAAACAATAAGCTTTAGCTTCGTGCTCAGACGGAAACGAATAGTTTCCTTACTTCCGCACTACGCTTAGCCGAACCGTTGTGCTTAATTTCAGAAAATGGGAAAAATTACCACAAGCAAATTAATGAGTTGAACTTTTGATAATAGAAATAGAGAAGATAATTATGAAAGAAATACTTGAAGAATATGCTTTGATTGCTGAAATCATATCAGCCCTTGCTGTTATCATTTCATTGATTTTTGTTGGATTACAAATAAGGAGTAATACAAAAGCAACACAAGCCTCAACTTTCCATGAGATTGCGGCCCTAGATATTCATATACTTCTAAGTTTAGGTGCTTCAAAAGAAGCATCAAGAATAGTTTCAACTTTCCGAATGAATCCGGATGTCTTAACCGAAGAAGAACATAATCATGGTTTTCACTTATTTGCTGCGGAAATAAGGCACGTTGAGAATCTATTTTTGCAGAACGAAAACAAAATGTTGAGTAAAAAAAATTGGGAATCGAGAAAATCATTAGTAGATGGAATGGTACTAACTCCTGGCTTTGGAGCACTTTTAGAAAGTCCGAATAAACAATTTTTTGACGGCTCTTTTATTCACTACGCAGAAAATTTAAGAAAAGAGCAGTTAAAAAAGGATGGCGATTTTGAAAATAAAAACTAAGCACAACAATGGCTATAAGTAATTGCTCGTTCTCGCCTACTTTGGAAATTCCTGCGAAATTTCCAACTTGGTGTGTACTTGCAAAGTTAAGTGATAAACCACGCAACTACTCATAGCCGAGACCGGTGGCAATAATTTAAATAGCATTTACAGAATAATGGGCATTTTAGACATATTTAAATCCGACAAGTCGAGTCCAAAAACCGCCCTGAAAAGAAAAAAGGAAACGGAAAAATTCCTAAAATCAATCAATGTTCCCATTATTGAACATCTTCCCATGATTGAAGAAGAACATGAAGTGCGCATTAGAAAAGCAAATGAAGTTGCAGAACGCATTCTGATATTAACATATTTGAATTATGTTTCAGAGGAACCCGAATCCAAAACCGAAGTAATTGACTTTATAAAAGATAGTGGACTTTGGGACAAAGTCTCTCCCGACGAAAAAAAACTTTTCGAAAGTGAAGAATTGACTAAGCAAGAACATATTAACATCTCTTGGCGGTCAGAAGCAATTTGGGTCTTACTTTGGGTAATAAACAAAGTGGATAAGATTAAACTTCCACTCGAAGAAGTGCAGATTATGGATATAGTTTCTAGACTTCCCGAGTTCATGTCGGACCCAATGGACTTCACAAATAATGCAATAAATAGAACCACATCGGAGATTCTGGACTTTTCGGACTTGACTTATCGAATACATTGGGCAACTCGAAATTCTGAATTGAATAACGAAAAATCCGTGGATTTTAATCCAAGTATTGTAATGGAAAGACACTATGCAATAAACTGGGTTACATATTATGCTGAGGAATGGGACGAAATAACAACAGACACATAAAAACTGGTGCCAACAAAGCCTACAATTCATTGCCTTCGGATTTCCTAAACGGAAATCACGCGCAAAAAGCTATCTTTAGGTTCGGCTGCCCCGATAGCTATCGGGGTTCGGACGAATCACAGCAACGAACCTTAGCCCAACCGTTGGCCATAATTATAGAATGCGACCTAGAAGTCTAAGAATATTTCAAAAAAGAAAAGGGATTTATATTTCACCAGAAAAATTGGTCGTCATTTTTTGGACAGGATTGGTATTTTTAATGGCTTATTTAAAGCAATCTCACGGATATGATTTTAATGGTTGGGACACTACTCTATTAATTCTATGGCTAGTTTATGTAATCGGACTTATGATTAGCACCTTCTTCCGTCATGAACGAGAAATAGGAAAATATTGTGGTAAATTGACCTTTTGGGAAGACAGAATACAAGTGGACGAGGAAAATTATAACCTATCTCAAATATCAAAATTGGACTTTAACCAAGCATATGATATTAGGGGAATGTTTGTTAATTCTATGCTGGAATTCACTCCACACCTGTCCAATGGATTAAACAACGTAGTGACTCTGGAACTGAAAAATGGACAAAAAATAAAGTGCAATTTTTTACAAACCGAATCAGAAAGGCTGAGCCATTTTAAAGAAGTACTGACTCACTATCATAAAAATGGAATTCTTGGATGGTTACCACTTATTGATATACTGGGAATTAAGGATTATAATAAAATTCAGGACTTTAAAAAAGAAATAACTATGGCCAACAATACCTATAGCAAATAGGGCATAAAGTGCTATGTTTAATGGCTTGGGCTCATCTACTAAGTCCGCCAAATCTTTTGGATTTACTCATGTGATTTCTATTTTTAATAAGGAATTCGTGATAACGCTGCGCTAAGTTGGCAATTAAAATGAAAAAAATAATTACAAAACAAAAAGCTCTGGCTAGCAGACCAGACGGAAACGAAAAGTTTCCTTGCCCCCGTACTACGGCTTAGCCCAACCGTTAGAGTTCATTATAAATTAAACAATGTTCGACAAGATTAGCCCTATTATCCATTCTGTTTCACCTGTTTCAAGTAATTCAATTGAAAAAATAAAGAATTTAGTCGAATACACTAACATAAAAAAAGGAGAGCCAATAACCACCGTTGGGCAAAAGAATAATCTGGAGTATTTTATGATTGATGGTGTCTGCAAAAGTTTTCTAAACACACCCGAAGGAGAAAGTGTGACGATTTCTATTTTCATGGCTAATTCGATAATATCACCAAGTACTACAAGAAATCAAAATGGTAAATCCGTAATTAATATACAAGCTTTAACAGATGTTGAGATCGCAGCTTTCAATGCTTCAGAGTTTGAAAAATTAATGATTGAAGATCTAGAAATTCGAGATTTTGGAAATTCTGTCTTAAGAATTGAACTTATGGCGAAGGTCCAGAAAGAAATAGCTTTAGCTTCACTTAAAGGAAAAGAACGGTTACTTCTATTAAGAAAGAATTACCCGAATATCGAAAACCTCATACCACATTCCGATATTGCTTCATATTTAGGAATAACTACTATTTCTTTAAGTAGATTAAGAACACAATCTTAACGCTTATCATTTGTTAATGGAATCGCCATATGAATTGGCAACCTTTGTTTTCTAATCAAAACAATAATTATGTCAATTCTAAATTCATTCCTTCTAAAAACCTCCTCAGTAAAGACATTATGTATCTCATTTGTAGCAAGTCACTTTGTCTTGCTGATTATGATGATATATACTTTTCCGGTAATCAATAATCAAATTGGGGCTAAGGCATTTGACCTCCTACCTTTTGGGTATTCGGTTTCTGAAGCAAAATCAATTGTGAGCAACTTGAATAATCCAAGTGCTGACCTTTACCTTTTTCCACAATTAACTTTGTTAGATCTACTCTACCCTTTTCTACTGGCTTTGTTCTTAAGTAGTCTATTATTTCGGCTTATTAAAATAACGGAGTCAAAAAGGAAATTCGCATCGATGTTCTTGATTATTCCATTTCTGGCGATGATATCCGATTATTCAGAAAACATATGTATTATATTAATGATCTCAAAATCAATTGAGATATCTGAAACGATCGTAATTTTATCGAGTACATTTACCGTTTTAAAAGGAGTCCTAACTTCAATTTCATGGGTAACCATCTTGGTATATGCTACGAAATGGTTTAGGTTGAAAATTCTATACAGAAATAAAAAACGAGCTCTAACAAAACCTAAACCGCATTAAAACGCAGTTTAGCCAAACCCTTGGCAACAATCTCGTCTTTACCAAAAAGGTTATATTTATATCATTATCAGTCCTTAGCAAATCATGGCAATTAATACTCCATATGACAAATTCTTAGTAGTAGCAATTGTATGTTGCTTTCTATCCGTTCTAACGACCCTTGGCATTCACTCCAATCTATTTGATTTAGGGGAGTTGAGTTTCGATGATCGGATAAGACTCTTTGAAAATTCAAAATACATTGCGAATAGATTCTGGATAATTATACACTGCTTATTTGTATTAATAGCCATGTTGGGTTTCTTATTGATACAGTTTAAAAAGAGTCGAGGATTTACAATTTTAGGTTTTGTATTCTTCGCTGTATTTTCATTTACTGAAATCTTTCGGCAGATGTTCGTTTTCTTCTACATGAACAATCTACGTAGATCCTACCTTGAAACTGATAGTGAAGCCATGCGCGAGATAATACAAGTTAGTATGGATCATGCAGGCTTAATTGGCTATGCTCTTTTTGGCTTGTTCATTGTGGCATTTGCATTGGGAAACATATGTTATGGAATCAGTCTACTTGGCAACAATAAGATTGATCGTATACTCGCTTACCTCTTGTTAATTTGGGGATTTGGTAACTTACTTGCCTTTGGAAACGAATTTTGGACATCTGAATCAGTAGGGCATTTTGTCGAATACTTTAGTATCATTTATCAACCGATAATGAGAGCATTAGTAGGTTTGTGGATGTTGCATAAATTTAAGCGAATTACTGTCAGCGATGGAGCAGGCAACAATACGTATAGCGCATAGTTCTACCGTTACCTGCAAGCTTAAAATACTTAGGCATGAAAAAACTACTTCTAACGCTAACCGTCTTTATTTTATTTCCAAAGGAAATTGTCGCTTGTGATTGTGTGTATAAAAGTCTTGTAGAATACCAAGAGCGCGAGATTAAAAAATCCGAATGTATATTCATTGGGAAAATTACTGAGATTAACGATGATTCTACTTATAAAATTACGGTTGTGGAATCACTTGACGGAGGGGATTTACAAGGGAATGTATATCTCGGACTAAATTTGAGATATTGTGAACCCTATGTAGATAAAGTCGGGACTTGGCTTGTCTATGGGAGAATGGAAGATGGATTTTTAAAAATGAACATTTGTGGTATCAGTAGGTCTTTTGAGAATCCATCTGCACCGCCATCTGGTTCTACGGAGTCTCTTGAATTCCAAAAGAAACTCGAATTGGAAAAGGAACCGAATCAAGAACCATTTTTAATATGGGGCAAACTCGCTAGATTGGATTTGGCAAATGAAATCTACGCTTTGAGAAAACGGCGTGACTTCAATGGGAAAGCCAGCAAATAACGCAACCTAGTAAACAACATGGGCTTCGAGCTTTCCTGCCCACCGGCAGGATTGAAAATTAACATATATGGACCCGTAACTGATGGTCATACGAGACCGTAGCGGTCAATTTGAAAAATGTACGGTCTACTAAAGCAAATATCAGAGAAAGCAATCAAATTAGCTGATTTTGAGTTTACTCAAGAACAGACTGAAAATAATTGGCTAGGAGGTATGCCAACTTCGGAGGCTGAAATAAAACTGACCGAAAAACGACTCGGAATTGACTTCCCAACTGATTTTAAAAAGTTCTTATCAATCGCTAATGGATTTTCTGCACCAAATGATATCGAACCGACTTTTGAGACCGTTGACAAGATTGACTATTTAAAGAATTTGGACAGTTTCATAATCGAGGCTTACAGTATTGACGGAATTGAAAATATTGGAAAAGAATTAGAAAAAAGCATCGTTGTTGGCGGAATACATGAAGAGCAATACTTTTTATTAATTCCATCGGAATTATCAAATGGAAAATGGAAATACTGGAAGTTTGCAAATTGGTACCCTGGAGAAGAAGAGCACGAAAGTTTAGAAAGTTACTTCAACAAAGTTTTGAGCTATTTAAATGAAACGATTGAATCGGAAAAAACTAACCACAATAATACCTCCTATGAAAAGCCCTAGTCCAGTTTCCTAAGGATCATACATCGGTGCTTTTTAAGATAGTACTTACACCAAATTCATATAGAAAAAAGAAAAACCCATTTTTGAATACCTTCAAAAATGGGTTTTTTATGAGAATCGATATGCAAACAGGTAACATACCTGTGCATATGGTCAACTTACATCATGCCTGGCATGCCGCCGCCACCCATTGGTGGGCCTGCCGCAGGAGCATCTTCTTTGATATCCGTTAGGGCACATTCCGTAGTCAAGATCATTCCTGCTACCGAAGCGGCATTTTCCAAAGCGACACGGGTCACTTTCTTAGGATCGATAATACCGGCCTTCAACATCTCAACGTATTTTTCCGATTTGGCATCATAACCGAAATCTCCTTTACCGTCCATGATTTTGGCGACTACTACAGATCCCTCACCTCCTGCATTGGAAACGATAGTGCGTAAAGGTGATTCAATAGCTCTGGCTACAATTTGAACTCCGGTTTCCTCATCGGCATTTTCAGCATCGACTTTAGAAAGAACCGATTTTGCTCTAACCAGGGCAACACCTCCACCGGCAACAATACCTTCTTCTACAGCAGCTCTAGTGGCATGAAGGGCATCATCGACTCGGTCTTTTTTCTCTTTCATTTCAACTTCGGAAGCAGCACCGACATAAAGTACGGCAACACCACCTGCCAATTTGGCCAAGCGTTCTTGAAGTTTTTCACGATCGTAATCCGATGTGGTCGTTTCAATCTGTGATTTGATTTGGCTTACACGGGCTTTGATGTGTTTTTGAACTCCTCCTCCGTTTACGATAGTAGTATTGTCTTTGTCGATGGAGATTTTCTCACAGGTACCCAACATGTCCAAGGAAGCATTTTCCAAAGAGAATCCTCTTTCCTCGGAGATGACCGTACCACCGGTCAAGATAGCGATATCTTCGAGCATCGCTTTTCTTCGGTCACCAAAACCGGGTGCCTTTACCGCAGCGATTTTCAATGAACCTCTCAGCTTGTTCACTACCAAAGTAGCCAAAGCCTCACCATCCACATCTTCCGCGATGATCAAAAGCGGCTTTCCTGACTGGGCTACAGGCTCCAATACAGGTAATAGGTCTTTCATGGCCGAAATCTTCTTGTCGAACAATAAGATGTACGGGCTCTCTAAGTCGGCGGTCATTTTTTCTGAATCCGTCACGAAATAAGGAGAAAGATATCCTCTATCGAACTGCATTCCTTCTACGACATCAACATAGGTATCGGTTCCTTTGGCTTCTTCAACGGTGATGACCCCTTCTTTGCCAACTTTTTCAAACGCCTGTGAGATCAATTCGCCGATAGCGTCATCGTTATTCGATGAAATTGAAGCGACTTGTTTGATTTTTTCAGAGGAGTCACCTACTTTCTTCGATTGTTTCGCCAAGTTCTCAACAATGGCATCTACCGCCTTGTCGATTCCTCTTTTGAGATCCATAGGATTGGCACCGGCTGCGACATTTTTCAATCCTTCTTTAACGATAGATTGGGCCAAAACCGTTGCGGTAGTCGTACCGTCACCGGCCAGGTCATTGGTTTTAGAAGCTACTTCTTTCACCATTTGGGCGCCCATATTTTCAAGGGCATCCGCCAATTCGATTTCCTTTGCCACGGTAACCCCATCTTTGGTTACTTGAGGAGCTCCGAATGATTTACTGATAATTACATTTCTACCCTTTGGACCTAGGGTTACTTTGACCGCATTGGCCAAGGCGTCAACACCTCTTCTTAGGCCATCGCGAGCATCGATGTCAAATTTTATATCTTTTGCCATAATGATTTTGTTTTAAAATTTTAAATCCCAACCGATTCAGCTTTTCTTTGAAGAAATCAAAACAAGAGCAGTGAATTTTTGGAATATTGATTTTGGTTTTTGGAATCTTATTTATTAGATAATCGCAAGGATATCACTTTCACGCATCATCAAATAGTCGGTACCCTCTAGTTTTAATTCGGTGCCCGCATATTTTCCATAAAGGACCGTGTTACCCACTTTTACGGTAACGGCGTCATCTTTGGTTCCGGGGCCGACGGCAACAACTTTGCCTTTTTGTGGTTTTTCCTTTGCAGTGTCTGGAATGTATATACCAGATGCGGTTTTAGTCTCAGCGGCCATGGGCTCGATAAGAACTCTATCTGCCAATGGTTTAATGCTAACTTTAGCCATAGTATTCAGTTTTAAATTGATTTAAATGTTTTCGACTCTTCTCAAGACAGAAATTATGCCATTATAGGCAAACTGACATTTTGTGAAAATAAAAATGCCAGCTTGTCATTTAAGCTGGCATTTTTAATATCATATTTACTTTTTCTTAAAGCGTATCGTTAGTAGCGCCATCATTTGCAGGCTCCGGTACTATTTCAGGGGTGGTTTCCGGAATGGCCTCAGGTACTACTTCCTCAACACCATCACTATCTAAAAGTTTCGAATCAGTGCCATTGAAATTGCCTTTTAACGCAATATTTGAAGCAAGGATCAGTACAACGAGCATGATTCCTAAGGTCCATGTGCTCTTATCCAAAAAGTCGCCAGTCTTTTTAACGCCTCCTACTACTTGGCTTCCGCCGCCTCCAAAGGAAGAAGAAAGTCCACCGCCTTTTGGATTTTGTACCATGATGACCAACATCAGTAAAAAACAGACGATGATAATCAAAATCAAGAATATCGTAAATGTGCTCATTGCTTTCTAGCTATTTTCCTGTTGTATTTTCTGTACCGCTTTAATTCGGTCTGCAAAGAAACCACTTTTTTCCGGATATTTCAAACTTAAAATCTTGTATGCCTGTATGGCCTTTTTGTACTTTTTCTGTTCTAAATAAACCTTTGCCAAAGTTTCCGTCATCAGCTCCTTTTTATCGATTTTGGCGGACTCCTGTATGCTTTTGGAAGTCTGGACCTTTTCACTGGGAACTATTTTAGGGTTGTTGGCAATGAATCTATCGATGAGGTCGAATTTCTTCTTTTTCAACACGTCTTTTTCAAACTCGAACTCTTGGTCTTCCAGCGCTAATTCTTGCTTTGGGATTTTGGCAGTCTTTTTTTCATGTTCTCCTCTATCGATTGTTTTTTTCGCTGTCAATTGAAGCCATTCACCAAAGGAAAATTTTTCATTTTTTGTAAAGGTGAGCGGTTCTCCCAATTCTAAGGTAGCCCGTTCTTTTTCGGCTTCAATATCTCGATCGATCTTTGGGTCTTTTGAAGTGAACAATTTCGGATTTAGTATGGCATCCGCATCCGTCACATTCTGTGGCAACGGTTTGTCTTCCGAAGTTTGAATAATCGTTTTATCCGCTTTAGGCGCGGTCACGATTTCTTCGGACATTACCTCGGTTTCCGTCACCGCCATTGATTTACCTGAAATGGTATCGGCAATCGAGTTTTGCAAAAAGTCTTCCGACGTAATGAACTCAAAGAGAATATCGCGGTCCGTAGTATAGGCAGCGGTAATTTTGAGGGCGTTATTGTACTTGAAACTGTTCAGATTCTTTAACCCTTTTAAGTGAATCGCTCTGGCCGCCTGAAAATAGGGGTATTCCGTCAAGACTTCTTCTAGCTGTTGTGTCTGCTGCGCAGAAACCACTTTCTTGGGTTCTTGTAAAAGATGTGTAAAATCTTGAACGTTCATGTGTTTTTTCAGTAATTCTGAATTCTGAATTTTGAATTCAGAATTTATATATTGTTTTTCACTTTGTTTTACCAATCCGCCAGTGAGGCATTAAAAATATCTTGGGTGATACGTTCAAAGATAATCTCGTGGGCCTCGGACTTGACGGCCGACAATTGTGAATTGGCCGGGTAGTCAAAAAAGAACGAGAAACGTTGATCGAAATCCTTTGAGCCATCTTCAATGGTGTTGTTGGTAAATCGGACTTTCACCGCGATGGAAAGCCTGTTTTGCGCGGCAGTTTGTTGTGCCGTCGCCGTCATCGGTGAAATGCGATACTCTACTATTTCGCCTTCATATACTAGGTCGCCACTGTTACTGATCAGATCAAGACTGCTCTGGTTCAATATTCTGTCTTGCAGTGCAAGGGTAAAATCACGGTCCATGCCCGGTTCAAATATAGAGCCTGGACTTTGAGACGCGTAGTTCTGAAAGTAATTCACTTGAAAGGTCGTAGCCGTTCCCGGATTTCCACCAGTAAAGTTGTATACCCCACACCCCTGAAATGTCAGTATGAATATAACACACAGAAAACTCTTAATTATAAATCTCATTTTTTAGTTTCTAACATCTAACATCTAACATCTAACATCTAACATCTAACATCTAACAACAACTATAAATCGTACTGTTTGATTTTTCGATACAGCGTTCGCTCGGAGATGCCCAATTCACTAGCTGCCGCTTTTCGTTTTCCTCTGTTGCGTTCTAGTGATTTCTTGATCAATTCGATCTCCTTCTCCTGTAAAGATAGGGTTTCTTCCTCTTCGATTTCTTCGGCAAAATGATATTTGTCTTCTTGAAAAGACTGGGTCACAGGCTGTTCTGCATGAGGTTCGGGAAGGTGCAATACCTCTACAGGTGCCCCATTATCTTCCGTGATGTCCTGATTCTCATTACCGTATATTTTTTGGATAAGGTTCTGGTTCTCCTCTTGAACCTTTTCGGTGTCGTTGTTTTTCAACAGTTCAAGGGTGAGTTTTTTCAGGTCGTGTAAATCCCCTTTCATATCAAACAAGACCTTGTACAAGATTTCCCGTTCCGTACTGAAATCCCCCTCTTTTTTAGGGGAACCGACCACTGCCGGTAAATTGGTATTGCCCGCATTGGGCAAATAGCCATGCAAGGTGGTCGCTGAAATCGTACGCCCTTCTTCGAGTACCGAAACCTGCTCGGCAATATTCCTCAATTGGCGTATGTTACCCGGCCATCGATATTTCAGTAGCATTTGAATGGCATCATCCATCAAGCGTATGGTGGGCATTTTATACTTCCGACCAAAATCGGAGGCGAATTTTCGGAAAAGCAGGTGAATGTCGTCTTTTCGTTCCCGCAAGGGAGGGATATTGATTTCCACGGTGCTCAGTCGATAATAAAGATCTTCGCGAAACTTCTCTTTTTTAATGGCTTCGAACATATTCACATTGGTTGCGGCAACAATGCGAACATCCGTTTTTTGTACTTGGGAAGACCCAACTTTCAAAAATTCCCCATTTTCAAGTACCCTAAGCAAACGTACCTGGGTGGTTAACGGAAGCTCTCCTACTTCATCCAAAAAAATGGTGCCGCCATCGGCAACCTCAAAATAACCGCTCCTTGTTTGGGTAGCTCCGGTAAACGCACCTTTTTCATGACCGAAAAGCTCACTATCAATGGTGCCTTCAGGAATAGCCCCACAGTTTACCGCGATGTATTTGGCATGTTTTCTATGGGAAAGGGAGTGAATGATTTTTGGAATGGATTCTTTACCGACACCACTTTCACCGGTTACCAAAACCGAAATATCGGTGGGGGCCACTTGAATCGCTTTTTCAATGGCCCTGTTGAGTTTCACATCGTTTCCGATGATTTCAAAGCGCTGTTTTATAGATTGTATATTCTCCATTTGATATCATTTTCTTCAATGACGGGTCAAATCACCCATCATATTGTCGTAGGGTGGTCTTAGTTTTCGCTATACCCTACCGCTTCGCCAATAAGTGTGGCCGAGGTACAACTGTCCATTCGTACCATAACGAAATCGCCCACTTTATAATCTTCCTTTGGAAAAACGGCCACGGTGTTCTGTGAATTACGTCCCATGAAATGGGCGTCCGATTTTTTGGAAAGTCCCTCGATCAAGACTTCCTGCACCTGCCCAAGGTGTTGTTCCGTTTTTTCTTGACAGTGTTGCCTTTGTAGAGCGATGATTTCCGAGAGGCGCCTTTTTTTCGTTTCCTGAGGTACATCGTCTTCCAATTTTCTTGCGGCCATAGTGCCTGGTCGTTCCGAATAGGCGAACATAAAACCATAATCGTACTTGACATATGTCATTAAGGACAAGGTGTCTTGGTGGTCTTCTTCGGTCTCGGTCGGAAAGCCGGTAATCATATCTTGACTGATGGCAATATCTGGAATGATTCTTTTGATATTGTCAATCAGTTCAAAGTATTCTTCACGGGTATGGAGACGATTCATTTCCTTAAGAATTCGATTGCTTCCACTTTGAACCGGAAGATGCACGTAGTTGCATATGTTGGTATACTTGGCCATGGTGTGAATAACATCGAGGGTCATGTCTTGCGGATTGGACGTAGAAAACCGTATACGCATCTTTGGCTGTGCCAACGCAACTTGCTCTAGTAAATTCGCAAAATTTACCGCCGTCGCTTTTTGCATGTCCGAGGCTTTGGTATAGTCTTTCTTCAATCCCCCGCCATACCACAGATAGCTATCCACGTTCTGTCCGAGCAGGGTAATCTCTCGGTAGCCTTTGGTCCATAGATCATTGACCTCTTCGATTATCGATTGTGGATCTCTACTTCGTTCACGGCCCCTGGTAAAAGGTACCACACAGAAGGTGCACATATTGTCGCAGCCACGGGTAATCGAAACAAAGGCAGTAACCCCGTTTGAATTCAACCGTACCGGGGCAACATCACCGTAGGTTTCTTCCTTGGATAAGATCACGTTTACGGCGTTCTTTCCCTCATCGATTTCCTGAACGAGATTGGGGAGGTCTTTATAGGCATCGGGTCCGACGACCATATCCACGATTTTTTCCTCTTCGAGCAATTTGCTTTTAAGCCGTTCGGCCATGCAGCCCAATACGCCGACTTTCATATGGGGGCGATTTTGTTTCACGGCATTGAATTTCTCGAGTCGTTTCCGTACCGTTAGCTCCGCTTTTTCGCGTATGGAACAGGTATTCACCAAAACCAAATCCGCTTCCTCAAGGTGTTGTGTCGTGTTAAAACCTTCCTTGGCCAATATGGAAGCGACGATTTCACTATCCGAAAAGTTCATCTGGCAACCATAACTCTCGATGTAGAGGTTACGCGTGTTCGTCTCTTTCTTTGCGACATGCACTGCGGTGCCTTGAAGTGTTTCATCAATTATTTTTTCCATAGAAAGGCCATCTTTATACCCCAAAAGGGTTTGCAAAGATAGGGCAAATTCCTATTTTATGACAAATTGACAGTAAAATTTAATACTATTTTATAGGTCGGTATCCCCCTGAAATGGGGTATTTTTGAGCTAAATTTAGTCTATGGAATTCAAAGAAGTAGAAGAGAAGATAGCAGAGCGCCCAGTTCTCGATTTCGGAAGCATTTTTAGCAACTCCCTTGAGCTTTTCAAAAAAGTTTGGGTACAGGGTTTTGTAATTCTCTTGTTGACCTTTGTTTGTATCATTCCTTTATATATACTCGTATATCTTCCTTTTGTGGCCATGGGTATTTGGAATCCGGAAATGTTCCAAGAGCAAGAGCCCAATGCCGTTATGGTGTTGACGTTTCTTTGCGTACTACCTGTTTTGCTAATCGGTATGGCGACCTTGACCCTAGGTTTAATGGCCGCTTTTTTACGCATTTGTAGGTCAAAGGATTTGAATTTGGAAGAGAGCGATGACTATTTCTACTTCTTCAAAAATGGAAGACTGCGCAAGTTAGTGGTGTTGGGCGCAATGTACTTGGGAATTTCGTTATTGGGCTTGCTCGTCTGTGGGGTTGGGATCCTATATCTCGTAGTGCCACTTTCGTTGGTGCCGGCTTTTGTAGCCTTCGATGAGGAATGTTCGCCAAAGGAGATCATGAAAGCCAGCTTTCAGTTGGGCAATAAGAATTGGTTGGTGATTTTCGGGTTGATTATTATCATGGGATTGTTGGCCGAACTTGGCTTTATTCTATGTTTTGTAGGCGTTTTTTTTACTGCGATGTTGGCGAAAATACCAATCTATTATATCTATAAGGACGGGGTCGGTTTTGAAAACGATGACGAACGATACCTTGAAAATTGATAGGACTTTAACGTATGATCACGCAACGTTTTGATCATACTACTATCTGTTGTACACAACCCAATTAATAAATAACAGATGAAAAAGCTAGTGCTACTGCTGATGGTCATCTCATTGGCCTCAGTCTCCTGCGAGAAAAACGATGAAAGCGAGTACGCCGACTATCTGGTGGCTACACCGGTTATGATGAACCTCACGGAATTCAGAAATAGCGTGGATGTTTTACCTCCCCGACCTATTGATGAATCAGGAAAGATTTATGCCTACAAGGATTACATTTTTGTAAACGACAAGTATCGGGGCGTACATGTTATAGATAATTCGGATCCCGAAAACCCGCAAAAAATTTCATTCATAGAAATCGCCGGTAATGTTGACATCTCCATTAAGGATGATATTCTATATGCGGATAGTATTATGGACCTGATGATTTTCGACATCTCTGACATCTCCAATATTACGATAGTAAAGCGCCTCGAAAATGTCTTACAGCAATACTTGAACTGGCCGGTCGAAGCTGATATTTTTGATTGGCAGGCAAGTAGTACAGGTGTTGATATGATTCAAGTAGGTTGGGATACCCGTACCGAACGCATGTTGATTTCCGAGTACGAGGAGAGGTTCGGAAACCCTATGGTCGATGTAGCTTTTGATATGGTGGCCACAGCGGAATCTGGAAATACAGGACAGGGAGGCTCATTAGCGCGATTCAAGATTGTCGGTGATTTTCTCTATGCGGTCGACAGCCATAACATCAACGTTTTTGAAATTTCCGATTTGCAAAATCCCTTGGATTTGGAAGACGTGTATGCCGGATTCGACATCGAAACGATTTTCAGTCGAGGTGAACACCTTTTTCTTGGCAGTATGCGGGGGATGTACATTTATGATATTTCCTCACCCGACAAGCCTCAGTTTGTCTCCGAATTTCAACATGGTACGGCCTGTGATCCGGTTGTGGTCGATGGAGATTATGCCTATGTCACACTTCGGGGCGGCAATGGTTGCGGAGCAACGGAAAGCGGTCTGTTCATCGTTGATATCTCTAACATTTCAAGCCCTGAATTAAAGATCTCCTATCCCATGGATGGACCCTATGGTTTGGGAATCAAAGGTGAAAAATTGTTCGTTTGCGATGGCACATCAGGATTAAAGGTATACGACAAAACCGATGTGGAAAATCTGGTTGCCTTGGATCATTTCAAGGACATTACTACTTTTGATGTCATTCCTTTGGAAGAAACCCTTTTAATGGTCGGTGATGAGACGCTATATCAATATGAATACCTTTCTGAGAATATTCGGTTGTTGAGTACGTTACAGTTGAATTGAGATACTAAAAATGCCAATGCTATGAAAAAGAATTCAGGGGTATTCAGTAGGTTGATTTTATGTCTTGTTCTAATTTCAACAGGATGTGATAGTGACATGGACTCTGCATTGAATCAAAGCGACCTTGACGGGATGCTCAATGAGATTGTTGCCTTATCCGTGAGTTTAAATTGTGAAAATGCCAGTGAATGGCATTTTACGGAAATAGGGGATAAGCCTTGCGGAGGTCCGGCCGGATATATTGCTTATTCAACGCAGATTGACACCGCGGCTTTTTTAGACAAGGTAGAAACCTATACCACGGCTCACGAGAAATACAATCGGGAAAATGGAATAATATCTGACTGCGCTATCGACCCAGGGGCTCTCGGAGTGAAATGTCAAGAAGGGAAACCGGTTCTAATTTATAATGCATGCGAATTGATTCCTGATTCGGGGCCCTGTGAGGCCGCCATGCCCAGATACTATTTTGACCAGGAGGAACAAAAATGCAAAGAGTTTCTTTGGGGTGGCTGTGAGGGCACAGTACCCTTTGATACGCTTGAGGCCTGTCAAGTGTGTGAACAATAAATCTGATTTTTGGACTAGAAACAAAAAAACACCCTTGACCATGAGCAAGGGTGTTTTTTTAGTATAGATTTTAAGGGAACTATTCCGTTGAAATCATCTTGATCTTATTTTCGGTAACCTCCCCGTTTATTTTGGAAATGTATTCCTTCATTAAACTGTTCAGAGCGTTCATTTCAACATCCAGCTCTTTTTTGATTTGTACAAAGAACTCCTTTGACTGATTCGTAGGGGGGTAGTCGCCGCGTTGCGAGTCTGCCAACAAAAAGGCCAATCGGTTATTGATCCGTATACCATAGTTCAATGGGTCTTGCCTGCTTTGGTTTTTGGTCATGTGAACGTTGTTCTCGATGACTTCCAATTTGGTTCTGAATTCGGTAATCAATTCTTGTAAGGAGCCGTTTTCCCCAGACTTTCCGCTGACATACTCCAAATCCTTTTTTACTGTTCTGATATCGGAGATGGCCTGATTGGCCCTGCTTACCTGGTCTCTTACCTCAATTAGAAAATCGAATTGGTTTTTGAAATCACCTTGGCTATTCGGTAATCTAGGGTCTTTCACCACGGTGAACTCCTGTTCTTGTGATGTGCCGTTATAGGTCAGGCGTACCTTGTACGCTCCGGGTACTGCTTTTGGTCCCATATTGGGAGAAGAATACAAGACCATACCATCGAAGGACGTGAACCCGGGGTAGCGCATATTCCAAACGAACCGATTGCCACCCGATTTCACTTGTAACTTTTTCGCTGTGCTAGGGTCGTTTTTACTTTTTTTGGCTGCAGTGGAATAGCGTTGTATAAGTGTACCGTCCGACTCCAAGATATCAAGGTGCACCGTATCGGTTTCCTTTTGCTGCGCAATGAAGTAATTGATGATCGCCCCATCCGGGTGATTGGTTCCCTCCAAATCAGGGTTGGCCTTGCCCCAGCCCGATTGTTGCATTCGATAAGCCTTGTCCGGTTTGTAGAGAAAGGCGTTCTTGGTTTTCAATTCCGATGACAACTGATGCAAGGGGGTAAGGTCATCGATGATCCAGAAACTTCTTCCGTGGGTCGCTGCGATGAGGTCATTGTCGCGAACTTCCAAATCGCGTATCGCCGTAATGGGCAGGTTCAGCTGAAAAGGTTGCCAATGGGCACCATCATCGAAGGAAACATACATGCCCCATTCGGTTCCGGCATACAAAAGACCTTCGCGTACCTTATCTGTTCGTACCACCCTGGTGTAGTGATTGCCCTTGATGCCTGTTGTGATCAAGGTCCATGTTTTACCATAATCGGTAGTCTTATATAAATAAGGAGTATAATCGCCGAACTTGTATGACGTTGCGGCTACGTAAGCCGTTCCCTTTTTGAAAGGGCTGGGATCGATGCTGTTGATCATATTCAACTTTGGTGACATGCTCGACGGAGGTGTGATGTTTTCCCAATTGGCGCCATTGTCCTTGCTGATCTGTATCAGTCCGTCATCGGTACCAATCCAAATCACACCTTTTTCCTGAGGGGATTCATTGATAACAAAAATGTTGGAATAGAATTCCGCCCCCGTATTGTCTTGGGTAATCGGTCCACCAGAAGACCTGATGGTTTCCGGTAGGGCTCGGGTCAAGTCGGGTGAAATGGTTTTCCAGCTTTGACCTTCGTTCGTGGTGACATGAAGAAAGTTTGACCCCGCATATAAGGTATTGGGGTCATGAATACTGAACTTCACCGGAAAGTTCCAGTTAAATCGATACTTCATAACTTCAACTCCTGATCCGGCGGGATTATCGGGCCAAACGTTTACCGATCGGGTTTGACCAACGGCATGGTCTTTTCGCATCATATATCCCTTGAAGGTTCCTCCGTAGACAACGTCATTATTTTTGGGGTCTGGTGCCAAATGCGCACTTTCGCCACCTGACGTATCTTCCCAATCACTTTCCGTAATCGATCTGCCTGAAGTTCGGTGATAGATACGCACGGTACTGTTGTCTTGTTGCGCTCCATAAATACGATAGGGAAATTCATTATCGGTTGAAACACGATAAAATTGTGCCGTGGGTTGATTGTGGTACGTCGTCCAATTATTTCCTCCGTCATTCGATACTTGAGCTCCTCCGTCATCTGCGATAACCATTCGGTTGTTGTTCTTCGGGTCGATCCAAAGATCATGATGGTCGCCATGGGGTGCGTTTTTTAAAGTGAAGGTTTTACCTCCATCAGTAGAAACCCCATAGCTCACGTTCATAACGTACACCTTATCCACATTTTGGGGGTCTGCGGTAATGCGACTGTAGTACCATGCCCTTTGACGAAGTGCCCGGTTCTCATTTATTTTCTCCCAGGTTTTCCCGGAATCATCCGAGCGATATACACCCCCCTCTTCCGCTTCTATAATCGTCCATATGCGGTTTGAGTTCACCGGTGATATCGCAATTCCGACGATGCCCCATGGACCATCGGGAAGCCCAGGTAAATCCGAGATATCCGTCCAGGTATCCCCTCCGTCGGTACTTTTAAAAAGTTTACTATCAGGTCCACCGCTATCCATTCGATACCCATTTCGTTTCATTTGCCAGGTCGCGGCATAAAGTATTCTGGGGTTATTGGGGTCTAAAATCAAATCACCTGCCCCGGCTTTATCGCTTTCGTATAGAATTTTTTCCCAAGTGCTGCCTCCATCCTTCGAACGGAATACCCCGCGAGTCTCATTGGGCTTCCATAAATTTCCGATCGCAGCGACATAAACAAGGTTGGGGTCTTTTGGATGTATTCTGATTCTAGAAATATGTTCTGAACCCTGCAGTCCGATGAACTTCCAAGTCTCACCGGCATCCGTGCTTTTCCAAACACCGTTGCCTGATGAAACATTACCGCGTAGGGTCTGTTCGCCCTCTCCCACGTAAATGACGTTGGGGTCTGATTCGGAAACCGCTACGGCCCCTATAGAACCACCAAAGTAACCATCCGAAATACATTTCCATGTTCCTCCGGCATCTTCGGTTTTCCAAACACCTCCGCCTGCGGTGCCCATATAATATAGGTTGGGGTCGTCAATGACCCCGGTAGCCGTTCCGGCACGACCACCCCTGAAAGGACCGACCAATCGCCATTCCATTCCATCATAAAGCGATTCGTCAAAAGTCAAGCCTTGTGCTTTCTTGTTTTTTCGCTGTGATTGAACGTGCTGAAGGGGGTATATGAACAATAGTATAAAGGGAAGTAGCCATTTCGTTTTCATGTAGAATCGTTTGTGTCTGGTTAAGAAAAAGGTAGGGTCGTTTATCAAACATACCTTCTGAGATGTACCTAAAAATAAGTAAAAAAAATAGAGAACGATGAAGAAGTAACGGCAATCTATTTTGGGTCGTTCGCTTTTGGTTTGTGACGTGTTCTAAGCGTACTATATAATAAGGTGTACTAGAAAATTAAAAAAATCGACTACTTTTGTTTCTTCAAAAACCAATTGATGGCTAAGAACCTAGTAATAGTAGAGTCGCCCGCAAAGGCTAAGACGATAGAGAAATTTTTAGGAAAGGATTACAAGGTGGAGTCTAGTTTTGGGCACATCGCGGATCTTCCCTCAAAGGAGTTAGGTGTCGATGTAGACAATGACTTCGCCCCCAAATATATTGTAGACGGTGATAAGAAAGCTTTGGTCAAGAAATTGAAAGACCTTGCCAAAAAGGCTGAAATGATATGGTTGGCCAGTGATGAAGACCGAGAGGGAGAAGCGATATCTTGGCACTTGGCCGAAACGCTCGGGTTGGAAAAAGATAAGACCAAGCGCATCGTTTTCAACTCCATTACAAAATCTGCCATTCAGAAGGCTATTGAAAACCCAAGGGAGATCAACTATAATCTAGTCAATGCGCAACAGGCTAGAAGGGTATTAGATCGACTGGTCGGATATCAATTATCACCTGTACTTTGGAAAAAGATCAAACCCGGACTTTCGGCCGGACGTGTGCAATCGGTCGCCGTGCGATTGATTGTTGAGCGCGAACGCGATATTGAAGCCTTCACACCACAGGCCTCCTTTAAGGTTTCGGCACAGTTCAAGACCGCAGAGGGAAGTGTGTTTACCGCTAAATTGAACAAGACCTTTCCGTCGAAGTCGGCGGCCCAAACCTTTTTGGACCAAAATATCGGGGCTGACTTTTCAGTAGGAAGTTTAGACAAGAAGCCAGCAAAAAAGTCGCCTTCAGCACCTTTTACGACCTCTACCTTACAACAAGAGGCATCGCGTAAATTGTACTTCTCTGTTGGGAGAACCATGCAAGTAGCCCAACGCTTGTATGAGGCAGGTTTGATTACTTATATGAGAACCGATAGCGTCAACTTGTCTTCCGAGGCAATAAATGCGGCAAAGGATGCAATTGTTTCGAACTATGGTGAGGCCTACAGCAACGTTCGAAATTTCAAGGGCAAATCAAAAGGAGCCCAAGAGGCGCACGAAGCGATACGCCCGACCGACATGACAAGACAATCGCCATCTTTGGAACGGGATCAGGCCAAGCTGTACGAGTTGATCTGGAAACGCACCATTGCTTCACAAATGAGTGATGCCCAATTGGAAAGGACCAACGTGAAGATCAATAGCAGTGGTCATGGGGAAGAGTTCACCGCTAACGGAGAGGTCATCAAATTCGATGGTTTTCTAAAGGTGTATATGGAAGGATTGGATGATGAGGATAAGGGGGAAGAGCAAGAAGGTGTGCTGCCCGCAATGAAGGTCGGTGATACTTTGCTGAACAATTTTATTACAGCTACAGAGCGATTCTCTCGACCACCCTATCGTTTTACGGAAGCCTCATTGGTGAAGAAATTAGAGGAACTTGGTATTGGAAGGCCATCTACCTACGCCCCTACAATATCGACCATATTAAATAGGGGGTATGTTGAAAAAGGAACCATTGAGGGTACTGAACGCAAGTATACCCAATTGGTTTTAGAAGGTGGTGCGGTAACGGTAAAAGACCTTTCCGAGATGGTAGGTTCGGATAAGGGAAAAATGGTACCTACTGATATTGGCATGATTGTCAATGACTTTTTGGTAAGTAATTTCGAGAACATACTCGACTATAATTTTACGGCCAAGGTCGAAGAGGATTTTGATGAAATCGCCGACGGCAACGAAGATTGGCAAAAGGTGATGAAAGACTTTTATAACGATTTTCACCCCACTGTTCTCGATGTGGAAGAGAATGCGGATCGTGCCAGTGGCGAACGAATTCTAGGCGAAGATCCAAAGACCGGAAAACGGGTATCCGTTCGATTGGGCAGATTTGGTCCAATGGTGCAAATCGGAACGGTCGATGATGAGGAAAAACCGGTTTTTGCTAGCTTGTTGCCTGACCAATCATTGAATACCATTACGTTCGAAGAGGCGATGGACCTATTTAAACTTCCCCGAAAATTGGGTGTTTATAAAGGTGAGGAAGTGTTGGCCAACGTCGGTAGATTTGGCCCGTACGTCAAGTTCGGAGCGAAATTCGTTTCAATGGATAAGGGGGAAAGCGCTATGGAAATCGAGATGGATCGTGCCATTGAATTGATTGATGCAAAAGAAAAGGCCGATGCACCTATAGCTCAGTACGAGGGTAAAGATGTGACCAAAGGAAAGGGTCGTTTTGGGCCTTTTATCAAATGGGACGGCATGTTC
Source organism: Maribacter corallii (assembly GCF_047345415.1). NCBI lineage: Bacteria > Pseudomonadati > Bacteroidota > Flavobacteriia > Flavobacteriales > Flavobacteriaceae > Maribacter > Maribacter corallii. The sequence continues at coordinate 828,566 of NZ_JBLFEP010000002.1, forward strand.
ATCAACATTAATAAAAAGTACGATTTCGATAACCTGTCCAAATCCGATATTGAAGAATTAATCGAGACAAAAAAGCAAAAGGAAATCGACAAGTTGATTCAGGAATGGCCTGAAGAAGGCATACGAATCGAGAAGGCTCGATGGGGCAGGCATAACATTCTAAAGGGTAAAATAAAGGTGGAATTGGCCAAAACGGTCGATGCTACCAAGATTTCCCTGGAAGAAGCAAAATCCTTGATTGAAAAGAAGGCCCCAAAGAAAAAAGCAAAAGCGAAGGCAAAACCCAAAGCAAAAAAGAAGTAATCGGTACGATCTGAAAGCGGTAAATTACCCGGCACCGAATACGAACCCCTGAATAAAACGTACCGACCCAATGGCATTTGATTTTTTGGTCCCTGTGGAAGATAAAGTATTGGCGCATTGCGAATTGCTTCCCAATCAATCTTTAGGAAAAAATATCCATAAGCATACGGTAAGAGACGGGCTGCCGGTATTGGCCATCGCCTCCATAGCCATCATCGGGGTAAAGGAATCCAGAAACGCTTATGAGAAGAAGATGGAAAAACTCGATGTTTCGGGTATTCGTCTTCAACTGTATAAACTCTTGATGGGTAACTGGAACTCCACTATCGTTGATATGGGAGATATTGAAGAAGGTGATACCGTAGAAGATACCTACTTTATAGTCAAGGAGATTGTTGCAGGGCTCCTCGAAGAAAACATTATCCCTATTATATTGGGGGCGACCCAAGATATCACCTATCCGGCGTATCGCGCCTTTGATGGCATCAAAGATATGATCAATCTCGTGGCCATTGATAGTCGTTTTGACTTCGGTATGGATGACGAATTGATTTCTTCCAATTCGTATATGAGCAAGATCATAACCGACAAGCCGAATAATCTTTTTAATTTCTCCAATATCGGGTATCAGAGCTATTTCAATGCCCAAGAGGAAATCGATTTAATGGAGCGTCTCTTCTTCGATGCTTACAGACTTGGAGACCTGATAGGCGATATCAAGCTCGCCGAACCGGTTTTGCGAAATGCCCATATGGTCAGTCTTGACGCTCGATCGATCAAAGCCAGTGAGGTGGGGTATTCTGAAAGTTTTTCCCCAAACGGCTTCAGCGGTCGGGAAATCTGCGCGATAGCCCGCTATGCGGGTATAAGTGAGAATGTGCAAGTATTCGGACTCTATGAAATGGAGAATTCGGCACAAGCCAATCAACTTATGGCCCATATTGTATGGTACTTCATAGAAGGTACGAACTTTAGGACCAAAGAGTCTCCCTATCGCAATAGTGACGACTTTACCAAGTATACCGTTCCCTCGGAAACCGAACAATTGACCTTCTATAAAAGCCACTTCACTCATCGATGGTGGGTAGAGGTGCCATCTATTCTACATTCAAATACTAAATCGGAATCAACTTCGTTATTACCGTGCACTGAAAAGGACTATTTGGACGCATGCGATCAGAACATTCCCGAACGGTGGTTTAAAGCTTATAAAAAAGGCTTTAATTAATCAAAAGTATTTTTAAAGTATAATTGCTCTCGATACAATAATTTGCTCAAAACATAGTTTTAGAGTGTAGAATAAACAATTGAGTTTGCAGTTTATAACCATAATCGAAATTTAACCTAAAGTATGAAGAAGCTATTGTTATCATCTATAGCATTTGTTTTTTTGCTCACAAGTTGTGGATCGAAAACAAAAGGAGAGCTAGTCGGGGCCCAAGGAAAAAAGTGGTACCCTGAAAAGCCTTACGGTATGGAACTAATTCCCAGAGGTTCCTTTATCATGGGTAAGGCCGAAGAAGACCAGGCTAAAGTTCTCAACGCCCCTACAAAGACAGTTACCGTACGTTCCTTCTACATGGATGACACGGAAATTACCAATAGTGAATACCGTCAATTTGTCGAATGGGTACAAGATTCCATTGTAAGAACGCGTTTAGCCATTCTTGCGGATGAATTGGGATTAGGACCTGAAGATGGAGGAATTGGTGACTTCGCATTCCAAGATGCCGATACCACCAAAGCGTCGGTCTATGACAAATACATGTTGGATAATTATGCAGGGATGGGTGAGACCGGTTTCGAAGGTCGTGCACTGAACAAAGACGAAGACTTGGTTTGGGATACTTCAGAATATCCAGATGAGTACTATACGGAGGTTATGGATTCATTGTACATTCCTGAAGAGGAATCATACAACGGCCAACGTACCGTTGATGTAACAAAATTGAAATACAAGTATAGCTGGATGGATATCGAAGCTGCTGCCCGATCTAGAAACGGTAGAAGAAAAGATTTTATCCGTCAGGAAGAATTGGAAATCTATCCGGATACCACGGTTTGGATCCGAGATTTCGAATACTCGTACAACGAGCCTATGCACAACGATTATTTCTGGCATGATGCGTATAGCGATTACCCGGTTGTCGGAATCTCTTGGAAGCAAGCGCAGGCGTTTTGTAACTGGAGAACGAAATTTAAGAACGATGACCAAAAGAGTCGCGGAAGACAATTCGTAAATAAATTCAGATTGCCAACGGAAGCGGAATGGGAATATGCTGCGAGAGGTGGCATCGAAGGAGGAACTTACCCTTGGGGTGGCCCTTATGTGATCAGTGACACAGGATGTTTCATGGCCAACTTCAAACCGCAACGTGGAGACTATGCTGCCGATGCAGCCTTGTATACAGTGGAAGCGAAGTCTTATGAGCCGAACGATTTCAACTTGTACAACATGGCAGGTAATGTTTCGGAATGGACAAACTCAAGTTACGATCCAAGTTCATACGATTATGTATCTACCATGAACCCGAACGGGGGCGATGGTGCGAATTCCAGAAAAGTGATCCGAGGAGGGTCTTGGAAAGATGTCGCCTACTTCCTTCAAGTTAGTACACGAGACTATGAATACGCTGATTCGGCACGTAGTTATGTAGGTTTTAGAACCGTACAGGACTATATGGGCGAAGAAGATTCAACACAATAAAAAAAACAAAATAAAATACACCGAATTGGGTATTGCATTTCGTAGATGTTCTATCTAATTTTAGAAAGCTTAAATACATTCCCGAACATTCGGGGTCCAAATACAAAATCCAAATACATCCGGGTAACGACGGATCAAACGTTAAACCAAATACTTATTATTAACATTAAATTTTAAATTAACTTTTATTATGGCACAGTCAAAATCAACAAAGAAACTATTCAACATGGCCTACGGCCTTGGAGCATCGGTAGTAATTATTGGTGCATTATTTAAAATCCTTCACTGGGAGTTCGGACCACTAAATGGTGGTATTCTTCTTGCGATAGGTCTTATTACGGAAGCGCTTATTTTCGCTATTAGTGCATTTGAACCGGTAGATGACGAATACGATTGGTCTTTGGTATACCCAGAGCTTTCCGGAGGTGCATCTCAAGGTAGAAGCAATGAACTTGCGGAGATCAAAGAAACTGAAGCTTCCTTATCTGCTAAATTAGACGACCTACTTAAAGAAGCCGGTGTTGACGCAAGTCTTATGGAAAGCTTGGGTGACAGTATCAGAAACTTTGAAGGTGCTGCTAAAGGTATCGCCCCTACAGTTGATGCTATGGAATCTACTAAGAAGTATTCTGATGAAATGGTTCAGGCTGCCGCTCAAATGGAGTCTTTGAACAGCTTATATAAAGTACAGTTAGAGAGTGCTAGCAAACAAGCTTCTGTCAATGAAGAAGTTGTTCAGAATGCAAGTGCTTTGAAAGACCAAATGGAGTCTTTGGCTACCAACCTTTCTTCATTGAACGGTGTATACGGTGGTATGTTAACTGCAATGAATAGAAACTAATTAGAACTTTAGTTAAATAACCCCAAATCAAATATTAATTAAAATCTAATTAGAAAACATGGCAGGAGGAAAAGCAACACCACGTCAGAAGATGATCAACCTTATGTATTTGATCTTCATCGCGATGTTGGCCTTAAATATGAGTAAAGAAGTTCTAGCTGCATTCGGTTTGATGAATGTTAAGATGGAAACTTCTAACGCAAAGACTACCGCAAGCAACGATTTGTTTTTGGAAAGTCTTGGAACCAAAGCTTCTGAAGATGCAGCCAAGTACGATAAACTGTACAAAGATGCACAGCAGATAAAAGCAATGTCTCAAGAGTACTATGACTACCTACAGTCACTTAAAGATGGTATGCTTGAAGGCGTTGAAGACCCTACGGATTATACAGTAATGGATAAATCGGATTTTTTGGATGGAAAGTTCTTCCAAGGAGACAATTTGACTCCTGAAGGTGAGGATTTCTTGAAGAGAATCAACGATTACCGTGACGGTGTAATCGCAATTTTACCAGCTTCCATGAAGGAAGTAAAAGAGAATGTGCAAGCACGTTTTCAAACGGGAGATGAGAACGGTAAGGAAACAAACCGTAGCGGTGAAAAAGTTGATTGGATCAACTATCACTATGAGCGTTTTCCATTAGTAGCTTCTTTGACAAAATTGACCGCCTTACAGGCCGATATCAAGTCTACTGAAGAAGATGCTTTGAAATCGATGTTGGCCGGTGAATTGACCGAGCAGGTTTCTTTGAAGAACTTTGCGACATCACTTTCAGCTTCTAAATCCGCTTTCTATAGTGGAGAGAAGTATGATGGAAAGATCATCATCAGTAAAACCGATAACTCTTCTACTCCTGTAAGAGCTGAATTGACTCTTGATGGTAGAAAGATGACCGCAGGTAAAGATTATAAACTTGAAGCCGGTGGTATCAAGTTATTGATCGGTGCAGGTGCACCTGGTGACCATGAAGTTGCTGGTAACATGTACTTCAAGCAAGACGGTGAGGAAATCGAAGTTCCTGTGAAGAATTCCTTCGCGACAATTTCGAAGCCGAATGCCGCTTTGATCGCTGCTGATAAAATGAATGTAGTGTATCGTGGTGTTTCTAACCCGATGTCTATTTCTATCCCTGGTATTCCTAATAACAAGGTTAGCGCTTCAGCTACTGGTTTGAAGAAAAGACAGGGTAGTAACTATATTATGAACCCAGGTAAAGGTAGAACGGTTACGATTACCGCTTCAGGTACTTTGCCAGATGGTCAGCGCGTATCTTCTAAATCTGAATTCAGAATTAAGGATATTCCAAGACCTTCAGGTTCTATCAGTAAGCAAACAGGTAGTTTGAAATTACCTCGTAAAAATGTTGAGATCGCCACAGTTGGCGCTATGTTGGAAGACTTTGATTTTGACTTGAATCTGAAAGTTGGTGGATTCAAATTTAAAGTGCCAGGTCAACCTACAGTTAGCGTTAACGGCAATAAATTGAACGGTCAAGCAAAATCAGCTTTGAAAAGAGCGAAGCGCGGTGATGCAGTTCAGATCTTCGATATCAATGCGTATATCACGAATAACAAAAGCTACAAATTGAAAAAGGTATCTCCGGTTGTTGTGGAGATAACAAATTAATAACTATAAAATTTCCGGGTTGGCTTGCAAAGTCGGCCCGGTTACTTTTAAATGATTGGAAAAATGAATTGGAAGAATGTTTTAATAATCGGAGCGGTTAGTTTACTACCTGCTTCTATGTTGGCTCAAGCGAACATTTTAAATGCCAAAAAGCCAGAAGAGATCGGTGTGAAAACCGAAGCTCAGAAGGCGTTGGATAACGATGCTCCCCTAGAGTATGGTTATGTCGATGATCGTGATATCTTATGGTCAAAGACCGTTTGGGAAGTGGTTGACCTTGATGAACGTGTAAACTTTCCATTGTACTATCCTACCGATACTATTGATATAGGTTCTGATAGAAGATCATTGTACGATGTTTTGATTAAGAACATCAGAAATGGCAAGCTAGAAGACGTTTATGTTGATTCGTACTTTACGGAAAAGAGAAAGTTTGCAGACTTAAGTTCGACACTGCGCAAAGTGGATACCTTGGAATATGGGTATGAACAAATCAATGCAGGTGAAGCATTGTCTCCTGAATATGTGATGGAGCGAGAGCTTTCCGCAGCGGATATCGAGGAGTACCGCATCAAAGGTATCTGGTACTTTGACAAGCGCCAGGGTGAGCTGAAGTACAGACTTCTGGGTATTGCACCTGTCGCCCCTGATGTGAACTTCATCGATGATGAGTCAATGGACCCGGCTGATGCCAAAGTTGAGCTTTTCTGGGTTTGGTACCCTAGTGCGCGACAGATGTTGCACGACGCGAAGGTATTTAATCAACGCAATTCCGCTCAACCGATCTCTTTTGACATGCTGTTGAACGCGAGACGTTTTAATGGTGTTATCTACAGAGAAGACAATGTTCACGGTGACCGAAAGGTAAACGATTACATTGCCGATAATGCCTTGTTTCAATTATTGGAGGCCAAGAGAATAAAAGAGGTTATCCGAGATAGGGAACAAGATATGTGGGCCTATTAAGCCTTAACGATTAACATTCCAATTCAAGATATTGAGCCGCATCATAAGATGCGGCTCTTTCTATTATACGTGGTTTTATGAACCGTAGGTCCTCTATCAAAAAGGGCGCTGTATTGAATATTACCCTAGTGTTCTTCTCAAGTCGTACGAACGAAGTAGTACCTTTGTGCTATGGTAGACTACCTCGTAATCGGTCTTGGCCTTGCCGGAATATCCTTTTGTGAACAACTCGAAGATCACGGCAAGACCTTTCACGTGATCTCGGATGATTCGCAAACTTCCTCTTCGGTCGCTGGTGGATTATACAATCCTGTTATTCTTAAGAGGTTCACCTTGGCGTGGAAAGCAAATGAACAACTTGAACTGGCGTTGCCATTTTACGCAAAGCTAGAAAGGAAACTTGGAATCTCGCTGGATCATCGTCTTGAAGTAGTTCGGAGATTCGGTTCTGCCGAAGAACAGAACCTGTGGTTCGAGGCGATGGATAAACCCTTTTTGGGCACGTTCTTATCGCCCGAGGTCCATTCGAATACAAATGTTCATATTGAGGCGCCCCACGGCTTCGGTACCGTGTTTAAGACCGGTAGAATAGCAACGGACCAATTGCTTCTAAGTTATTCGCAGTACCTAAAGGAAAAAGAAAAATTGACCTCCGAGTCGTTCAACTACGATCTTTTGCAGATCAAGAACGAGTCGATTTCCTATAAATCGATAACAGCGCGAAATATCGTTTTTGCCGAAGGTTTTGGTTTAAAAGGAAACCCCTATTTCAACTACCTGCCTTTACACGGAAATAAGGGCGAGTATGTCATTATCAAGGCGCCCGAATTGAAGGAGCGAAAGGCGATTAAATCGAGTATTTTCTGTATTCCGTTGGGAAATGACTTGTATAAGGTCGGCGCGAATTATGATCGCAATGATCTTACCAACAGCCCCACTGAACAAACCAAAGAAGCGCTTTTGAAAAAGCTGGAGCGATTCATTACCTGTGACTACAAAGTAATAGATCAAGTCGCGGGGGTGCGGCCTACCGTAGTAGATAGAAGACCCCTTGTAGGAAGACACCCCACTGAGCCTAATCTGTACGTGCTGAATGGTTTTGGTTCACGGGGCATATTGATTGCCCCATACGTAGCACCGCAATTGTATCGAAATATCGAACATCAAATTCCCTTGGAAGCCGAAATCGATTGTGCTCGCTTTGAAAGAAAATGGTTTAAGAGGTAGTTCCGGCCGCTTCCTTATCGTAACTGAAAAAGAAGTTGATCCAGATATTTCGCGATAGACGAATGATGACCGGCATGAATACGATCATAGTGGTTACAATGGCTATAAAGGTCGTAATCAAACTAGAACCTAGTAAAAGTCTTGCAATGACAAAGGCAGCTACCGCAAACGCAATTCCAACCGCATAGCTGACATACATCGCACCGTAGAAAAAAGAAGGTTCTATTTTATATTTAGTGTCACAGTTCGAGCAACGTTCGTTCATTTTGAAAAGATGGCCTGGCTTATATGGGTTGTTGGCCACATACATAGACTCTTGATGGCATTTGGGGCAACTTCCTGTTAAAATACTGTAGAGTTTGTTTCCTTTTTTTAACATTTGCAAAGCTTTGTTCAAAAGTACTGATTCAAGCCGTTTTTTAATGTAACAATCGTCACAAAGAATGCTAAATATCCATAATCTTTCCGTCTCATTTGGTGGGGAATATCTGTTTGAGGAAATATCGTTTCGATTGAACGGTGGAGACCGTGTGGGTCTCATTGGAAAAAATGGAGCGGGCAAATCGACCCTCCTAAAATTGCTTTCAAAAGATATGCCACTGGATTCGGGAACCATTGCCATAGAGAAGGATGTGAAAATCGGCTTTCTTCGTCAAGATATTGATTTTGAACAGGGGAGAACGGTCTTGGAAGAAGCATACCAAGCCTTTGTGGAAATCAAGGCACTTGAATTGCAACTTGATGAAATCAACACCCAATTGGCCGAACGTACCGATTACGAAAGTGAAGGGTATAATCAATTGATGATAGACCTCAGTGATGTGACGCACCACTATGAAATTTTGGGCGGATATAATTATCAAGGGGAGACCGAAAAGATTCTTCAGGGCCTTGGATTTAGGAGAAACGACTTTGAGAAAAAGACCGATACTTTTTCCGGTGGTTGGAGAATGCGTATTGAATTGGCGAAGCTACTGTTGCAAAATAACGATGTACTGCTGTTGGATGAACCGACCAATCACTTGGATATTGAATCGATTATTTGGCTTGAGCAATTTCTTCGTAATTATTCCGGGGCGGTGGTCATTGTTTCGCATGATAAAATGTTCTTGGACAATGTGACCAATCGTACCATTGAAATATCCCTAGGGCGTATTTATGATTACAACAAGCCGTATTCGAAATATTTGGTTTTGCGAAACGAGATCAAGCAGCAACAATTGAACGCCCAAAAGAATCAAGAAAAAGAAATACAACAAGCGGAACGGTTGATCGAGAAGTTCAGGGCAAAGTCGACCAAGGCATCTATGGCGCAGTCACTCATCAAGAAGTTGGATCGAATCGAGCGCATTGAAGTCGATCAAGACGATACGAGCGTGATGAGTGTTCGGTTTCCTATTTCCGTTACGCCGGGTAAGGTCATCGCGGAAATCGAAGGACTATCAAAGAATTATGGGGATAATCATGTTTTGAACAACATCAACCTCCTGATTGAACGGGATAGCAAAACAGCCTTTGTGGGGCAAAATGGACAAGGCAAATCCACACTGGCCAAGATTTTAGTAAAAGAGCTGGATTATGAAGGGCATTTTAAATTGGGGCATAATGTACAACTGGGGTATTTCGCTCAGAATCAAGCGGAATATCTAGAGGGTTCAAAAACGGTATTGGATACGATGATCGATGCGGCCAACGAAAAGAACAGAAGCAAGGTTCGGGATATTTTGGGTTCTTTTCTATTTCGGGGAGATGAAGTAGATAAGTACGTCAAAGTACTTTCAGGGGGTGAACGTAACCGCTTGGCACTGGCGAAGATGTTGTTGCAACCCTTTAACGTGTTGGTTATGGATGAGCCTACGAACCACTTGGATATAAAATCAAAGCACGTTTTGAAACAGGCCCTTCAAAATTTTGAGGGAACCCTGATTCTTGTTTCCCATGATAGGGACTTTCTTCAAGGCCTTACCAACAAGGTGTATGAATTCAAGGACCGAAAGATAAAAGAATATCTTGGTGATATTGATTTCTACCTGGATCAGCGAAAGGCTGAAGACTTTAGGGGAATTGAAAAAAAGACCGAATCCAAGGCCATCAATGAAAAGGCTGAAAAGAAACCCAATAGTTTTGAGGAGCAGAAGAAACAGAAGTCTTTGAAAAACAAATTGGGAACAATTGAAGGCGATATCGCATCCTTGGAAAAGGAAATCGCTGAAATTGACCACCAGCTTCTCATGGATTATGATGCGACTATTGCAGCGCCAGACTTTTTCGATACGTATCAGAAAAAGAAAAAGAAATTGGAGGAACAAATGAAAAAATGGGAGCAATTGAGTATTGAACTGGATAATATTCAATAATAATCGCCACGATGTAGATTATTTTTTACAACACTTTTCCTGTATTTCACAACAAATCAAGCCCAATTTGGCATAATTCATCGATACTATTTGCAATATATACTAAAAAACTCGTTTATTTGTAAGGTAATTCTTATAAAATAATGAATTAGTACATAAATAGATGAACAAACTGGTGTACATAGGCATAGTGTTGACAGCGTTGAATATTGTCTCTGGAAAAGTACCGGCAATAGAAAAGCAGGCGCTCATCGACTTATATCACAATACGCAGGGCGAATACTGGAAGACTACCTGGGATTTATCGAAAAACGTTTCCGACTGGAGCGGTATTGAATTGGAAAACGAGAGGGTAGTCACTATAAGTTTAATGAACAATAACCTCTCTGGTGAAATCCCTAGTTCGATAGGAAATTTGAAAAATCTGAGAGTTCTCAATCTCGCTTTCAATGCTATTGGTGGAACTTTACCAGAAGCCATTGTCGAATTGAAAGGCTTGATGGTATTGCGACTTGCTAAGAATAGGTTGGTCGGCAGCATTCCCGAAAACATAGGACTTTTACAAAACCTCGTCGTCTTTGACCTTTTTAGCAATGGCATTAGCGGCGAAATTCCAGAAGAGATAAGCGATTTACGGAAATTAAAGGTGATATCCCTTTCGAACAATAAAATTACAGGAGTGATACCTGATGCTTTAGGTACCCTTAAATCCCTTGAACGCATAGAATTGGGAGATAATAGGATTACCGGAGCTGTACCTAAAGCGCTGGGTAAACTATCGAAACTGAACATGCTCGTATTGTCGCACAATGAGTTAACGGGCAGGTTTCCCATGGAAGTATTCACAATAGCGAGCTTACGAGTGGTACAGCTGCAGAACAATAACTTTGATAAAAACCATTTAAGAAAGAATATCCCGGCTAAAATGGATCTCGCACTGTTCGAATTTGACGATATCCGTGACGGAATCGATAAAAAAGGGCTGTACGGACCCTATTCGGATCGAAAGGTTCGTATGGCCGATACCAAATTCGCTGAAGACCATAATTAATAGTAGGGATATGAAAGTTGAAGAAATGAAAAAATAAAACTGGTGTTGGCCAAAGATTAGCCAAATGGGGCATTTAAGGCTGAGTTTGGCCAATTAACCAGATTTTGAAAAGATCCTAAACTTAAGGTGTCGCTTTTCATTTGTTTTGATCAGCTTCAACAAGTAAGGTGAACGACCCTTGGTCTCATCGAAAGCAATACCAAGAAATGTTGATGATTAATTCAGAAAGTGTTTAACGTAAAGGAAGTAGTAATTCTTTTTTCTAGTTAGTAGTTTGGTTTTGGGGGGTGCGAGAGTGCCCCTCATTGGGTTTTAGGAAGTTGAAGTAAATTTCTTCAAAATTTTATCAGAAAAGGGGAAATTGTTCGTTAGAAGAATACAATTTCTATGAGAAGAACCCAAACCAAGGGGCAAAAGTTGAGATTTTATAATGATTAAAAACCGACCGATCTTATAGACAAATGCCATTAGCATGAATCGTATATCCCGTAATCTCGCGATTTCTATTGCCTTTCTCCTCGTTATGAAGGTTGAAGCCCAAATCAGTAAAAAAGAAAGATCGGCCCTAGTAGATCTATTTGAGGCTACCAATGGAGCGGAATGGACCAATTCTTGGAATCTAGATGCGCCAGTTAAGGAATGGTACGGCGTGTATGTCGAAAATAACCAAGTAGTTCACCTTAAACTTTCTAAAAATAATTTACAGGGAGATTTGCCCTTCACATTAAAAAAATTACAACATTTAGAAGTGCTCGATCTTTCGTTTAATAAAATTACGGGCTTGTTGCCAAGAACGCTTGCCGAATTAGGGGACTTGCGGATCTTAAAATTGGAAATGAATACGATTAAAGGTGACCTCTCTTGGGACTTTTCGAACTGGTCGAAACTCGAGGAATTGAATCTTTTCAATAATTTTCTAGATGGATCGATACCCCAAACCGTTGGCTTGGCAAAAAATCTTCGCATTTTGAACCTTTCAAGTAATAATTTGAGCGGTACATTACCCAAATCAATTGAAAAGCTTACCCAGCTTGAAATCTTAGGCCTTATGGGAAATCGGTTCGAAGGGGAAATTAATATCGATTTTTCGAACATGGACGGCTTGTTTGAGTTGGTACTTTCGCATAACGCATTCGAGGGTCCATTGCCCAATAGTATACAAGGGTTGTTGAAACTGAAATTTGTTCAACTACAGGGTAATAAATTTGAAACCTTCAGGGGGCTCGAAAACATCCGTAGCAAAGAATTAATTGCCTTTGATAGCGACAATGATCTTTTGGATCGTAAGTATTCGAATACGTCGTTGAGCAGATCTCGAATGGCGGACACCAAATTCGAAGAAGAAAAGCACTGATGGCTTTTTGATTTTACCGTGCAAAAAGAAGTCTCCCCAGGCTTAGTCCATCACCTTTATTTTCCCGCCAAAGATTTTGTCTCGTTTTAAGTCTTTCGGATTGCCATAAACATAAATCGAGCCACCCGCCCTTACCTTGGCTTCCATTTTGTCAGTAGCATGAACTCTTGCGGTTCCTCCGGCATTTACCGTAACCTTCGTTTCCGTCGTACTTAAGTCCTCATTCCACACTTTTCCTCCGGCATTGGCCACTACTTCTTGTTTTCTCACTTTTCCGGTCAGCGTGATTGCCGCTCCCGAGGTTGATTTTACATAGAGGTCCTCTATGTCTACTTTGAGCGTTATTTTGCCCCCTTCCTGCGCTGCCAACTTGACCTCTGTTCCTAAAATCGTATCGTCTGAGGTGATTTCCGCATTTTCGTTGGCATCGATAAGTGTGAATGGTTCGGTATGATACACTGTAGCGGTTACGTCACCTCCGTCCATCTGGTTTTCAAAATCCATCTTGATTTTTAGAAGCCCACTTTTGACCGAAACGTTGACATCATCTTGGTCATCTCCGGTAATGACCACTTTATTTTCATTGCTCTTGATCAAAACGGTACGAATGCGATCAAAGGCCTTGATTTCCGTAAAAGATTTCAATTCCACCACAATTTCTCGCTGCGCGTGGCCGACGTAGTTCATTAGGATTAAAGCGAATAAGGAAAAATAGATTTTCATGACGTTCTCCAATTTTGGTTTTCTGCGATTTACAATGAAGTATTTCAAATTTAGGATAATTTGTGATAAGTTTCTACTGTAACGAATTCCTTTGAATATCAAGGGACATCGTTGATGAATTATTTAATACATTTAAGGAAAATCTACTCCGATGTACATCGATTACGCAAAAATATTTCGGTCAACGTTTCTTTTAATGGCCCCATTGTTTTTTTTTCAGAGCTGTAAATCGACAGTCAAAGTTTCTGAAAAAAAGGAGATGAGTAAAGATGGGGAGGTCGATGCGCAAGTCTCTTCGGATGCCGGAAAAAGTGAAGTGTATGTTCAAACCGTTCCGGGAACGGAATTGACCTTTGAAATGATATCCTTACCAGAGGGTACTTTTCTAATGGGCAGCCCAACTTCGGAATCGAACAGAAAGGAAGATGAAGGCCCACAACGTGAAGTTGAACTAGACGCTTTCTATATGGCCAAATACGAACTTACCTGGGAGTTGTTCGAATTATTTTTTAAACAGAACAAGGAGCTCTTCGTAAAATTGGACGATGAAAAGGTGGTGAAGATAGATGCAATTACAAGGCCTAGTCCTCCATACGAAGACCCTTCCTATGGTATGGGGAAAGACGGTTACCCTGCTGTGAGTATGTCAACCTATTCGGCCCTTGTTTTCTGTAAGTGGCTCAGTACGGTTACCGGAAAATTCTATCGACTGCCAACGGAAGCGGAATGGGAATATGCGGCAAGAGCCGGAAGTACGGCAAGTTATAGTTTTGGTGAAGACGCAAGCCTGTTGGACGACTATGCGGTCTATCGTAAAAACTCCAACAATGCCTATGCCCAGGTCGGTACTAAAAAACCGAATGCCTGGGGATTATACGACATGCACGGTAATGCAGCGGAATGGACTATGGATGAATATAAAGAAGACGCCTACGAAACCCTGGGGAGCGAAAATCCGTGGGCTACACCCATGGTCATCCATCCTAGAGTTTATAGAGGAGGTTCTTGGGATGATGAAGCCGATAAACTACGTTCTGCCGCAAGAACCGGTTCGACCACGAAGCTCCAAAAAAGAGATCCACAGATACCGAAGAGTTTTTGGTGGTTTACCGATTCCAACTACGTAGGTTTTCGTTTGGTGAGTCCTGCAGAGCAACCGTCACCCGAAGCACAAAAAAAATTCTGGCAAACCGTGTTGGATGAATAGGATAGCTACCGTAAATGTCTATAGATGAAAGAGAATAAGAGAAGGACTTTTATTAAAAACTCTTCAAAGACTTTGGCGGCAAGCGTGGTCTTTGGTCACCTGCCTTCTTTGTCAAGTACCGATAATCTAGGTCAAAGAAGCCTTAAATTGGGTCTGGTGGGCTGTGGAGGACGTGGCTCGGGTGCGGCTTTTCAGGCGTTGACAGCATCAAAGGCTGTTCAATTAGTGGCTATGGGTGATGTTTTCAAGCATGAGCTGGATAAGAGCTTGCAGCTGATCTCAAAAGAGTTTTCGAACCAAGTAGATGTTCCGGGGAATCGGCAATTTCTAGGATTGGAAGCGTACAAGAATGTGATCGATGCTTGTGATGCCGTAATTCTTGCAACGCCACCAGGGTTTCGACCTGAACATTTCGAGTATGCCATTGCGGCAGGAACACATGTCTTTATGGAAAAGCCTCTGGCAGTTGATGTGCCAGGGTATAGAAAGGTGATTAAAGTTGGCAAAAATGCTACGGAGAAAAAGTTGAATGTGGTCGTGGGTCTTCAGTCCCGATTTGAAATCGGACTTAATGAGATGGTCAATAAGATCCATGCAGGTGAAATCGGGGATATTCTTTCTATGGATGTATATTATAATGTTGGGAAGGCGACCGTTCACCCAAGACGACCCGATCAAACTGAACTGGAATATCAGATCAGTAACTGGCATTATTTCAATTGGTTGTGGGGCGGTCAATTGGCAGGTCAGGCGATACATCAGATCGATGTGATAAATTGGATAAAAGAAGACTTCCCCATCAGTGCAAGTGGAATGGGGGGAAGAGCAATGCTTAATGGACCCGATAATGGTGAGATTTTTGACCATCATTATGTCGAATATAGGTATGCAGATGGCACAAAGTTACATGTGCAATGCCGTCAAATGGACAACTGTGACAATCGGTTGGGTTTTAATGTTCAAGGGAGTAAGGCCAGGGCCGACGAGCGACTTCAGATTATCGACAATAATGGCGAGGTTCTATGGCGCTACCGCGATGAGGACGACCCCTCATCATCGCAAATTGAACAAGATGTTTTTTTAGGCGCAATTTTAGGAAAAAGACCATACGTCAATAATACGGAGTACGGAGCGGAAAGCACCATGACGACCATACTCGGTAGAATGGCCATTGAATCTGGACAAGTCATCGATTTGAAAAAGGCGAAAGCCTCTAATCTTCGAATAGTGCCCAAGGAATTCGCTTGGAACATGAAAATGCCAAACGCGCCCCTTGAAGATGGCAATTATCGAATTCCAAGGCCCGGAATACCGGTTTTATAAAACCTATCAAATCTATTGAAATGATAAAAATACTAGTCACCTTATTAATGACCTTCTCAGTGGTCACTGGGTTCACCCAAGATACTTACGTACTGAGCGAGAAGAGCAAACTTACTATAAATGGTACCTCGACAGTTCATGATTGGACGGTCACTGCCCATACGATGTCGGGAATGGTTGCGGTGGAGGAAAACGCTCCAAGAGAACTTACCTTAGAAGTTGCCGTGGGCGCTATCAAAAGTGAACGCGGCGCTACCATGGATAAGAAGATGCATGCGGCTTTACAGAAAGACGCACACCCGAAAGTCGGTTTTAGTTTAAAAGAGGCCAAAGAGGAAGGCTTGCTATCAGGTACGTTAGCTATCGCTGGTCATGAGCAAGATGTGGAAATCGCCACGACAACCAATTTTTCTGATGATTCCGTTACGATGATTGGCGAACATCGTATCGCTCTCAAGGACTTTCAAATTGAACCGCCAACAGCGATGTTCGGTCAGGTAGTCGTGGGTAATGAGGTAACGGTCAAGTTCGATCTGGTTTTTAAAAAAGAGTAGTTCTTTCACCTTCCTTTGGTCTTCTCTAATCAATGCACCTGATAGCTGTGAAAAAAGAAGTAAATTTAGGAGATAAGCGAGTTCCCACACATATAGGATCAATGAAACAAACAATTTATATCGTAATCATACTTGCCGCCTTGATAGGCTTGCTTTACGCATCAACATCCGGTTTGTTTAACCGTAGCACGGATGCCTATACCAGTATGTCTCTGCCCGAGACCGTAGATTACAATTTTCATATTAAACCGATCCTGTCCGATAATTGCTATACCTGTCACGGACCGGATGCCAATAAACGAAAAGGAAACTTGCGTCTCGATATCGCAGAAACGGCTTTGGAGGAATTGAAGGAAAGTCCGGGTCAATATGCTTTCGTTGCGGGAAATCCCAAAAAGAGCAAGGCGTATACGCACATGATTACGGACGACCCGAATGAATTGATGCCCCCAATCGATTCTAAGCTAAGCTTGAACTCCTATGAAAAGCGATTGATCAAAAAGTGGATCGAGCAAGGAGCGAAATTTGAAAAGCACTGGGCCTATCTTTCCCCAAAGAAAAAGGAAGTCGCTAAAATCGAAGGATCGGACTGGGGTCAAAACCAAATCGATGGTTTTATACTTCGCAAACTAAGGGAAAACGCGATAGAACCTTCCGAAAAAGCATCCAAGGAAACCTTGATTCGCAGAATTAGCCTTGACCTTACCGGTCTTCCGCCTCAAATTGACCAGACGAAGGAGCTAATGGCCCTTCCTGCCGAAGAAATCATTCCAAAGGCCATAGATCGATTTCTTTCTACCCCGGCCTACGGCGAGCGTATGACGCAATCTTGGCTCGATGTAGCCCGATATGCCGACTCCCACGGATATCAAGATGATAGCTACCGAACCATGTGGCCCTGGCGCGATTGGGTCATACATGCATTCAATAAGAACTTGCCCTATGATGAGTTTTTGACTTGGCAATTGGCTGGAGATCTGCTACCCAACACCACCAAAGAGCAGCTTTTGGCAACGGCCTTTAATCGCAATCATCCCATTACCCAAGAGGGTGGGGTGATACAAGAAGAATATCGCATCAATTACGTGTTGGATCGCACCAATACTTTAGGGAAGGGAATATTAGGATTGACCTTGGAATGTGCACGTTGTCACGACCATAAGTACGATGCTATTTCCCAAAAAAACTATTTTGAACTGTTCGCATTTTTCAATCAAGTAGACGAGAAAGGGTTGCAAATGGATGCCGTTCAGGCCAAGAACGAAAAATTCTTTGCAGACCCACCTTATATTACCCTGACATCGGAGGAGACTGAAGGAGTACTCGATTTCGTGAATATGGATTCCGATCAGCGTATCAATGTTATGATCATGAACGACTCGGCGCCCAAAACAACCTTCATTTTGAACCGTGGAGAGTACGATCAGCCAACCGATTCGGTGTTCGCCGACGCTCCGGACATTATTTTTCCATTTGGTGATGAACTACCAAGAAATCGCTTAGGGCTCGCAAAATGGCTGTTCGATAAAAACAATCCGTTGACCGCCCGCGTTTTCGTGAACCGTATTTGGGCAATGCTCTTCGGCCGGGGATTGGTAGAAACTGTTGAGGATTTTGGCGTACAGGGAAGTTTACCCACGCATCCTGAACTTTTGGATTGGTTGGCAGTCGATTTCATGGAACACGATTGGGATATACAATACCTCCTGAAAAAAATCATGTTATCCGCTACCTACCAACAAAAATCGGAATTGCGGCCAGAACTCAAAAAAGCGGATCCCGAGAACAGACTTCTTGCACGAGCGCCGCGGTTTAGAATGAGCGGTGAGATGATCCGAGATTACATATTGGCATCGAGCGGCCTCTTGAATGCCGAGGTAGGCGGCCCTAGCGTGAGGCCATACCAGCCTAAGGGCCTATGGGCGGAAACCAACGCCGGGGAGAATAGGGGGGTACTCACAAAATATGTACAAGATAGTGGTGAAGACCTATATAGACGTTCGTTGTATACCTTATGGAAGCGTACCCTACCCCCGCCGACAATGACCATATTCGATGCGCCAACAAGGGATTTCTGTGAAGTTAGAAGACAAAAAACGAATACTCCTTTGCAGGCCTTGGCCCTTCAGAATGACGTTCAGGTTTTAGAAGCGGCCAGGGTCTTGGCCCAGCGGCTCGTAGCAGCGGAAAATGACAGTGCCGAGATAGTGCAAGAACTATTTCAACGTATTTTGGTGCGATCGCCAAAAAAAGAAGAGTTCATGACTTTGAACAATTACTATCATGATGCCGTTGCCCTATATCAAGACGATATGGAAGATGCCAAAAAACTGATTGCCGTCGGAGAATACGAACAGTTGAATGTCGACCCCGCAAAAACGGCAGCTTTGATGTTAACTGCACAGGTAATCTATAACCTTGACGAAACCATTACAAAAGAATAGGCACATGGACGAAGAAAAAAAGGCATCGGAAAATCCACTTAAAGTCAATCGTAGGCATTTCTTTTCACAACTTAGTGTAGGTATTGGTTCGTTGGCACTCGGATCATTATTGATTCCTGATCTGTTTAAGAAAGGTGCGCAACAATTGGCATTGGAACAACCCTTGGGCGTTGCGCATTTTGCGCCAAAAGCGAAGCGCATCATCTATTTGTTTCAGGCCGGAGCGCCCTCGCAATTGGAAACCTTTGATTACAAACCCATCCTACGAAAACGAATGGGGGAAGATTTGCCGGAGAGCATTCGCAAGGGGCAGCGGTTGACAAATATGACGGCCAATCAAGATAAGTTTCCGTTGATGCCCCCTAAAATAAGGTTTCAGCAACACGGGGAAAGTAGAACTTGGGTCAGCGATTTTTTCCCCCATATTGCAAAAATAGCCGATGAGATTACGGTAGTGCGAAGCATGCATACCGAGGCGATCAATCACGATCCCGCCATCACCTTTTTTCAAACAGGGAGCCAAATTTCGGGGAGACCCAGCATGGGTTCTTGGTTGAGTTATGGACTCGGCAGCGAAAACAAAAACCTTCCTTCTTTTGTGGTCTTGACCTCACGAGGTAAAGGAAACAGTCAAGGCCTCTACTCTAAATTATGGTCTAGTGGGTTTTTAGACTCCAAACATCAAGGCGTATTGTTGCGTTCGGGAAAAGACCCGGTACTCTATCTCAATGACCCCGAAGGAATTTCAAGAGCGGACAAACGTCATCTTTTGGATCACGTTTCATCCTTGAACAAATTACACCATGTCGAAACCGGTGATGATGAAATCGAATCGCGCATCGCCCAATATGAAATGGCATACCGTATGCAAATGTCGGTACCTGATGTGATGGATATTTCCAAGGAACCACAATCGATTATCGACCTTTACGGAGAAGACTGCCAGGTTCCGGGTACTTATGCCGCCAATGCCTTGCAGGCCCGAAGATTGGCCGAAAACGGGGTGCGTTTCATACAATTGTACCATCAAGGTTGGGACCAACATGGAAACCTACACAATGAAATG
This sequence comes from Maribacter corallii, assembly GCF_047345415.1. NCBI lineage: Bacteria > Pseudomonadati > Bacteroidota > Flavobacteriia > Flavobacteriales > Flavobacteriaceae > Maribacter > Maribacter corallii. The sequence goes on from NZ_JBLFEP010000002.1 coordinate 848,316, forward strand.
GCCGGTCAGGCCAAGGATGTCGACCAGGCCTCTGCCGCACTCGTGCTTGATTTAAAACAACGAGGAATGTTAGACGATACCTTAGTCGTCTGGGGAGGAGAGTTCGGAAGGGGAAACTACGCCCAAGGCAAGTTCGACCCTGAGAACTATGGTCGCGACCATCACCCCAAAGCTTTTAGCATTTGGATGGCTGGGGGTGGAATCAAACCCGGTCTCAATTATGGCAAGACCGATGAATTCGGATATAATGTCATCGAGAACCCGGTTCATATCAATGATTTTCATGCAACCTTGATGCATGCGATGGGTCTGGACCATGAACAACTCACCTATAAATACCAAGGCCGTCGTTTTCGCCTGACCGATGTAGCAGGTAATGTCATTAAAGACCTTTTGGCATAGTATGACCAACACCTCGCAATACAAATGGGTTGATTACGTCGTCTTTGGACTTTCGTTGTTTCTTGTGTTTTGCTTTATTTTCGAGTCCTTCATCGAGCTGCCGATATGGGTAGCGTGGATCGGGCGATGGCATCCTTTGATACTCCACTTTCCGATTGTGCTTTTACTGATCTGTGCATTTCTAGGGCTTACCGGACGAATGATTCCCAAAGTATTGCTCTCCTCTGCCGTTGTATTGACCCTGGTAACGACCATTTCAGGTTTTTTTCTCGGGAAGGAGATGGGGGAGAAGGGCGACCTCTTATTTTGGCATCAATGGTTAGGTGGCGCTTTAGGAATTTTGGCCGCACTTTGGTACGGTATGCAACGGACGAATTTGAACGGATCTATGGTATTCAAAGTACTTCAGGCAGTAGTGGTCGGCCTTGTTTTTGCTACGGGCCACTATGGGGGGATGGTAACGCACGGAGAGGATTTCCTAGCCCTTCCGGTGAAGAAAAGAGCGGAGAAGATTCCTGAGAATCCCTTTATTTATAAGGATGTCGTAGGTCGCATTCTAGATGACAAATGTGTCTCATGTCATAATCCGAATAAAAAGAAAGGAGAATTGCTGATGACCTCCCTACAAGGCTTGCTAGCAGGTGGTGAGGTGGGTAATACCCTAATTCCGGGGCATCCTGAGGAAAGTGAATTGATACGCAGAATACATTTACCGCTCGAGGATGAAGAGCACATGCCTCCGGAAGGGAAACGTGCCCTGGATACCGATGAAATCCAGATTCTTGAACGATGGATTGCCCTGGGAGCATCCGATACCTTGCGTTTAGAACACCTTCAACCTTCAGAGCCCCTAGCGGAATACATAGAACAACTGATACAACCAGACCCCATGGAGCGCTGGACAGCACTACCCGTGGTGGCCGATAGTACCTTGCTTGGATTGAGCTCCGATTATGTGACTATCCGTCGTATTGCCGGGGGAATCAATGCCTTAAGTATCAACGTGTACAAGTCTCCGATTTATGATACAAAACAATTGACAGATCTGGGCCCGATAGCCAAGAACATAATTCAAATGGATGTCAGTGGTTTGCCCCTCGCCCAAGAGGAGGTAAATCTGATTGCCTCCTGTTCTAATTTAGAATGGCTTGAGATCGACCAGACGCCGTTAACGGATGTTGAGGTGGATACCCTAAAGGTACTTTCAAGGCTGCGTACACTTAAAATTTACAGCACGGCAATTAGTGATGAGAGCATTCCCGTTTTTGAGCGAATGGGCGAACTTCAGAAATTGTACCTATGGCATACGGAGGTGTCGTCTGAAAAACTCCTCGATTTTCAAAAGAGAAACCCGAACCTTCAAATTGAAACAGGGATTGATCCTGAAGTGCAAGCTTCATTTCAAACATCCGATTCCATTCCAAAAAACTGAACTATATTTAGATACCAAATAAGAGAACCCAATGAAATTCGATTTAACAGGCAAGACAGCTATTGTCACCGGGGGTGGCAGTGGAATAGGAAAGGCGATAGCCAAGGCGCTGGCCGGCAATGGTGCCGTGGTCCATATTTTTGATCTAAAGGAAGAAGAGGCCCAGGAGGTAGTCACTGAGATAAAGGAGGTGGGAGACGATGCCCATGCCCATGCCTGCAATGTGGCTAATGAAGATCAGGTAATGGAAACGGTCAATTCGATTGGACAAAAAAGTGCGATCGATATTTTGGTGAACAATGCTGGAATAGCCCATATCGGAAATGTGGAAAACACCTCGGGAGCCGATATGGATAAGGTCTATCAGGTCAATGTGAAAGGGGTGTACCACTGTATCAAAGCAGTTATTCCCTATATGAAAGAAAAAGGAGGGTCGATTGTCAATATGGCTTCCATCGGAGCGACCGTCGGTATACGGGATCGATTTGCTTATTGTATGTCAAAAGGAGCTGTCTTGACCATGACCTATTCGGTCGCAAAAGATTATTTGGGAGATAACATTCGCTGCAATAGCATTTCACCCGGAAGGGTACATACCCCTTTTGTAGATGGCTACTTGAAGAACAACTTTCCCGGAGAGGAAGAAAAAATGTTTGAAAAGCTCTCTAAGACGCAGCCTATTGGGCGTATGGGTACCCCTGGGGAAATTGCCGATCTGGCCTTATATCTTTGTTCCGACGAGGCGTCTTTCGCGACGGGAACGGATTATCCAATTGATGGCGGCTTCATCAAACTAAATGGAAATTAACAGGCATAACGATAAACGAAGGATATGAAACTAATACGATTTGGAACAAAAGGAAATGAACGACCTGGGGTGCAATTGGCAGACGGTACACGATTGGATGTATCCGCTTTCGATCAGGATTATGATGAAGCTTTTTTTGGTGGTGATGGCCTTTCAAGGTTGACCACTTGGCTGGCTGCAAATGGGGAGAACTGCCCAAAGGTCTCTGCGGATACCCGTTTGGGCGCGCCGCTGTGCCGACCTTCAAAGATTGTCTGTATCGGACTGAACTATGCAAAACACGCCCAAGAGGCGGGAATGCAAATTCCGAAAGAGCCAGTGCTTTTTTTTAAGGCAACCTCGGCCATAGTAGGTCCGAATGACGATGTGATCATTCCCAAAGGAAGTGAAAAAACCGATTGGGAAGTAGAACTTGCTGTGGTGATTGGCAAAAAGGCATCCTATGTGTCGGAAGAGGAAGCTATGGGTCATGTTGCGGGGTACGTACTCCATAATGATTATAGTGAACGAGCTTGGCAAATTGAGCGCGAAGGACAGTGGTGTAAAGGAAAAGGCTGTGATACGTATGCACCCTTAGGTCCTTTTATCGCAACGGCCGACGAAATCGAGGATCCACATGATCTAAATCTTTGGCTAAACGTCAACGGGGAGCAGTTGCAAAACAGCAATACCTCCGATTTTGTATTCAATATTCCCGAATCGATCAGCTATATCAGTCAATTTATGACACTTTTACCCGGGGACGTTATTTCGACCGGAACACCATTCGGTGTCGGTTTGGGCTTCGATCCGCCACGGTATTTAAAGGCCGGGGACGTGGTTGAATTAGGGATTGACGGTTTGGGTAGTTCGCGTCAAGTAGCGAAGGCCTACCGATGAGATGTAAGGGTAAGCTATTTTTGAACGATTTTACACAGACAAAATCTATATTTTTAGTAACTTCGCCGCTCATTTGAAACAAAATGTTTTGAATTGGTCGCGTAGCTCAGCTGGATAGAGCATCTGCCTTCTAAGCAGACGGTCACAGGTTCGAATCCTGTCGCGATCACTTAAAGCAGAAAGACCATCCACCCTTCCGTGGATGGTTTTTATTTTATGGAAGGATGCAAGGCATCGAGCCTTGCACTCCTGGAGTAAATTAAAAATAAACGCGTGAGCGATGGTACTTTCTATTTTCAGGCGGGAGGGCGAAGGAAAACCGAAGTGAATCCTGTCGCGATCACAGTTAAATAAGGTCTCAGAAGACTTCAACCTCTGAGGCTTTTTTATTTGAAAGCACCTGAAAACGTTTCATGTTTTGACATGGACTGATGCAATGGAAGTCCATTTCCATTGAATTATTCTGCCGATTTGTACGAGTAGTTGTATTTTTAATAGCTAACGATTCCGGACAAAATGATCGCAAATCATAAATACTATCATTGGTACTATTCAATAAAGAATAACCACCTTCTGTTTAACCTAGGAACCGCGGCGTTTGTTTGGAGCTTTTTATTCATTGCCAAGCCTTTTGGAATAGGCGATACCAATCTGTCATTGGCCTTATGGTGTGGCTATCTTTTAGTATTTGCCCTGACATGGGTCTTCATAAGCTATTCAACGGATTTCTTCACTCGGATCTTTGCGGATACCAAGGCAGAAAAGAAAGAAAAAATTAGTCTGTTTGGTTTTGTTATCAAAAATTTTCTCTTGGTACATTCCATTTTGATCATACGACTTGCGTTTTGCAACTGGTCTTGTATTGATCTACTGGAATACTTGGAAATTTGGCTTGCTACCATTGTTCTTATTGGATTGAGTTATTTCATCTATACGTTTCATGCCAAATACTGCTACTTTAAAACTATGGTCGGCAAAAATTTTGACGAGGAATTGGTAGTACTAAACCCAACGGGGAAATATCCATTTAAACAGTATCCGGAGAAAATCGTTTATTTTAAGTCTGAAGACAATTACGTAAGGATAGTGTACTTGGACGAAAAGGAATGTTTAAAGTCAGCGTTAATACGATTAACCTTAGTGTCGGTTGAAGGCCAATTAGGGTCTTTTAGTCAATTTACTCGTATTCATCGATCTTATATTGTGAACTTAAATTTTTTAAAACACAACATCGTAAACGAGTTCGTGGAAGTGCTAACCGGTTCGGACTCTTTACAATTACCTGTTTCCAGAACGTATAAAAAAGCCTTGGTTGAGAAAATAGCCTAGGTCGTTCGCCACTAATAAGGCCCCACTTACCACAATTTGCTTTTCCCGATTCGTTCAGTGTTTTATATGATGTAGTATTGAAAAGTGGAATTTGATTTTCCTCACATTTTCAATAAAATACTGTGAAGACATGCGAACTTCAAACCGAAATTATACTATCGAATATAGTGGTGCGATTGCTGGGATCCTATCTATTGTGCTCTATATTGCTTCAGCGGCCTTTTCATTCTTGCCCGATGCAGTAAGCAGGCTATTTGCATTTGCATTCCCATTGCTATGGATCATCTCTTTTATGGGCCTTTATAGGTTTCTGTCTGAAGACTATTTGGGTGCCTCCTTGCAAACTGCTTTTTTGTTCGGAGTCATAGGTGGTGCTATAGCATGCACATTTTTAGTGATTCAACAAGGCAATTTGGTGTGGTATGAACAAGTAATGCAGGGTACTTTATCCGAAGAGGCAAAGCAGTTGAATAAAGCCATACTATTAGGGGTTGACAAAGTTCAGACGTATATGGATATCGTATTTGATATATTTATCAGCATCGCTTGGATTTTATTCGGTCTAAATATTGCCCGGAGTCCAAGCTTTAGTCCTATTCTCGGATATCTTGGAAGCCTAATTGCTTTAGGGCTGCTGGTATTTAATCTGTATACGTTTCCGTTTCCGCCGGCAGATTCCGGTCTATTGGATCTTGGCCCTTTCTTAGGCTTATGGGCATTGGTATTTTACGTGTTATTTTTTCTCAAAGTAAAAGCGAAGCGGCAGCATCAATAATTAGCTGTATTAATGACGTTTCTAAAATAACTAAACCTATCCTTCAACTTTAGACCAAGTTCAGTTCACTATTAATTGAAGCGTTACACAAGGGATAGAACGGTTTAATGAAAAGACTTCATTAAGCTCTACCAAACATGGCGCCGAACGAGATTTTGAATCAAATATGGAAAATCTAGCTTTTCCAAATCAGAAAATAAACTAAATTGTACAAAACTTACCATAGCTAATTCCATTTCAGGGGTACTTACAAATTGCGGGTATGCGAATGTTAATAGTAACTATTCTTTTGATGATGCAATCAGAAATCAATATGTATATAGGAAAAAATATTGATTCAATTGATGGAACTGTATTGGTAAATGAAGTGGATATTCCCAATAGCAAAACATATCAATGGGATGCCAAGAAAGAATTTCTTGGCATCCCATTGGATTTTGTAGTTATACGAACGGACAGTTCTAATATTATTACAAATATCATATTTAGTTTTGAAGAAGGATTTGATCAGAATCTTTATCAGTTGATGGTCGCAAAATATGGTGATCCAACTACAATGTTTAAAATGGAAATTATAGAAGCTGGCAAACCCATAGAGCACGAGCATTTTTTAAGTACCAGAAAAAGAGGAATAGCCAAGCCCTGTAGTTTTGGAGAAAACCCTCTGTACATAGGTTGGGACAAAACCAGCTACAAAATTGAAGTGGAAATTGGGGTCGACAGTAATCGGACTCGAACTCGAATCGTTTTTGGTAGTCAAAACTATATTTTAAAACAGTTGTGACATTTTATCTATATAATATTTACCCGAAGGGTCAAAACACTTTAACGGAACCGTATTTGCTGGGGTTGACAAAGTTCAGATTTATATGGATATCGTCTTTGATATATTTATCAGCATCGCTTGGATTTTATTCGGTCTAAATATTGCGCGGAGTCCGAGCTTTAGTCGTATTCTTGGATATCTTGGAAGCCTAATTGCTTTAGGGCTGCTGGTATTTAATCTGTATACGTTTCCGTTTCCACCGTCAGATTCCGGTCTATTGGATCTTGGCCCTTTCTTAGGCTTATGGGCATTGGTATTTTACGTGTTATTTTTTTTCAAAGTAAAAGCGAAGCGGCAGCATCAATAATTAGCTGCTTTAAAGACCTTTCTAAAATAACTAAACCTATCCTTCAACTTTAGACCAAGTTCAGTTCACTATTAATTGAAGCGTTACACGAAACTGATTTGGAAAGTTTAAGACAAGATTTAGGTCGAGGACTTTGATTTACCTGCAAAAAGACAGGCTTTGGTAAACTCAGAGGCTTGTGGCATGAAGCTTCATTTCGTTCGCTTTTGTTTTATACGATAAATTTATGGTAAGCAAACCTGTCCCGTAATAGGTTTATTAACGAAACTTCTAAAAAAGGCCAAGAAAGGTACGCTCTTAGCTATGGTCCGCTGATCTGGAAAAAGGGGGCCGTAAAACGGCGGTTTTATAAGACAGCACTTTTCTTCGAAAAGTTAACAACTAATTTTCCTCTTTGGTATTTGTAATAGCCTTGACAAATTCATTTTTCTTCAATCATGTCAAATATTTTTGGTGTGCGAGGCAGCGTATTTATATGGAAATGCATTATAGTATATAGTGAGATGAAAATTAGTCAAAATAGAAATCAAAAAAATTAAAGATGAAAAAGAAAGCACAATGCTTAGTATTGTTTTTAGCCCTATTTCTTATTCCCCTATTTGGAATTAGCAATGGCCCTATCAACCCTCCTAAGAATGAAAGTGCGGTTGTTCATGTGTATCGACCGTCTAAATTCGCTGGCTTTGGTTGGGTATTCAATCTTCGAGCCAACGGTGAAAAAGTAGCAAGGGTGAAAAATGGGAAACACTTAACCCTAAATTTTGATCCAGGAATGACCAAATTCAGTATTAAAAACCGTACAGTTGAGCTGAATCTAGAAGCAGGTAAAAGCTATTACTTAAGAACTTACCTTATACGGGATGGTTTCGTCGGAAATGTTGAGCTGATAGAGGTTACTGAATCTTTCGCAAAAACCGAACTGAAACTAGAATAGGTAGTATTCGACAGTGTTTATTCCTTTAATAATTGATCATAATCTGAGTTCTTTTGATTAGCGAAAAGATTGTATTAGCATGTAGGAGCGGTAATAGAAGTGCACAAAAAACACTCTATAAAACCCTTGCGCAAAAAATGTTCATGCATTGTTATCGCTATGTTAAGCAGAAAGAGGATGCCGAAGAGATCCTATCCGAAGGTTTCATTAAAGTCTTTGCAAACCTCTCAACAGTTGAATACCGTGACGCAAAAAACTTTGAAGGGTGGGTAAAACGAATTATGGTTAATGAAAGCTTAATGTTTTTACGAAAACAAAAAGTCCAGTTTTCCGATCAAGAGCGTACTTCTCAAATTGAAATTGTTCAGTCTTGGGATGATGATTTGATAGTAGAAGACATTTATAGATTGATTCGATCTTTACCAATTGGTTATAGAACAGTTTTTAATTTGAGTGTTATAGAAGGATATTCTCATAAGGAGATTGCCCAGAAATTGAGTATCACGGAAAGTACTTCAAGATCTCAATTGAGTAAGGCTAGAAAAAAGTTGCAGGAATTTATGGCAAAAAGGAAATGATGGAAGAGGAATTTGACCATTTGCTAAAAAGTAAACTAGACACATTGAATGTGGTACCGGAAGTCATATTCGATGAGGAAGCTCTATGGAAAAGAATCGAGCCTAAAATCAAAAGAGGTTCGGGTAACAATTGGCATCTAAGTATAGGCTTATTGATATTGGTTGCAATAGGTTTGTTCTACTACTTTGATAATGCTAAACTCAATCAAACAGGGGAACCGATTGAGCGTATTGCCATCCCCGTACCAGTCGATACCACGGAAAGTAATATGGAACCGATTGACTCTACGACTATTGAAAAAATGGAATCCCCTATACCCAAGCAAAAAACGATTAAAAAAGATTTACCAGTACTTCGGAGTAAATTTAAGGATACCATGAAAGTGGCAGCGAAGCTAAAACCCATAATTGTTGAATCAAAACCTCGATCAAGAACTAAATTAGGCTCATTAAATGAAAATCGAAATACGTATTTCAAGTACGTGGAAGAAGCGGTTGCCTATGTGCATATATACAGACCTAAAAAATTTATTGGATTTGGTTGGGTCTTTAATCTAAAGGGAAATGGAAAAACCATTACAAAGGTAAAGAATGGAGGATACGAAGTGTTAAAATTGAAACCTGGTAAGACTCAATTCAGTATTAAGCAAAAAACGGTAGACATTAACTTGGAAGCAGGAAAAACGTATTATTTGCGAGCATCGATAATCAATGGCATTCCCATTGGGAAACCTCATTTGGAAGAGGTTTCCAAAGCTTATGTAAAAGAAGAGTTCTTAAAAGATTAGCGCTCTTCGTATATAATAAAGCGACCATTTTTCAACTAGTCTTATAAAACCAACATATTATGGGACTCTACCTATTTTGTAAAACCACTTCTTCTATCGGCAGTTTTATGGAAACTGATTATCAAGAGATTCAAGGTCATCAAAAAACTTGATTTCTCTTTGCTCATTTTTAAGTTCAACATCGTCTACCATACCCATTCCATTAAAGAAATAGCTGATTTCCATAATATCACCAATTGAAGCTTGATACGAAGTAGAAAACACTTCTGTTCCATTCAATATTAATTGAACATTCTTATTTGAAGTATGGATTTCCAATTCATTCCATTGGTATATATTGGTTGTGAGTTGGGTTAGGTCCTGTATTTTCCCGTTATGTAAAGTATCTCCAATCCGAATGTAAACCTCACTTCCACAGCCTTTATTTCCGATCATAATCCAATAATAACCCTTTGTGCCCTGAAGGTGGAAGTTTGCCATGGGGCAATCCACACTTTCGAGGGGTTCCATAGCAAATGAAGTTTTATATGATAGGTTGTCACCATCAACCCCAAAATCTTTGACATAGTAGTAGGCTAGTTGGAATTCTTTATTGACATCAATACCTTTAGTGCCGAGTGTTTTAGTAGCGATACCTAAATAGTCTTTTCTTAACCAAAGATTTTTGTCGAATGTCACAATATTGGACATTGGCTGTCTTGCCGCCATGAACCAATCTTCATAAATTACGTGAACGGGCATTTCCTTGACAATTTTATCATCAGCAAAGAGCTTTGCAGTAAAATACCCAGGAATATAGTAGATATCAGTACGTTCTTTCGCACCTTTAAAGATCTGTACCCTTCTTGAAGCATCCCAACTCTGTTGTAAAAAAAAACTATCCGCTTTGATTGCATCAATGTTATAGGAGAAGACTACCGTATTCGGCAATTTGTTCTCGATGGTCTTTCTGTGGCTAAAGGCCACATTCGCTATTTCATACTTGACGTTCCGTATTTTTCGAAGTTCCTTCGTGCCTGCTATAAGGATAAGAATGATTGGTATGACGACGACCAAACCCATTGCTAGTTTTCTCAATCTCTTTTTAGGTTCTTTAAGAGTGCGCTTCGATTTACCACCCTTTATCTTAACTCGATTTGATATGGAAGCGGATTTAAGGGTCTGCCAGTTTTTGTCAAATGCCGTTTTGGACAGGGCATCTAAAGTCGATATGTGAGGTAGGCGCTGATAGTTGTTGGACCAGATTCTTTTTAAAGTAGATACACTTAACCGACAACCGGTTTTCTCCTCAATGAAAAAGGAAAGAAAGTCAAAGTCTTTTTGAGACCATTCCTTGGAGTTATTGAGATTGGCCTGCTCAGCGATCTTTCGTTTAATATCTTCTAAAAGTGTCCAATCGGATTGTATCATTTTATTGGTTTTCAGTGTATTGCTTTAATGAGTCAAAAATGAATGAAAAATGGTTTGAAAATGATCTTGTCCTAAATCAAAGTATCGATAGCTTAGGTTGGATATTTAAAAAGACAATCAAAATGAAGATCCGTTACACTAATTTTCTATGTATTGCTGCGTTGTCAATTACGTTTGCAAATGCCCAGCAATCAATTTTTAAAACCGGGGAATACACGATATATTCTGAAGATAACGAAAAAATGGCAGTTCAAGATACGGTATTCAAAGGAAAGCCGGCCTTAAGGCTAGATGGTATGAGCCGTTCCATTGCTCTATTGGATAATATAAACACAAAAAATTTTCGGGTGGAAATGGATATTGCCGGACAGGTAATGTCGGGATTGGGATTTCATGCCAAGGACGGAATGAACTATCAATTCATCTATTTTAGACCCGGTATGGGCGGTACAAGAGAGGCCATCCAGTACATTCCCATATATAATGGAGCGCTGAGCTGGGTCTTCTATAATTATCCGGAATATGAGACAACGACGGATATACAGTCTTTAGAGTGGTTTCATGCCGCTTTTGAAGTGAGGGGCACAAACTTGAAAGTTTTCGTCAATAATGAGCGTGAGCCAAAAATGGACATTTCCATTTTGGATAACCCTGACACTGGCGGGAAGCTTTTACTGCGAAGTTTGTTCGGACCATCATACTTCGCAAACATTACCTACCGACCTTTGACGGCCACTGGTGTAGAAGAAAAGCCTTTGCCCAAAACGGATTTTTTAACAACATGGGAAATATCAAAACAGTTTCCTCGAGATACTACAGCGTATTACTTTGATGATATTCTAAACCAGGCTCGTGTCTTAGATGATTGGAAAGCTATCCACACGGCCGAAGATGCCTATGTGAATTTTTCTAGATATGTTGAACATCCTAACGGTGTTGTTGTTGCCAAGACTACTGTAGATGCCCAAAGCGCATCTAACAAAAACCTTCATTTTGATTTTGTAGGGCGAATCAAAGTAGTCTTGAATGGTAACAACCTCTTTGAGAACAGAAAAATAAAATTTGAACGGGTTTTTGACGGTACCTATTCCATTGGGTTGCCCTTGAAAAAAGGAAACAATGAACTGGTGATCATCGCAGAAGGGGATGCCGCTTTCTTTGGAAAAGGTTTTAGATATCTAGGGAGGAACCAACATACCAACTGGGGCTTTATTGCTAAAATTGAGTAAATAGAAATTAGAAAAATATTCTTGACATGGTTTCCTTTGAAAAACTGCGCCAAATGTTTCACAAGAACAAAATAAGGTGCGGAATGTTCTCTCGTCTCGAAAAATCAAAACTAGTACTCAATTAATGTACAAAAATTTCTCCTCGGTTTTATGCTGTTGGGTTTGCAGACCATCAATGCTGACAGCGGGTCCGTTGCCTTGGCGTATCCATTGACGGATATTACTAATGATGGGCAGTTTTTGGATTGGTCCGAAAATGCGATTCGCTATCCTTTGTCACGGTACAACGGTAATTTTTACAGTGAAGGACCTTTGGATCTGAGCGGTAATTTTCGTATGGGCTACAACAAGGCCAAGCAAGCACTTTATGGGGCCATCGAAGTGACTGATGACCTTTCCCGTATATACGAGAATTTGGATGTGGGATTTGTAATTTTTACCAATTCAAATACCGGCAACTTTCTTGCAGACGATCTGGCCTTGTTCTTGGTAGAAGGCAAAAAAGAATGATTCTTCAAATAAAATTAGATAACCTATGAAAAACTTCATCTTAAACTATGCATTTGTGGCGGTATTTATACTTCTAACATCCTGTTCAGGGAAACCCGAAAAACAAGGGCAAAAGACCATTTTTGAAAACCAAGATAAAACCCATGCCATGAAGAGCTGGTTTTTGTCTACGGGTAATTGGGAAACCGACCCGCAGATATATGTAAGGGAATTTGGTACGGGCAATGATACCATTGTGATGCTTCACGGAGGATGGGGTGCCGAACATAGCGGTATGATAGATATGGTATCAGGACTAGAAAAAGAATATAAATTCTTCGTTCACGAACAACGTGGGTCTTTGCGTTCGCCTTTTCCCGATTCCCTGATAACTTATAGCCGTCACATAGCGGATGTTGAACTTCTAAGAAAAGAATTGGGTGTCCGAAAACTCACATTACTGGGGCACTCCATGGGTGCCGTATTGGCAAGTGCTTATGCCGAAAGATATCCAAAACATGTAGAAAAACTTATATTGGTAAGTCCCGCTTTTTTGAAAAATCCTTTTCCTGATAAGGATATGGAACTGCTACGAAGTTCACAAAAGGCCTACGAGGATTTTAGTGAACGCCCGGAAGTGGCAAGAGAATTGCAGCGCCTAAATTTGTTGCGAAATAGTCCAAAACTATCCTCAAAAGAGGAAACGATAAAAAACCGTATTGGTTTTGCGAATATGATGTTATTCGATATTGGCAAATGGCATAAACTCAATAACGGGAAAGCATTGTACAAGGGCAATGTGTATGGACTGACCGAAAACACCTACCCGAAAGAAGGTTGGAATTTTATTGAAGAATTTAAGGAACAATCCTATCCTATTGCCGTTGTCGTAGGCGACCACGATCGATTTGATATGGGCAATCACATAATCCATAAATGGATTACCGAAGTTCCTAGGGCCAACTTTACAAGTATAAACGATGCAGGTCATCTACTCTGGATCGATCAACCTGAAAATCTTTTAAAAACACTTAAAAAAAGCCTATAGTCATCGAACATGCTCGTCTGTCTATTTATAGAATGATTGTTTTTTGGAGCTTCATTAAAAAGTCTCAGAAAACCACCAGTTTTTAAGACGCTCTAGATTTTCTAAACAGGATTTATTGAATGGCCGTTTTAAAGGAAAAGGAAAAGGAAAAGGAAAAGGACCAGGACAAACAAAAAGCCGTAATCTTGACCAAAAGATTACGGCCTTTCAAATCAAACTAACTCAACTTAAACCTAAAAACTATTCTTGTAGTTTCACTAACTGTGTTGCAATTCCTCCAGCGGAAACGTTGAAAATATTAAAACTGGTATTGGTCGTGGGATCATGCTCATAATAACCGTTGATACCTTCTTCTTGATTGAACGTCTGAAAATACATTTTACCATCGTATTGATAACCGAAAGGATATCCGAACCCTGCGGTAAATGGAATGTCCTCAATAACAGTTGCGGTCTGGGCGTTCAAGTCCAGTTTTGCCCAGCGAGAGTTCGCACCATTGATAACCAAGTTCCGCAGTTCGTTGAATTCCGCTTCCGTAGCCGTTCCGGCTCCTACTAACTGCAAAAGTTCTAAAACCCTAGGGTCATCAGCTTTGGCAGAAATCGCTGCGTATGCAATGCCATTGGCCCCATAGGTCGTTCCGGTCACGAATTGAGCTACTACGAAGTTCAGTCCTAAGAAATCAACTGGGTTGAAACTATAATCAGAGTCAAACTCAGTACTGCCTGCAGGAATCTTCAATATCTGGGGCCTTGAGCTTGGAGCGGCTGTTGGACCTGCCTGGCCATCTAAACTGTATTGTCCTTGACAAGTGACGTAGATATTACCCTGTTCATCTACCACACTGTTTTCCATTCCACGAGTAATGGGATAAGTGGCATCAGTATATGTCGCCGTCGACTCCCATGTCATGCTATCCATATTGATTACTTCAACATAAATTCCAATTGTATCATAAAATGGACCCGTCGAAGGGATATCGGTAATCAAAGGAAGAAATACCTTGTTATCCTGTTCGCGATAAATAATTTGAAAATAAGAATTCCGTTGGTCTTCGCCTTCCGTAAAACTAACGGCCTGTGACAGGTCGATTTCTTGAATGAATTCCATGGTAGTCGGATTGAACACAAAGAGCTTTTGGGTGTCGAAAACTGTGTAAACAGCCATGTCATCATTTAATATTTTGATATTGGAAACCTGAGCAGTCGTAGGGATGGTGCCCGCCGCAACTACCTGACTGGTTTCGTTGTCCACGGCATAACGGTTCAGTTCAAAGTTCTGGTTGTCCAACGGACCGCCATAAGCAAAGTTCTTATATACCACTTCCGGATAATAACCGGAAAAGGAATTGTACTGGGTCAAGTCTAAATTACCAACAGGTTTGGTATCCAAGTATCCGGCAAAAGTGGCGTTCCCGCCTGTGGACGAAGCGAACGAAGAAACGATAAATCCTTCCGTTTTATAGGGTTGTGTTTCGGGCTCCTCTTCTCCGTTCCCCTGACCTGCCCCTTGGGTAACCGTAACTTCCTTAACGACTTCATCAGCTTCACATGACGCCAATAAAAGTGTAAAAGCTAAAATTCCCATTCTTGTTATGGTATTCAATCGTTTCATTTTCTCAAAAATTTGATAATTCATAAATTAATTTAAAGTTGAAGTTGCGCCCCGGTCTGGGAATACTAAAATTGTCGAACAGATTTTCGTTCGTCATGTTGACTATGTTAAAAGCTGTAGTTATCTTTTTATCCAGAAATTGGAGAGAAATACCGGCATCGAATCGGTTTTGCTCCTGAATAAAGGATTCTGGAGAGGTTTCAGCAGTATCTTGGGAACCAACAAACGTAAAGTTGAAAGCATCTACATGATTGTATAGGCCATAGACCCTTACATCGATTTTTGAATCGAAAATATTATTTTTCGTCCAAGCCAATTCCGTGTTAAAGAAAAAGCTAGGAGTATTAGGAAAAGGACTGCCCACCAAGAATTCATTTTGGACTCCGGAATCAACAAAGGAGGCAAAGGTCTTATCGATATAACTAAGGTTGCTAGTCCAATTAAAATCTTTTAGAAAAGTTAATTTCACTTCTCCTTCCACACCTTTGGAATCCACATCTTCGGCATTAATATAGCGTAAAGGCGTTCGGTTGATATCCAAGAAAATAATGTTACGCTGATTTCTTAGGAAAGCATTCGCGGTAACACGTAGAGCATATTTGTCATTGAACCCCTTTGAAAACTGAAAGCCAAGATTATAATTGTCACTTTCCTCGGCATCGATATCCCCATTGGCCACAATCCCAGTGGCGTTACCTGCGAATTGAAATATTTCGGGAATCAGAAAACCACGCTCATAGGAACCTCTAATGGCAAACTCGGGAATTATTTGGTATTTAAGCCCCGTATTCCACCCTAGGAACCCATCGTTCTTTTCCAATAATTGCTGGCTGTTGAACTCTATAGCGGAAAGCTGGTAGGTATAGTATTTTAAGGCAGCCGAGAATTGGATTTTTTTATCTACAAAATCCCCTTCGTATTGAAGTCCGGCAATATCCTTGGTGATTTTTTGTTCCGGTACTACCGAAAATTGTGTCGGGTCGTTGATATCAAAATCGATAACATCCCTATTTTGATGCGCAATGATATTACTCAATAATAACCGCTGATTTTCATTGAAATCATAGTTAAGTGAAAGGCGATTCACATAGCTTTTGGTCATTGTCTCAATATTCGCAGGAGAACCTTCCGCAAATTCTCCCGGTCTATTTCTAAAGATTATATCGCCAAGCCAGTTATATGCATTTGCAGTCGTATCAATAAAGGTTACGGTTTCGTCACTATAATTGGATATCGTTTTTAATTTCAGTTTCTCTTTTAGTAGCGTCTTGTCATATTTTAATACCGTCGAAAAATTCTCTCGATCCCCTGTTGCTTCTCCAACGGCCAGATTGGTAATCTGCAATCCATTTTGAATCTCTCTGAACGAATTCAGATAATTAAAGGAAATCTGAGCATCGTCTGTCCAATTTTTGTCCGAAGTTCCCAAGGTGGCGCTTGAATACTGTAAACGATAGGCATCGTGGAACCTACGAATATTTTGGTCCTCTATTTCAATAGGAGGCGCACCTACTAGAGCAAAGGGGTTGTTGACCAACAAATCGGCTTTGAACGTATAATCGTTATCGGAATAATTAACACCGCCACTAACGTTTATAAAATTGTTTTTATCATCGACCAAAGTCAGGTTTAGATCACCCAAATGTGTATTAAAAGAACCTATGCTATAGGAAACCCTGAGGTTATTGGACTTTCTATTTCCTGTAATGACGTTTATTCCACCACCAAGCGCATCGGTTCCAATATCTACGGGCAGTACGCCTTTGTATACGTCCACACGTTTGATATTGGATAAGGGAAGGTTGGCCAAGTCCAATCCCGGGTATAAAAACTCTAAGGGAATACCATCGATATAGACCCGAACAGCTGAACCGTTGAGACCGTTTATAGAAATATCTGATTCATCACCTAGGGAACCGGAACGACGGATGCGCACGCCCGATATTTTGTCGATTTGGTCTGTAATGATATTGGTCTGCGATATCACATCGGCCAATTCAAAACTTCCGATGGTGATTGCTTTTTCAGTTTGACGCGTAGACGCTTTTTTACCTGAAACGGTTACATCGTCCAGGTTTTCGACGCTATCTGCAAGTATGAAATCTAGGTTAAGATTACCGTTTACGATTATATTCTGGGTGATGGTCTCAAATCCTATGGAACTAATAGTCATGGTATAATCGCCGCTTCTGACACTTTTGATTTCGTAACCACCGTTTTCTTCGGAAATGGCGTATTTATTGTTTCTGTCCAGGGTAATACTGGCGTAAGGAACGGGACTACCCGCAGAATCAGTAATACGACCTGAAATACTGAAGTCTGATTGCGCAAGTGAAAAAAAAGGGATAAACGCAAAGAGTATAAAAAGATGTTTCATTTAGTAAATTCTGGTTGGCTTGGTTTAATTCAATCCTATTTGATATTCTATCTGTACGGTAGGGTTATTCAGGATGAAAAGTCTGTCTTGTCCCGAAAACAAAAATTGTAGTTCTAAAAGTTCTTCTTTGTTCAAGAGAATCGTCAAACAGCTCTTACCCATACGTATCGGTATCTTTCGCCTATGAATTGAATTTTCATATTTTTTTTCGATGCTGTCCCCATCTAAACTCGATAGGTATTTCAAGAAGGCGTCGTACTCCTCTAGGTAAAAATCAAAGCACAGGTTTTTAAAGATTACCTGCGCCATTTCACAATTTTTGAACCAATAAATGGCGCCGTTTGTGGTAGTATTCAAGACTTGGATATTAGGACACATCATTATTATTTGGAACAAATCTAAATAACTATTTTTAATTAATCTAAATAATAATAATATTTTTATATATTTGAATTCTGAATCAACCAATTTTAACAAATGGCAATAACCACAGTACTTTTGGGAAGTTTTTTATTGTACGGAACGTCCAAGTATTTTCCTGAAAAATTTTTGAAAATCAGGTATTTAGTGGCTAAAAACAGAAAAATGGCCAAGCTTTTAGGCTGTTCGTTACTGCTTCTTTCCGTTATGCTATTCTCATTGAAAAATGGTTTTGCCACAGGGTTTATCATGTTTGCGATAACCTTGTTTTTGGCACTTAGCTCACTTGTTATCAGCCTTTCTGTTCATAAAAAACTCATCTATTTATTCATTGTCATTGTAGTGGGTGATCTGTTAACCCTAATACTTTTTTGATTGTATGCCGGCAAATGCAAAATACTTATCGAGTAAAGGTCAACGTTGGCTGAAAATATCTGCGGGTATACTTGGGGGGTATTTGGCCTCCATGGCAATTCATATTGCTATTGGGGCTGTTTTGGAACATAAATCAGCACTTGTCTTAACTACAGCATACAGCACTTTCTTTCTGTGGATAGCCTTTATGGTCTTTGCCTTCCTTTCAAAGAACGGATGGAAGGTATGGGGCTGGATGCTTTTGATTATCGCAATATGTTCAACTATCATCGTTCTTTTTAAACAATAGGTAATGAAATTGAAACCACTTGGAAAACGTGCGCATAATATCATGTTCCATACACATACTGTAGCCGGCATTGTTATCAGCTTTGCGTTGTTCATCATGTTTTACGCGGGAGCCATAGCCCTGTTCAAGGATGAGATTTACAAATGGGAGAACCCCAATGCCCGTTTTGAGGCTCCGGCCTGGGTCGATTACATCAAAGTACACGAAGCTATTGGCAATGCATACCCGAATTTTAAGGAAGAGGGCCAGCTTACTTATGTGTTCCCTGAAAGTAATATACCCTTTGTTCAGGTATATGGAGATTTGAAGGAGACCGATAGTACGACCTCAAGATTTCAGGCTTTAGTAAATCCCGAAAATCTTAGAGTTGTCAAATCAGAAGAACCATTGACCACCGTTGGCGATACCTTGTACCATCTACATTTCTTTGACCAAATCCCCGGTTTGGGTATTTGGTTATCCGGTTTGGTGTCGTTGTTCTTTCTTTTCGCTATTGTAACGGGTGTCTTGATACACTGGAAAAATATGGTCAATAAATTTTATGCCTTTACCACCAAAGGAAAATGGAAACAGATTTGGACGAACGCTCATACTGTTCTTGGGGTAATAGGTCTTCCGTTTCAAGTGATTTATGCAGTTACGGGCGCCCTTTTTGGATTACTTACGCTCTTACTTGCACCTAGTGCGGTAGTTCTGTTTGATGGCGATAGTGCACCCATCTTTGAAAGTATACGTCCCGAAAGGGCTATAACAATGAATCCGGAAGCACCCTTATCAGAGAATAAATCGGTGAACGAGCTACTTTCCGATGTCGAGGCCAAATACAGTGATTTCGAGGTCAAAAATGTGGTCATGCAAAATTTTGGGCGGGAAGATGCGACCGCCACGTTCTACGTTGATGACGGAGAAGGTATCGTAGGTGACGGACTTTTCGTCTATCGCATGAAAACAGGGAAAATCGAGGCCCAGATAGCTCCTAACAAAAAGACCTATAGCCAAACGGTTTATAACCTTTTGATTAAACTGCATTATGCCACTTTCGGCGGTATCTTGATGAAAATTGTATACTTCATTCTAGCAATGATCACCTGCTTTATCATTGTGAGCGGGATTCTTATCTGGCAAAAAGCCCGAGACAATTCGAAATATACGGAGAAACAGAAACGCTTCCATCACAGGACGACCAAAGCCTATCTTGCGATTTGTTTGAGCCTTTTTCCCGCTACGGCGCTTATCTTTTTGGCCAATAAATTGGTGCCCATGGAAACCGCTGAACGGGCATTTCAAGTAAATAGCATCTTCTTTTTAGGATGGTTGGTTCTTATTGTTGTTGGATTGTTCTGGAACGATTTGAGAAAATTGAATCGGAACTATTTGGCCGTGGGAGGGCTCCTTTCCCTATTCATTCCAATAATGAACGGCATGGTTACAGGAGATTGGGTTTGGGTTGCTCTAACCCAAGGGCAATGGCAGGTCGCTTCAATTGATATCGTTTGGTTCTTTACGGGGATTACGGCAGTGATTATGGTTCCTATCCTATCAAAGGAAAGAAAACGTAAGAATATAGAAGTTCCAGCAATATCATCTTAAACAAGAGTATGACCAAAAATGTCCCTATCAAACTAATAATTTAAAAATATGTTTCATGGCCTGTATCAGTAGTTTCAAAATTATCAAGGGAATATTCACCTCCTTTTTGGAAGAGAACGGACACCGAAAAACATCGGAACGTTACGCAATTTTAGAGGAAATTTATAATGCAGATGAGCATCTGGATATAGATGCGCTATACATTCTTATGAAGGATAAGAAGTATAGGGTAAGTCGCGCTACCTTGTATAATACGATGGATATTCTATTGGAATCCAAGTTGGTGCGCAAGCATAAATTTGGAGATAAGGTTGCTCATTACGAAAAGTCTTTTTTTGATGGTAAGCATGACCATATCATCTTAACGGACACGGGTGAGATATTGGAATTTTCCGATCCGAGGATTCAAGAAATAAAGCAGACTATTGAAGAGACTTTTGGGGTTGATATCGATGAACACTCCCTTTACTTTTACGCTACTCGGAATAACAACTCGATATCTAATCAGTAAATTTTATGGAATGCGCTTCAAATCTAAAATGGTTTCAATCGGATGCTATGTGATTCAAAACTTAAAAATGAAGAAGACTTTGTTATTTATTGGTTTGGTTATTTTGATTTTGAACTGTTCAGAAAGAGAGAATAGTTCTGAGTTGAAACCTTTGCTGATTGAACAATTGAAATACTCACACACTGATGAAAATTGGTTCGTTCCAACTAAAATCGCAGTAGCAGGACTTACTGCCGAGCAATCGAATTGGAAAGACAGCACGGAAAACCACTCCATCGGAGAACTCGTTTCGCATCTGACATTTTGGAATGAAATGTTTCTTAAGGATATAAATGGAGAGGATTTTTCTGATTTCGATATGGATAATGAAATAACTTTTAAAATATACTCGGAAAAGGAATGGAAAAACGCAATTACTAAATTGGACAGCGTTCAGACGGAATTTGAACGCATATTTGAAAATGCAAACGACAAACAAATATCCAATCGGGCTTCAGACGTTTTGACTATGACCGCACATAATGCGTATCATACGGGACAAATAATCTATATTAGAAAACGTAATGGTTGGTGGAATAGAAAATAAAAAAGATGTGGCCAACCTTTTAAAAGGCTTGAATTTTGAGTCCCGTAAAGCGAACCTTTCTTAAAACACCTACCCATTTTCCTATTTAGTCCCTTTTTGTCGCTGTTGTATCGGTCTGGCCGAAGCGTCAAATCATCCAAAAGTTTCCGAATGATGGTAGCGTACGTTTGCGTTTATGAAACTGTTTTGGAGGTGTTCCCTTACTATCTGATGACCAGTTATACACGCTGAGCAGCCATGTATATAATTTGCTATGTGAATAAAAACTAATTTATTACATTTAATGTAAATCGCTTATTACCAATACTTCCCCCAAGAATGTAACGTATAACTATTCTATTATGGGGTACTACAGCATCTTTTCGAATTTATTTTTTATCCTGGTATTCGTTACCGGAATGGTTTCTCAACAAGACAAATCCCTTAAAACAGTTGACACCCAAGTGATTCATGCAGGTGCCCTGATCGCTGTTGAAAAAGGCCAGGTTATCAATGACGTTGTTATCGTCATTGAAGGGAAGAAAATCGTAAAAATTGAAAAGGGCAGTGCAAAGACGAAATACAACCCTATCGTCGACTTATCCGAGTACACGGTACTTCCCGGTTTGATCGACTGTCATTCGCACCTGACAAGCCCGTATTTCGACACCTCCATTGATGCTTATGAGATGGCCATCGCATCCTATGGTGTTTTAGGAACAGTATACGCTAAAAAAACGCTTGAAGCTGGTTTTACAAGCGTACGTGACGTCGGAGGTGTATTTTATAGTGATGTTGCCCTTCGTGATGCCATCCATAACGATTGGATTCCCGGCCCGCGCATGTATGTAAGCGGCAAGGCCTTAACGATGACAGGGGGACATGGTGCATGGGGCAATTGGTTGGCACCGCATATGAAGCTAGAGCCCAACCCCGGATTTCCGGCAGATGGTGAAGATGAAGTCAGAAAACAGACCAGGACCCTCATCAAAAATGGAGTTGACTTGATCAAAATTAATGCTACGGGTGGCTTTGGCACATCCAAATCAATTCCCGGGGCGGCATCCTTTACTATCGAAGAAATGAAGGCCGCGGTTCAAGAAGCAAATAAAAATGGCTTGAAAGTAGCTGCACATGCCCATGGCGCTGATGGTATTAAAAATGCTATAAAAGCCGGCGTGAATTCCATAGAACACGGCACTTTTTTAGATGACGAATCCGTACAATCAATGAAAAACCAGAAGGTATTCCTGGTGATGGATTTATTGGCCGCCCACTATGAGCTTATTGAAAAAAACGACGATTTCAGTGACAAAAAAACAAACCTGAACAATCAAGAGATGTTTCAAAAGCTTTCGGGCAACTTCAACAAGGCATATACCCAAGGCGTGAAAATGGCCTTTGGAACCGACTCGGGCATCTACCCACATGGAAGAAATGCGGAACAGTTCAATTTGATGGTCAAAGCAGGAATGAGTGAAATGGATGCCCTAAAATCTGCAACGATAATTGCAGCGGAGCTTATCGGAATTGAAGACAAGACCGGAAGTATCGAAGAAGGAAAATGGGCCGACCTCATAGCCGTTAAGGGAAATCCACTGGAGGATATCTCGCTCTTGGAAGAAGTCGAATTCGTAATGAAAGAGGGGAAGATTTATAAATCACCTATACAATGAAAATACACCTTTCAGCTGTAGTATTGATAATGGTATGCAAAACCAGTATTTGGATGGCATCCGCGCAAAATTCGATTACCCCAGATGCTATTGAAATCACGACCCAACTTACGTTTATCAAAGTCGAAGAAGCCGATACATCAAAGTTTGAGACTGCGCTGTCTCGTTTGGCCACATTGGCCCAAGAAAGCGAACTGCCAGAAGATTTTGATTGGTTGGTGTATGAATCCGATGAAAAAGAGTATTTGATTATAAGCTTTAGTAACGGCTTGGACGATGTGCTCAAGTTGGACGATTACCAAACTGCATTTCAGAAGCGCGACGAAAAAGTCGCCTTTGATGCTATTTTGAATTCCCTGAAAACTTGCCACTTCATAGTGACCAAAAACTTCTTGCAAGAAATGCTTTTGCCTTGGAGTACCGTAAAAGAAATAGCAACCTCAAAACATCCTTTGACAACTATGGTCGAGTATAAGGTATATCCGAACAATCGTGATAAATTCGATGACTACACCCGACAACTGGTAAAACTTTTAAAAGAAACGGAGTACCCCTATCCTCTTGAGGGTAATCGGGGTGCCTTTGGGGCATATAGCAGTCTATTTCATATTTGGTTTTATGATTCGGGCATGAATGAAGGCATTTATGAAAATATCGAAAAATGGATGACTAAAAAGGGAAAGTCCAACGAATATGAAAGCATTGGAAAATCCATTGCGAAAGTGGTCATTTCCCAAAAAGAGTACCATCTGGTATACCATCCGAAAATGAGTTATTGAAAATCATAAATATGAGAACACTTTTAAGAATAGGAGCTTTTATGCTTCTGATAACGTCTTTTGTTGTTGGAACTACCTGTAAAGAGGCACAGGACGAAAGGTCAAACTATGACCTGATCATCTCCAAAGTCAACCTGATCGATGGCACGGGGAAAGACCTACAAGAAAATGTGAATGTCTATATCAAGGATTCCAAAATCTCAAAAATAGATACGGGCGCTATCGAATCAAATGAGCTAAAGAACGTAATCAATGGAGCGGGCAAATATCTTATCCCTGGCTTATTTGACTGTCACGCACATACCTCTTCCGAACCATCCTATATAGCTAAATTCGTCCATTTTGGTGTGACCTCTATTTTCATCCCCGGGGGGAGTCGAAGCACCAATGCGTTTTACAAGAAAATGCGTGCTATGGGAAATCAAGATTCCATTCCAGCTCCCAGGACATTCCACACAAGCCAACACTTTACCATGGAAGGTCGGCATCCGGTCAAAACCTATAGTTCGTCAAATTGGGTCGAAGGGGAAACGGTGTATTTATTGCGAGAGGTTGACGAAATAGCGGGCCTAGTCAAACAAATGGCCCAACAACCCATTCTAGGGATCAAGTTAACCATTGAAGACGGCCCACATCCGCCCGTGGTAGAACGCATGCCACAAGCTTTTGTAGATCAGGTGCAAAAGGAAGCAGAAAAAAATAATCTTGAGGTCTATGCACACATAAGTGACAATGTAGAATTGGAAATGGCCGTAAAAGCCAATATCAATAATCTGGTACATTTTACTGGGGTCGACCTTGACTTTGTTCGCGACAGCAGCCTTGTGTCAAAAATATACAAGGATAGTATCAATTGGGTGACCACTTTAATGCTTGACAAGAGTTTTCTGTACCCGCTGCACCCCGAATGGGCGGAAGATCCACACATTCAAGATTTGTATCGGTCGGAGACTTTTGAAGCTCTCAACGATTCAAGCTATGTTTTTCGCGCCAACGATTACATCACTTTTATGAAGGACTATTTGAATACCGATACCCTGACCTTGAAAGACGCCGTTCAATTTCAGGTAGACGATATCAAGGTGCTGATGCAAAATGGGGTCAACATGGTACTGGGAACGGACACGGGCAACACATTTATTCTTCAAGGATATAGTTTACATGAAGAAATGCAACTCTTGGAATTAGGGGGTATGCCTCCTCTGGACATCATCAAAATGGGCACCTTAAATGCTGCTAAAATGATGAAAGCCGAAGACCGTCTAGGCTCTATCGAAGTAGGTAAATTGGCCGATATGGTCCTTTTGGACGCGAACCCCTTAGTGTCCATTACGAATACCTTAAAAATAAATAGCGTGTTTAAAAATGGTCAAGCCCAAACTCGGATCGAATGACGAATGGAAGGTCTTCGACAACTTTGAAAAGCATACGAATCAAGTTCGGTAAACGGAACAATTTACCGCCCCAAGTTTAACTTCTTAAGGTTCAATTAAACGTATGACCACTTCATTGTACAAATGCAATTGATCCCGTGGGGGCCATTCCTATCCGCGTGCCAAACTATTTGAGAGCCATTGGGGGGTGAAGTCCCATCAAACCGATGACTTTCTTGTAGCACTTTAAAGCGCATTGCTATTCCCGTTCAAGAAAAAAGCCAAGGAAAAGATTGGGTAAATTACCGTTCAATTATGCAGCCAGTTATACACTTTCTGAAGCCATTCATACAATAATATATTGTTAATCAAATATTTACATTTAATTTGACACAGCTTTTATGGGAATATAAAACTTGGATCAAATGGAATGGAAAACGAACTCTATATCAAAAATCCCCTTTCTTTTGATAGCGATTATGTGCGTGACGTGTTCATCGTCGGATGATGGCGCCATAGAAGAACCTCAGAGCGGGGAAATCGATCAAGCTCTTGTAGGCACTTGGATAGGCACTATTGACGGCGGTCTTGGCGAGGCTGAGATTGTCATTGATCTAAAAAGTGACGGAACCATGTCCGGTGAAGGAGCCGATTCCCCATATTGCCCATTGAACGCGAAATGGGAAGTGAAAGAATCTTCTTTTATAGCAAAAGGAAATGATACCTGTGATGGCACCGCTGTCACATTAACTGCGCCCTATTCCCAAACGGAATTAAAAGGGAGATGGAATGCGTCGAGCGGAAATACAGGTACTTTTTCAGTAAAAAAGGAATAGCACTCGGCGATTGCCCATTCCCGATTCTTTCCTAAATTCGAGAAAGTTTGGAAGGGTCCCTCAAAAAAATAAAACCAAACACAGATGCTATCCGATGGTATTTAAGTTGACGTTAAACCTTATCGTATTCCTATCGTGTCTTTTCGTGCTTCAATCTGGCAGTCCTGAATATGATAAATTAGCTGACGACCAAAAGAGTACAAACCAAAAATTAGATTCAAGTAGAAATGCATATCGTGATAGTTTAAAGATTTCCTATATCGGTAATATGGGGGTATTGATAGGTTGTGATGATCGGCACATTCTCATTGATGCGCTACACAAAAAGTATAAACCAGACTATGTATTTCCTTCCAAAGGCACTGTGCAAAAATTGATAAATGGAGATTCAGGTATTGACATTGCTCTAGTAACGCATCATCATAAAGACCATTTTGATGCAGTGTTGGTCAGTGACTATTTGAAGGAAAATGATAGATCAATCGTGCTAGGTTCTCCGCAAGTGACAGAAGCAATTGCCCCAAATTCCAAGGAGATATCATTTTCGAATAGAATAAAGGAAATCGCCTATGATGGGGAAATGCATACGATACTACATGATGAAATAGAAATACGAGCCTTCAAATGCCCTCATGTAAATGCTACGCGACACCGTTCAGTTCAAAATATTGCCTACATCATTAAAATCAAGGGGTATTCGGTATTGCATGTCGGGGATACCAATTGGGATACCGCTAGATCAAGTTTTAAAGCTCAAAATGTAATCGATGAAAAATTTGATGCCGTGGTACTTCCGTATTGGATGCTACTCGATAAAAGTTCACAAAAGGAAGTTTTAGAATCCTTGACAACAAAACAAATCATAGCAACGCATATTCCCCCATTTCTTGACGACGCAGAGAAGAAAGCTCTATTGGCCAATCATGCCAATATCGTTTTATTTGACGTTCTAGGTAAGCAAATTACGCTCTGAACAGTCTTGATCACAACACAGTGACAGTAAACGTCGGCATACATTTGAGCTAATAGTAATGAAAAAATTGGTGACACGGTCCGATGTTGTTCGAATCACAAAGTGTAATCAGGATAGCAATTGCCAGCTTGACTAATGATAAAGGCCTGAAGGAAGTGTCCTAGTTCGCGTCAGGGTTATGGATAAAATGATACGTTCAAAAGTTCAGTCTTAAATTTAATTAGAGAAAAGATACAATCGTTTTTCTTTTGGCCTTGAAGATAGATTCAAGTAATTGAGCCAGCCGCGCTGTTGTTCCAATAGCATACAGGGCATAGGTTTTTCTTTTTCGAAATTTATCGGCTAAATAAGTATCTTTAGGGTAACAACCATCCAGTTTCGAGCATGTCCGAAATTCAAACCAAGCTTCCGGCATTTCTGAAAAAAGTCCCCTTCTTTTCCGAAGTTTCCAAGACTTCGTTGATTACGTTATGCGAACATATTGAATTGCATGATTTTTATAAGAATGATCCTATTGTTGTCAAGGGTGATGTCGGTGATGCCATGTATGTCATTCTTGAGGGAGAAGTGAAAGTACATGAAAATCAGTACGATTTTGGTACCTTAGGAAAGGAAGAGTGCTTTGGCGAATACGCACTTATCGATGACGATAGGCGGTCCGCTTCCGTGACGGCCCTCAGGGAAACCCAGGTTGCAAAGATAGATAGGGTGCACTTTCTCGATCTGATGAAAGGTGACCAGGGGTTTTCCCAGGGAATACTCTCAGTAATGATCAAACGTCATCGTGAATTGGATGCCACCCAAGAACAATTGGCGAATTCCAAAAAATTAGTGGAACAGGCAAACGGTAAAATGAGCGGACTCATCAATGGCGCTATGGACGCCATTATCATGTTCGATTCCAGGTTTCGCATCATCTTGACAAATCCTTCTGCGGATACGATACTACAAAATGATGATACACTTCAGCGCAACATACTTTTTTTCTTTGATGAAGCTAGTGCCGAACTCATTGAAGCTCTCGTAAAATCGGGACTCGAAGGCGATGAAAAAGCCATCAACAACTACTTGCCGAATATTGTTAAGGTCATCGGTTCAGATGAAAAGGAAACCTTGAACGAAGGTACGATTAGTAGATATGGTGAAGGTGATGAAACATTTTATACGCTAATTCTAAGGAATATCGACGAACGCCTCGCAGCTCAAGACACCATTAGTCTTTTGACCAATCAGACCGAATATTTGGCCGAGGAAATACAGGAATTGACCAGCAGCTACGGAATTATCGCAGAAGATTCAGGTATGGTCGACGTACTCAATTCGATTGAACAAGTCGCGCAGACTGACGCCACGGTCTTGATTAACGGAGAAACCGGTACAGGTAAGGAATTGGTCGCCAGGGCGATTCATCAAGCTAGTCCTAGAAATGATAAACCACTTATTCGAATAAATTGTGGTGCCATTCCGGCGAACTTGATCGAGAGCGAATTGTTCGGCCATGAGAAAGGAGCCTTTACAGGAGCTACGGCAAGTCGCAGAGGGCGCTTTTTATTGGCTGATAAAGGAACCATCTTTTTAGATGAGATCGGTGAAATGCCTTTAGACTTACAACCTAAATTGTTACGCATTATTCAAGAAGGGGAATTCGACCCCGTTGGAAGTTCGGAAACCATAAAAGTAGATGTTCGGATTATCGCGGCAACACATCGAGACCTGTTGCGCTTCTCCAAGGAAGGAAAGTTTCGAGAAGACCTCTATTATCGTCTAAACGTTTTTCCTATTGTGGTTCCACCATTACGGGAAAGGGGTGATGACATCTACTTGATCGCTCAGGAAATCATGGGCCAATTTTCTGCCAAATTGAATAAAAATGTAAAACCTCTGACGGAGGCGGACAAAGCGTTGCTATCACGCTACAATTGGCCGGGTAACGTTAGGGAACTTCAAAACATTATTGAGCGAGCAGTAATCATAGCGAAAGATAGAAACATCGACTGGAACACTTTGATTCCCAAATCTTCCGAAGATGGTGCTGTGCAGGTTGAATCAAAAACGGAAAAAATCTACTCCGCCGAGGAAATGATCAAACTCGAACGCGAGAACATTCTTCGCGCGCTCAGGAAGACCAAGTGGAAAATATCGGGAAGAAATGGGGCGGCGGCCATTCTCCAATTAAAGCCCACGACGCTTACTTCCAAGATCAAGGCCTTGAACATCGAAAGGCCGATATAATATCTCGACTGCATTTGAATTGCGTATTGACCTTGGCCATGCACTCTTATGGCATTGGTCAGCTCATCTGACCTCTCCGCTATGACCATCAAATGTCGGTACTAAAAATATGCATTGGATATTTCACGAAATCTCGTAAATATACTAACGATATTTCGTGAATACTTGAAATATCGTAATATCTTGAAAGCAATTTTTATTATTTAATAAACTGATAATCAATAGTTTGAATGGTTTGGCACGGGGATGGTAATAGACCTGGCAGCAATAATGCTAAACAATTTAAATTTTATTAAAATGATTACAACAGCAAACATTAAAAACGGAGTAAACGTAGACCAATTAGTAGAAACCATTGGTGCAGTTCAAGGAAATCCTGAATTGGCGAAATTCGAGTTCAGAACAAAAAACAATTGGATCGAAGGCGGTCATTGTGTATCGAGTATGAAGAGCTTTTACGGTGTGGGTCAGGAAGACACTACACGTAAAGAGACCTTTACCATGGAGTGTGATCACCCGAACGTTTTGTTAGGAGAAGACAAGGCCGCTACACCTGCAGAAGTGGTGTTGCACGCTTTGGGTTCTTGTTTGACAGGTGCAATGGTGTACCATGCCGCTGCAAACGGAATCGAAATCGAAGGCGCTGAATCTTCTCTAAAGGGAGGATGTGATTTGCACGGTTTCCTTGGTTTGGACCCTGAGGTGCGAAAAGGTTTTGACGGTATCACGGTTCGCTTAAAAGTGAAATCGGATGCTTCTGAGGAGCAATTGCTAAACTTGGCGAAGTTTTCCCCGGTTTTTGATATCATTTCAAACCCTACTCCGGTTGCTATCGAAATCGTAAAGTAAGACTGCTAAAAAAGGCCGCCCGAAAAATGGGTGGCCTTTTTTATTTTTTAAGCACCAAACAATAAACACCCAATCATAGTCAAAATGAATTCTCATAAGCATAGCATAATTACGGGAAACGAGGCCGCCGCGACAATCGCTTATAAAACCAATGAGGTCTGCGCCATTTATCCTATAACACCATCTTCTGAAATGTCGGAACTGGTAGCGGAGTGGAGCGCGACCCAACAAAAAAACATTCTCGGTTCTATCCCCACTGTTTTTGAAATGCAAAGTGAGGCCGGAGTCGCCGGCGCGTTACATGGCGCCCTGCAAACAGGATCTTTGGCAACCACATTTACAGCCTCTCAAGGGCTTTTGTTGATGATACCCAATATGTACAAGATTGCCGGTGAGCTTACACCTAATGTCATTCATGTGGCGACGCGTTCTGTTGCTACCCACGCCTTATCCGTTTTTGGAGACCATAGCGATATCATGGCGGCGCGCAGTACCGGTTACGCTTTTCTTGGTGGCGCATCGGTACAGGAAGCGCTCGATTTTGCTTTGATTGCCCAGGCGGCGACCTTGGAATCGCGTATTCCTTTTGTGCATTTTTTCGACGGATTTAGAACTTCTCATGAAACGGCAAAAATCGAATGCATCTCTGATACTAGTCTTCGCGAAATGATGGATCAAGATTTGATCATCGAACACCGAAATCGAGGACTGAACCCGAATGCGCCGGTCTTGCGTGGAACATCTCAAGGTCCTGATGTATTCTTTCAGGGTCGCGAAGCAGTGAATTCCTATTATAATGCTTGTCCGGATATCGTTCAAAATCAAATGGACAAGTTTGCAAAATTGACCGGCCGACACTACCGACTATTCGACTACGTCGGTCACCCAGAAGCGGAACAAGTGATCATTGCCATGGGTTCCGCCACGGAAACTATTCAAGAAACCGTAAAGCATCTCAATGCCAACGGAGAAAAAGTCGGACTGATCAAAGTCCGTTTGTTTCGGCCTTTTAGTATAAAACATCTATTGGAGGCATTACCTAAAACATGTAAATCGATAGCCGTTTTGGATCGCACCAAAGAACCGGGTAGTGCCGGTGAACCGCTATATCTGGATGTCGTACAATCGCTAATGTCAGTAACGGATACCTACGCCACACTTCCTAAAATAGTGGGTGGCCGTTATGGACTTTCTTCCAAAGAGTTGAACCCCAGTATGGTCAAGGCCTTGGTCGATCATTTAAAACAAGAACATCCGAAACACAGTTTCACGATGGGAATAAACGATGATGTGACCCATCTGAGTATACCCTATACTGATGACATTCAGCTACAGGGTGAAAACTTTCAGGCGTTGTTTTATGAAACCAAATCGGAAGCTTCATGTACCAGTTTCAATGCACTACTGCAAATCATCGGAGCGGAAAAGCAGATCCAGGGCTATACAGAAATCGATTATAAAAAATCGGCATCTCGTAGTGTGTCCCATCTACGGATGGCTGATTCGCCCATCAAAGCACCTTATTTGATTTCGAATGCTGATTTCGTTGGATGTGATTCCGTAGGGTTTTTGGAAAAAGATACGGTCTTGAAACGCCTAAAGGACAATGGAGTATTGTTGATACATACTGCTTTGAACACTACGGAATTTTGGAAGGGTATATCCTTGGAAAAGCGGAAAGAAATTCAAGATAGAAACATTTCATTGCACTGTATCGATTTGAATACCATCAGCAAAAACTGCGTTTTGGGCGCTAGTAAAGTGTCAGGTTTTCATACTTGTGTTCTACCATTGAACGGTGATTTGTGTGATGAAAAAACAGCTGCGCAATTACAAGACTATATTTTAAAGGTCGATACGTCATGTAATTTCAGTACGGAACAAGCATCGAATTTTGATGTCGAATTTGCCGATTCCTTTTTGGGAAGATTGATGGAGGGAAGAGGGGAAGAGCTTCCTGTGGGGGTATTTCCCGTTGATGGAACTTACGAAACGGATACGGCGAAATTCAATAATCGAAATTCGTGGGATGCCCTTCCGGAATGGGATGCCGATTTGTGTACGCAATGTGGCGCATGCAGTATGGCATGCCCGCAAGGGGCCATTCGCATGAAAGTGTATGACGATTCTTATGTACAGCAGGCTCCTGAGGGATTTCGATCGGTCAAGTGGATTGAGGAAGATGGGCAAAGCGATTTGTTGAATTATACGATACAGGTAAACCCTGAGCAATGTACGAGCTGTAACAATTGTCTGGATGCCTGTCCGGCAAAAGCGTTAACGCTTCAAGACAAGGGTTTAAAGTTCAAGAAGGCGCAAGAAAACTGGACGCATTTTGATAGCATTCCGGAATTTGATAGAACCAAATTAAATACGACCAAAGTAAGTCAGCAGCAGCTGCAAGAACCGCTGTTCAAATATTCGATCGGTGTTGATGGATGTGGCGAAGCGCCTTACTTAAAGCTGATTTCCCAATTATTCGGCGATCGAATGTTAGTTGCAAACGCTACTGGTGCCAGTTCCATTTTCGGCGGGGCACTCCCAACAACGCCCTGGGCAAAAAATGACAAGGGCAGGGGGCCGGCTTGGTCGAATTCCCTTTTCGAAGACAATGCGGAATTCGGTTTGGGGTATCGACTGTCTTTAGACCAACAAGCACAGCAAGCACGAATGTTGTTGCAAAGCTTAGTGTCCGATTTTGATTTGGCACATGATATTTTGACGGCGGAGCAAAACACCGAAAGACAAATTCAAGAACAACGAAAACGAGTAGAACAGTTAAAGGCCCACTTAACCACTGTCGCCAAGACGGAAGCGCAACAACTTTTGGGTATTGCCGACAGTCTGGTGAAGCAGAGTGTATGGATCGTGGGAGGCGACGGTTGGGCCTACGATATAGGTTATGGCGGATTGGATCATGTGGCGGCGTCCGGGAAGAATGTAAACATTTTGGTATTGGATAACGAAGTCTATTCGAATACCGGCGGACAAATGTCAAAAGCCACCCCCTATGGGGCTTCCGCTAAATTCGCTACCAACGGAAAGCAACGGCAAAAGAAAGACCTGGGGCGTTTGATGCTGTCGTATGATGCTATCTATGTCGCTCAAATTGCGATAGGAGCTGATCAAGAACAGACGTTAAAAGCGATTCAAGAAGCAGAAAGTTTTGACGGGCCATCGATTATCATTGCCTACTGTCATAGTCCTGCTCATGGGATCGACATGAAAAATCCGAGCCAGTACCACAAAGCGGCTGTTGCTTCCGGACAGTGGTTGTTGTATCGAAATGATCCTAGAAGAATAGCGAATCCTTTTCAATTGGATTCAAAAGCTCCCGATATTCCTATTCAGGAGTATTTAAAACTCGAGGGGCGATTTGCAAAAATGGTCAAAGAAAATGGGGCATTGTTGGAGTCCAAAATAGCGTCTATTCAAAAGAGTATCGATAAAAAATATGAACTGTTCGCGACAATGGCTTCACAAGAAGAAGCTGCCTTGGTCTAAAACCTTATTTCTCATGCATGGTGTTTACGATTTCCCAATCTTTCGGAACTCCTGAAACTATATACTCGGCAGCCTTGGTCATAAAATATTTCGAGACCTTGTCTTTTGGGTTTTTGGTCAGCACCTTATCAAAAATTGCGGAAGCTTTCGGAAATTGATTGTTGAAATAGTAGTGCAATCCTTTTTCAAACTCCTTTAGAGTTTTTCTCTTGAGTTTGACCACCTCAGGGTCATCCCCATCAAAGCATTCGTAAATACCGATAATGTTGTCTTTTCCTTTGACCTGTACTTTCCCCAAATACCTAAAATGATAATCCCCCTTGTTCTTAATAGTTGCAAGACTATCTTCACTGATAATAATATTCGCACCATAATGTTTGGTCACACCCTCCATTCGCGAAGCAGTGTTCACGGTATCGGCTATGATGGCTGTGTCGTTTCTACTTTCATCACCGATGATACCCATTACCAAAGGCCCGGTATGGAGGCCCATTCCTACCGAAATAGGAACATTGCCATCACTGATTCGTCTCACATTATATTCTTGAAGGGATTGTTGCATGTCGATACTTGCCTGTAGCGCATGCTCCGCTTCATGCGGGAAAAGTGCCATAATACCATCCCCCAAATATTGATTGACAAAACCTTTGTTGTTTTGAATTACGGGTCCCATTTTACCCACATAAGAATTAACGAATTTAAAATTCTGTTTCGGAGTCATGCCTTCCGCAAGGGTGGTATATTCGCGAATATCGGTAAAAACTACGGTCACGTCCTTTTCAACATGATCGCCCAATAGTACATCTGTAATGGTTTCCCTTCCGACGGACTTTATGAATTCCGTAGGGACAAATTTACTTGTGGCCTTATGAATTCCATTCATATCTAAATGGGCTTTGAGCCGCGCCAACAGTTCATTTTTTGAAAAAGGTTTGGTCAGGTAATCGTTTGCCCCAACATTGAAACCGGCTACCAGATCTCGTACCCGATTTTTTGCCGTGAGCAATACGATAGGCAGCTCACTGGAAACGTATTTTTTTCGAATCTCTTCGCAAACCTCATAACCCGACATGCCGGGCATCATGACATCCAATAGAACGATACTGAAATCTTCTCCCTTTTCTATGATTTTGAGCGCTTCATCCCCGTTTTTAGCACTGATCGTACTATAACCACCAATGGCCAAATGGTTTTCAAGCACACGCCGATTGATGGGTTCATCATCGACGATAAGAACCTTGGCGAGGCCTTTTTGCTTTTGTACAGAGACATCGGATGATGTTGTACTTTCATCGGTTTCTACACGTAATTGGGGAATTTCCTCATGTTCTAGAATTTCCCCCAGCAACATATCTTTGCGTGTTTTATCACTTATGGGAAGTGTAAACGTAAACATCGAACCTTTACTAACTTCCGAATCAACTTGAATGGTTCCCCCATGAAGCGCTATCAACTGCTTTGTTACCGAGAGTCCGAGTCCGGTCCCGCCATATTCACGTTGCGTAGAACCATCGCCCTGCTCAAAGGATTTAAAAATGTCTTGAAATTTATCTTTTGGTATGCCGATCCCGGTATCGGAAACAGAAATCGAGAGCATTTTGTCTTTTTTGCTGGCTGTGATTTCGACGGTACCTTTTTCGGTAAATTTAATCGCATTGCCAACGAGATTATGTAAAATCTGTTGGACACGATTTTCGTCCGCTTCAACCAAGGCAATTTCCTTGGGTACGGTGTTGAGAAGCTTCAGGTTCATGCCTTCTATCAAGGGCTGCGAGAGCTTCAGTACAACGTCTGCAATCGAATGTATATCCACCGGTCGTGTAGCGAGCTCCAAATCGTGGTTTCTCAATTTCGAAAAATCCAAAATATCATTGACCAAATGGGATAAACGTTTACCACTATTGGTTATCATATCTAGATTTTCAATGGCTTTTAAGGGCAAGTTTCCTGCAACTCCGTCTTTTAAGGATTCCGAAAGTCCGATAATACCACTCAAAGGAGTGCGGAGTTCATGGGAGGTATTGGCGAGGAATTGATCTTTAAGTGCATCGACTTGTTTTAAGCGGGCGACAAGATTTCTTTCTTGCTCTAATTTCTTGTTTTTCTGCTTGTTTTTCCAATAAAAACCACCAAAAAGTAAAAGGGCAAAACTTCCGAACAAAGCTAAATAGAGGGTAGTGCGTTGTTTACTGAGGTTCTTTTCAAACAACAATTCTTGCTCAGCTTTTTGTTTGGTAAAT
This sequence comes from Maribacter corallii, assembly GCF_047345415.1. NCBI lineage: Bacteria > Pseudomonadati > Bacteroidota > Flavobacteriia > Flavobacteriales > Flavobacteriaceae > Maribacter > Maribacter corallii. The sequence goes on from NZ_JBLFEP010000002.1 coordinate 883,753, forward strand.
GCGATACTGTCGGATAACTGTTGCTTATCGAATTGGTATTGCATTTCTTGCCTGGTAATCTCCTGTATTTTCTCTTGGTTTATCAATGAATCCTGAGTGGTAGTGGCAAGCTTAAAATACTCCAGTGATTTTTGCATATCCCTTAACCCTTCCCAAGCGCTGCTCAAGCACTCGTATGATTCCTTTTGAACGAGTAGGGCTCCTGTTTTTTTTGATAGTTCAAGTGCTTTCTCGGCATCCTTGATTGCCAATCGAAAGTCTTTTTGCGCTAAGAAAGTTTTTGCCCTGTAACTGTAGACGGCCGGTAGCCCCTCGCTATCGCCTATTTCTTCTTTGATTTGGACACTTTTGTTTAGGAAATCCAACGCTTTTGCGTATTCCCCTTGTTGGCTATAGGCCCCACCTATATTACTATATGCCCTACTAAAAGACTTTTTATCATTTACCTCTTCCGCTATTTGCGCACTTTTTAATAAGTTTTCTAAGGCGAGTTCATGGTTTTTTAGATTCGTATAGATAAGTCCAATATTGTTATAGGATGCCGGTAAAGCTCTTTTGTTCCCTAATTCCTTCTTTATTTTTAAGCTATATTGATAATATTCCAATGCTTTTTCATTTTTCCTTTGATCTGAGTATACATTGCCCAAATTATTGGTGACCCTTGCAAGCCCTGGTTTATCATTTAGTTCTTCAGAAATTTTCAGACCGGCTAATAGATTTTCCAATGCTTGGGTATAGTTTCCGAGCTCGTAGTAAATAGTTCCTATATTACTATAGGACGTGGCGGTTGCCTTCCGGTCTTCCAACAGTAAATTTATTTCATGGGTTTGTTGAAAGTATTTTAAGGCCTTCCTGAATTCTCCTGCCACTGCATAGGCTCTCCCAATAAGATTTAAGGAGGTAGCTTTCCAATCCTGGTTTTTTTGCTCCAAGGAGAACTCTAGTAGTTGTTGCCCGGTGGCCCTTGCAGTATCAAGGTTCTGCCTAAATTGAAGTAAATACAGATCAAGTCCTGCTTTGAAACGAATGGAATCGATTTGGGTAGGGCTTTCCCAAACCAGTTTTAAGCTATCTATTTTGTCGGTTTGGGCGTTCACGAACTGGCACGTCAAAATAACCCAAAGAAATGTGAGTAGTACTTTTTTCATGGTCTGAGCGGGAGAACAGTTGGTTTGTTGTTATCCTAAATGTAACGTTTAATGTTCTAAACACAAAAAAAGGCCTACGGCATGATAGGTCGTCTTATGAATGAAATTTATGTTTCCAATAGCATCCTGATTGATATCAATGAAAATCTAATGGGAATATACCCGCTAGTAGGTAAAAAGACCATCTGTCAAATTTAGATGGTCTTTTGCGATGGGTAACTCGATATTCGAGATGTATACGGGAATGCCGTCAAACAAGCATCGATATGGTAAATCTGGCTTTCCTTGGATGCCTTCTGAGTCCATCTTTGTTGGCAGGCCGGCTTGGTCTGAGCTTATTTACGGGTTGTCTAAAGCTAGTTCCCCTGAATGGAGTCTAGTTTCGCGCTTACAATTTTAGAAATTTCCTTTAGCATTTCACTATTCTTATACAGTTCACCATAGGTGCTCACCGTTTCGATATAGTCCAAGGTTTTTTGGTACATTCCGTTTCTATTGTAAACCATAGCTGCATATTCGGCGTAATAAAAATCATTCTTGGCATTAGCTCCATATTGTATGGCCTTTTCCAGATACTCCAATGCTTTTTTATAGTCTTTCTTCGAGTAATACATGACAGACATGAACTCATATCCTTTCGGTAAATTAGGGATGAGCTCCGTACTTTTTTTGTAGCATTCCAAAGCCTTGTCAAACTCGCTGTTGTAATAATAGGCCATACCTAAAGACCAGATGGCCGCTGCACTATCTGGATACATATTCACTACTTTTTGAAAATACTCTTGCGCCTTGAGATAGTCTTCCTTTACCAATAAGTAGTACTCCGCTTGCATAATATCACGTTCTGATTTTAATCTTGATTTTTTGGAAAGCTCATAAGCTTGAGTAACCTTTTCTTTATATTTTTCAGGGTCTTGCTCATAAAATCCTCCCATTAAAAAACCACTTGGATAAGAGGGATCTAATTTCATTACTTGCGCTGCCTTTTCTTCAAATTCATCCTTATCACCATAGAAAAAGAAGTTTTTTTCCAAGTCATTAAAAAGCTGATGTACTTCAGGTACTTTGGAATCTACAGCAAGGGTAAACCCATGGGTATTCAAATCTTTTGGCGCATATTTTTCTACAAATTCGTCTTCTAGTTGACGTTCTGTTTTCTGTGATTGGCAACTCGATAAATTAGAAACAATGCATAGGGCAATCAAATAGGTTATACTTTTCATAGGGATATCGTTTAGTTTAAAAATCTAAAGTATATCGTATGAGTACACCTTTTTTTGAAAGTAGAGTTAGGTCGCACAACTGTTGACGAAGAAGGCGAAAGTGTCGCTGTTTAAAACGTGTAGTTTTTACGAGAAGGGTAGCTTTTGAATCACCTCTTTGGCATAGCTAGTACCAATTGGAATTTCAATCGTTCCGATTTCGATATCTTTTTGGGTATACGCGGTGATTTTTTCCAACGCTATAATGTAGGATCGATGTGTTCTTAAAAAGAGATGTTCAGGAAGTTGTTCGGTTATTTTACCAATATTGCTCTTCACCACAATCCTAGTATTTGTGGTATGAATTCTAACATAGTCTTTTAAACTTTCGATATATAGAATTTCATTAAAAATGATTTTAATTTGTTTCTTATTCACATTGACATAAAAGAATCGTTTCTCAATAGCTGCTCCTGGTTTGTTTTCGAATGTACGTTGTGTTTTTTCATAATACCGGTCTATGGCCTTGACAAAACGTTCAAAAGAAATAGGTTTTAAGAGGTAATCTACAATGTCTAGATCATACCCCTCTACGGCATATTCCCTATATGCCGTGGTAATGATAACCTTGGGCGGATTTTGCAATGTTTTTAAAAAATCCAAACCCTTTAAAACCGGCATTTCAATGTCTAAAAATAACAGGTCTATTGTTTCGTTTTTAATAATTTCAAAAGCTTCGATAGCGCTGTAACAGCATGCTACAATTTGAAAGGTATCTAACTTTTTTATGTAGTTCTCTAAAAGCGCAATAGCAGGTGATTCATCATCGACCAATACACATCTGACCATCTTAAGTTAGTTTTAAGTTTAATCGAAGAATGAAAGAAGTAGGCGCCTCCTGTAGTATGAGCTCATGTTTTTTTGAATAGATTAAATCCAATTGCCGTTTGATATTTATGAGACCTATACCTGTTTTATACGCGTCTGTTTTGTTATCGCTTTTGTCTTCGGTCTTTGTATTCCAAATACTAAAATCCAACTCCGAATTAAATTGCCTTAATTGAATTCTGATTTCCGGTTTTTGAATGCTTCCACTAACACCATGCTTAAAAGCATTTTCCACCATTGACAATAACAAGAGTGGTGAAATCTGAATGGTGTTTTTCGAGATTTCCTTATCAAAATTTATTTTTAATCGATTGCCGTATTTGATTTTTTCTAAGGAAATATAATTTTCTATGGTTTTTACCTCGGCTGCCAATGACACCTGTTTTTGCTGACTTTTGTATAGGATGTAATCTAAGATCCCCGATAGCTGTAGTACCATATTCGGTGCTTTAGGAGACTTCGTGATGACGTAGGAATAGAGATTATTCAGCGTGTTGAACAAAAAATGGGGATTTAGCTGTGCTTTTAAATATTTCAGCTCGGTAGATACTTTTTCATTTTCTAAGGTGTACAGCTGCTCTCTTTCTTTTTGCTGTTCTCTATTCACTTTATGGAAATACATAATTAAACCAGGGAAATGAAAGGATAGCATGTAAAGTGGAAAATCTTCAAAACTTAATAACGGATAAGGCCCGTCTACACAAAATTGATCTAAATAGTAATACCCCATCATACGAAATAGGATGACCAAAAACCCAATAGTAAAGGCCAAGGAGAGAGTGAACGCCATATACTTTTTTTGGTTCAAATACTTTGGTACCTGCCAATAATTAAAACTGTAGGCCGCTAGAATCAATAGGGGTAGCTTACATAAAGTAGTCTCTATGTTAACAGTAAATGACTCCCGACTTGTAGATGACGAAATGTAGAAAAGAAAAAATATCACCCAGAAGAAAAAATGTCCTAACAGTTTTCTTTTATTTAGGTTCATAAGTTGCGTGCAATTAAAGTAGTGCCATTGCGAGGCATTTGTGTATGACTATATGGAAAGCATAGTAGCATTCTACTATATCGTACAAGAATGGGCAAATAGGCTGTGATAAAACGATTGCTATTCATCTTTTTTAATGTATTTAAGGGAAAAGAATAGCCGCGCTCTACAAAACAATAATCAGATTCAGCATCTGCGTCACAAAATTAAGACAGGGCTTCTATTATTTGATTTTACGCAACAAATCCTTCATTTTTCTTTCTTGCTCTTCCGAGGCCCTTTGATGCCTTTCTTCGGTCCAGTTTTCTGGATTGGTTTTTACATAATCCATTCCAATTTTTAGTGTCTCAAGAGCTTCTTCATATTGTTTTCTGCTGGTTAATATGTCAATTTTAAGGTCGTAATACCAAGATACTTTTCTTAAATCTATTGCTAGATTGATCAGTTTTAGCGCAGTTTCTAATTCTGTATTTAGAAAATAGTAATAGTCGGCGTCTACATCAAGTACATCTGAGTCCTTGACTTTACCTGCCAATAATTCTTCATTAACCATTTTCATTAGACTCTTATCGGTTTGTGTCTTAATTTCGAAAGTCACCCGGGTATTTTCCCAAGAAATATTCAATTCGGAATCGGCCCTTATTAAATCAATATCAATTGTAAATGATTCATAGTACCTTTCGGTTGTATTTACATTTGTTTTAAAACGGATTATATCCTTGGTTTCATCATACCCTTCTAATCCGTAAACCGTACTATCACTATTTAGAATAATCGTCCATTCTTTTTTGTCAGGAATGGTGAATAAAGAATACTGTCCTGCTGGTATTGCGATATCGTCTATGACAACCTCATCATCGAATTTGATTTTTGTGCCATTACCTGCCCCTGTGCGCCATATTGCTCCAAAGGGTACCAGTTCACCAAAAATTTTTCGCCCCCTTGCTATGGGGCGCTCATATGCTATTGAAATTGTTTTGATTCCAACTTTTTGTTCAATACTTCCCTTTGGACTTAGTGACGGAAATTCTATTTGCGCCGCCAACCCGGAAGTGGAAAGTAGTAGCAATAGTAGTAGATAAACCTTCATACTTCTCAATTTTATTGGTTCTTAAATTTTTATTAGTAGTCATGCTAACAGAAGGTAAACGCTCAACACTTTAATAATTGAAGTTTTACTGATTCAAAAGCTCTCCGAAATTGTATTAAACTGCCAGAGGCCTATATATTGTTTTCGGATTACGCTTATTTTATGTCCGATATAAATTCAAAAGCATGTTGTATATCAGTAGCTTGAAGTACTACTTCTTTTGTGTTTTCATCTTCTGAGCCAGAGGAGACCAAGCCTACAATTCTTCCGATAGTATCCACTACGGGAGCTCCACTCAAACCTCCCATATTTTTTGGGCCTCTTGTTTGTATAAGGGTATGAAAATTTCCCTCAGTATTATCGAATTTGTATTCATAGGCGCGTTGTGGGCCTGTTGTATCTTTATAAGTCCATCCGACGGCGTATAAACGTTCTCCTTTCTTTAACGGTTTCTTCCTAAAAAGTAATGGGGTATAGTTTGTTTTGTTTTCTTTGACGGAGAAAACCAACCAATCCTCATAAGTATCCCAGTTGGTGTCCATGTAGGTCCAAGTGAGGGAGTCTTTTTTATTTGTATTCAATAGTTTGTCGGTAATAATGTATTTTGTGCTATCATTCTTTGGGTGCATTTTCCACTGCTTCAAACCCCCTTCAAAATCAACAAATTTCATAGCATCGGTTTTAGCTATCATTAGAACATGTTTTGCTGTGATAGCATACGTTTTACCGTTATACACAACTAAAAAACCGTTTGACGCATTTGAATTGTCAAATGATGAATCTTGATAAGAAACATTGTTTATAAGGCCAATTTGAGTATTCTTCAAACGTCTTGTTGTTGAACAACTTATAACTACCGTCGTCATAATTGTTACTACTATCGCGCTCCTAAATTTTATGGTCTCTGCAAATGTCATTTTTGTTTATCAGGTTTATAATTAAGATATGTCAGGTGTATATTCAGTGATTCTAAAGATTGACTTCTATTTAGTTACTGAAATAATATTTTTATCGGTAAACCCATTATTGAATTTAATCTGGGATAGTGTTTGTGTGATGCTTGGAGATTCTCCATACGCGCCTTTTGCGTCAGGTAAAAAGTAGATTCGGTTTGTAGCAAGTTTCTGCCCTTCAACCATTTCATAGGTGTATTCTGCTAAAATTACCGGTGCATTAATACCCGCGAAAGGGAGCGAAAAATAAAATCGGTCTATTAAAAGCGTAGCTGGATTTATATGAAGTATATAAATGTCATTTTCCGCTTTTCCCGTTGTTGCTGGATCATAGGTGACCTCTAACTTAGAATACGTAATGTCATTGTATACTTCTGTTCCTATATATTTAGCAATGGTTCCGGGGTCATTGAGCTTATATGGCATTACAAACCAAAAGTAATTGGCACGCCGTACAAATTCTGCTATGGCTATTGTCCTTTCCTTTTCTATAGTACTTCCATTAAGTGTGATCTTTGTTTTTTTTCCATCAAAAAGATGTGTGACGATACCATTTTCAGTGGGTAAGGTGTTTATTTCATGACGAGTGTAATGTCCAAATGAAATTTCATCATCAAATATGTAACGTTCCGTAGAAATATCTGCATTACCTTCTGACATCGTATATTCGTAATGATATTCCACATCATTTTTACTGCGTAGGTGATTCCAACCGCCATGAGCCTTTTCAACTGCAGCAAGTAAAGCGCTTGGGTCCGTGAGGTCAAGTTTTGGCGCTGTATCTTTTTCTTCCGTTATCTGGCTCTTCTTTTCTTTACAGGCTGTTAGGTTTAGCAAAATAACTATTGCTAGTAGGAAGGGTTTTTTAAAATGCATGAGTTTAGTCTAATGAACCCGAAAGGTATGTTAACAATCGCTGGCACTATCTTTTTATAGACATTTACAAGGTTTCTGAATACAAAGAGCTATTTACCGTAGACGTAGCGCATACTATTTTATGAAATTATCATTAAGAAAGACCTGGTTTCTATGTGACTGCGTCAATTAAAAGAGCACTATCATGTAATAAATCAAAAGATTTTTTTGATATGAAGAAGACTACGAAAATTGAACAGTGCTTAAGATAGAAGTTTACAAAGCGCGTATTGCGGTTTGTCAAGGACTCTAGAAAGGTCAATGAAACCTGTGAACTATTCAATATCAGCAGGAGCACTTATTTTAACTGGAAAACAAAGTGTCAAAAATAAACAAGACCTATAAATCCATACACATAAAAGAATTTAATCTGTAGCTATTGTTTTGGAAATCAAATGGCCGTCGTTTGAAAAACCTTGGATAACGAATAGTAAACCGTTGGTCTTTTCATTTTGTGCGATTTTAAAGCTGATGTCTCCTTTCGTATCCGTTTTCAAGTGGGGTTTCCAATCGACTTCCAATAAATCCAAAGGTCTTGATTCCTCAAAGATATATCGGGGTGTATAATACGTTCTAGCGCGATCAAACCCATTGTTAACAACGAATTGGTCAAAAGGTTTGTTTTTATATTGGCGATAATCAGCTGAAGTAAATACTTGAAAAATCATAATACTTACTTGAGCTCCTGGGTCAAAGCCGAGATTGTTGACCATGATATTTTCAATATCATTTAGTGGCAATTGCAGGGTGGGTAACTCTTCAGGTCGGATCGACCTACCATTGATGAATAGTGGGGCGAACTTGCGATGGCCCCCAAGATAGGCTTCCCCATTGTCTCTTGTTCGAACGGTAAACCCTTGTTGTGCCAGAAGATCCATTAAGCCCATATCGGAATTTTTGAATACTTCGGGAAACGGTATATCATAGTATTTGCCAATATCGCTCACCAAGGGTTTATACTTCGCGATTGTTTTTCTTCTTTGTAGGTATCGTTCGCTACGTTTCTTATCGGTTACGGTTACTTCATCTAGGTCAATGGTACCCTCCAAATTTCGGAATAGACTATCATTGCCCCAGACCCTTGTTCCATAATTTTTTATGTTGTCAAAACCATAGGGCGGGCCCTTTTCTCGGGCGGAAACTGCTGGTGCTCTATCAATCTTAAGGTCGGTGGTCGTTTTGTTAGCAGTGGTGTCATATGCAATAGTTGAGGGTTTGATCAGTTTCCCGAAACTATCTCGATAGGCTACCCTTAAGGTATCGCCATTGAAGAGGTCCAAGTTTTGAAAGACAAATTGAGATTGGTCCGTTAATTCAACCTTGTCGATTATACGGAGGTCATCAGGTATTAAAACAAGATCGGTATACTTCCCTTCTTTTTTGAGTGTCCCCTTTAGTTCAAAACCCTGTTCGAATTCATAGGCTTCATCTGGGTTGATTTCTTGAATCAGTTCATCAAGCGTGTACCGGGTCCAGCCCTGGGTAAGTAACAGCAAGTCTAAATGTTCTTTTCTTTTCTCATTTTCGGTGTCAAAGTAATATGCCGGGTTTTCAATCGTACCTTTCACATAAGGACTCAGTAGAAAGGCGCTCTCGATGGTGTTTTTTTGATCTACCGCCTTCGATTTTTTTTGAAGTATTGAAACACTCAAATCGACCCCTAGCCTTTTCTTTTTTCCTTTGGTCGAAAGACGATACGTAATGGAGTCACTATCGATTTTGGCTTTTTCAAGAGAAACAAATGATTTTTTCCGGCCGGTTTCCATATAGAATTTACGTTCGGCGATAGGTTGGTCATCGGCGAAGAGTGTTAGGGTATGTACCCCGTCTAAAAATATGTTTTTATCGGTTTCGATGAATAGGTTCGTTGAATCGAGCCGTTCCATCGAAAGAAGTTGGAATAGCTGACGGTCTTGATAGTATAAGAGCGTATAGTTCGAAACCGCTTGATTATTTAGCGTCGCCTCATTGGTCTTTACGCTTGTTTTGAGGTATTTTTCGTCTGAATTGTCGATGCTTAACGACACGCCTTTCGCCAATGCCTTGGGCACATCTTGTTCCAGTAGCGTATCTTGAAGTTGTATTTTGGCCCTATAGGTTTCCCCTTTTTCGTAGATAAAACTACACCTTCCCATGCCCTCATGTTCACTTTGGAAAGTGGTAATGGTCCCGCCCTCGTTGTTAATAATAGTGCCTTGAAAATCAACACTTCTGCTGCCTAATAGTGCTTTAATGCCAAGGCTATTTTCAACGTCTTCAATAAGATTTCCACTTTCGGGAAGCAATTGCACATCATACTGCTTGTGCTCTTCCATTGATGGGTTAGGGGGTAGTTGCCCCAATATCGTAATTTCTTGCAGGTACTGGTATTCCTTTCCAAAATTACGCATGTAGTTGGTGCGGGCCTGAAGGTAATAGACGCCGGGCGCGATAGCATCATTTAGTTCGATTTGACCCAAGCCCGTCCCTTCTGTTATAGCAATGTTCTTTGCGAATATTTGTGTTCCATTTTCATCGAACAGTTTTACTTCCAAGATTTTTGTTCGAACCGATGGATGATTGATTGAATCGCCTACGTATGCTTTGAACCAAATGATATCATCGGAAAAGTAGGCCGTTTTGTTGGTATGCACATAGACTTTTTCTTTCAGTCTAGGGTTTTGTTGCATTTCGTACAATCCGTCGATCAACGAAGTCTGAGCGGTCATAAAAAGGCTGACCGATAGCATGCCGATATAAAGCAGAAATTTAACGCCGCTGGCCACTTTAGACATTTCCTTAACGATTCTTTCTATCAAGATAGTAAAAAGGATAATGGACACTGGATAGAACGACCTATTTATCGAAAATCCCTTCAAATTTGTACGTGGTAGATGAACCGCATCGATTTTCTTTTTTGTGTAGATCCAATATATCAATTTGAAATAAGGAAGTGCTATTCGCGTGTGAATTCAAATCACGAATTACATACCGGAGACGGAAGTCGTAGAAAATGACCAATATTTAAGCCCCATGGATTTTCTGAACCGGATGGATTAAATGGCCGTTTTGAAGGACCGCTATTTTTCCACCAATTCTTGAAAGTTGTACTGAACCATCCTTATCAGTTATATTTGGTATATAGTGAGCATATGTTCATTATACATACATTGGTAATCATTTCACTCAAAATGAAATTTCTCTTCTTATTTCTAGTCATTATAGGTTTCCAAGGTTTCTCCCAACCGGGGTGTGAAGATGGAAAATATAAAATATTGATATACGGAATGGCCAAAAATCCAAGCCAGTCGGAACTGGCTTTAGATCAAAAATGGAATATTGAAAAAATATCCGTTGCCCAATGCCGAGTGAATGCTAAATTAAGGGACAGCGTCAAAATTGAAAATGAACAAACTTGGGCAAGAATAGCAAAAGAATTGCGAATCGAAAATCCTGAATTGGACTATCAAAAACAACTCTACAGTACGAAAAGAGACTTGAACATAATCAAATCAATGGTTCACAATAGCAATGTTGCGAATTCAATATGGAAAAACCTAAGGAAGAAAAAAGAGGATTTTTTGATTTATGAAAACATGGAGATTTTGGATAAATCAAAATATGCGATTTCAGTTAAGAAATGGAAAAGGGAAAATGACAGCAAACCACAAAGCAGGACTTATAATTGCATTGTTGACCTATCTTCGGAATCGGTCGTACTGAAAGACTAAGCTACTATTGGCAACATGGGTCATAATTTATGGCTACAAAAAGTTAACTTCAACCTTGGAAATTATCAACGGCTGAATTGGCCACCGCAGGAAATCTAAAGAGTTCCAACGCCACTTCAAATTATTGCCGAGACGTTGGCAAACAATAACAAAAGAATCATGAAAAAAATCATGTTACTATTTCTGACTATTCTGACCATAGGATGTAAAGAGCAAACGAAAAAGGAAGAAGCCAAATCTGTAGACAAAAAGGAAAATGTAAAAAAGAAACGACCAGTTGCATTTGAAGAGGGCAAGTTTTTCGAAGTCGATGGAAAGAAAATGTTATGTGGTGGAGAAAATGAAAATGAGCATTTTGACATTACTAATTATCTACTCAAAGACGAACAGTTTCACTACGGAATAGGACGTGAAAAATTTCCCGCGTTATTAAAACCTAAATTTGTTTCTGTTGCAGAAGCAAACAAAGTGTGGGCAGATAGTACAAGGTTTTTGTTAGCTCAATCTGGTAATGAAGTCAAAGCATATGCTGTTAAAGACTTAACAAGACACGAAATTGTAAACGATGTTTTGGACGGACAACCCATAATGGCCGTTTATTGCATATTGGCTGATTTAGGAGCTATTTATGAGAGAAATTATGGCGATAAAGAGCTAACATTTGCATTAAGTGGATATACTTACTATGACGAAAATGTTTGGAATGGATTAGATGGGTTTGTGTTTTGGGATAGGGAAACAGAAAGCCTATGGTGGCCATTGATCGGAAAGGCGGTCTCCGGACCTTTAAAGGATGTAAAACTTATTGAGATGGACAAAAACAAATGGAGTGATACCCATTGGAAAAACATACGAGAAAATCATCCAAATGCAAAAGTTCTAAAGTCAGGACAGGATTTTGAAAGGCCAACTGAATGGAAAAAAATAGAAGATGTGGCTTCCATTGTAGAGAACTTTTCGGTAGAGAAATAATAACGTTTGCCGAGCCGAAATAATAGCCGATACAATTACATATCATTTAAACTAACCATATGAAAAATTATATTCTTTTACTGGCAGTCGCCTTATTAATATCTTGTGAGCAATCCAAAACGACCATTACCGAAAACGAAATTCTTTGGGATACTTATGGCATTCCTCATATCTATGCAACTTCTGATAATGACTTGTATTACATGTCTGCATGGGGTCAGATGAAAAATCATGGAAACCTTATTTTAAAACTTTATGGAGAAGCTAGAGGTACTAGTGCAGAATTATGGGGTGAAGGTTTTGAAATTAATAAAGCATTACATCATTTAGGCCTTTATGAACAATTGCAACCCGCTTATGACAATTTAGTGCCTAAATATCAAGAAATGCTTCAATCTTTTGTGGCTGGAATCAATTCCTACGCAGAGAAGAATAGTGACGAATTAGATGAAAAATATAAAAGGGTTCTACCGATAACTGTAAATGATATCATCGCACACAATTTTCGTGTAGTGAATTATGAATTTCTTATTCGAGGAACTTTTTCATCCAATCAAAAAATAGAAGGTGGATCAAATTCTTGGGCGCTTTCAGGAAGCAAAACCTCTACTGGCAATGCGATGTTGGTTGCCAATCCACATTTATGGTGGTCAGACCTTTATTTATGGCATGAACAACAATTTATTACAAATGAATACAACATGTATGGCGCAACCCTTATAGGGAATCCCTCAATAATTCTTGGTTTCAATGACAACGTGTCGTGGACACATACGGTAAACACAATTGATAACACAGACTTGTTCGAATTAAAGAAAGAGGGCAATACTTATTTACTGGATGATGAATTTATTCCATTTGAAGTGCGTAACTATATAGTTAAAGAATTGCAAGAAGATGGAATCATAAAAACGCATGAATTCAAAAGGAACATCGCAAAGCATGGGGTTATCATCCGGGAAAGTGAAAATTCTGCAATAGCCATTCGCTTTGCACAGATGAAAAACTTCACACCACTAATCGAACAGTACGACTTAATGTCGAAAGCGAAGAATTTAGAGGATATGAAAAATGCCCTTGCCCTAAGACAAATGCCATTTTTGAACACAGTTTATGCCGATAAAGACGGCAATATAATGCACCATTTTGGCGGACTTGTACCTAAAAAAAATGGCGATTGGGATAAATGGCAAGGAGTGGTATCTGGTGATTCTAGTGCTGACATTTGGACCGATTATTACGAAAGTAATGAGTTGCCTGTTGTTATCAATCCTCCCTCCGGTTGGTTACAGAACGCTAATGATCCACCTTATTTAAATACGTTGCCAAAGGTATTGGATCCCAATGATTTTGCATCACATATAGCACCGAATAATATGAGGTTTCGACCACAACGTGCCGCGAGATTAATGCATGAAGAAGATAGTATTTCTTTAAATCGTTTGGTAGAGTTAAAACATGACAATAAAGCAGAATTGGCACTACGATTAAATGATGACCTGCTGGCTTTGAAAGATCTTACGTCCGACTCTTTAGTTCGTGCAGCCGTTGACGTAATGACAAAATGGGACGGTTCTTACGACGCCAATAGTCTAGGTGCCCTACTTTTTATGGAATTTACCAATACATGGGCTTTAGAAAAGCAAACTAGCCCATTTCAATTGATTAATTTATTGAAGGATCCATGGCAGTATAATGACCCTATCAATACACCAGACGGATTTGTTGATAATAAGGAAATTGTTGATATCATAAAAAAAGCTGCTGAAAATCATTTGACTAAGTATCCCTCTCTTGAAATTCCATATGGAGACTATTATAAATTAAGAATCGGTGATTTAGAATATCCCGGAACAGGAGGTCCCCAACATTTAGGTGTTTTTAGAATTTTATATTCTTTAGGTTCAACCCCTGATGAAGAAGGCAAATTTTTCGGCAATTTTGGAGATACTTTCGTTCTTGTTCTTGAAATGGGAGAAGAAATCAACGCTAAAGGACTCTTAACATATGGAAATTCATCTAATACTGATAACAAACATTATGGCGACCAACTAGAAATGTTTAGTAAGAATAAATTAAGGGATATTTGGTTCGAACGAATCGATCAGGAGACGAATATGGAGCTGAAGGAAAATAAAAACGATATGTGACAATAGTTATAAGTAATCGCCTGCCTGCGGGTAGGCTTGCTAAGTTAAGTGTTAACTGACACAACTACTTATAACCAAGACCGCGAGGTACAGGCAATTCCTAAAATCATGGATTTTTGAAACTTTTTCTTCCTTAAGTCCTGTTAGTCGACCGTTTTGTGAAATGTATGAGAGGTAAAAAGCTTTTTGTCGCTAAAATTTCTAACTATTTTATAGAATAGTGTACTATTAATTTAGGCCTTACCCACCCGATTTTACTTGATGTAACCAGTACACATCAAGATATGACCACAGTATCGCATTTTTCAAAAGTTTCACCGACTTCATTCAAAACGTGGAAAACACCTTTTTTCCTCAGCGTCAATACGCTTTTGAGGATGCCGTTATATCGATCCGAAAAATAGTCCGCTTCGCCTTACATTAGATTTAAAAGCCCTTTTATTTGTTTTTAGAGCTCATCTGCCTTGGTGCAACAGTTTTCAGTAAGGCATTGACAATACCTACGGTTGTACAAATGCAGTATGACCAAGGCAATTGAGGGTACATAAATCAGTGCCTCTGCAAGTGCGATGAATTGCAGTTTTTCATTCAAAATGATTCCGGCCAATACTGCCCAAAAGCTCCATAGGGCCAGCTTCATCCATTTTTTGGAGGTGTTCTTTACGGACCAAAACACGGCCACGAAGGATATCACAATGAAAACAATATCCAAAAACCCCCACCAAAGGGGGCTGCTATGATGTCCGTGCACATGACCGGTATGGGCGGCGAATAAAAATGGTGTGGCCAAGCAATGCGCAAGGCACAGGCTACTTGCCATGGAGCCCCATACATCTGATTGCTTGATCCATTGTGTCGATGTTGCCATAGTTGTTTCGTCGGTTATCTTTTTAAAAATTAGGATTTCCTTTTAAGGTTTTAGCGTAACTGTTCGGGTTACTTGATTGAAGGGGCCTCCAATGGCATTGCCATCGACATCCACCAGCGCTAACTGTATGGTGACTTCGCCCATCGGTAATCCTTTGACAATGTGTGGGGCCCATTCCGTAATTAGAAATTCGGTGCCGTTCACCGTCGCCTTCACCTTAGCACCATCTTCTGCAAGGGTGGTGTTCAAGACAAAAAAGTCTAATAAAAGGCTTTCCGTGTCTTTTCCTGAATACGTTCCTTTGGGGCGGCTGTAAATGAGGGTAGGTGCCTCCATATCCAATTCTAAAGAGTCGATTGCATTTGGCCCAATCTCCAGTTTTTTAACTACTACCGATTTTTCATTTTTAACCGACTCGTGGTAGGAGCGGCTCAAGAACGCCACTAGATGATGTACACCATTCGGAATGTCCTTTGCAAAGGAAGACTCGTAGTGGGCCGAGTACGGTTGGTTATTCAAAATAAAATGGATGTGTTGCCCCTTGCCGGAATTGGCCAAGAGTTGAGCATTGGGACCTTTGGTCTGTGCGCCCAGTTCGTAATTGTCTACAGTAAAGCCGAAGTCTACATTCCCACCTTCGGATATTTTCATGTTCTGCGGAGCGTTCATCTGCAAAACGGCATCGCTATAGGCCGGTGAACCTTCAAGTTTTTCGAGGGTAATCTTAGGGGTTTCGATTTCGACTGCCACTGATTCTTCGACTTGTTCGCTATTTTCCTTTTTCTGTTGTTTACAAGAGGCAATTATAACTGTAATCAAGAGCATTGTTAACCAATTGGGTGTGTTCATTTTCATTTCTATTGCTTTTAAGGGTTATGTATTATTCAATGTTGTTTTTATAAAGGCCTTCAAAATCCCATACGGATTCAGTGCCTTGATTGGAGATGATAAGATTACCTAAGTAGGTTATACTATGGTCGATAGTGTTTAAACGGCACTCTATCTTGAGGATACGGCTATATGCTATGGCATTTGACGGAGTTATGGTAATGGTGACATCACCACTGGCAATAGTTAGTGTTTGGCCTTCTTTTTTTAATAGATTACATCCTAAATGCCTCATTTCTTGAGCAATGCGTTCGTAATCTTTAGGAGTGCACTCTAGGGAGATGTTTTTGATTCCTTCAAAAAGCTGTTCTTCTTTATAGGATTTCCTTAAAAAAGCCTCACGGGAGTAGTCGGGATGTTTCTCAGGGTATAAACTATCAAGAAAGGCCGGATTGTAGAAGGCATACCAAGTATGTAGGGCGGTGTCTTCACTTGGGGAATAAAAGGCCTTGAACCAAGTGGCTTCCTGTTTTCCAACTGGCATGTCAACGGTTTCGGAAATACTGAGGTATGGGGTACCCGATTGTTTTAATTTGGGTTCTACGCCCAAATGAAAATGTTCTCTGCTGTTCTGGAGTGAAAAACCTACACCGCTTTTGCCAATCGGCTCTTGGTAAGTATTGTCAGGGCCAAGTAGTTCAATATAGTGCTTATGGCCCCGAAGATAACACGAGGTGGTCCGCTTATCAATAGCGGCAAAATCCGGCAGGCCTTTGTCCATTGCTCCATATGTATTCCCCCAAGAATCCCTTTGGGTCAATTGGGCGTATGAAACACTGTCCAACACTACGTAAAGGTGATCAAAAAGGAGCTGTGACACATCATGACCGAATAGCGCATCGACTTTTTCATAATCTATTTTAGAAGGTGCTGTCTCGCTTCCCTTCCCCAGACAAGATAGGAGACCTATTAGAATACCGGATAGTATCCCAAGAAGTCTAAGCATAAATTTTAATCGAGGTCCTTTGCCCTTTTTCATGATCTTGACTTAAGTTGCCTTACGGTTCGTTTGTGATGAAAGCTAGTACTGTTTTGTTGAAATCGCCGGGTTTTTCCCAAAATGTGGCATGACTTGAAATAGAAACGACCTTGGCCTTGGGTACATGGCTCGTTAACCACTCGGATGCTCTTCCATACCATGATTCCCTTAGCATAAAGAGCATAGGCACTTTTTGGTTTAATCCTATTAACACTTCGGTATAGTCACTTGCCATACCATCTATATAGAGGCTCAACGCGGCATCGTTAGCAGTCATTAACATCTGATCGACTATCCAATTCTTCTGAACTGTATCCAACTTTTGTTGTGTCATCCACTGAGCCGTACCCGAGGCATAGGCTTTTCGGTCGTTGATCAAATCCTTTAGACTTTCGCGATAGTCATCGAAAGTTCCATACACCCACTCATCTGAAGTATTGCCAATCCATTTTGGGGGCTCATCGATAAAAACAACGTAATTGAGGTCGTCAGTACCGTATAGTTGAACATATTCATAGATGGTGGCGCACCCGCTTGACCATCCAACCAGAGTGATATCTTGGAGGTCCAACAACTCAACGATAGCATGCAAATCCTCAGCGTGATTTTTATAGGTATGGCCTACAGCGGTTTTAGAAGATTTTCCATGACTTCTGGGGTCGTATGAAATGTACCGGAACTTACTTCCAAAGTAATCTCGTTGTTTTGAAAAGAATTCCGTGGTCATGGTCCAGCCAGGAATGAAAATGATAGGCTTTCCTCTCCCAGTATCCTCGACGTATAGGGCGATGCTATCATTCCCTATCTCGATGATTTGACCTTGTCCTCTTAAGACAAAGGTTGATAAAAGCAGTAACCAGTATATTGGTTTTCTAGTCAAAAGCATCGAATATATATTTTGGTATTGATTCCTTATAATTGATCTGAAGGTAATTATTACCATCAATCGATTGGGCAAAACCTTCCGGGGTAATTTCAGGAGCATCAGGTCCGATTAAGGTAGCCACATCGCCCACCTCTACTTGTTTTTGCGTTCCTATAACCACATTGCAATGGCTTGCATTAACGTTGACCACAGTGAAAAGCTTGCCCTTGATCAGCAGTTTCGCCCCATTTTCCGCTGCACTTGAATAACCATCGGCCCAACCTATGGGAAGGGTTGCAATCCATTGTTTTTCAGGTACTTTGTAAAATCTGGAAAACCCAATGGTGTCTCCTTCATTGAGGAGTTCCAGACGAATGACCTTGGCCTTTAACCGGTAAGTTGGTTTCAACAAGAACGGCCTGGGTAACGACATTTTTAATAGCGGAAAAGACCCATGTAGTAGAATTCCAGGTCGTACTGTGTTCATGTGTGACTCTTTCAAGTCCAATAGGGATAACGAAGGAGCAAGGTGTTGCCTTTCCGGCACTATACCCATGGTTTTGAGTTTCTTTAGAAGTACTTTAAATCTCGTGATTTGTTCATTAGCGAAGTCCTTTGGCGTTGTAAGGGTAGAGAACAGCCCGCTGACATGAATATTGTCGTTTTGGGTCAAATCTTTGATCCATTCCCAATCCGTGTCATGGGGTATACCCATGCGTCCCAGTCCGGTATCAAAGTAAAGTTGCACTTTAATTTTTTGGGATTCATTGCGAGGAAGAGTTGTAATCTTCTTAAAGGACTCTCTCGAGAACACACTTAGCGTAATATCCGCATTGACGATTTCTTGGCCTAACTCACTAGAAAAATCGCCCATCAGTAGAATCGGTTTTTTTACTCCGGATTTCCTAAGAGCCAGACATCGTTTTTCCTTTACTAGGGCAAAACCGTAAACATGAGGGCTAACATCTAAAATGTTCGCTACTTCCACATCTCCAATACCATAGGCGTTGTTTTTCAAGACCGCGAGGATTGGTTTCCCGTTTACGATATTTGAAATCTCCGCGGCATTGTTCAAGTAGGCTTCTTTGGATATTTCCAACCAAGGATTGATATCCTGACTTTGACTTCTTTTCAGGTCAAATGATTTTGACCATATCTGCCCAAATGGTATTCCAAGACCCAAGGCGGTCATGGATAGTTTTTTCAAAAAAACTCTTCTTTGTGATTCCATAGGTTCTGTACTTTGAGCTAAAACTGCTTCAAAAAAGTGATTTTGCTGATGAATTGGGTACTCCGCTGAATGGGATCAATAACATTGGTTTGGGTGTCGTTGAACACGAGGTAAATGAACGACAGCGGCATATATTCCCAACTAAAGCGAACGTTCCACCGTCCTTGTTCATCAAAACTATTATATTGGTAAAAGGTGGATAGCTGTACCCTCGGGTTCAACGCCAAGCGCAAACTTGCCGTATAGAGATCGGTATCGAGGTCTTCTTGTGAAACGCCAACTCCATTGATATTGTTATGTTCGTAGTCAGCCGTAAAGGCGATATGAGGCAAAGGTGCATAACGCAACCCTGCGGTCACTGTATTTCTGGCGCCATTGTAAAAATTTCCGAAATCATACCGAACGGAACCCGATAGCTTTTTTGACTGGTCTGAGTTATAGCGAAGTGTATATCGGGTATAGTTATAATCCCCTTGTCCAATTTCGAGACCCAATGGAGCAAAACTGAAATTGATATTTTGCCATGTGGGCGTGAGGGAAGCTTCAACAAAACTATTGTCCTTAAACCAAGTGTAGATGGGGAAAATATAGAGATTGGATTGTTGAAATTTTCCAAAATCCTCAAAATCATGAAAGTAATTAAAAAAGACCCCGGGATCCCAACGGCGCACAAAGGGCAACCATTTAGGCCTTAGAATGGCATACCCTCCAGGGCTATGAAGCATGAAATCTTTTTGGGCAACAAATCCCATATCCGGGGCGTAATCAGGACTTACAAAATCAGTAATATATCCCATGTAATATTTATTGGTTCTTGAGGTAGCTCCTATTCTTCCAGCAAAACCGTTATCTTCCGTCTCACTATCGAGTGAAGTAGATAGTAGATAGGTCAATGTAAGATCTGGTTTTGGACGAATCAATCCATCAATTGAAATAGTGGTGTTATCCTGGCTTTCGACACCCAAATCACGTAAAGAATCATCCAACCGATAAGTGACCATGGCCCCAATATTATTTTCCTCACCATAATTCTGGGTATAACGCGCCACACCAAACGTACTTCCCGGGCTGTCATCCGTTTCCCTTTGACGAACCGCCAACGCGGCTATGGTTCGGTTTTCGTCTCGATCAGTATACCGGGCGCCGGCATCCAAGGGCGCGGGGGAAGCATTAAAGCTATTGGAGAGACCTATGGTGCGACTGAAAAATGGCCGTACCCTAGAGCCACCTGCACCTGCCCAAATACCGGAATTTTCTAAAAAGAACTGCCGCCGTTCGGGAAAGAAGATATTAAAGCGTTCCAAGTTGTTTACCGCTCTATCCACATCTGCCTGTGCAAAATCGGTATTTATGGTCAAGTCGAGTACGGCGTTCGGGTTAATAGCCCATTTGACATCGCCCCCGACCTTTGGCTCATTTATTTTATCGGTCACGATGTCACCCGTTTTGTTTTCGTCATACTGAAATAGTGCATACGGTTCTATTCTGATGTTCGCTGATGGCGGAGGTACCTTTAAGCCCGTAAGTTTGGCGGCATAGATCATGCGGTTTTCAGAAAATGACTGAGGGATATCAGGGAAAACGGTTTTTTCATAGTCTTTACGTGCCAAGCGGAAAAAAGTAATCCCCCATTCTATAGGAACACCTTCTAAGGGTTTATCATACCGAATCGATTTGAAGGGAATGGCGAATTCCGCATAATACCCCTTATCGGTTCGCTGGGTGCGAACACGCCATAAAGCGTTCCAGTCTTCATCTCTATTGCGATCGTTAAAACTCTGTAGGTCTTGTTGATTCCCATAGGGAGTGGTCTGAAAGGAAACGGCATATTGTTTTGTATTCTGCGCGTCGATTTGAATGCCGAAGACATCATTTTCAAGCCCATTGAAATCTCGACTTAAATCTTGCATTCGAATGCCTTTTTTACCAAGGGAATCCTTGGCAAAGACCCCAAAATAAAGATTCTTATCATCGTAAAGGATGCGTACTTCGGTAGGATTTTTAATGGTGCCACCTTGAACAGGCTCTACCCTGAAAAAATCGGTAACGGGTTTTGCTATCTTCCAATCGGATTCGTCCAAGCGCCCATCAATGTTCATTTCCGAGGTCGTCTTGAAAGCCTGAATCTCTGCAGGAATTTTAGGGGGTGGGAAATTGCCCTCTTCTTGGGCAAAAATAGCGGGCCCTGAAAGACTTGCCAGTACAAATACAATACTGCTGGGCCACTTTTTGAGTCTTAGGAATATACGGAATAGTAAAAGTGTATTTCTCATTGTGAATTCTATTGGTTTTTCATTTTGATAAAGCCCACCAAAAAAGCGATCAATGCCATGACCCCGGATTTGGCCAAGCTTGTTCCGACCCCGTATAGATTCGAATGCGTTGGTGGTATTTTAAATGAGGGAAGATTTGAATAGTCTTCAAGTCGTATAGGCCTGTCCCAAAAGAGTTTCTCAAAGTAGAAATCCGTAATATCCCCATGAAAATGGGTGAGCGCTTTTTGAAACTGAAGGAAAGTTTCCAAATCGGTTTTGGCTACCTGAGCGAATAGATGCTGTAAGTTTACGGAAGGACTCAGCCAATGAAATCCCTTTGTCCACCGACTTCTTTTTTCGACTTCAAGATTGTATCGAGTGACCTCCTGGTTGCTGTTGATATCCTTTAAGGCCGTAAATGCGGCATAGGCCTTGGCGGGCATGTTGTGGTGTATCAGGCTGTCGCTGGCGGCTAGACCCGGTTCGTGGGAAAGAAATTCCATAATCACTTCCCGTGATTCGTTTTCATCATTTTCGTTTTCCAGACCGGTACGTCGGGTGAGTCCTGCTAAAGTCGTGCTGCTCAATGGGTATTTCGTAGTTACGATGATGTTGAGCAATGCGGGAACGACAATCAGGAATAATAGCCATAAACCGGCCGCTATCATGGCATTAAAGGCCGAACTTTTGCGAAAGCTGATGATTAGAAATAGTAGGGCAAACCAAAACGCGCAATAGGTGACTACCCCCAAAATCCAAATGATTGCGGGAATTCTATTTTCCGCATCCAAAAGGTCGCCTGAAGCAAATAACCCGATGAAGGAAATGAGCAAGGCAAGTCCGGTGATGATCGTAAAATAGAACAATAGGCGTAACAGTATGATTTTTCCAATACTGACGGATTGCACTTGTAAGAGGGGCAATGTTCCATTCTCTTTTTCTGCGGAAAATGAGCTGTAACAAAAAACAATAATCAAAAGGGGAAATAGGTATATGAGTACGAATGACAGGTCAAAGTTGCCTGCCAATAGGTTCACCGGGTTGGCCAGTTCATTTTCAAAAAGTTGATAATGAAGACTCATACCCGTTAAGCGGTAATAATACCGAAATAAGTCACGTTGACCAATGGCCAACGCAGCATAGTCGTGCGGAGGTAGAATTGCATGATAGCCATGACGAAACCAAGCGAATTCAGGGCGCGAGGCGATATCATGCATCTGTTCTTGTGCCGAAGATTCTAGGGCACCTTTGAAACTGTCCCTATAGGAGGAAAATTCCACATCTTCCAGATCCGTAATGGTTACAATCGTCTCTCGCTGTGCATCTATTTCCGATTGTCCATAGTAAATGGCATAGAGTCCGAAAACAAAGGACGCCAGGAGCATGACCACTTGGTAGCGGTTTCGAACAAAGGTCTTCCATTCGTATTTCAGTATTGTTTTGGAAATTGTGTTCATAACGGCGTTTTCTTTTTTTGGTCTACCTGGTTTAGAAGCACCAGTATGGTCGAGATCCATATCATTAGGGAGGCGAGTTCGACCTTGTAGTTGCTAATTGCCTTGATGGCAGTGGGCGATCGATACGAAAAGTCTGCGATGCCTTCCCATAAAGACTTTCCTGCCTTGTACTCATAGAACTCCCCATACTTGGAATTCTGAGCCATATCGTCGTTCATTCGTTTCACCAAATTCCTGCGATATTCCTCGACTTCATCTTCAAAGTGCATACTGGTGTGAATATCGGTGCCCGAAAGCCCCATAGAAAGGTGCTGTATCGCCAAGTATGGGTTGATTAGGCTTCCGATACTTCCCAAACGGTTCTGTTTGTGAAAAATGCCCCTTAAATTTTGGAGATGATGGTCATAGATTTTATTACCGTACTCTTCGCCAGCCTGCATGCTCACACCGTCAAAATTGAACGGTAGTTGCTGTATCGAATCGACATGGTATTCTTCTAAAAATTCTTTTTCCAATTGGGCCATTCGAACGGAACGTGAAGTGTTTCCGTCAAGTCCATTATCGATGTCATGCTGTATTTGGGTCTTGAATAAACGCATTGATGGGAGCTTATAAAAGCTCTCACCCATATTCGCCAATGCTTTTGGCATTAGCATGGTAAAAAAGATCCAAAACGTCAGTAAAGTCAGTAAGGCGTTCCTTCCTGTTGCGGATTTTAGGGACACCCACACTGAAAAAGAAATAAATAGAAAAAGGTAACTGCTGTATAACAACAGTAGAAACAGGAGTCTAGTTCCCATATCGAGGAGCGCATCAGAATCTACTCCAGATTGGGAAAGTAGTATGACACCGAGCAAGAAAGGTGTTAAGAGTACCAAGAGCATGAGGAGATAGGCCAGTATCTTTCCATAGGCCAATGCCCTAAACGATATGCCCTGGCTTATCAACAAACGCAAGGTGCCACTCTCCCGTTCTTTAGTAAAGGAAGCGAATGCCAAGAAAATAATGAGCAAAGGAAGGAGTACTTGCAGGACCAAAGCACCGCTCAATTCACCAAACCGTATCATGCTACTATGATCCTGGGCGGGCCTGAACATGAATTCGTGTTGGTAATGTGCTTCTAAATACACAGAGGTTCCAGTGAAGGTGTCCAATCCGAAATCGAACATGCTGAAAACGGTTTTCGGTTTGAATGCGAAAGTTCCGTAATGGGCGGCAATATGTGGGTGTTTATCTCCCTGACCCAGCCATTCTTTTCTTTTTTCATCCTGTGTCCGTATGATGGTCCTTTCCTGTTGCTTATACGAGAGATATCCTGCGAATAAGGCTATTCCCAATAGTGCCGAAATCAATACCCCAAGGGATACTACGAGTTTTTCCCTTAGGGCTATCTTGATTTCGTTCTTTGCTATACGTACCAGTTTAGACATGATCCCTTGCTCAATCCAGTGTTTCCAATCCGTTTACGTAACCGCCTGTTGAAACGAATTTCTTGCTTGTGGAGTTGGTCGCCCCATTAAAACTGTATACGGCGTTCTCATCGTTGGTAGCATTGGTGAACAACAACTCTTCTCCATCCAAAGGGCGAATGATCATTCCCCTTGAGCCGTAGGTTGTAGGAAGTCCGGGCACCGCACCTACACTGGTTCCGTTTAGTAGATCTATTTCATAATAGGTGAACTGCGGTTCGCCTGTTTGGAATTCGAAAAAATCATTCTCGTCCTCGACCTTGGATGTAAAGGCACGTCCATCGGGCATTAAATAGACCCCCCAACAGACATTACCCGTTGCGGTTTCCATATCCATAAAATAATCTGAATCAAAATCGGTCTCCCCATTGGCAATCTTTAAAAGGCCACTCGGACTGGCACCTCCGCTCAGGGTAGTACCCAGACCTTGTACATAGATATCGCCATTCTCGGCCTTTACCATTCCGGTGTTGGCAGCCTGACCTCCGAAAACCATACCTGTTCTTGCATCGGAAAGTATTTTCTCAACCGTTCTTGAATTTAGATCGATTACGGCAACATAGGCAGAATCGTTTACGGGCACAAAGTTGTTCTCGTAATGGACTCCCATAAACAGTTTGTCATCACGTTCCATCATATCGAGGTAGTAGGTGCGTGTTGCTTCTGGAAAACGGCTCGTCACATCGCTCAGGGGTACTTCGTCGGTAATGCGCATGGTAGTAGGGTCGAATACGATCACCTTTGAAATGCCTCCGGCCACGGAGCCGTAAGCCACGGTTTCACTTTCAAAGTACAGGGTTGAGAAAACGTTCGCGCCAGGAACCACGATGCGTTCCTCTTCCACAGTATTACCTTCAGCATCAAAGACATATTTCACCAGTGTTGCGGGCGCTCCAAAAGGAGAGGTGTATAGCGCCTTGTTATACGATACGGTACCCGCCCCAGAACCTGCAGCTAGTTCTGTCGCCTCATCATTACCGATCGTATCGAAATCTAAGTCGGTCAATCCTTGTACATAAGTGGTCTGGTTAGGGAAAGCTCCGCCTACCGTAGAGAGCCCAAAATTGATGACAACAGGATCCGGCTCAGGTTCAGGATCTGGTGTGGCATCGGGCGTAGGAGTAACGTCTGCCACCGGGGGCGCATTGTCGTCGCCACTGCAACCGATGGAGATAATTCCTATGAATAACAGGGTAATCAGAAGTTGACCATTTTTTAAGAGTACTTTTTTCATTTTGTTTTTATTTAAGTGTTATAATCGATTTAAAAATGTTCTTAGGGTTATGTAAAAAGCCCTGCCCGGGCGTTGCACGCTAAAGTTGTCAAATACCTTTTCATTCAACAGGTTGGTACACTCTAGGGATAGGGAGGCCTTGTTTTTCAATAGTGCAATGGATGCCCCGATATTCTGTACGAATTGTGAGGGAATGCTGTTCTTGAAATCCCTATTGCCATCAACTTCCCAGAACAGGAAAAACTCATTTACATAGCTGCCGGACCACCAGGCCGAGAATATATTCCCTGAACCGAACAAGTCCTTCTTGTTAAAGCGTACTTCGGCATTACCGAACAGATACGGAATATTGGGGAGGCGTGCATTGAAGTAGCGTTCGTCAACTGTTCCAGTGACACTTTTCGGAGAACGGTTTCTCAGATCTTGATAGGTAGCATTAGCGGTAATCTCTAGAAAATTGAGCGGCCGTAAACGAAATTCCATGTCTGCGCCCAAAGTCCTGGCCTTTAAAAGGTTTTGATATTGAGCAAAAAATTGCGAGGTTCTTAACCAGATAATATTATCCGTATCACGATAAAAAAAGTTGGTCTCCCAATCGATTTTTGTAGCGTTCAATTGTATTCCAAGATTCAGATTATGACTTTGTTCTGGTTCAAGAAAGGGGTTTGGTCTGGTTAAAGTGAAATCACCAAAAAGTTCAAACTCGTCTGGAAGTCTTGTGGCGTATTCGTAAGAGGTTTTTATTAAAAATTTATCCGTCATGCGATATCGCAAGGACTGTAAAAACCCAAGATTGGAAACCTCTTGTTGGTTCGGAATGAACTCAAGGTTTTGAATAGCATATCCCTCTGCATTCAACCAGAAGTGCTTCACTGCGGAATAGCTCACCAACTTTTTCGAAAAATTGTGCTCGTAGGCCAATCCGGTGGCATTTTTAAAAAGAACGGTAGGATTGGCAAAAAAGTCCTCTCCGTAAAATTGGGCGGCTATCGGGTCTTCACCAATTCTCCTGAACCAAGCCGAGAATACATTGAGCGTGAACTTTCCTTTTTCCCATGGGGCATTCGTTATATTAAACCTCTGGAGCAGATTTTTACTATTGAGTTCCAAGAGATTTCTAGAGGTCGAAATTTCACCGCCGTCGGTTCGCCGGTCAAAGACTTTTCCGTCCCAGGTGTAGACGTTTAGCGTAGTATCTATGAAATGCCCCCGGGTTTGATTATAAGCTCCGTACCATTTTACGTCGGTTTTCTTGAATACGTCTCTTTTCTGATAATCAATAGAAGTGCTTACCGTAGTTTCATCATAGGTCACCTCTCCATACGGTTGGGCCATGATGGCATTGTGCTGAATATCATCTTCCATGCCCGAATAACGGACGCTAAGAAGCAGTCGGTCGGCATAGGGTTTGTCAAGGACGCCTCCGTACAATCCTGCCAAAAAATTTGAAAAACCATCGTGAAATCGTTCTGCCGTGGCCGGATTCGGATTGCCAAATTCATCTGGAATCTCGATATCGACCTCGTAGTTATTATCGGAATGGTTAAAAAAGGAATTGACACCGATCATCCATTGCTTCTTCGGATGTGTCCATTGCGCATTCAGATTGATTTTATGACTATTGAACGACCCGCCGGAATACGAAGCATCCAAATAATCGCCATGGGATTTTCGCGTAATGATATTGATGCCTCCACCCAAGGCATCTGCTCCTAGATGCACGGGAACCACTCCTTTATATACTTCGATTTGATCCATGAGACTGGCGGGAAGCACATTTAACCCTAAGCCAGAGCCATAGTATGATAGCGGGATGCCATCTAAAAAGAAGGGAACCGATTTACCGGTCATCCCGTTGAGATATACCTCCGCATTGCTGCCAAAACCTCCGGTCTGTCGAACGACCACTCCGGGAACTTGTTTAATAATATCACTTGTGTTGGTATTTCGAACAAGAAATCGTTCCGTCTGGACAACGGAAACATCGAAGGTGCTTTCCCGAAGTTCTTGTGTTTTCGTTTTACCGGTTACGGTCACCCCATCCAAGGCCTCGGTCTCTTCCGAAAGAACCACCCTTATTTGAACGGATTGCCTTTCTTCTATATCCATTTTCTTGAGTTGGGTCTGATAACCGATGGAAGAAAACAGCAACCTAAGTTCTCCTACGTTGTTGATGGATAAACGGAAATACCCAGATTCATCAGTACTCGTATACGCTTCTTTCGGAAGCAATTGCACGGTAACGCCCAGGAGCGGAATATCGTTTTGATCCACGACCAGTCCTGAAACAAGTATATCTTGACACCATACCGCGTGGGATGTGATCGTAAAAAAGAGGATGAGGGTTCGAATCATTTTAAGAATCCATTATAATCGAATGCGTTCGACGCATGGTGCTGCCGAGGAAACCAAGTCCAAATAGACCAAGGGCAATCAGTAGCAATGGCGGTATCGACACCCAGCTATTTTGAGCTTTCGGTTCGTAGTTGAATTCAGGGATATTTGGATAATCCAGTTGGGAAAAATCCTTATTGTTATACAAAAAGGGCATAAAGTGTTGCCGCCATTCTCCGGCAAAAGCAACTACTTGCTTTCTGTAGTTTTCATAATTTTCCTTTGAAGTACCGGCCATACGGTTGAGCGATTCCTGAACGAGTATTGCCGGAGACAACCATTTGAACTTGCCAATCCAATTTTGTTGGTTTTGTAATTGTCCTTCATACGAGTCGAGTATCGGCGCCATTTTTTCTTTTACCAAATTTTGCGAGGCCATATAGCGATGGTAAAAACCTCTACTTTGCGTTGTATCGTTCAGGGCGTATTCTGGATGGTCGCGTAAGAAATTGTCCAAAATTTCATTCTGTTTTTCTGTAACTTCAGCTTTCATAGTCCGCATTTCATTGATCATCAGATTGCGGGAAGGCATGGGATACAATGAATTGCCTAATTGGTTTAGGATAGAGGGCACCAAGAGTACAAATAGCACCCATAAACCCAATAGGGCCACGGCATTTTTTGCCGAACTCCCAACCCATATATTCACCAAGAAGGACAAAGCGAACCAAAACAGCATATACACCAAGATGAGACCTACCAGGCCGAAGAAAGTCGTGGGTTCACCAAAGGGGTCGAGTCCCAATACCAAGAAAACGAGGGTTAGGGATACAAGAACCAAAAGGGACAACCAGAAAAATCGCAGGACCAATTTCTGCAAAACCCAATGCTGAAGTCCGATGGGTTGTGATGCCAATAATCTCAACGAACCACTTTCCTTTTCCGAGGAAAGTACATTATACGAGAAGGCCACGATCAACAAGGGTAAGAGGTAGATAATTACAAAGGCCAGATCAAAGCTGCCGAATAGCAGTTGTACAGGACTCGTCATTTCGGTAAAATTCAAAGAAGCGTCATCACCGCTTACCGTTGGTTTGACATAATGGGTGAACAGATCGGCTTGTCCAGTGGCGATAAAGGACATGGGTTGTTGCTCCATTGCGGCTACTCTTGGATGGTAGTTTCCAACAGCCATGGGGCTTGAGGGAATCGTCCAAGATGACGCGCTGACCTCCATACCCCGTTCAACGGAATCTAAAAGTTTTAGCATCATGGCGTCGCTTTCCTTTACTTCATCCTTGGCCTTGATGATACTATCTTGGCGGGTTTCGACCTTTTTCAAACCATTATAGGTCGAAAACCCAAACAGTAGCACCAAGATCAAACTCAACAATTGAATCCAGCGGCTGCGCAACAACAGGGTCAACTCGTATTTAAAATTATAGGATAACATAGCTAAAGGGTTTTGGTGGTGAAAAACAACAATCCGAAAGTGGCAAAAAGCCAGGTCGCCAACACCACCATATTGGAGGTGTTGCGATTTAGGACGGAACCGAGTTCGGGCGGATCATATTGAAAAGCGGGCAACTGCTTCCAAAAGTCGGCACTTGCTTTATAGCCCCGTTCCCCATATTGGGTGTTTTTGGCCGTATTGCCATTTAAGAACTCTTGGGTGGCGATGCGGTAGGTCTCGGCAGCATCGGCGAAATCCCAATGGGTATCATAATCGGTATGTGCAATGGCCATACTCAAAAAACGTGTGGGCAAATAAGGTGAGATAGACGCCAAACTCCGATATATATTCGATTGATTGGAGTATTGCTCTTTAAGGTAGTTGTAATGCTTAAAATAAATTTCCGCTTCATGCTCCTCCCCTTTTTGCATGCGATAGGCATTAAAATTAAAGGGAAGTTGATGTAGGCTATCCACACCGTATTCTTGCAAGACTTGTTTTTCCAACTGTTTGGCTTCCTTGCTCCATGGATCATGACCATCCAACCCTTCTTTTTTATCTTGAAGTACATTGGCTGCAAATTCTTGTCGCGTAGGGTAGGGGTACTTGTTTTCCGCAATGTTACTGGCCGCTTTGGGGGCTGCCAAACAGGCCAGAATCCAAATACAAAGGGAGGCGACCAGTGCAATTCCAGATTTTTTGACCAGGGAGGAAATCAACAATATGATGTTGATGAAAACCGCGTAATAAACCATATAGACCAAAAACATGACCCCAAGGGAGTTCCAGTTGAAGACTCCAAAATCTTGAAGGTTGTCCAATAATATTCCCGCGATTAGAAAAAGTGTTAGGGTTATGATCAAGACGGGCATAAAGAGGGCGCTCCATTTACCTAGCAACCACTTCCAATTGGAAACACCTTGACTTTTTAAGAGGGTCAAGGTGCCCATTTCGCGCTCTTTCGTAAAGCTGTTATACCCTAGAAGGATGATAAGTAGTGGTAAAATGAACAACAGAATAAAATCTGGTGTCAAATCTCCAAAGCGCGCCAGTCCGGTTTGGTCCGCCGCCGCACTGAATTGTGCTTCGTTACGTTTATGTGCTTCTAAGAAAATAGAGGTGCCCGCGTATTTGTCTACACCTTGGTCGACCAATGATAAGGGGTATTTGGGTTTGAAAGCATAGGTTCCGTAATGGGCGGCGGAGTGCGGATTCTTTTCACCTTGGTTGTCCCAAACATCCCGTTCTGACGTTTTGGCCATGGCATATTGGGCGTTCACGTTCTGGAATTGTCGGGTGCTGATCCACACGGATACTCCAAGTAATAACAGCACGATTATCAATGAGATTCTAACCCTACCCTCACGAAACAATTCCTTGGTTTCTTTAAAAAATGTTTTTGAAATCATGGTGCTACTTCTTTATAGTCCATTGTGTTGAGGTAAGCACTTTCCAATTCGGAAAGGGAAATGTCGCCGGCCACAAATTGTTGCTTCAGTTGGCCGTCTTTCATAATACCAATATGGGTAGCTACTTCTTTGGCACGGAACAGGTCATGGGTGGCCATCAAGGTGGCGACCTTTTTATCTTTGAGCTTCCGTAGCAGGCGCCCAAATTCATTACTCGCTTTAGGATCCAGACCAGAGGTAGGCTCGTCGAGTAGTAAGACTTTAGCCTCTTTAGCCAGTGCAATGGCAATACCTACCTTTTGGCGCATCCCCTTAGAAAATGTTGAAATTCGTTTACTAAAAGCCTCCGATTGCAGTCCGGCTTCTTCGAGAAACCCTTTTAACTCAGGTGTGGAAAAAGTTTTTCCTGCAATTCCTGAAAAATAATCGAGGTTTTCCACAGCGGTAAGGCTGGGGTATAGCATCAGATTTTCTGGAATATAGGCCAAGAACTTTTTGGTGTGCTTAAGGTTTTCCTGTACGTTCAACTGGTTGATGAACGCCGTGCCCGAAGTAGGCTCGATAAAGCCCAAAAGTAGATTGATAGTCGTGGTCTTTCCGGCACCGTTGGCACCAAGGAGGCAATAGATATCACCCTCTTTTACATTGAGATTCAAATGGTCTAAGGCCTTCTGCCCACCATACATTTTTGTAAGGTTATCAGTTATGATCATAATGAATGAAATAGTAAATTATACAGTATAGTAACCACTGTTTCTCCTAGAGGAAACACAGTGTTGCGCGTCAAAATTCAAGGGGTTTGCCTTGGAAAATATTAGTAACGTATAGAAACAGGGGGTCCTCTGAGCCGGGAAAGGGCTCTAAGAGTCGATTCAAAGATGAGTTCGCCAAGACCAATAACTACAACGGAAATCGGGATAGCTATTAAAGGAGAACGGGATGACTGTAGAAGGAACGTTTGTCCCAATAATTTGGCACATAGTTCGCAAGAAGTGGAGTTTTCATCAATTTGGGAATCATTCGCGTCATGTTCACTATGGAAATCAAACGAATGTTGCGTAAAGACATGGATGGTATGGATTGACGACTGCACAAATAGTACAATTGTCAACAGCAGTACAAACCACTTTTTGGTTCTATCGCTTCCCATGGGAAAAGGGTGAGTGGAGCACATCCACTACGGATTATTGGTTAAAAGTTTAACGAAACTTATTCAACGGTTACATTGAATGTTTGTGTAATATCGGTTTCACCGCCAGCATCGGCCAATGTGCCATCATTCGGTTTTTTGGGTTCATGCCGTAGGGTGAACGTAAGGGTTCCTGAACTCGCGGCACCCGCCGTAAGTTTGATTTGCGTTCCTAACGGGTTGCCATCGCCGTCAAAATTGACGTATTCCATGGTGACGTCTAGACCGTCGCCAATAGTATAGAAAAATTGGTGTTCCTCATCTTCTTCTTCGACTTCATCCGTAATGTTTTCCGGGGGAGTCTCGGTTTCGTTCAACAAAAGAATATTGCCCGTATAGGACGTTCCTGCAACAAAACTTCCAGAAACCTCTTTTACTGGAGCATTGGGTCCGTCACCATCGAGGTCTCGTGACTCCATTGTGATTACGGCACCGCCGCTATCGGGGTTTAGGGTTACCATTAAGGTAGTGATGACCTCTTCTTCATTAACGATGTCTGGAGTATTGTCATCATCGGAACAGGAGGCAAAAAATAAGGTCAAAAAGGTAAACATAGATAAAAACTGAACTGTTTTCATGGCTAAAATTGAGAATGAATACTAAAACTAATTGTGATGTACTTGGGTTTCGCCTCAATGATATTCACATTTGATTCCTTTGATTCTTTCGAATCGACGCATATCAAAATAGGAGGAACTTCGGTGTTGAATCGAAGAGCCTTAAAAAGAGACGAAAAACAGGAGGGATTATCCTAAAATAGTAGGCGGGGGCCTTGAGAAAAGTGAGCCCTTATAAAAAGAAACGATAGCTTCTTGATCGAAAGGACGGACTGTTGGTTCAGAAGGTATGATAATCAGCGACTTTTCAATAGTAGTCGATGCTGGAATGATGCCATCAAGTTGCTGACCTTCGAGTGTCAATACACAAAGTTCACAATTCGTATTGGAGTCCTCCAACGTATCGTGATGCTCGTAAACATGAAATGCAGAAATCTTCGTCAGTAACAAACCGACAAGAATAAATATACCAAAAGGGCTTAGTATTTCTTTCATGTTATCACAAACTTAGTGAATTCTCAGTAAATTTTGATGCTTATCAAGTAATGATAGTAGAAGAGTGCTTCACAATGTATTCGATAGTAAGGAATTTTTTATGAAGTCTATCAACGCTCATAAAATACAAACTAGTAAACCCGACATTTGTGAAGGAGTCTTTTTTGGTGCCGATATATTTTTAGGCAACCATTTTTCATTTTTGACATCCTTATGGAAATCCTTTATATGATGATGAAAAGACTAAAACTATCAGTTGTAGCCCTAGTCGTACTCTCAATGATGACACAAATGTCATGCGATAGTAGCGATGATTCCAATGCGGAATGTCAAGATGCTATCTGTACGGCAGTATTCGTGAGAATCATGGTAACCATAACCGATGAAAATCAAAACCCCATTGCCTTGGATTCTTTTGAAGTGATACATCGGGAAAATGGAAATGCCATAGCAACATCACTAACTGCTTCTGAACTAGAAGGAGCTAAAGAACTCGGGCGATATCCATTGATAGAAGATGGAATTCTAGGAGTAAACCAAGAACTACAGGTTTTATTTAGAGGATACATTAACGGTCAGGAAGTCATAGATAGTGATTATACCGTTGGCACCGACTGTTGTCATGTAAGTGTGACTTCTGGAGATATAGCGCTTATCCTCTAACTAAAACGATGCCCCACCCCTCGAACGATCTAAAGTGCATTGTCCACTTTTTTCACTAATCTGAAAAATAGACTCCTTGTTGAAACCAAAATCGTCCGAACATGAATCGGCTTTCTAAGCGTACACTTTCGTTTAAAGTAATCGTTTGGTGTACTTAGAATTTCAACTTCTCGGGGAGGTATTTCGATACCAAACCTTCGTAGTAGGGGCGTAAGGCTTTGGCATCGGGTTTTATCGGAGCTTTGGAATAGAGATCGTACGGATTGAATTTTTTCACCCATTCAAACATTTCGTGGTCGTGGGCATTCATCAGATGACTATAGGCACCCTCTCGATGCTGGGCATAGAAAGAATGGTACCGTATCATATATAAAGCGGGTTCGGGTAAAAAATCCTTCGTTATTTGATAGAGGTATTCGTCATGGCCCCAACTCATTTTAACATTGTTCAATCCACAGTTTTTACTATAGATGCCATATTTATGATTGTATTTTTGATTTGTATAATCAGGGTTTTCCTTGAAAAATTCATGATAAACGATTTGATCCGAAAATTGGCATCCTACCGGGAAGGTGTCCCCTACAACGGCCCATTGAGGTTCGCCAAAAAGACAGAGCACCTTGCCCATATCATGTAAAAATCCGGTCAGTACAAACCAGTCTGGGTGTCCGTCTGCCCGAATGGCCTCAGAGGTTTGTAGTAAGTGTTGTAATTGATCTAAATCGATATCGGGGTCACTATCGTCTACCAGGGTGTTTAGAAAGGTAACGGCGTCCCAAATGGACATTTCCCTTCTATTGAACTTCAAGAATTCCTCTTCCTTTTTACAGACAAAATCATAGGTCTGAAAAGTGTGATTAAGACGATAGAACTGCTTTACGGTATCTAATCTATCGGAATCTACATAGTTTCGAAATTCTTCCTTCTTCTTTTGAGATACTTCCGGATCGGGATATCGCTCCAGCAAGTGATCTTCCCAATCATCAATATCATTCATTGGGGTATGCTGCGGTTTTAAGGGCTCTTTCATATGACGGATTTTATCATGGGGTACACCTTGCCATTATACAACTTCAAAGCTACCAAATGCGTTGTAAGGTATGTACAGGATCGCAATTGCATATGGATAAACAATTCAAAAGAATGGAAAAATCAATCTATTACTCGAAGACTAGCGTTTCTATTTAATCAATTGGCTAGGGGGGTACCCGAATTGCTTCTTAAAACAGCGGCTGAAATAAAGTGGATCACTAAAACCAACATGGTCTGTAACTTCCGAAACATTGTACTTCTTGGTTTTAAGTAGTTTTGCCGATTTTTTTAGACGTATGGTTCTTATGAATTCATTGGGGGCAAGGCCGGTCAGCTCCTTGATTTTTCGATATAGTTTGGACGAACTCATTCCTATTTCCGCACAAAGAAAACTTGAGTTAAGATTCGTATTTCCCATGTTTTCCTCTATTAGCACGTTTAATCTGGCCATAAGATCTTCATCGATGGGGGAATGCACGATTAGGCTTACTTCACTTTCAATATCTTCAGAGAATCTGGCTTTTAGTAGTTTACGTGACCTGATGACGTTTTCGATTCGCGATCGTAAGAGCGATGGCTCAAAGGGTTTCACCAAATAGCCGTCTGCTCCATAGGTGAACCCTTTTATTTTATCTGCATTTTCAGATAAGGCCGTAAGCAGTATAACCGGAATATGGCTGATAGTGGCGTCATTTTTTAGGCGATCACAGAATTGAAGTCCGTCCATAATGGGCATCATAACATCGGCCACGCACAATATTGGCTTGATCTGGGCACAAATTCGTAGTGCTTCTTTACCGTTTTCCGCTTGAAATACCCTATAAAAGTCAGACAGGTAGTCGACCAAATAGGCGCGAAGTTCAGAGTTGTCCTCCACGATTAAGATACGTTCTTTTACATCTGTGCCTTGAATTATTTTTTTTGCAGTAGTGAGTTGAGGTGATTCGTCGATGATCCGATTTTGGCCATATTCAAAAATCTCATCACCGAGATAGGCATCACGTTCAATCGGTAGTTTCAATGTAAAAAGGCTCCCTTGATCTGGAGAACTCTGAACAGCAATGGTGCCTTTGTGCAAACTGACCAGGGCTTTTACAAAGGAAAGGCCAATGCCTGCTCCGGTATTATTAGCGGTACTGTTTTTTGCTTGATAGAACCTTGTAAAGATCTTTTCGTGACTCGCTGACGGAATTCCTATTCCGTTATCACTTACTTCTACGACCAGAAGCACTTGGTTATTTTCCGTTTTTTTGGTCAAAAAGAGATCCACGTTGCCGTATTCGTGGGTAAACTTGAAAGCGTTGCTCAACAGATTGTATAGAATTTTATCATATTTATCACGATCGATGTACCCTTGAAAATCATCTATTTCGGAAATGTAATTGAATTGTATTTTTCTGTCTTCCGCAAATTCTTCGAAAGTCTCGAACGTGGTCTTCGTATGCTTTGCAATGTCTGTTTTTGATACCTTCAATCGTAATTTCCCTGTTTTTGATTTTCTAAAGTCCAGTACTTGGTCCACTAAATTCAACAGCCTATTGGTATTTTGATGTATGAGGTCAAACTTTCTTTTTTGAAAGTGATTGGTCGTTTCTTTATTCTCTTCCAATAACTGTTTGATAGGGCCTAAAATCAACGTTAAGGGGGTTCTGATTTCATGGGATATGTTGGTGAAAAACCGAAGTTTCTCATTGTTCAGTTTCTCATCACGTTCACGCTTTACTTTCTCCATCAAGAGTTGTTGTTTCAATTCTAGTCTTATTTTGATTTGCCTTCGAATCAAATAGAAGAGTAAAGTCAGAATGAGCAGTAGCAATATCCAAGCTTTGTAGGTGAGCCAGAAAGGGGGTAAAATAGCTACTTCGTAGACCGAGGGATCGCTCCAGACACCATGACTGTTCATCGCTCTCACTTTGAACACATAGTCCCCGAAAAAAAGATTGGTGTATTGAACAGTCCGCTGATTTACGTCAACCGTATTCCAAGATTCATCAAAACCTTCTAAAATATAGCTGTACTTGTTGGCCCGTTCGTTGACATAGGAAGGACTGGAAAAGGTAAATGCGAAATTCTTGTTTACATTTTTCAATCTTAGTTTGCGTTCTGAATTAATATCCTTGTCCAGAATTTTTTGGTCATTTAAAATACTTCCGACTTTAATCTCTTTGTTTTGTACACTAACACTAGTAATCATTGGTGGGGGCGAATAGTCATTATCTTTTAGCACTGATGGCGAAAAGGAAATGACCCCGTCTTTACCTCCCAAATAAATATGCGAATCATCCGAATAGTAAAAACCGCTCAAACTAAACACATCTAAGCGATTGCCACTGTTGGCATGATATGTTTTTAATTCATGGGTATCCACATCATAACTGGCTACCTGATTATTGTTCATGTTGAGCCATAGCAAATCGTTTTCATCAGAGATTACGTCGGTTATCCACCTGCCCTGCAATTCCGTGGGCATCGTAGCGGGCAAAAAGTCATCGAGACTTTCATCGTAATAGTTCAATCCGTTTCTGGTAGCGGCCCAAATTCTTCCGTTATTGTCCTTGGCCAAATCGCTCACATTGTTGTGTAATAAACCTCTTTCAGGGTGGCTATTCGCCTTATACGACTTTGTCTTTTCAGAAAAAGAATCGTATCTGAAAACACCGTCTTGAGTGGCAATCCAAATCTTGCCTACATCGTCAACGAGAATTTTATTAACTTCTTTATGGACACTTGAAATGCCCGGCGAATCAATAACTTCTAATGTTTCTATGTCTATGGCAACCAAACCTTCTCCATGGGAGCCAACCACCATTTTGTTTTCACCGATCTTCGCGAAAGACAGCACGGGATCTTGCTGAAAGCCGACATTTAAAACCGCTGTGCGATTCTTTAAGTAATCATAAACCAAAATCTCGCCACTCCATAGACCACAATAAAATGTTTTGCCATCGAAAGACTGAATGCTAGCAATATCTTTCATGCCCTTGTATAGCGGAATGTAACTTTCATTTTCTGAAATAAACAGGCCGTTATGCCTAGTGGCCACCACTATTTTTCCATCAAATGTTTTTGAAAAGCCCCTTATACGAGGTACTTGGTTTTCAATATATTTGGAGATTTCTTTGTTCGTTTTAAACTGGTTTTCAAAGGGGTCGTATTTATCAAAACCGTTTTCCGTACCTACCCAGAGTACTCCTGATGCATCAAAAAAGAGTGCCGATATCAAATCATCGACCAAGGTGTCATCATCGGAAAGCTCGGAGTAATACCACTCAAAATTCTGTAAAGCAACATCTTCTAATCGATCGACCACTAGTATACCTCCCAAGGTGCCCAGCCAATAGTTTCCTTCAGGAGATCGAGCGACCGAGATAAAATGAGGACCTATCTTGTCACGAACCGTTTCATCTTCAATATATAGGTTCTCAAATTCGTCACCTTCTTCATTTAACCTATAGAGCCCTTCGCGCGTACCAACGAAAATAGCTGCTTCCGTATCTTCATAAATGAAGTTTACATAAGGATTTACTTCCTCTGATTCCGGTACCGTTAGAGTATAGTTCTTCCGATCGGTAATGGCGCCTTTTTGATCGAGTTCGATTTTGACAATGCCAGCGGTTTTATAGCTGCCAATCCAAATATTGCCCATTGAATCTTCGAATATTTCCTTGATGTACTGAAAATTGGGTAGCGGTATTT
The DNA here is from genome assembly GCF_047345415.1 of Maribacter corallii. Classification (NCBI taxonomy): domain Bacteria; kingdom Pseudomonadati; phylum Bacteroidota; class Flavobacteriia; order Flavobacteriales; family Flavobacteriaceae; genus Maribacter; species Maribacter corallii. The sequence continues at coordinate 921,846 of NZ_JBLFEP010000002.1, forward strand.
TTTTGAATGTGTTTTGCCCTGGATAATATATGAATAAACCGTTGTCTTTAGTACCTATCCAAACCCGGCTAAAACGGTCAATATGAATGGACCTTATCTCAGGATCTGGCAAACTATTCGGGTTATCGGAATCGGGAAGGAATGTCGAAAAGGCTTGGGTATGCATATCCAAACGAATAAGCCCATTTCTTGTGCCTATCCACAATTGGTTCATTTCATTATCAAGTTCAAGTGCGGTAATATCCCCACTTTGAATCGTATTGTTCGATGATATGGCTCCGAACCCCTTGAATTCTTGTCCGTCAAAACGATTTAAACCAGAAAATGTGCCCAGCCAAAGAAAACCATTCTCATCCTGTAGAATATGCCGTACTGAATTATGTGAAAGCCCATCATTATCATTATAATGTTCGAACTTGATATTCTGGGCCTGCATATGGATGCCGAGCATCAATAGCAACAAAAATTTCATCACTTTCCGATACAGGGCTTTTTCAAATCGCATACTACAATTTACGGTTTTAAAAGGGAAGTCACGGACCTTTTTCAGTGTACCTAGTTTCCAAAGCGCAAGGCACTATATTACTCCAGCTTTGAATTCTTTTCCGAAGACATATAAAGTTCCAGCACGCCTCCTTCTATCAATTTTTCGTGGTTTATAAATGGTGCTTCCAAGGGCGTATCGTTCCATAACAACCTATCAACGTAGATGTTTTCGGAACTATTCCCATGGGATATGATTTGAACCTTTTCGCCTGGATAATAATTAGTGTTCAACATAATGGTAATGGAATCAAAAATGGGACTGCCGATTTCGTATTCCGGGTTTTCTTGAACACCGCCGTCCATTTGAAAAACACCTATTTTTAAAAGTACTGCCAAGCTTCCCATAAGACCTTGGTCTTCATCACCATTATACCCCGTCGAAGGATTTAGCCCGCCAAACACAATTTCCGAAACCTGCCTTGACCAATATTGAGTGAGGTCAGGACGGCCAAGCCTGTTAAAGATAAAGGCGGTTTGCATTGAGGGTTGGTTGCCGTAATTTATGGGAATTCGGCTCCATTCCGGATGCATCTCCCGATCATGCGAGCTTCCAGCCGTAAACCCTTGCTTTTGGGCTGCCTTAAATTGGGTGTTTAGTTTTTCCACGGCTTGTTCGGTACTTCCCATAAGCTGTGCTAAACCGATGAGGTCATGCGGTACAAACCACGTTGCTTGTGCCCCGTTAGACTCGTTGAATCCCGATTCATATTTGTACGGATCAAAGTGTGGGTGCCACTGCCCCCTAACATCCTTTGGACGCATCCAACCCGAGACTTCATCGTACACATTTTTGTAGTTAAGAGCCCTTTCCGAAAAATAGTTGAAGTCTTGTACTTCACCTAATTTTTTCGCAAGTTGTGCCAGTACAAAATCTTGGTAGGCATATTCCATTGTCAGGCTGGCCCCATCTTGATGTCCTCCGAACTTGCCTTCGGGTATGGGGTATGGCACATAGCCTTTATCAAGGTAGTGCTTCAGACCACCACCAATAGTGGTCGTATGTTCATATCCGGCTTTTTCCATGATACCGCCAGGCATATGGTTCTTTTTTAGTTTTTGATAAACCGAATCAAGATCTTTGGTAATCAGACCTTGTTGAATCGCACTTACAATAAACGGAGTACTGGAAGCACCTGTCATTACATAGGTGTAATTGCCTCCGGAAGGCCCTCTAGGAATGAGTCCGCCATCCTTTTCGTACTGTAAAAGCGACTGAACAAATTCTTCTTTTATTTCAGGGTAGACTAATCCCCAGAGTGTATTGATCGTCCATTGTGCTCCCCAAAAAGAATCGGAATTGTAGTGATTGAATTCAGGAATTCCATACGGGTCGAGGGGCAATTGGCCAATGCGAAATGCAGCTCCAGTATTGTCAGGATACGCACCATTGACATCACTAATGGTCCGTCGCCCTTGCAAAGCGTGCCATAAGTCGGTGTAAAACCTTCTTTGGGCCTTTTTTGTTGCGCCCTGCACCTTTATCCTGCTCAATAATTCGTTCCATTCCTCCTTCGAATCTTGAACTATTTGATCAAAATTCCAGTGTGACAGTTCAGCATCCATATTGCGTTTTGCATTGGCGGTCGAGGTGTACGAAATAGCGACCTTCATTAATACAGGCTGCTGGCTTTCTTTCAAAGCCAATTTATAGTTGCCGGTTTCTTGATGCTTTAGTAAGCTCTTAGCGGCCGTATTTAAAACAACATGAAAGAAAACTGAGTGTGGCTTTGGTTTTCTGCTGGTGGGAGCCACCACGAACTCACCTGAAAATTCCGTAGCGGAAATTTGGGTCAGTTGCCCTTTTAATGTCTCACATGGCCCTAATTGCCCATTAAGGTTGAATAAAATGGCTTTCTCTGCCTTATCGTTTTCAAAGGTATATCTATGCATACCAACGCGTTTGGTGCTGGTCAGCTCGGTCTTTATGCCATAGCGTTGTAATTTTACCCGGTGATAGCCAGGTGAGACTTCTTCATCTTCATGGGAGAATTTTGAATAGAAATCCGTGAATACCGTCGCTTGGTTTTCGCCATCTAATACTACGGGCATAACCGAAAGCCCTGAGAGTTGCCAGCCGTGTACATGACTAAATCCCTTTATCGTATCTATTTCATAGCGATAGCCACTACCCCAAGTTCCTTTTAGTTGCGTATCAGGACTTAGATTTACCATGCCAAAAGGACGGGCCGCCGAGGAAAAAAGAAACCATCTGGAATTCTCGGTATCTAACTGCGGATACACCAAATCAACGGGTTGAATAGCGTTAACCACTTCTTTGCGGTTTTTTTCAATTTGTTTGCAGCAATGAAGAGCGCCTACAATCAAAAGCATCCATGAAATTGTGTATAAAGGAACTCTGATGGTTTTCATTCAATAGTTGCTTGAAGTTTACTGCGTAAATTTGATGCTATCTTTTTCATCATTTCAAAATCAGGAAATCCATTATTAGGCCTCCTGAGCTCTGGAGAATACCAATTTACCCATTTCTTGTTTTTATCCCCTATTTCTCTAGTTTTATATAGCTTTTCTAGTTGCGCCGTCGCTTCTGGTAGCAGTGTTAATGCCTCTTTTATGAAGGTCGCATCTTGCCCATTGGAAGCTTTCTTTTTTAGCTTGGCCATTTTGTGCAAGGTTTGCTCAAAGGCAATAAGTTCGGCATACAATAAACTTGGAAGGTAGATGTAATCATGATAGAATTCTTTGTTCATTGTATTCTTCGATACCCCTTTTGAGGCCTCAAGTAGTGCTGCCTTGATTTTCTTTGCAGTATGGCCAACGTGCTCAAAATCATTTTGAACCCTTGCATAGTCTGAAGGTACCGGTGTTTTGCCGGGGCGCTCAATAGGCTCATCCGATAGGTACGATATGACCTCGCGAATTTCCCATAGGTGCTGAACATACCCTATTCGACCCTCTTGGGCGTCGCTAAGCAGTCGCATTGAGGCCACGGCATGCGCTGCGGTTTCCGCCTCGAAATAGCGCGCTGTCCATTTTTTGTAGAAGGCTTCCCCGGTAAATTCGTCGGGAGTATTCGAAATTTCTGAATACGCCTCTATATTCAAAAGGAAGGGCCTGAAGTTTTGACCATTTACCAAACAAAACTGATAAGCATCCAGGTCTTCAAAAGAGGCTTTCATCACATACTCTATGGTTTCGGGATAGGGATTATGAACGGTATGGTTTAACCAAAAGCCTGCATGCATATAGGTCCCGAACGCATACCCATCCGTGGTATTCGGTAAGAACCTATAATCGCCAAAACCGTCATCCGACCAGCAGACGATCCAATCTTTAGGTGGTCTAAAACCATCGTTCCACATTTGCATGGCATCGGAATAGCAGACCAAAACCTTCTCGGCTTTAGGGTTGTATTCCTCTACAAGTGCTCCAAAAACTTCATATACGGCATTGAATACCTGAATTTTGTCTTCTCCACAACTACTTTCGTATTCCCAGTCCCAGACCTGATGTCTCGGGCGCAGCATGAAAATATCCGTTTTTTTTAAAGGTGTTTTCTCCAGGTAGTAGCGCCAGGCACCGATCCAATCCTCTTTATAGTGCTCCCAACAAGTGGCTTTATCAGCTGACATCGGATGTATTTGATACCCCAAAGCGAAGTCAATGGCTATTTTCATCCCTTTGGAATGGGCATAATCAATCATTTTCTCAAGGTACTCGATGTTTATTTTATACTCGGGATGGAGTTCTTTATATTCCGGTCGAATGAAAAATTCCGGCCTACCCAACATATCGAATAGTTGAATGGCATTGTAGCGTAGTCTGACTAGGGCATTGATCATTTCAGTATAGCTCTCCCAGTCGTATTCAAGTAGATTTCCCCGATAGTTGGCCAGTTCATCAACATCGTTTTCGAAGTAACATAAAAGTGGGACTTTTGGTGGAGGTATTTTTTTGTTTTCGAAAGCGAAAAAATCGGTGAATTTTTTTTGCTTTGGAAGTTTACCTGTCCAAAATTTCAAAGGATCGATATCCAAAATTTCTTCCGCGTAGTCATATACTGCATATTGTAGGCCCTGTACATCGGAACCCGCTAGAATGATTGCTTGCGCTCCGTTCTTCAAGGATGCCTTGGACCATATTCCGCCTCTTGGCCCCGGCTTGGATGGCGATAGTTCTAACTTCGACTCTTTTGTTAAATTCGTGATTATCGTATTGGACCGTGACGTGCCTAGTACGAAAAACAAACCGTCATCCGGTAGTTTTTCAGTTTCAGAGATTACTTTGATGCTAAAATCGGCAACGTCACCCAAGTCATTTTTAAAATCGCTAATGAGGTTTAATTCCAATTCGCTTGGGGCATTTCCGCTAATGATGAAACACTCTTGAGCGGTTTCTTCCGCGCATGATAGCAGCAACGTTGTGACCAGAGAGAGCAACCAGATACGCTTAAATTCATAACAAAGCGACTGTTTCGGTATACGGTTCCTCATAATGCTAAAAAGGTTGAATTGATCCATATGATACTAGAGTTGGGCATAGTATAAAATAAAATGGGCAGATGATATGAGGTCCGCCCATTTTAAACTCAACTAACTAACAATTTTAGAAACTTTAATAACCTGGATTTTGCACTAAGCCCGGTGTTTCAGCCAATGGCCCAGGGGGTATTGGGTATATTCTCTTGTTCGGGTCTGAATCGGTCTTATCTATCCAAGCGTTTTCCCAAGTACCAAATCTGATTTGATCTGTTCTTCTATGGTACTCCCAATAGAACTCAAAACCTCTTTCATCGTAAACCTCTTCTAGCGAAGCACTCGGTAGTGCAAAATCGGCCCCACCGCGGGCAACCCTTATAGCATTTACGTCGGCAAGGGCATCACCTGATCCTAACCTTAACCGTGCCTCAGCTCGCATCAAATATAAATCTGCCAATCTGAAGACAACGATATCTACGCCAGTATCATCTCTGTTGGCGCCTAGACCGTCTATGCTCCATTTTGAAACCCGTACCCCAACAGATTGGTTTTCGGCAATCAAACTTACTTCTCGAGTATGATTTGCCATTGATTCATCTCTGGTCCAAAGTTGAACAGGGACAATATCAATAGTACCGTCATCATTGATTATAGGTGTTCCACTATCATTGTTAAGACCATAAATCTGTCCTTCAAGAAAACCCCTGTTCATTTTATAATCATCTAGTGGTATGGTAACTAATTCATTTGGGTAGTTTTCTTTATAAAATCTTGGGTCATTGGCTGAGTCCCACGTGTCTAAAAACCCGGGTAAAGTGCATCCTGCATCAGAACCTGTTTCATATCCGCCATCGACAGGATAAAGCAGACCTCTCGACAGGCCATTTGTGGTGTTTCTGGAAACACTTCTGCCCCCGATTCTTATTGCCGTTTTTTCATTCTTTACAGACCATATGATTTCAGGGTGATTTTCATTGTCCGGATCGAACATGCTGAAATAATCATCGGTTTCCAAAGAATGTACTCCGCCATTGATCACTTCGGTAGTAAGGTCGATTACTTGCTGCATATCCTCATTGGAGAAAGAAAAGTTTGAAGCATATCTGTCTTCATAGACTACTTTGTTTAAATAGATCCGTGCCAAAAGCGATTTTGCCGCATCTTGGGTAAAGCGAACTGTGTTTTTACCCGTAGGAAGATTGGACATCACTGATTGCAAGTTCTCGATTATCGTACCTACAGCTTCGGCTCCGGTAAGGATTTGTGGGTCTGCATTAAAATCGATTTCAGTAGTTCCGCGATAGGGTACTTGACCATAGGCATCCAAGGCTACCCACATGAAATGGGATAATAATCCTACGGCCTCTGCATGCTCTTGCGAACCTTCATCCAAAAAATCGACAGCCTGGCTTGCACTTGCCAATCCTGATACGATGTGTTCAAAGGTCTCTCTTGTATAACGATGATTGGGTCCCCAATCATGTCTGTGCAACTCTTGAAAGGTGCCGCCGTCAAACCAATCACTTTGTCTAGTAGGAACCATGCCTTCATCTGCTGAAAAGGTCTGCAGCGCAAAAAACCAACGGTGCCCGTAAACTCTTCTCATATTGTTGTATGCCGGGGCCAAAAGATTTAATGGATCTGCATTGGTCAACAAATCCTCGCCGAGCGCTTCGTCGATAATTTCTTCTTCGATATCACATGATTGAAATCCGAAGAGGACAGTCAACATGATGCAAAAAATAATAGATTTTTTTTTCATAACGTATATTGTATATTGAATTACTTTGCTGTTTAAATTAGAAAGAAAGGTCAAGGCCTAAAATGAAGGTTTGCGGACGTGGATAACCTCCAAAATCTACTCCATAAACATTACCGCCACCCGTATTTATTTCAGGGTCGTAGCCCGAATAGTCGGTTATGACGAATATATTTTGCCCAGTAACATACACTCTTAAGGTGTCAAGAAAACCATTGTTTTCGACGTTCCACCCCAAAGTGGCATTGTTCAATCTAAAGAAGGAACCATCCTCAATGAACCTAGATGAAGAAACAGGGGCAACCAGAGGACTTTCATTAACATCTAAATATTCCCTAAAAATGTTATTCCCGTTTTGCCCTAAAGATGCTGCACTTGAATACGCTCTTGCCGTGTTATTAAAAATGTCGACGCCGCTAACACCATTAAAGCCCAATGCTAGATCGAAACTTTTGTACCTTGTATTAATGTTTAATCCAAAAATCGTATTGGGCAATGCATCTCCTACTATTTCAGGATCTGATATGATTTCTACACCATCGCCATCATACCCTTGAAATCTAGGTAAAAAGAACGACCCTGCAGATTCTCCATTGGTAAAGATGCTACTAAATTCCCCTGATGCCCCAGGTCCTGAAATGCCTCCAACAAAGAGATCTGTTGTTAGTCCATTAATGGAATTATCCAAAAATGATATGTTTCCAGAAAAATCAAGTGAAAAATCTTCAGTTCTTGCAGCATTTACATTAAGCGCAAATTCAAATCCTTTATTAATGATTTCCGCATCTGAATTGATGAAAATAGTGCTCGCCAATGCAGGAACCGGTGCAGAAACCTCTAGGAAAAGATCGGTCGTATTTTTATGAAAATAGTCGAATGTACCGCTAACTTTACCATTTAATATAGCCCAATCAAGACCTACGTTGTATTGCTCTGTAACCTCCCACTTTAAATCAGGATTAGGTGTTCGTGTGGTGGTTACACCGTTGACAACCGTTGTTCCGTCAAAGGTAAAACTGTTATCAAAGCTTGTCTCGAAAGAGGCCTGTGTAACGCGTACGGGAACGGCTTGGTTACCTGTTTGTCCCCAACCTAGTCTCAATTTTAAATTGGAAAACACTTCTGAATTCGCAAGAAACTGTTCTTGGTCTATTCTCCATCCTAAACCGACCGCTGGAAAATAACCGTATTTGTTGTTATCACCAAACACTGAAGAACCGTCTGCCCTAAGTGATGCAGTTACCAGGTATTTATCCGAAAAACTAGCATTGAACCTTCCGAAGAACGATTGTAATTTTCTTTCCGTGTTGCTTGTTGATATGATAGGCGTTCCCTGTGCGACTCCTAAATTAAAAATAGGATCGATTTCCCTAGTACTAAAATCAAACTGCTGAATTCTCAAACCAGTATTATTGAATGTCTGATAGGAATGCCCTGCGAGCACATCGAAATTCCATTTATCATAACTTTTTGTATAAGTCAAAAAATTCTCTATTAAGACATTGGTATCCTCCCTTGAATCTTGAGTAACCTGATCTTGACCTTGGTCTCCTCCATCAACCGAATTATTGAACAGCCTGAAAAAGCGATCCGTATCTGAATTTTCGTAACCGAAATTAAGCTTATAGTCCAAGCCTTTCACAATGGTGTAAGTGGTAGTGAAGTTCGCCAAAACTCTTTTGCTCTCGGCCCTATCACGATATAGGTCAAAAAATGATACAGGGTTGTCGGTGGCACCGGCCCTAGTTGTCACTTCACCTCCGGCAAAGACGGGAGACGTTGGGTTGGCTCTAAGTGCTCCGGTAATTACACTTCCTAAGGCTTGGCTTTCGTCCGTAAGATCTGCCACAGTAATGTTAGCTCTGAATTTTAACCTGTCATCCAGTAATGAGGTACCTATATTCAGTCTTCCTGTGATACTTTCGTGTCCTGTAGTTTCAACGACCCCTTCCTGATCCAGATAGCCCAGTGATACATTGTAGGTTGTTGTACCCGCTCCGCCGGAAAAGCCTAAATTATAATTACCAACCTGAGCCGTTCGATAAATCTCATCTTGCCAGTCGGTGTTGGTATTCGCCCCATCAATATAAGATGCAGGATCCCTTTCGACTATCGAGGCCAAACGTGCTGTTTGCTCACGATATTCAGCAGCACTGAGCACATCAACATCTCTGGCTACCGTGGCAAAACCCCTTGATGAACTAAAGGTGACCTTTGTTTTGCCTACCTTTCCTTCCTTGGTCTTTATAAGAATAACGCCATTGGCACCCCGAGTACCGTAAATCGCCGTAGCGGAGGCATCTTTTAAAACGGTTATACTTTCGATATCCTGAGGATTCAAAAAGTTCAAAGGATTCTTGGGTCTTGAAGTTCCACCAACACCTGAAAGACCGGCACCGGTAGAGGAGCCTCCATCCAAAGGAACACCATCAACTACAAATAAAGGATTACTGGAACTGCCTATTGAATTTACACCACGGATGTTGATGTCAATAGCGCTTCCTGGTTCACCGGAGCCTGTGGTTACATTGACACCGGCAATCTTACCTTGCAATAACTGCCCAGGAGCATTATTTACACCCTTGTTAAAATCCTCGGCTCCAACAACTTTAACCGCTCCGGTCACATCTTTGGATTTTATACCGCCATACCCCACTAGAACTACCTCATCAAGATTGGTGGAAGTGGTAATCAGTTGTACGCTATACGTTGAAGAACCATCCAAAACAATTTCTTTGGTTTCATAGCCGATGTAAGAGATCACCAAAGTGGAGGCGTCGTCATTTACCGTTATGGTAAAGTTTCCATCAAAATCAGAAACCACTCCATTGGTGGTTCCCTTTTCCAAGACACTAGCACCGGGTAGGGGAGCATCTGTTTCATCAAGCACCACACCGTTGATTTGTGTTTGCGCAAATGAAACCGACGCGACACCTAAAGCAAGGAGTGTCATTAAAATCTTAAGTTTTTTCATTTTGAATAAGTTGATTAAAGTTTATTCAAACTTACAAGCACCTCAAGGTTGTAGAGATGGATATTTGCATCAAAAACATGGATAAATCTGTCAATAGTGCAATTTTTACAGGGGTTTTATGCCATTCCTTGAAAATCGGAACAGATTTGTGGATGCCCCCTGATCCCAATAGAGATACTTGGTTTGTTTTATTCTGGAAGTAAACCAAGAGCTACAAGTTTTATGTAATGGGGTATGAACAAGCAATAAGTGATTGCCAGCGGCCATACTTTTGGCACCGACCAATGTTTTGTAAGCATCTTTTACAGCACTTTGACTAAAAGAAATTAAGCACAGTCGATACTTGGAATACCGGTTCTTTTAAAAACTCTTTTTGCTTAATTTCCCATGGCGTGTATAATTGACACGTCATTTCAAACCTCCGCCTTGTTTTATTTCATAATTTGTCCGTAGCTAATTCAAAACCGACTTCGACGATGCGTACTAGAAAACGAAACACTTCCCTTGTTTTTTCGATCCTACTTTTTATCTGCTATAGTCCGCTGCAGGCGCAATCATCAAATACTCCAAGTAATTATGGAGATTTGGTATCTTTCTTTCAGGATTGGCGCTCCTTTGAGAATCCACCCCTTCAAGAAGGTGCCCCCGATTATACCAAAGCAACATTTGAAAGTAGACAACCGCAGTTTGAGCAACTACAGACCCGATTTACCGCTTTGGATACGGCCGGAATGACCATAGGCCAACAGGTCGATTGGCATATTGTGCGAGCGGAACTCAAGGGGTACGATTTTAATTACCGCATCCTCAAACCTTGGGAACGTGACCCTGCCTTCTACAAATCGCTTTGGATGGAACGAAGTGATGTGCCCGCACATGAAGGACCAACACATCACGGCACGACAGAACTCTGGACCTACGATTTTCCCTTGGATAAAATGGAGCGGGAGCGACTTTTGAATGAATTGGGAATGATCGTTCCGCTAAACGAACAGGCCAAACAGAACCTTACCGGAAATGCTAGGGAACTATGGATTGCCGGAATCCGAATCATCCGCAATCAAAGTGAACACCTGACATCGATGCTAACGCTTCCGGGAGTAGATAAGGATAAAAAGCTTGTGAAGCGTATTGAGGAAGCCACCGCCTCCACAGATGCTTTCGTCGCCTGGTTGGAAAAAGAGAGTGAGGCAAAAACGGGCCCCTCAGGCATCGGAAAGGAAAATTATACTTGGTATTTGCAGAACGTTCATTTGGTTCCCTTGACTTGGGACGATGAGGTGATGCTGCTCAAAAGGGAATTGGCCCGGGCTTGGGCGTCCTTGAAATTAGAAGAACATCGAAATCGAAAGCTGCCCCAATTGACCGCTGCGAGTTCACCGGAAGATTATGCGACCCGGGCCGATAGGGCAACACGTAGTTTGATCGACTTTTTGGACAAGCAAGACATCGTTACCGTAAAAGAGTACTTTGAACCTGCCATTCGTGAACATCTCGGTGCTTTCGTTCCAGAGAATAAACGCAACTTTTTTTGGATAACCGCTCACTATGATCAACGGCCGTTGTATTCCCACTTTTACCATTGGTTTGAACTGGCACGCATGGATACCGAGCCGAATGCGAGCGAAATCCGAAAAGGACCACTACTGTATAACATTTTTGATTCACGAAATGAAGGTACGGCCACGGCGGTAGAGGAGATGTTCATGCAGGCCGGCCTCTATGACGACAACCCCAGGGTACGTGAAATTGTATATATCATGATCGCTCAACGTGCTGCCAGAGGTTTGGGGTCCTTGTATGCGCATGCCAACGAAATGACGATGGAGGAAGCGGGCGGTATTCATTCGGAATACACTCCGCGTGGTTGGATGAAAACCGAAAAAGAGCTGTTGCTCTTTGAACAGCATCTGTATATGAGACAACCCGGTTACGGAAGCAGTTATATTACCGGAAAGTATTTGTTGGAGCAGGCCATGATGGATTTTGCCAAAATGAAGGAAGTGAAGAACGAACCGTTTGCCCTTAAGGACTTTTTCGACCAGTTAAATGGGGTAGGTAACATTCCTATATCCCTAGGTACGTGGCAGATGACCGGCAATGGGGCATCACTCCAGAATATCAAAGAGTAGTAGTCAGCACTTTATTTGTTGGGTAGAGTATCCCTGATAACCTTTTTCTATGCAGCGCCATCGCCATCTATATCATAGGTCTGGTGGTCAGTATCGTTCACTTAGATTAATGGTTTTTAAGTGACTTTGCTGCTTCATAAAGAGACCGAGATCGATTTCTAGGTAATCGGTATAGATCTCAGGATAAAGGCAAAACGGTCTAGATGTATTTCGTATCTTATAAGGATATAATACGACAGCTATGAGGTTCTATTCAGCTTTTGTTTTACTAGTACTTTGGTCAATTCAAATCGATGCCCAAAAATCGAAACAAACCGTAAAATGGGTCGAAGGTACGGTCTTGAATTCAAAACAGAAACCGGTAAAACGAGCCATAATTTACCTTGATTCGGTAAAAACGAAAATTAAGACCAATAAAAAAGGTCAGTTTCGAATTGGTTTAAAACCATCTAATAGAACTGTTTCGGCATACTCATGGAATTATGGTATTGAGACCATTACTTACCAAGGCGATGCCGATATTTTGATAGTCTTTCCCAAAAGTGAGTCAATTATGTCAGAAGAAGAACTGGAAAGAATAGGGTTCAAGACTAGAGCCAGGAGAACCCAAAAAGAACCAAAGGATTACAGTGAATATCTAAACATGTACCAATTAATTGCCACTGAGGTTCCCGGTGCAATGGTCAGTGACAAAACAATTCGTTTGCGAGGCGTCAACTCTGTTCAAAATGGTCAAGACCCATTGATACTTGTAGATGGTACTCCCACTAGTTCCTTAGAAGCTATTTTTCCTAGGGAAGTGGCTTCAGTAAAGGTGATTCGCGACGAGGGCACTTCGCTTTATGGGGTGCGCGGAAGTAATGGGGTCATTTTGATAGAGATGAAAAAGTAATCGAACTGTACTACCTTTACAGGAGTCCTATGCTCTTCACATTTTCATGAACAAGTTTGTTTTTATCCTTTTTTTTGACCTTTGTGTAAACCGAAGACCAGCATATATTAGGTATCTAGCCCATCTCCTCATCATTAAGCTCTTTAATGAAATACGAGGGTAAAATACCCAAACGTTTTTTAAAGGCCGAGTAAAAGGTATTTAGATTGTTGAATCCGCTTGAGCGCGCTATATAACTGAGCTTACTATTTCTAAAGTCTTTGTCTTCCACTAATCGGTTTAATAGAAAATTGATTCTAAGTTCGTTAATGTAGTTGTTGAAATTAGTTTTCTTCTCATGGTTGATTACAAGGGATAAATATTTTTGATTGGTTTGTAGTTTTTCCGAGAGACTTCGTAAACTACATTTCGTATCGAGAAAAAAATTATCCTCCTCAAATCTTTGCAATTTCGTAAGGATGATTTCTTTCACATCTTCATCGATATACGCCTGTTGTGACTTAGGTCCTTTTTTTGTCGTGACAGGCTTCCTAGCAGTCGAATTTGCATCAGGAACAATTTTTTTCTGATTCAGCTTCTCCAGGGTCAATTCTTTGGTCCTGTTAAATAGAAGCTTGTTCTTTTTTTTGACTTTCATGTAGGAGTAGGCCGCTATGCCGGTAGAAATGAGTGTCAGTATCAAAATCAGGGTCAAAAAGCGATACTTTTGCGCTTGGCTCTCTGTTCGTAATTCCAATAATTCTTTTTGTCTGGAAATATTATCGATTTTGCGTTCGGCCTCCAATATTTTGATCCGTTGTTCAGATTCTACTGAAAACAGCGAGTCGCTTATGGAAAGATGAAGGTCGGAAAAAGCAGCAGCATCCAAAGAATCTCCGTTGAACAAGTAAAGTTGTGATAGTTCTTTGCTGACCTCTTTGATAACGTCGAAGGCATTAATGACCTTTGCTGAATAAAATGCTTTTTCGTAACTGGTTATTGATTGAATAGTGTCTTGTACTTCCAAATATAATTTGGCCATCAATACATGAGCTCTCGGCCTCCTAAACCGATAGTTGTTCGAATCTATTAGGTCTAAGGATTTGGACAAAAAATAGTCCGCCATAGTAAACTCCTTTTCCTCGATGTAAATGTTTGCCATGTTCATGTAAACAATGCTTCTAACATAGCTTCCTGGCTCTTGAATTTTCTTTTCCATTCTTAAATAGAACTCATAGATTTCAGAGGCCCTTTCGATTCCCTCGAGTTTGTGCGCCATTCGAGCTAACTCATCGATTTTTGGAAATATGTACTGTACTTTTTCTAGGGTTAAAATTAGATCCAGACCTTTGAGGCAATTATCCAACGCTTTGTCATATTCATTCAGTCTAAGATAGACATGTGAAATAGCAGAATACGCCCGCATTTCGGCGTACTTATTTTGAGATTTTTCACCCATTTCCAATACATCCAAGGCCGTTTTTAATGCAAGTTCATATTTCCCCTGTTCTGCAAAAACATATGACTTTAATGTACCACTTTCGGCGATTAACTCGTGAATGTTCTGAGATTCGATTTGAGATTCGATTTGGGCTATTTTGCTTAAAGCACGCCCGAAAAGACCTTGGATAAAATAGATATAGGCTTGATTTAAGGACGATTTGAGATACTCAGGTTTGAAATCTAAATCCAACGCTAGCCTTTGGGCTTCATCATTGTACTTTTTCGCTTTGTCAGTTGATCTGTAAATAAAAAAAGTGAACAAATCTAAACAGGCTTCAACTCTTTGTATTCCGAAAGATTCATTTTTCCTTTCAATCAATTTTGCTTCATTGAAAGATTCAGGGTTTTCGATGAGCTGTTTCTCTACTAAGCTTTCGATTCTTTCTAGATAAGGGAGCAGTTCTATGGTAGCACATTCTTGGTCGCGAGAGTACAGCCAAATCGGCGATAATACGAAGAACATTACTAGACTAAGACGACTCATTGATACGTTTTTCAAGACAAGATTTGTATTATAAGAGGTAGTGTCAAGCTAGCTATACTAAAGTAAGAATAAATACCATAGACTCGTAGTCTTCTAAGTGTATTGCGCACAATTAATTTAAATAGTTAGCTATTCGATCATAATAGAACCAAGTGATCCCTATTCTGTTTAAAAAGATTCAATATTGAGGTTATAAAAAAAGCAATATTGCCAACCGACAATATTGCTTTAAACTAACTTCAACGCTCTAAGGTTTTTGACAGATTACGGTAAATTCAAAAACCAATGAGTATTGAAAGAACTTGAATAAACTAACTCACCTCTAAGATAATTTTTAAAATCACCAATGTAGATTGTGTCCAAAAAACATAATTCAAATTCATGAATTTTCGTCTCGTTATGTCATTTACAAGGTCATTTGATAGTGCTTTTTGTCTTATCTTTTAAAAGAACAATCGTATAGCTGTTCTACGTCGAGAATTGGCACTTCTTGTGGCGCTAGGACTTAATTAGGTGCAAGCAAATGAGATTTCTATAAAACGCCTATTTGACCTAAAAGGAGGTATACCAATGAAGGATAGTTAATACCAAACTATGATGAATTCAATTTGGCACGACTGTTTGTTTTGTACAATTATCCTTTTGGGTTATTTCGGTAGTGCCCAACTGCAATGCCCAAAGATCGATAACCCCGTAAATGGTGATACGGATGTACCTGTAGATACACAAGTATCATGGAATGTTGTTGGGGGTATCGATGGTTATTCGGTCTCATTAGGTACTACCGAAGGTGGTTCGGACATATTAAATAGCCGATCGGCTGCTCTTGTAAATTTTTTGACACCGGTTGTAGGGTTGCCCGATAACACAGAAATTTTCGTGACCATAAGTCTTTTTTTAGACGATGGTACTTTTATTACATGCCCCTCGGAAAAGTTTACCACAGTCGACGTGATGACTCCTCCAAATTGTACTACCTTGAATCAACCGCTGCCTGGAGCGGAAGATGTGAATTCAGGCGAGGAGTTGGTATGGGATTATGCGCCTACGGCAACGGGGTATAAACTATCTATTGGAGTAACGGAAATGGGTGAGGAACTATTGGCGGAGACCGATATCGGAAATAATTTGTCGTACCGACCCGTTGAAAACCTTCCTCTGAATACCCGGCTTTTCATAACGATAACCCCTTACAATGAAAATGGTGATGCCCAATCATGTTCTTTTCAGACATTTACGACCGGGGCGTCGAATATTGATTGTGATCAGTTCAGGCCAGAAACCAATATGCCGGAAGTAATAGGACTATGTGAAGGCAGCTCGACGGTTATCGTTTCGACCGATGACCGCGCCCAAGGTTTTCGCTGGTATAGAATTGAAGAGGGTTCGGAAGTATTATTTTCTGAGGAAGAGGCTGTCACAATTTCAGCGGTAGGTGAGTATCGGTACGAAGCCTACAATTCTGTATCACTTTTTGGAGATACCTCGGAATGTACTAGAATACACTCTTTTTCGGTGGTTGATTCAGAAATTGCAACTATAGAGGAGGTAAAAGCTGAGAGAGGGCGTTTTGGAATTAATATAGAGGTTATAACCTCGGGTATCGGGAATTATGAATATGCCTTGGACACAATTGAGGGTCCCTATACAGATAGCGCCATTTTTACTTCGATTGCAGAGGGGAACCATAACATTTTTGTTAGGGACAAGAATGGGTGTGGAATTTCAGAGTATTTTTTCGTTCAGAGCATAGCTAAAAAAGACTTTCCAGTTTTTTTTACCCCCAACAACGACGGTATCAACGACTACTGGCAGTTTACTCCAATGAATGGGGTTATCGCCAACTTAAAAATGATTTTTATTTTTGACCGCTATGGAAACTTACTATCGCAGTTGGTACCCGAATCTATCGGCTGGGATGGTACGTTCAATGGAAAAGCGATGCCGTCATCAACCTATTGGTACAAGGCTACCTCGGTATATGATGAAACGATCGAGGGCTACTTTGCATTGAAAAGATAAATCCGTCTTTTAGAATAGTACCTTAGTTTTCAAAAACCAATAGGGTGCCCTTATTTTGGGTTACGAAATACAGTTTGCCTCCCGTAGCAGATTTGACAGCTGCGATGGACTTCGCATCTTGAGGTGCCAAAAAACCGATTTCATCGTTAGGGATCGCTTCAAATGACCCTTTACCGTTACCTTTTAAATAAATTCCATTAAGCGCGTCATACCTTCCTATAAATGTTTCATTTCCAAAATCATTGCCGACCGCCAAAATATCTTGATTTCCGTCACCATCCAAATCAGTTAACACAATGTCATTAAGAGGTGCCAATTGGGCTTCAATGGGCAAGTCGTGTATTTTGAAAGAGCCATTGCCCAAGTTTTCTACATAGCTACTTTTATCGAAATTTCCCTTGAGCACGAAGGCATCACTTGCCTCTTGTGAGGTCAGCAAGGTACTATCAGTGGCTTCGGCGTATTCCCTGAAGTAGCCGAATTTCGATCGAAACAGCGGACTTTGTTTAACGAGGTCACCCCAAAAGTTAACTGGGTACGACTTGAATGACCCGCTTTTGTCCTTAAGGTAGGCAAAGCTCACAGGGTCAATACTTCCGTTTTTATCAAAGTCCTTTGCCATTATAGTTACCGGTTTGTCAACAGAGGGCTGAAACAAGTTGTTCTTCCCCAGATTTCCTACTACAAAATCGGTGTCACCATCGTTATCCAGATCACCTGCGGCAATGCTCTCCCACCAACCGGTAAAATTTTGAAGTCCTGTATTTTTGACCTTTTCAAAAGACCCGTTTTGGTTTTTGAAAATAGTAATCGGCATAAGTTCACCAACTACGATCAAATCTTGCTGTTGATCCCCGTTATAATCGCTCCAGACCGCATCCGTAACCATGCCGATATTCCTTAAGTCCGGGGCTAAATGGTCAGTGACATCCTTAAGAACGCCATTTTCATTTTTCAATAGATGACTTTTTTCTGGCATAGGAAATTCACCCATGGCGGTTCTTCCACCGACGAATAGATCGATATAGCCATCACCATCAAAATCAATAGGTTTTACCACAGAGCCACTTGTTCTGATATCGGGTATGCGGTTCGGATTCTCTGTGAACCTTCCTTTTCCGTCATTTATATAGAGTCGGTCTTTGTAGCTTTCAGTTCCTTTTTCAAATTGATTACTACCAGAAACCAGATACATATCAAGATCACCGTCGTTATCGATGTCAAAAAGGGCAATTCCTTCTTCTTCAAAATGCATCTCATCGGGCTCTGTGAACAAGGGTTGTTGGGTAAAATTACCCGCTTCCGTTTGAAATAGAATGATTGGAGATTGTTTTGCCGAGCTTCCAACTACCACGTCCTCAAAAGTATCACCATTCAAATCACCTACAGCGAGACAGGGACCATTTTGAGTTAACTTATGAGGTAAGGTCCGTTGTATGTCAAAGTCTATAAAGTCCAAATCTTTGTGAACGATATCGATGTTTAATTGTTGGGTCATGTTGGTCAGCTTAGGTACGTTCGAACGTTTTGAAGTTGGATGAAAGGAACCCGAACCCTGTTTGACAGCATTTTTATGATGTATTGAAACCGTTTGATTGGCTTCAATAGTTGTCAATTTTTCATAGGTGCCATCTGGCCATTGCACTTCTAGTTGCTGAACGGTGTCGATTGTTCCCAATCCAAAGTGTGGAATAGGTTCGACTGAGGACATATAGCCACGAGTCAAATAGTGTTCATAGTACTGCGTTTTGCCATCACCATACGAAATCTTGATTTTGGTGCCAATACCCAATGGGTTATGGGTAGGGCCTTTAAGTGCTAACCGCAAAAAGTTATTCGTTTCACTTTCATTTTTGCCATACGTATTTTCAAAAATGAAGGCCTCATCGTTAATGTTGTTGACCACATAGTCTAAATCACCGTCTTGATCTAAATCTACAAAGGCGGCACCATTGGAAAATGAAGGGATACTTAGACCCCAATCTTGGGTTCGTTCTTCAAACATCCAGTCCCCTTTGTTGAAATAGGCATAATTCGGGAGTTTCACTACCGGTATAGAGTCTAAAATTTTGAAGGGACTTAAATAGGGTCCGGCACTTACTGCAAAGTCGCCAAAATCCTTATCAGTAATATCACGAGGGAAACCATTGGTTATAAATAAATCTCGAAGGCCATCATTATCGGCATCCATAAATAGGGGCGACCAGCTCCAGTCTGTTTTGGCTATGCCGGCCATTAATCCTATTTCACTGTAATTACTGTCAGGGCCAGTACCTTTATGTAACATGTTACGCATGTATTGGTACTCGTAACCATACTTTTTGTTTAGGGTGTACTCTAGATAGTTGGTATTGCCAATGGTTGTTTTTAACCGTTGGTTGCTTTCGCCCAGCATGTCTAAGGTTAGGATATCTAGAAGGCCATCATTGTCATAATCCGAAATATCAGAGCCCATCGAGAATTTACTTTGATGTTTAAGATAGTTCTCGATTTTGTTGGTGAAAGTGCCATCTTGATTATTGATATACAATACATCATTAGTGAGGTAGTCATTACTGATATGAATGTCGGGCCAACCATCATAGTTTAGGTCAGCTACCGCAAGTCCCAAACCGAAACCCTCATACACAATACCTGCTTTTAGCGTCACATCTTCAAAGGTGCCATCTCCTTTATTTCGATATAGTTTATCATTGCTCATGGCAGAACCGTCATTTACCCTTGCACGATAGTTCGTAGGTAGGGTTTCGCCCTGTTCGTTATTCAGCACATAGAGGTCTAGAAGGCCATCTTTGTCGTAGTCGAAAAAGGTGGCGTTCATACTGTTTCGATTATCGTCAATTTTGTATTTCTTCGCCATTTCCTGGAAGGTTGGTACCCCTTCATTAGTAATTCCTTGATTGACAAAAAGCATATTTCTTCTATCTTGTGCCTCACCGCCCATGGCGGAGCAGATATAAATATCAATAAGGCCATCGAGATTGATATCGACAATGGCAGCTCCAGTACTCCATTTTTGTCCTGCCTCTATACCTGCCGTTTTTGAAATATCCAGAAACTTGAAATCACCTTCATTTAGGTAAAGTTTGTTGGTGACTTGATTGCCTGTAAAAAAAATATCGTTTAGACCATCGTTGTTAAAATCAGCGACAGCAATACCACCACCATTAAAAATATATTCTTCGGTAAGAATGTTAAAGCTATCGGTTTCTACAATACGGTTGTTAAACTCTACATTGGTTTTCTTTGATGATTTTAGCACGTATAGTGTGGCCTCCTTATTTTCACAGGAGGAAAAAAGTAGTACTAGGAGAACAGATAATAGAAGGCTATTTTTCATTTTGAAAACTAATTGACGGAACTTCGTTGACAGAAGTAAAAAAGCAGTGATTATACGAATATAACCACTGCTTTTGATAGTATGAAAATTATAAAAACAAGTTTGAAACTAGTAGGCCGGGTCTTGTGTTAATGTTGGCACACCATCCACCGAGGAGCGATCGATAGCTTCCAAGGGTATTGGGAAATATTCGTGTTTTCCTTCCACAAAAGTTTTACCTGCTAGATAAACCCTACTTTGTGATTCACTTTGAATGTAAGCGGTAAGGGTTTCTGCTGCTATACCCCATCTTGTCAAGTCAAAGAAACGATGACCTTCCATTGCAAACTCCAAACGGGTCTCGAAACGAACGGCCTTACGTGCCGTCGCGGCATCGGTCCAGGCCTCATTATACTGTGATATTTCATAATTGGCGGCCGGCTCATCTGCGATTACTTCAAAATCATTACGCTCTTCCCCTTGAATTGCCCTGGGCACAAAACCGGCAGGGTTTGATGCCCTCGCTCTGATGAGGTTTACTAATTCGCGTGCTCTTTCTAGATCGCCCAATTCCACTTCTACCTCGGCCAGCCATAAAATTATCATACCCAAACGCATAATGCGATAGTTGTTCGCAGAAAGATTTTGCCAACCGCCTTGCGCGAAAAACTCTTGTTCGGCAACATGCTTCTTAGAAACAAAAGGCCCTGCATAGTTTAGGTCACGGGAAAAATCGGTTTGTGCAATTTTAAAATTCTTAAAGAGAATTCCTGGTCTGCCAACGGTATGATCTAATCTTGGATCTAAAGGACCATCGTACACTGGCGTCACGGTAGCATCTACGTCCGCTGAAACATTGGAATCGTTGAAAGAATCCAACAAAGGCAAACCGCCTTCGGTCTTGTAGGCATTCACCAAATTCTGGCTAACTTGATAGAAACCACAGCACCCCCATGGGTCCGTGTATGGATGTGCAAGACCCATACCTCTATTGGAGACATCTGCATTCGCCTGACTAATTGCATATTGCACTTCGAAAATGGACTCTGAGTTGTTACGGCTACCCACCAAGAAATTATCTTCAAAGTTTTCTACCAACGAAAACCCTCCATTATTGATAATATCTTCTAAGATGGGTTTTGCTTCTTGAAGTTTGGCAATATTGGCAGAACCGTCTTCATTAAACCCTTGATATACTTTTGCTTTAGCCAAAAACGCCTTAGCGGCCCAGCTTGTAGGTCTACCTACTTCAGACTGAGTTTCTGGCAGTACCGCTGCGGCGGCTTCAAAATCAGCCTCGATTAAGGGCCATATTTCGCGGTCGTTAGGAACTTGAGAACTAGACAAATCAGCTTTGTCAAAATTGGTTTCATCCACATAAGGAGGTCTTTCCCACATCTTACGTGCTTCAAAGTGAAAAATACCGCGTAAAAAACGTGCTTCGGCAATAATCTGCGCACTTCTTTCCGCAGGAGCATCCTCCACTAGTGCTAAAGTGTTTATTGCGTCGTTAGTCGTAGCAACGCCTAAAAACAACCCTCTCCATTTATCCCGTATGTGCAGGTTGAACGATTGAAAATCATATTGCTCGATAAAGGACTGTTCAGGCTGGTCACCCGCATCCGTTCCTTTTAAAGCATCATCGGAAGGGAGATTAAATACCCAATTTTGAATTTCGTTACGCCAAGTTTGACCCGTAAGTCCACCCCCTTGCAACATATTATAAGATCCCAACAGGATTCCTTCAACACCGTTCATTGATGCGACATCACCTTCACCAAATGCCCCTTGTGGCTCTTTGGCTGAGAATTCATCGCTACATCCCGTCACTAAGACAAGCGAAGCAATAAATACGATTACTAAACCTTTAATTGTTTTCATTTCTATTTAATTTAAATTTCAGAGTCAATTTTTATTATTTCAAAGTCAAGTTTAAGCCCAGGCTAAGGGTCATAGGCACGGGGTTGAAACCACCATCATATCCTAAAGTCAAATTTCTCCGAAGGTCTTCTGCAACCGAAGGGTCGGTTCGTCTTAATGAAATTTCTGGGTTTAATCCTGAATATTTGGTGAAAGTAGCTAAATTCTGAGCCTGTACATAGATTTGGGCATTAGCCAAGCCAACATCCCCTATAATATCTTCGGGAAACGTATAGGTCAACTGTACGTTTCGCAATCTAAAAAAGCTGCCATCTTCAATTAGATAAGAAGAAGGTCGACTACTCGTCGCATCATCGGCATCCATAATGGGGGAGGTCGCATTTGGGTTTGCTGCAACCCATTGAGCTACAGGTGCCTCGGGGTTTGAAGGCTGCCATGCATCAAATAGCGCCCGCGAAGTTCTATTCCCTTGAAAGGTATTGAAGTCACCAAAGAAACGTACGTAATTAAAGACATCGTTACCCTGAGACCCATTTCCGAAAATATTTAAACTCAAATTCTTGTACGTAAAATCTAAGTTGATACCATAGGTGAAATCAGGATGTGGATTGCCGATGATGGTTCTGTCATCATCGGTGATTTCGCCATCTCCATTGGTATCTTGAAACCTGAATTTACCAGGAGCATTGTAATCGCCGAATGGCGCCCAAGCGTCCGCTTCCGCTTGTGTCTGAAACAAGCCTAGGGTTTTAAAACCAAAATACGAGGAGAGTGGCTGTCCGGCTTCGGTAATCGTAATTGCAGGAATACGTTCGGTTCGTCCAAACAGTCTTTCATCAGGAGTACTTAACTCATCAACTACAACGGAATATGCCGAGATATTTCCATTTACACTAAAGGAGAAATCATCACCAATTTGACCATTGTATCCTAGTGCAATATCAAAACCTTCATTGGTTATACCTCCAGTATTTACGGCTGGAGGAGTGGCTTGACCCGCTGTAAAGGGGGGCTGTGCCGGCAGTAACATATCGGTAGTGATACGGTTATATAAATCTAATGAAAAAGTCATTTTGTTCTTAAACATGGTTAAGTCAATACCTAAATTATTAGAGGTAGTAGTTTCCCATTTGGCATCAGGATTACCGAATTGACGGGGTTGAAAACCAATTGCCGGTGAGCCTGTTGAACCATCTATGGGATAACCTCCTGTAAGGATATCTGAGCGGTAGGTGGTAAACGCGTTATAGTTTCCTATTTCTTGGTTACCGGTTTGTCCCCAACCATAGCGTACCATGAAGTTGTCAATCCATTCGACACCGTCCATAAAGTTTTCGTCGGAAACCCTCCATCCCAGATTGAAAGCTGGGAAGATGGCACTTCTTGAAGCCTCTCTAAAACGGGATGAGGAATCATTTCTTAGGGTAACTCCTGCTAGATATTTACCATCATAATCATAATTTATCTTGCCAAATTGAGACCAAAGTGTGTAATCAGTTACTATAAAACCATAATTGTCGGCAGTAGTTGCGTCACCTAAATCCAAATAACTGATGATGTTATTGGTGTCGAAAGCAAAAATATTCCTTCCAGCACCAAAACGTTCTTCAAATTGTTGAATTGATTCCACACCTACATAAGCATTAAAGTTATGTACATCATTAAAAGTTTTAGTATAGGTCAAGGTGTTGGTCCAAGTCCACCCGTAAGCATATTCCTCTCGTGCATCAGAACCATTGATAAAGTTACCTTCGACATATTCAGGTTGCGGACGACTGATGTCACGTTGTCGTAACACCCTACCGTCGACGCCAAAGCTAGAGCGCACCTCTAAGTTTTCAGTAAGTTTATAAGCTGCATAAACATTACCCAATAATCTTAGATTATAGATTCTATCATCTTGATTTCTAGAGAGTGCGGCAAAAGGATTAAAATTATTACCCAAATTTGCACCTCTACTACCAGCGAAGTTGCCGACAATATCAAAAACTGGTAATAAGGGATGGTGTTTATACGACCCCGCAACGGGCCCTTGTTCCTCATCGAGATTGTTGTCCCCTTTCCTATTCTCAAAAGAGGCCGTGAAATTTTCACCAATGGTCAATCGATTGTTCAGTGCCTTGAACTCGGTATTGGCTCGGAGTGAAACTCTATCGTAACTTACAAATTTAATAATATCATCTTGTGAAAAATAGCCTAAGGAAAATGCATATCTGGCGTTTTCGGTAGCTCCGGAGGCAGCAATATTATGCTGTTGAATAGGAGCCGCACGGGTAACCTCGTCCCACCAATTGGTATCTGCCGACCTCGTAATAGCATAAATGTTTCCATCTACAAGCGAATATAGATCTGGATCGGTTGCAGGGTCGCCTTCAAACGTACCGCTTGGAAAAACAAAATCAGGAATGGTTATTTCACCGTTTGGTCCGTACCCATATTGACCATGGCTCGGTGTACGTCCTGCA
Organism: Maribacter corallii; assembly: GCF_047345415.1. Lineage (NCBI taxonomy): Bacteria > Pseudomonadati > Bacteroidota > Flavobacteriia > Flavobacteriales > Flavobacteriaceae > Maribacter > Maribacter corallii. The sequence goes on from NZ_JBLFEP010000002.1 coordinate 946,238, forward strand.
TATCGGTCTGCTAGAAATAAATAGGTTCCTAAATCCCTTGCGTTCAAGACATCGGGAGACTCAGTAGCACTTTGCACGCCATAGAAGGTATTGTATGTAATGGTCGGTTTGCCGAGTTTTCCTCTTTTGGTCGTAATAATAATAACCCCATTTGCAGCTCTCGACCCATAAATAGATGCCGCGGATGCATCTTTAAGTACTTGCAATGACTCAATATCATTGGGATTCAAATTTCCTGGATCTTGGGAAGGTACACCGTCTATAATGTATAAAGGGTCATTGTTGCCGACCGAACCAAAACCTCGAATACGCACAGTGGCCGAACCACCGGCCCGAGAATCGTTCACGATGTTAACACCCGCCGCTCTACCTTGTAATTGCTGGGCGAAGGTCGTAGCCGGAACGGCCAACAATTCATCTGTGTCAACCACGGCAACCGCACCAGTTAAATCCTTCTTTGCTTGAGAGCCGTAACCCGTAACAACAACCTCTTCTAGTTGACTTGCATCTTCTTCCATGGTGACATTTATGGTGGTTTGACCATTTACGGCCACCTCAACGGTCTTGAAACCTATATAACTGAAGACCAAGGTTGCATCGCTTGCCGCTTCAATGGAAAAGTTCCCATCAAAATCGGTTTGCGTTCCGCTTGTCGTACCTGCTACCAAAACATTAGCTCCTGGTAAGGGCCCCGATTGATCAGAAACAGTACCGACGACTGTTTGTGCCTGTATCAATCCGATGGAAAACAAGCATAACAAAAAAAGAATCTTTTTGAAAAACATTTTTTTCATGTGTTAAGTTTTAAGTTGGTTATTATGATAAATATGAAATGTTGATTTTTTGATCGAGTATGTTAAAAACAGGTTAATGTGAAAATAGATCAAATGATGTTCAAATAGGGCAGCAACATTTTACTTTGGGTTTCAAATTCATGAATTTGATGATCTTGAAAGAATAAAACCCGTACGTAGTACTAATTAAGCGAATCAAGTATGCGTAGATTCCGATAGTTTGCCTTTCTTTTGTCATACCGAAATTTCATGCTAGTTGTTCTACCCAAAAACAATTTCGACCCTTCTGGATTTTGCCATATTTTAAAGACAATAGGTTGAAGAACTTCATCAAGATAGTTGACCGATTGCCTTGGTCGTCCAAATCGGTTGTTTCGAAAGTAGTGTAGCGTGACCTAGTGTGGTGAGCCGACCTCAAATGCGCTCGGAAAATGTACTTTCATAGCAAAACAAGGCAGGTTCAGCACATCAATTTTCTTTGGTAAATGTGCTTGGTGTCATACAGCTTGTTGCATACCGCAACGTATAAAAGAAGCACTACGGTTTTGTTTGATAGACCTTGTCGATGTAAATGCCTATAAGATGTGTCCGGATATCAATAGCCTTTTCTTGGTTCGTATTGGGAAGACTTACATTCATCGTTTTTGAAGGAAAAACGGGCATGTGACATTTGATGCAGTTGTCATATTGTGCTGTAGAAGATTTCATTTCTGTTTCATGCGGATGTTGCACTGCTTTATGACACTCCATACATTTCCCGTTAAAAACGTTTTCTTGTTCTCGTTGATTTAGATGTGAATCATGGCATGTAGTACAGCTCATTGTTGGACTATTTTTGTAACAAGCACTACTCTTTAAAAGTCCATATTGATTGCCATGAACATCCAGTTCATATTCCGGTTTGCGCGTGTTGTAATTTTTGGAATATTCTTCGAGTTTCTCGCCGACTACGTACGAAAAAGGATTTTTTAATTGATTGGCACGCAGACCGGCATGGCATTGAGCACAGATATTATCCCGAAGATTGCGGGACAAAGTGTCGATTTGAACGATAGGGTCGGCCGTGTTCAACTTCAAATTACCCTTTCTGAAATCAACATGTTCTTGAGAAGGACCATGGCAGCGCTCACAGTCTACGCCGTAGATGAAGGAGTCTTTATCATATACGTTCGACATGCCCGAAACATCCTCGTTTTTTGCGAAAGTGACATGGCATTTGATACAATTGTCCATTACCGGTCTTTGAAACCTTTGGTTGGGAAACCCAGGACTGTTGACCCATCCGTTCGTCAATTTAAAATAGGAAACTTGTAGCTGATAGAGTGAATCGCCCTTGAAAGTCAAATGAGACTGGCCTTTGACCCCTGAACCAATTACAACATCAATTTTTGATTTGTCCTGTATTTTACCGGGATAAGACTTGGTTACTTGAAAATAGTCCTCAGACTCTGCTACCAATTTGACCTGGCTTCCTACCAGGTTTATTCTATCTTGCTCCCCATTAAAACTGCCTTGTAGGTTTTCACCATTCGCTCTGGCAGAGGTGTTGAAATGAGCCGTGGCAGTATGGGTTTTATAAATCGATTCATGACAGGGAATACAGGATTGGGATCCTGCAAATTGTTTGCCATTGTAGTGAAAGGGTTGAACTTCATTTAATTTCTGATAGCCAGAATCAATTGAACCAAAATGACATGCCCGTAGTACAAATAGGCAACCGATGACAAGAGAGATGATAAGAAATGCTATTGATTTTTTTGACACTAGATAAAGATATATAAATGATACCGACAAAAACTAGCTTGGTGTGGGGTTTATCGGCATGGTGTTAATGCCAATCCGATTTTTTAAAAAAGGCGTTGCCTTTTAATTCCATAAAAGTACTACCAGAAGAGTTTGAGACCATTTCTCATAAAATCCATGAGCTTTTGTTTCAAACAAAGAAATTTGTCATCAGTGATCAATTCTAGACTGTAGCGTTGATGTTCCTATAGAAAAAGGATGCTATATTAAACTATTTTCTATGGCAATGATTCAATTTTCCCCGACTGTTTTCCAAGAGCCGCGATCAGTGATATCGAAGTTGCCTATTGTTCTTATTCGCGTATGGAATCCCTGATCACCTTTTTCAAAGTAGCGCCTGCGCCATCTATATAATAGGTCTCGAAGTCCGTATCGTTCACCCAGCCAGAACTGGTTTTTTCACCGGACATATACCGCTTATAAAAGCGGGCATTTCGTGTAAAGGGATATGCCTCATATAAATGTCCGAACCCTTGCATACGCAAATCGCCTTGACTCCTCAATTTATTTTCCATAAAGGTTTTTAGTTCGTATTTCAGCGATTCGTAGTTCACGTTTTTGGCTAGGTTTACCATACAAAAAGGATCTTTTTGAATGTTGTAGAGCTCTTCTTCTACACGTTTTCCGAAATTGAGTTTCCAATATTCGGTATTCTTACCCGTCCTACGCAGTTTGAGGATTTCTGTTTTGGTCGGGCTACCGTCCGTATTCAGATAACCCGTTTCAGGGTTCCCCGATGGCCAGCGGTCTACTTCATAATTTGTGACGTATAAGAGACTATCCTTATATAAACCACGAATGGGATATCCTACATCATTGGGCCTTCCCGTGTCGTGTCGCTCTTTCCCCACTAGTACAAAATCCCGTTCAGGGTCTAGTTGCCCTGTACCGTCTGAAGTAATCAGGGGCATCAAGCTATTGCCAGGGGTCGGATGCATCCCAGAGGACGTCCAATCAATCCCTGCGGCCTCCAAAAAGGTCGGGGCCAAGTCGATAAAACTGACATAATCATCAACTACCTTCGGTTTGGACTTTCCTTTCCATAGCAAGGCCATCGGAACATGGTTCGCATTTTCATACTGATTTCCCTTGACCCTTGGAAAAGGCATGCCATGATCCGAGGTAACAATGATCAAGGTGTTTTCCATAAGCCCTCTTTCGTTGAGCGTTTCCAAGACCCGCACAATATGTGCATCGGTATCCTCTATTTCATAGGCATAGTCCAAAAGGTCGTTTCGGGTAGTTTCATTATCTGGCCAGTAGGGTGGAAAATCCTGAATCATATCAGGGGTCTTCCCTGCGAGACGTGCACCACTTCCATATTCATATCCGCGATGTGGTTCAATGGTGCCCAACCAAAAACTCCACTGGTTGTTTTCAGGAATACTATCTAGAAAGTGTTCAAAATTTGCGGCATAGTCGTTTGTCCCGATTCCGCTCGTGGGAGGTTCCAAGGTTTTTTCGTTATATGCCGGCCCCATGACCTCACGTTGCTCTCCTGAAGCGGTTAGGGTAATCGCTGGCCCGTATCCTTTCCCGGTATGTCCTGTTGTATATCCTTGCCCTTTGAGCACTTCTTGATAGGTTTTGAATTTGGGCGGAAAGTAAATGACGTGATTGGCCGCGGCATCCAATTGCCATGAGTTTCGGCCAGTGATGACCGCTGCACGCGAAGGAGCACATTTGGCATTGGGCGTATAGGCCCTATTGAACAAGATGCCTTCTTTTGCTATGGCATCGAAGCCTGGAGTATTGACATAGGTACTACCATAAGCGGACATGTCCAAACCGGCGTCGTCGAACATGATGACCAAGATATTGGGCCGATCCCCACTTTGCGCAAAGCCGATTTGAAATGCGAAAATTGTGAATAACGTAAGAAAGGTTTTTAATGTCATAGGGCGAGGGTGCTAAATGATATCATAATATATAGAACAATGACGATAACGCTAACCGATGCGATGATGTCCCATATGTTGTAACTCGATTTGTTAGCGGTCTTTTGCTCTTGGGTGACCGTACCAAACGTCAAACCTGCTAGTTGCTGCTGTGATGGTGCAGGATAAAATAGACTTACCACAATAGCGATGGCGATACATAAGGCAAAAAAGTAGGCCCCAAAGACCAACCAATTAATATCCGCAATACTAAAAAGAAAACTACCTTCTTGAAAACTGGATTTCAATATCTCCAAGGTCAACTTTGAGAAACCGATGATGAATCCGCCGATCAAGGTGGCGATGGCCCCATTTGCATTGATTCTTTTATAGAAGATGCCCAGCAAGAATACGGCTGCTATCGGCGGGGAAATATAGGCCTGCACATTTTGTAAGTACTCATAAAGGCCATCGGAAAGCGTCGTGATAATAGGTATCCAGAGCAGGCCTAATCCCACGACGAAAAAGGTGGCGATCCTGCCTGTTTTGACCAATTGCGCCTCGGGTTTGTCAGGTTTTAGTTTTTTATAGATATCCAGTGTGAATAGGGTAGAGCAGGAGTTGAACACGGAGGCTAGCGAACTCATTAGTGCGGCAAGCAAACCTGCCGCAACCAAGCCTCTTAGTCCTGAAGGCATAATATTGCTCATCAAGACCGGAAAGGCCTCATCTGGACTGTCCCAATCCAATTTGCCCTGCATTTTTAATCCCAAAGCGATGACTCCGGGAATCAAGAAAAGAAAAACGGGCATTAATTTCAACAGTGCCCCAAAGATGCTTCCTCGACGCCCTTCTTTTATATTTTTGGCTGTTAGTACACGTTGTACAATGACCTGATCGGTACACCAGTACCATATGCCCACTACCGTACTGGTAATGAACAAAGGCAACCACGGGTATTCGGGATCAGAGTTGGGCCGCCACATATTGAAGTAATCAGGTCCGACCGTGTTTTTTAGTTCTCCCCATCCTCCGACGGCTTCGAGCCCTAAAAAAGTCAGGATTCCGGCACCGAGAACAAGTACAATGGCTTGAATTGTTTCGGTATAGACAACCGCTCGCATTCCCCCTAATACGGTGTAAAGACCGGTAAGCACTACGGTAGCTACAGCTCCGATCCAAAAGGGAATACCCAACAAGGCAGAGACCACGACTCCACCAGCGTAGATGGTGACCGAAACTTTGGTCAAAATATAGGCGATCAAGGAAATGACGGACAAGACCCATCGAGATCGTGCATCGAAACGTTTTTCCAAGAACTCTGGCATCGTGAATACCCCGCTCCGGGCATAAAAGGGGAGAAAGACCCAACCAAGCATCAATACGATCCAGGCGTGAAGTTCATAAATCAGCAAAGGCATTTTGTCGCCAGCCCCATTTCCGGCCAATCCAACAACGTGTTCCGAACCAATGTTGGAAGCAAAAATGGAGGCGCCCACCATGAACCACCCGATATTGCGACCCGCCAAAAAGTAATCTTCGGTGTTTTTCTGCTTTTGTCTGATGACCCACCAGGCTACCCCAAGAAGTACTATAAAATATAAGGCGATCACCACCCAATCAAAAGCATCCAATCCTTTCATAAGTCTTTATTTAGTCGGTATGGCAATAAAGATAACCGATTTACTACTATGGACAAACGGTTTAAAGGCCCCTGTTTCGATTAAAAAACCGCTGTTTAATGATTGGTGAATATTAATAAACAATTAACAATGGTTGCACATGCAACGAATTGAATTTTGTTTAGATTCGCCGAGTGAAAACGAAGTCCGTTGTTATTGATTTTGAAAGGTCCATCGGTCCGTGGTTGGGCAGAACCATGAAATTGGTCGACTATCACATGAACGAAGCTTTCGACAACGCGGGTTTGGATTTGACCAAAGAGCAGATGGTAGTGTTGAAGAAATTGGATGAACAAGATGGCCTAAACCAAAATGAGCTGGCTTATTTGACGTATAGAAACAAATCGTCCCTAACGCGATTGCTAGCAAAAATGGAATCGAAAAAGTATATCCAACGTAGACAGGGGAAGACGGATAAAAGGGTAAACCAGGTGTTCTTGACAGAGGTAGGAAAAGGGGTCTATCAAAAAACCAGACCGGTAATCAAAAGCTTGATTACCAAAATGGAGCGAAATATTAGTGATCAAGAGAAAACCGAAATGATTGCCCTGCTTAAAAGAGTACAGCGGAATTTTGAACCATTGATCGATTTTTAATAAAGTTTTAACTGAATTGAATTAAACGAATGACGACGGCAAAAGTCTGACTGGGATAAAGTGAGGCGGCACTTGTCATAACTAACACAACGATACCTTTACAATTACCAACTTATGAGAAAAATAATACTATCCGTTTTAGGGATTTTATTGATTGTTGCCGGCTTTTTCGGAGCCAAGGCAATTGTTGCAAGTAAAAAGAGTTTCCAACCCCGAGCACAGAAAGTGGTGAAAACGGTTTTCACGGAAGTCGTTGAAAACGGTCCGGTGCCTATCGTCGTTCCCGCAAACGGAAACTTGGTGGCCAAGAACAGGGTCGAACTGTATTCTGAAGTACAAGGGGTGTTCCGAAAAGGGAGCAAACTCTTTAAGACCGGGGAACGCTACCAAAAAGGGCAGGCCATCATTAGGATCGATGCCTCCGAATACGCCGCAAGTGTACAATCGGCCAAGAGTAATCTGTTCAATGAGCTCACCTCTATTATGCCTGATTTACGATTGGATTATCCCGAATTCTTTTCCAAGTGGCAAACTTACCTGAATGGCTTTGATATGGCAAAGCCAACACCCGAATTGCCGGAGATGATTTCCGAGAAGGAGAAATTCTTTATCAGTGGGCGAGGCATTTTGACCAGCTACTACAATGTAAAAAACTTGGAACAACGCCTGTCTAAATATCGTATTTCGGCTCCTTTTAACGGGGTGTTGACCGAGACCCTGGTAACCGAAGGCACGTTGATTAGGTCGGGCCAAAAATTAGGGGAATTTATCAATACCGATGTATACGAGTTGGAAGTAGCGGTTAGTAAAAAGTTCAGTGACCTTCTAAAGGTTGGTGAAAGCGTATCGTTATCGGCTTTGGATGACTCCAAAACCTATACCGGAAAGGTAGCTCGAATAAACGGTCGCGTAGATCAGGCTTCCCAAACCATCAAGGCTTTTATCGAGGTTAGGGACAACACGCTTAGGGAAGGGATGTATCTAGAGGCCAATCTTGATGCCAAACAAGAACCCGATGCCATTGAGGTGGATCGAAACCTGTTATTGGAAGGCGACAAGATTTTCGTGGTGCGAGACACGATATTGGACATCATCGATGTCAATCCGGTTTATTTTTCCGATAAAACGGTGGTCATTAAAGAAGTACCTGACGGTACGGTCATTATGTCAAAGCCCTTACTTGGGGCATATACGGGCATGGCCGTTAAGGTATATGAGGAGAAGAAAACCAACACCGAAGGATAATGAGAAAAGTAATCGCATATTTCATACGCTACCATGTAGCGGTCAATGTTATTATTATCGCCTTTGCGGTCTTTGGTATCGTTGGGGCAAAATCGTTGAAGTCTTCGTTCTTTCCGCTCACCGATTCCAAAAATATCTTGATTACAATTACTTACCCCGGTGCTTCGCCACAAGAAGTAGAGGAGGGTATCGTACTTAAGATAGAAGATAATCTTAAGGGGTTAGAAGGGGTTGACCGGGTCACTTCTACCTCCCGTGAAAATAGTGGTACCATTAATGTAGAGATCGAAAAGGGCAGGGATATCGATTTCATGTTGCTGGAAGTCAAGAATGCCGTTGATCGCGTCCCAACCTTTCCAACAGGTATGGAGCCCTTGATCGTTTCAAAACTGGAAGCAGTTCGGCAAACCATCAGTTTTGCCATAAGTGGTGATAATATTCCACTGGTTACCCTCAAGCAAATCGGGCGCCAAATCGAAAACGATATACGTGCCATCGATGGTATTTCGCAAATAGAGATTACCGGATATCCCGATGAAGAGATAGAGATAGCTGTTAACGAGAATAACCTATTGGCTTACAATATTTCCTTTTCAGAGGTAGCCCTAGCTGTAGGTAATGCCAATATTCTGGTTACTGGAGGAAACATTAAGACTAGTGCCGAAGAGTACCTGATTCGAGCGAATAATAGATCTTATTATGGTGATGAACTGTCGAATATCATCGTAAAGGCCGATCCTTCAGGGCAAACGGTACGCCTCAAAGATGTGGCTATCATACGTGATCGCTTTTCGGAAAATCCGAATGCCTCTTATTTCAACGGAGACTTAGCGGTCAATACGACCATTACCAGTACGAATACCGAAGATCTGATCAGTTCGGCGGACAAGGTTAAGGTGTATGTTGAGGATTTCAATCAAAAGTACGACAATGTAACACTGAGCGTAGTAAGTGACCTATCTAAAACACTAAATGGAAGAACTGACCTTTTGATTAAGAATGCATGGCAAGGGATGCTGCTCGTGTTGATTTTTCTATCACTTTTCTTGAATACCAGATTGGCTTTTTGGGTGGCTTTCGGCCTTCCGGTCGCTTTTTTGGGAATGTTCATTTTTGCGGGATTCTTCGATGTGACCATTAATGTATTATCGTTATTCGGGATGATCATCGTAATCGGTATTTTGGTGGATGACGGGATTGTTATCGCAGAAAATATTTACCAGCATCACGAAAAAGGGAAATCGCCGATAAATGCAGCCATCGATGGTACGATAGAAGTGCTGCCACCGATTATCTCTGCTATTATTACCACAATTTTGGCTTTCTCGATCTTTCTATTTCTCGATAGCCGGATCGGTGAATTCTTTGGGGAAGTATCGGTCATCGTGCTCCTGACCTTGGCAGTTTCCTTAATCGAAGCCTTGATTATATTGCCGGCACACTTGGCCCATTCCAAGGCGCTACAACCCGTATCGAAAACGCCGAAAACAGCTTTTGGACGTGCATTTGCAAAACTGCGTGTCATCAACGAAATGGGGGATCGCTTCATGTCATGGATGCGCGATAACCTCTACAGTCCAGTTTTCCGCTTTGCCTTGGATTACAAATTATTGGCCTTCGGTATTTTTGCCCTTGCGCTATTGCTTTCTTTTGGCTCTGTGGGTGGTGGAATCGTGAGAACTGCCTTTTTTCCGCGTATCGCCAGTGATCGCGCGCAGATAGAACTGAATATGCCCAACGGAACCAATGAAAAGGTAACCGATTCGATTATTACGATGATCGAGGAAAAGGCTGAAATTGTCAATCAAGAGCTGACTGAGAAATACCTAAAAGGTACGGATAAGGTTCTTTTTGAAAACGTAATTAAAATTATCGGTCCAGGGTCGAGTGCGGCTACTTTGACCATCAATATGTTGCCGGGTGAGGAACGCCCTGATGCCATACGGGCAGATATGGTGACCAACCGATTGCGTGAGTTGGTAGGGCCCGTCATCGGCGTAGAAAGTTTGATTTATGGATCTGGCGGCAACTTTGGGGGGTCTCCGGTTTCCGTATCCCTCTTAGGAAATGATATCAAAGAACTTAAGGCGGCTAAAGAGGAACTGAAATCTTTTCTGCAGAGCAATGCGATCTTAAAAGACGTTTCGGACAATGACCCGGCCGGAATCAAGGAAATCCGCTTGCAATTAAAAGACAATGCATATCTTTTAGGACTTGACCTACGTACCATTATGAATCAGGTACGCGCCGGATTTTTCGGCTCGCAGGCCCAACGTTTCCAACGCGGACAAGATGAGATTCGGGTGTGGGTACGCTACGACCGAGAAAACCGCTCCTCAATTTCCGATTTGGACGAGATGCGTATCGTAACCCCGAACGGCAGTCGCGTACCGCTGAAAGAAATCGCGGAATACACTATAGAAAGAGGCGATGTAGCCATTAATCGTTTGGAAGGCCGCAGGGAAATCCAGATTTCGGCCGACATGAAGAATCCGAAAGATAGTCCTACCGACATCATGAACGAAATACGTACCGTGGTGATGCCGGAGATTCAGTCAAAATACCCTACGGTCGCCGCCTCATATGAAGGACAGAACCGTGAACTGGGCAAGCTTACCGGTTCGTTGAAGGTGGTCGGGCTATCGGTCCTAGCCTTGATTTACATGACCATTGCCTTCACCTTTAGAAGTTTCAGCCAACCCTTAATGCTGATTTTATTGATTCCCTTTAGTATGACAGCTGTCATCTGGGGGCATTGGTTGCATGATTTTCCGTTGAACATTCTTTCATTGTTGGGCATTATCGCCTTGATCGGTATTATGGTTAATGATGGGCTGGTATTGATCGGTAAGTTCAATAGTAATTTACGCTCGGGTATGACCTTCGACGATGCCATTTATGAGGCCGGTCGCTCAAGGTTCCGGGCGATATTCTTGACCTCTATTACTACTATCGCCGGTCTGACCCCCTTAATTTTCGAGACCAGTAGACAAGCACAGTTCTTGATACCGATGGCGATTTCTATTGCCTATGGTATCGGTTTCGCTACGGTCTTGACCTTGATTATGTTGCCGCTCTTTCTCTCTTTCAGCAATAAATTGAAAGTGGGCACCAAATGGTTGGTCACCGGAAACGAAATCACCAAAGAAGAAGTAGAACGAGCCATTAAAGAACAAAAAGAGGGTGTTCATCTCGAAGAGGACCTCGCCAAGAGGCCTCCAAAATTAGGGGAAAGCCTAAATGGTTCGAACGAAATTCACGAAGACTCTTCAAAAGCGCTAGAAGTACAAGACTAATGAGAAAAACAGTACTCCCTATTTTGCTACTTTTCGTAGCATTACAATACAGCACGGCCCAAGAAAAAATGTTGTCCAAAGAGGAAGTCGTTCGGCTTGCCTTGGACAATAATTTCGGGATCAAGGTGGCCAAAAACCAAGTAGAGATCGCGAAGAACAACAAGAGTATGTTGAACTCCGGTTTTCTGCCGACCGTCACAGGTTCCGCAGGAGCAAATTATCAGCGTGATGATTCCACTTTTGATTTTCCCGGACAATTGAATGCGGATGGAACGCCGAGAGACGAAACAAACCTCTATAAAGCGGAGGCCCAACGTTATAATGCCGGAGTAACCGCGAATTATACGCTTTTTGACGGGTTAGGGCGTTTGTACAACTACAAAAGACTAAAGGAACAATACCAGCTTAGCGAATTACAGGCACGGGAAACGATCGAGAATACCATGTTGCAACTGTTCAGCGTCTACTTTGAGGTGGCTCGTTTAACTGAAAATGAAAATGTACTACAGCAAGCACTCGAAATATCTACCCAACGGATCCAAAGGGCGGAGTATGCCTTTGAATACGGTCAGAACACCAAATTAGACATCTTGAATGCGCAAGTTGACGTCACCAATGACAGTATTAATCTGTTGAACACCAAGCAGCAATTGGCCAACGTCAAGCGTGACCTGAATGTGCTTATCAACGAAGATCTGAACCAACCTTTTGCGGTGGATACGTTAATACGGTTTATTCCGAAACTACAGGTGGAGGAGTACATCGCTCAAACCGATCTGAACAATGTGGCCCTACTCCAAACGGAACGTAACCTGGCAATCAACAAGTATGACATCAAGGTCAACAAATCGGGGTACCTACCAACGATCGGCCTAAACGGTTCTTACGGCTGGAATTTAAATCAGAATGCACCAGGGGCTTTCTTCCCCGGGGTGAATGTGAACAATACCAGAAACTTTGGTTTGGGAGCGACCCTGACCTGGAACCTTTTCGATGGCGGCGGCACCAATGTGCGAGTAAAGAATGCCAAAATAGCCTATGAAAATCAAGAATTGTTGAAAGAACAGATTACGCTTGAAGTGAATCGCGATATTGAAAATGCGCAGGCTATCTATGAGAATCGGTTGAATATCTATCAAATTCAGGAACAAAACGTAGTGACGAATCAAAATAACTTCGAACGTTCGAAAGAACAGTTTCAATTGGGTAGGATTACCTCAATCGAATTCAGGCAGGCCCAGATCAATCTGTTGAATGCCCAGACCAATAAGAACTTGGCAAAGTATGATGCAAAACTGGCCGAACTACAGTTGCTGCAACTCACAGGACAGTTGTTGAATGTGGAATTTTAGTAAATTGACTACCTTGTTTATCTAAAATTTATAGCCTTATATGGAAAGGATAGGAATTGGCATTATTGGAACGGGATCTATTGTCAATACCTATGTACAGTGTATTAAAGCCCTTGATAATGCCGAATTGGTGGCTCTATATTCAAATTCCCCGAATCGGGCAAAAGAAGCCGAAAAACAGTTTGAAACTCCTGTTTTTACTGAATTGGAAGCCTTTTTGGATCAGCCGGAGATAAGCCTGGTCTGTATCTGTAATCAAAGCGGACTCCATGGTGAGATGACCCTGGCCGCTGCTCGGCATGGTAAACATGTGCTCTGCGAAAAGCCGCTGGAAGTCACTACCGAAAAAATCGATGTGGTCATCGCCGCCTGTGAGCGAAATGGTGTCATCTTGGGTTGTGTGTTACAAAACCGATGTTCCGATACGTACCGTGCTGTGGAACGTGTCGTAAAGAATGGGTCATTAGGTAAATTGCTATTGGGCAACGCCCATATCAATTGGTATCGTTCTAAGGAATACTACGCGAACAATCCCTGGCGCGGAACCCTCCAATATGATGGCGGAGCGGCGTTTATGAACCAGGGCATCCATACTGTGGATTTACTGTTGAATTTGATGGGGGACGTACAATCCGTTTTTGGTTCGACCAAGACCCGGGTACATGACATTGAGGGGGAAGATGTCGGTGCGGCGGTATTACAGTTCAAAAATGGTGCAATAGGTACGCTCACGGCAGGTACGGCTTTGGTTCCGGGCTACCCTGAGCGATTGGAAATTTATGGGGAGATGGGCAGTATTTTGCTGGAAGGAGGAAACATAAAGGCATGGAATGTGGAAGGTGTCCCCAAACCCGATGATTTGAATGTTTCCGGCCGGTCAAGTGGTGCGGCGGATCCGGGAAACATCGGTCATTTGAACCACCTGATTGTACTTCGGGACATGCTTGCCGCACTTCTGGAAAATCGCGTGCCACTCGTTGGGGGCTTAGAAGCCAGAAAGGCTGTTGAAGTCATTACCGCTGTATATCGTTCTTCCGCTGAAGAAAGGCCGATAGCCTTATAAGTCTTCATAAACCAAAAGAAGTATACCCATGTACGAACACTTTTTTCAATGTCCCTATTGTTGGGAAGAGATATCCATGCTTATGGATCCTTCGGTGCGCGAACAGACGTATGTTGAAGACTGCGAGGTGTGTTGTAATCCGATGGAGATCAGCCCTAGATTCGAGTCGAATACCTTAGTCTCCTTTTCTGCGAACAGCATTGAGCAGTAAACAGTCCCATTATTTAATTGCAACTTGCTTTAAGGTATTCTTAATTAAGTCTCTTTTTTTGGCGGATATTATAAAAAAACCAAGACATTTGCGTTGTATTTTAAATAATTAGCAAAATGCCGAATTCGCATCATCCAAAAAGAAAAATTTCGTTGAAGCCCTATGGTATTGAACATGAAGATTTTCAATACCAACTGACATCTGCCGAACTTCATGATATTACTTTGAAAAAAAACATGGGCCGTGAAGCTTCTTCAGGGGCATTGGCTGTGAACACGGGGGAGTTCACGGGCCGATCGCCACAAGATCGATTCATCGTAAAAGATGAGATTACCGAAGACAAAATTTGGTGGGGAGATATCAACATTCCATTTGAACCATCGAAGTTCGATGCCTTATACGATAAAGTCATTTCGTACTTGAACGAGCGAGAGCTCTTTGTTCGCGATTGCTATGCTTGTGCCGATGCCAATTACAGAACCGATATTCGAGTCATCAATGAATATCCGTGGTCGAATATGTTCGTCTATAACATGTTCATTCGCCCTACTGCGGAAGAATTACGCGTTTTTGAACCGGAATGGCTTGTGGTGAACGCCCCCGGCTTTATGGCGGATGCTGAAGTAGACGGCACGCGCCAGCACAATTTTGCTATTTTGAACTTTACCAGAAAAATTGCCCTAATCGGTGGAACCGGATATACTGGGGAAATCAAAAAAGGAATATTCTCGGCCTTGAATTTCATACTCCCGGTCGAAAAAAAGACCCTTCCGATGCACTGCTCGGCCAATGTGGGAAAAAAAGGAGACACGGCCATTTTCTTTGGCCTTTCAGGAACAGGAAAAACGACCTTGTCGGCCGATCCTTATCGCAAACTGATCGGTGACGATGAACACGGTTGGAACAACGAAAACTCGGTCTTCAATTTCGAAGGGGGGTGCTATGCCAAAGTCATTAACCTTTCTGCGGAAAACGAACCTGAAATATTCGGGGCGATAAAAAAAGGAGCCATTCTGGAGAACATCATTATGGACGATAACGGAGCGGTAGATTTTGCCGATACCTCCATAACTCAAAATACACGGGTAAGTTATCCTATTTACCACATTGAAAATGTAAGGCGACCTTCGATAGGTAAAAACCCAAAGAATATTTTCTTTCTGACGGCCGATGCGTTCGGGGTACTACCTCCCATATCAAAACTAACGCCCAGTCAGGCGGCCTATCACTTTATCTCTGGTTATACGGCCAAGGTGGCGGGAACGGAAGCAGGGGTTAAAGAACCAATTCCGTCTTTTTCAGCCTGCTTTGGGGCACCTTTTATGCCGTTGCACCCTACCAAATATGCAGAAATGCTTAGCAAGAAAATGTTGGAAGCCGGGGTCAACGTTTGGCTCGTGAATACGGGTTGGACCGGTGGACCCTACGGTATCGGAACGCGTATGAAACTGAAATATACCCGTGCCATGATCAACGCAGCATTGAACGGGGATTTAGGATTGTATTCCTATGATGCCTATCATATCCATTCGGTTTTTGGGGTAGCACAGCCAAGGGAGTGCCCTGGAGTGCCAACCACGGTGTTGAGTCCGCGAGCCACATGGAACGATGATGAAAAGTACTATAAGACCGCATTTAAACTGTCGAACGCTTTTCGGGAGAACTTCAAGAAGTTCGAGTCGTATGCCAGCGAGGAAATCAGAAGAGGAGGGCCACAACGCTACGCCTTTTGATAAGACGTAGTACTTGAACGCTACCCAACGATGGGGAGCTATTTTAAGTGGCGTTTAAAATGAATGACATAGGTGGCATTAAATCCGAAATTCAAGTTGGGATTCTTAAAGTTGAAATTGTAGCGGGTCTGAGTAATAAAAGCATCTTCCACAATTCTTTGTGCATTGGTGAGATTGAACTGTAGCATAATGTCGCCAAGTTCCCAATTCACGCCGATGGCGAAAGGGGCATAATTGTCAAAGGAAGTAATCGGGTTGGCACGATAATAATATTCCGAAACCAATGAAAGATGAGGGGTTAGCTTAAAACGTGCTCCCAAACCAAGGGCAAAATGATTTTTTTCAGGGCCACCCGCGGAAAGGTTTCCCCGATGAATGAACGTTGGTGCCAATTGTACCGAGAAATCCGATGAAATCTTTTTGCCTATTAACAGTTGGCTTGTAAATGACAATCTGTCTGAGAAACTATTCGGCGCCTGCGGAAACGCATTGCTGTTATAACTGGTATTTTGAAAAAGGGTAATGCTCAAGGGCGAGCCACCTCCTTCTTTTTGTCGAAGCAGCTTGTACTTCAAATAACCATCAAAGAGCCCGTCCCATGTGGTTCCACCGAGTCCTGTAGAAAGCCGGTCTGAGATCCCATATTCCAGCGCAATACGAGATGTGAGTCTGTCGGCCACAAAGCTTTGAGAACGTTCTGTCGGGGTATTCCAAAATCGATTGGTTGTGACGATTTCGAGGATGCCTTTTTTTCGGGTTTCTATGGAATGGCCAATGGCAATCCGAGTCATTTTAAAGGTCGCTGCGGTATAGGTGTCGGTAGGCTCCAACTCTTTGTCCAGAATATCCAAAAGGTCATCTTGGGCATTCGAAAGATGCCAAGAGCCGAAAATCAGTATCAGGAATAATAGTTTAATTTTCATAGGGCTCAAATTCAAATCTAAAATCTACAGAAATCATCTTCGCGATATTGCCCGCCAATAAAGGGGGTATTTTTATTTCATAATCTTTCACATAGGCCTCGAAGGTACCTGTTAGCACGTAACGACCATCGGTTCTTTCGATTTTGGTCTTAATTTCCAGTTCCTTTGAAACCCCGTGCATGGTAAAGACCCCCTTGACCATTTTGGTCTGCTCTCCCGCAAGTGTCGGGTCAAAATCGATTATTTCCCCTTCGAAACTTGCTTTTGGATAAATATCCGACTCGACATAGCTTTCATTAAAATGTTCACGCATCAGCGCTTTTTCAAAAACAAAGGCATTCATTAACATGCTGACCGCTATTTTGGAATTATCCAAATCGATAATGCTCAAGACTTGATTGTTTTTCGCCTTGATATTCTCAACAGAGGTATATGAGAAAAAGGAAACCTGTCCTTGTCTTGCAATGATTTTGTTTTCATTTTCTTGAGAATTCAAGAAGAAAAACAGCGCAATAAAAACTGTTCTAATCATGGTCTTTTTTGGTTGGCGGTAAGTACACAGTTTAGAAAAACAGCATCCTGAAGAAATCCTTTGAACACTCCTTTCAGCACAACGGTGTCGCCCTGCTTTAAAAATCCGGTTTTTTTAGCTTGGTCGGTTTGCATGTCGCAAATGACTAAGGCGAGGTCTTCTTGGCCTCCCCCCAATAATATGGTATGACGTTGATTGACATAATTGATTTCCTTAATGACCCCTTCAACAGCTATGACCTGATCCACCAATGTGGCAAGGTACTGCCCTTTATCCGTAGTTACATACGAAATTAGGTTTTCAGCAGTCATTGCCGCCGTTGCGCTTGTCTTTTGCGTATTGAACACATCTTCTTTATGCAACGAAATGTAGATACCGCCCAAAACTAAAATGGACAACAGACCTAAGCGAAACCCATACTTTCTGATCATTTGGTATGATAAGGTTTTAAAGGTACTAATTACACGTCAATTTTTTAAATGATGAAACAACCCCGTACACTTCTCCTAAGTTATACGGGATTGATTGAAGTTGACCCGGTATAGGTCAGTCTGTAATGTTGATGGTTCCGGTCATGGAAAAATGAAACTCGCAAATATAGAATAAGGTATCCGGAGCATCATTCGGTACCGTGAAGATGATACTGCCCGATGACGCACCATTGTCCGTTACCCCTTCGTCAAAAGTATTATCGGTTCCAGTGGTCTGGGCCGATTTGATGAAGAAGGGATGCCCCGGCGTATTTACTTGAAACTCGTAGGTTTCTCCTCGTTTGAAGGTGAAATCGGGATTACTTGCATCGGTCAATCCCTCACCATTGAAAACATAAGCGCTCGCCCCTTGATTGGTGACCGTATATAACGTGGCACTTGCTTCAGCTTCCGGTGCATTTTCCGTATCGGGGTTTACCGTAGGCCAAATGCCCGCAGCAGGGAACCCTACCCCGAAGTTGTCTCCTCGTGCGGCATCTTGACCAAAATAGTATAGTGGCCAGCCTTTATAGGAAATCTGTGACTCTCCAAAAACCGTTAGAGCTCCAAAATCACTAAGCTCCAAAATGCTTGGGACATTGCTAATGCTGATATCGACTATAGGCCAAACCCCGTTGTTCGAAAAGTCGTCAGCGGTAAAATTATTGACATTCTTTGTGTCGTTGATAAAGCTGTAAAGCGTGTTTCCACTAGCATCCGTAATATAGGTGGTCTCCTCATCACCAGGTTCAAAAGCGCTATTGAGGTTGGTCTCATCGCCAGAGGAATCCCGGCCGACCAATTGGGCCTTTGCGACCATTACCGAATAATCGGGTTTTGCCACGAACCAGACGCCCCCGCTACCATCACCGGTAATCTGACCGGCCGCGGAATCACTGGCGAACAGATAGAGAGGCCAGCCCTTATATGTCGTCTGACTGCTTCCATCAGCTCTTGTAATTGAAGCGAAATCCGAAGCTTCCAGACCGTCGTCTAGGGTGAGCTCTTCCGAATGAAATGCGGGCCATGCCGCTAGACATCCGTTTTCACATGTGGAATCCCCTTTACTGTCCTTTGCAAAGAAATATAAGGTGAACCCTTCTGAATCGGTCATGACGTTGCCAAAAGTAGCATCGTTTACAAGTCGAACGGAGTTAGCGACTTCGGGGTCCGGTTCAGGTTCCGGATCGGGATCTGGGTTGTCAATGATGTCCGGTTCAGGGACGGTGGTCACTGGATCATCCGAGCTACAGCCCATCATAAAAATGGCACTTACAAATACGACTAGAATTTTTTTCATTTTGTTTGTTTTTAAGGATAATTAAATTATTTATTTGGGGAGTGCCTCAACAGGCACAGGTAATGCTAAGGGGTGTTTGCCTGATTTTCTCGCCCTGAGGAGGAAAACCTAGGGCGGTCAATGTATTGAGCGCATCCGACACCTCATTTGCCCTTTTAAAATTAAAAATGACCAGGGCGTCCGTGGGATAGAGTCTAACATTTGTAATATTCGCGATCTTCAAAAGTTCTTGACCGATCTTAGTTGAGCATCCGTCACAAAAGGAGCGTTGTACCGGAATTTTTGCAAATCCTGTTTTCATGGCTGTTCGATTTAAAATACTCTTGAAAGGTTGAATCCAAAGAAAAAATCACCGCTGCCCCAATCGCCGGTGGCCTGCCCCAAGAATCCGTTGGTATTCATGGGTTGGGCATTGGTAAAATGCAATTGGAACACATGCCCCCCGGTTTCAATGTCGATGCCAATAGACAACGGATTCACGAAAGGGGAGTTTTCAGCTCTGTTCAGGTGATATCCGTAGTCAAAATTGATCGAAAAGCGTTTGGTCAGTTTGTGACGCCCTCCTATGCCGATGACAAATTGAGAGTTTTCCTGTTCATCGACCTGTACCAGGTTGTCGTGAAAAAAGGTAGGCATGAGCTGTAAGGAGAAGTTCTTGTTAACTTTTCTGGAAATCAAGAGTTGGGAAGTGTATCCCAAGCGGTTGGTAAAATCCAGTCCGGGTAGAAGATCTTTATCGAGAGCGGTATTGATCAGTATATTGTTAGAACTGACCACCGTAAAGGGAAAGCCATTGTTTCTTTGTCTAAGGAGTCGCAATTTCAATGAGGACTCATAGATTTTTAGAAAGGAACTTCGGGAAATACCGAAATTTATACCATCTGAGATGCCGTAGAGAAAATTGAGCCGGGTGACTGCTTGATCTAGTCCGAAAAAATCGTCAAACCCTGTTTTTACCGACCCAAAACGGTGAGAAACCACGAAATACAATTCCTTCTTGGAGACCATTTTAGTCGACTCGAAATTGACGATTTTAAGGCCTTTGAAGGCAGCGCTGTTGTATTCTTTCGAATTGTCCGTGTTGTCGATTTCAGATAAGAGATCCTCTTCTTGAGAAAGAATGATCAACGGAAATAAGAGTAATAGGATATAGATAAATTTCATGTGGTGTTGTTTTATTCGGTTAGTATGGTTGCTTGATCGATCTTGACGACCTCGAGTAGGTCATCGTACCCTACACATCTTCCCTTTAGGCTAATTGATTGGCCATTTTGGACTGAGGTTTCAGCGGCTGGTAGAAGATTTACTTGAACCATGCCATCGAGTACGATGCTATTTTCGTCAGTACTGGTGACATTTCCTGAGACCAGAATTACTTGATCGGCGTAACTCGTAATATCCGAATCTTGTTGTGTGAACGCATAAAGTAGTTCTGGTGCCTGAAATTCGGCGGTCACTTCTTCTTGGGCAATATTTCGGTGCTTCGAATGAAACGTATAGAAGTATACCCAACTAAGAAAACCGACCAATAGGAGTAGGGCTATGCTGATGATCTTTGTATTCCGGCTCATTTTGCTTGAAGTTTAAAGGCTAAATTGACGATGACCTCTTTGGCAATTTTATTGGCAACTATTTTCGGAATTTCGATGTCAAAATCAGAGGGGGTCACCTTGAATGACCCCTTCATGATAATCACATCACTCACTTTCTGAACAGACAAGATGGTACGAACATCTTTCTCTTTTTCACGCAATTTCAGTTTCCCATCCACCGTTACTTCGGTAGGGGTTTCGGATACTTGTGAGTGATTGAAATTGAGAAGGCTTCCTCTAAAAATGGCCTTCGGATACGTTTCAGACTCGATGTAGTTCTCGTTAAAGTGCTCCTCCATTAGCGAATTTTCAAAATGAAAACCTTTGAGCAAGGCGAGTGAGGCCAATTCTCCGGTATCCGCATTCAAAATTGCGGTAACCGTCGTATTGGTGGCCTTGACAGGTTCGAAGAGTTCTTCCGAGGCTTCGAATTCGATCTCGCCGTTTTTGTCGATATATTTTGTCTGTGCTTGAAGCTGCACCACTGCCATTGTGATTACTAGTGCCGATACTAATTTTAGTTTCATTGTTTTTATATTTAGTCGTGTTATTCTTGAGTGCCGTCTTTGATCCACTGGTCGATAATATCAATGGTGGCTTGGGGTAATTTACCGGAAGGGGGCATAGCGGCCGGTGTACCATTTGCCCGCGACATGGCCGTAAGAATGCTGTTGGCCCGTGAACTCACCTGACTGAAATTTATTAAAGCGAAGGGTGCGCCGTTCCTTGTAGGGCTTGAATGACACCCTAGGCAGTTACTGTCTATAATGGACTTTACGTCATTGGAATAGGTGACTAAATCACCGTTGTCAGGATTCCCGTCTGGTAAATCCAAGAGGTCACTTTCGCTGTCGTTACTGCAACTTGTAATAGAGATGCTTGCCAAGGCTAGAAGCACGATGCCTATTTTTCTTGAAATCATAATGTGGATTATTGGTTGAACTTGAGTCCAAAGGAAGAGGGTTTGGGTGAAGAATGACTACAAAAACTACGTCAGAGGGAAGAATCGGCTGTAAAAGGGAAAAAAGCGGTTTGAATGGAAAATCCATGTTTTTAGGGGTATTCCAGCTGCAAGAGGAAGAATTACCCTTGAATTTGGGGCAAATCCGTATCTTGGGTACCGCTAATCAAAAAATGCAATGCGAAAGGATAAAATGTACTTTTTGACATTCTTGTCAATTTCCGCAATCTTTATGATCATGGCAAGTATTGCCATTCACTATATCGAGAAAGTCAGTGTCAGTCAAATGCTCGAAACCCAGTTGGAGTATGGAAAGCGGGAAGCGAAAGAACTAGGTAGTCTGATCAATTGGCAATTGGCCAATGGGGTTGAAAAGGAACAACTCATCAGCGCCATTCAGAAGAGTATAGACAATACCAATCTGGAAACAGGTTTCGTGAGTATGTTCGACTGGTCGGGCACACACTTGTGCCATCCTGATATCCGGCAGGTGGGTCAACCGGTCAGTCAAGAAACCTCGTTTGTTTCCTCCGTGGCGGATGATTTGGGCACTGAGGAGTTCTATACCTTATTAAAGGATAGAAATCTATTGAAAGTTACCGATTCGTTGGAAAATACGTCCGAGGTTATTTGTATGATACCGATTCAAAATTCGGATTGGATTGTTGCCGCCCACGCGAATACCCAGAAAATAGCATTGAAAGCGAATCAACTGAAGAACGACCTGAATACTATTTTATTGATTATGGGATTGGTGGTCATTCTATCCTTCATCATCGTGGCTCGTTTGATCGGTAGCAGCTATGAAAAACGATTGGAACTGAAAAATCAAAAACTGGAGGATGAGGTCATCAATCTCACGAAATTGAACCGAGCAGTTGGGGATTATCAACAAAAGGTAAGTGAGCAACAACCCAAGGTCACAAAAAAGGATGACCAAAAATCAAAACGGCGAATACTTACATACGTACGAAATGAATTGTTACCGGTAGCCACTGAAGAGATTGCGCATATTTATACCGAAAGTAACATCACGTATGTGGTACGAACCGATGGTCGAAGAACCACGACGAACTTGAGTCTTGATGAATTATTCAGTAATTTGGACAATAGTTTTTTCTTTCGGGCCAACCGGCAGTTTATTATCGCGATTTCGGCCATTGACAAGATCGTAAAATACGGAAACAACCAACTGAAGATATTGGTCAACCCTGATTCCGCAGTTGATATTATCATCAGTAAGAATAGGGCCTCGGAATTCCGGCAGTGGTTAAACCTCTAGCGGAAGTCAGTTGATCTTGGGCAATATAAATATCTATCTTAACTCTTTAATATATGACCATTCAATTCAAAATACCGTATCGCTTGTTGGTGCTCATTTTATCCATGGCCCTTTTTTCCTGTAATGAAAAGTCGGAAAAAAAAGCGTCGAATCAAGATGCAACAACGAACAATGACGACGGATTCGACCTCATTTTTGATGGAAAGACCTTGGAAGGATGGCATGGGGATCCCAATTACTGGCGTGTAGAAAACGGCCATCTTGTGGGCGAGGTTACCCCGACCACACCTTTAAAACACAATACTTTTATTATTTGGCAGGGTGGGGAACCCGATGATTTTGAACTTAAGTTATCCTTTAGAATCGAAGAGACGGGTAATAGTGGAGTGAATTATCGTAGCGAACTCCTTGATACTATTCCGTATGCACTTCGGGGCTATCAAGCCGATATTGACGGAAAAATCAGATATACCGGGCAGAATTACGAGGAAAGAAAAAGAACGACTTTGGCATATCGGGGCGAAAAAGTGACAATCCTTTCCCAAGAAGGACCCCAAGAGGGTTCACTAAGGGATAACGTAGCCAACAATTGTTGGCAAAGCAGGGATGTAACGGATACATTGGGGGAGTCGGACTCCCTTAAATCGAAAATCGGCTTCGAGACTTGGAACGACCTTCATTTGATCGTCAAAGCAAATCATCTGCGGCATTATGTCAATGGGGTCTTGATGAGTGAGGTGTTGGATACCGATACGATAAACCGAAAAATGTCGGGCAAACTCGGAATGCAGGTGCATGTTGGGCCTCCAATGAAGGTGACGTACCGAAATATTCGTTTAAAACACCTCTAACGGTGCTATTGGATCTTGATTTTCGGGTGGGCTTCCAGATAGCCGAGGGATTGTAAAAAGTCATCGGCCAAGGAGACAGTTTCCCTATAGTTTTCAAACTTGGCGTAATTGAAAAAACCGTGCGATTCCCCTTCAAAAAGATGTAGATCACATCGACTGCCCACTTTTTCCATCACTATGTTGTAGTAACGACTTGTTTCAACAGGAATCAAATGGTCTTTCGTTCCCAAAAAAAGGAGTGTGGGTGGGGCACCTTGTTTAATATTGTGCAAGGGGGAGAATGTTTTATAGGAATCACCGATTCGCTCATGTCCATAGCCGCCCGGACCATTGTCGATTACGGGATTAAATAAGACCAATGCATCGGGGATCGCGGATATCGACAGATCATCCGTGCTTTCTGAATACCCTTCGATCAAGGCGGTGGCCGCCGCAAGATGGCCTCCGGCAGAACCACCGGCTGCAATGACTTTGTCGGAATCGACCTGGAATTTTTCAGCATTGGCCCTTATGTAACGGATAGCCGATTTGGCATCCATGAGCGACTCGAAAGGAGTTGTTCCCTGTCTGCTTTCCACCCTATAATCCGCCAAAAAACAGACGATTCCCCGTTGCGCGAAATATTGGGCTTGAGGCTCGAACTGTTTAGTGCTACCTCCTTTCCATCCGCCGCCAAAGAAGAAGACCATGGCCGGGTACTTTTTTGAACTAGTCATTGTTGCAGGCCGATATACCTCTAGCATCAATTGTACGGTATCGATTTGCTTGTAGGCCAACTTTTCAACTTCTTGGGCCATGCCTAGCGAAACTGTAAAAGCACTAAGGAGAAAGAAGAGGATATCGTGTTTTTTTATCATGGATAATACTACTATTTTTAAAGGAATTGGGCCTGATGGGTCTGTGATGCCCTCTAAAGTATTAAAATTAATGAATCGATACCTCATTTATTTCTCGATAACCCTCTTGGTCTTGAGTTCGTGTGCTGATGAACCCAAAACACAAGAAGCCAAAAAGCCCAATATTATCTTTATTCTGACCGATGACCAACGGTTCGACGCGTTGGGCTATGCCGGAAATAGTTGGGCCCACACTCCTGAAATGGATGCTTTGGCCAAAGACGGAACCTACTTTAAAAAAGCCATGGTCACCACCCCGATCTGCGCTGCCAGCAGGGCCAGTATTCTAACGGGGTTGTATGAACGTACTCATCACTATGACTTTTCAAGTCAAGGCATCGCCCCCGAGTTGATGGAGGTTTCTTATCCTACCATTCTTAAAAACAACGGCTACCGTACTGCTTTTTATGGAAAATACGGAGTTCGGTATGACGGACTTGACAAACAATTTGATGCCTACGAATCCTATGACCGCAACAATACCTACAATGACAGACGTGGTTATTACTACAAAACCTTGGACAATGATACGGTTCATCTAACACGTTATACAGGGCAGAAGGCCATGGATTTTATCAAGAACACCGCTTCCGACCGACCGTTTTGTTTGTCTTTGAGTTTTAGCGCGCCGCATGCCCATGATTCGGCGGAAGACCAATATTTTTGGCAAGAAGAAGTCGGCACCCTGCACGATACGATCGACATGCCGACTCCTGATTTAGGCGAACCGCTCTTTTTCGAGGCCCAACCCAGTTTTGTTCAAGAAGGGTTTAACCGAGTGCGTTGGTATTGGCGTTACGATACTCCAGAAAAATACCAGCATAGCCTGAAAGGGTATTATCGAATGATTGCTGGGATCGATCTAGAGATTGGCAAGATCCGACAAGCACTGCACGATAAGGGACTTGCTAAAAACACCGTAATCATTCTGATGGGCGATAATGGTTATTTTCTTGGGGAACGCCAATTGGCGGGAAAATGGCTATTATACGATAACTCCATACGGGTGCCGTTAATCATATATGACCCCCGGGGGGTAGCGCATCAAGATCGTTCCGAAATGGTTCTGAACATTGATGTACCCGCTACCATACTCGACTTAGCAGGTTTGCCAAGGCCTCATACTTGGCATGGCCAGAGTCTGATGCCGATGGTCGTCGATAACAAGACGACCGTCAAGAGAGACACGGTGCTGCTAGAGCACTTATGGGATTTTGAACATATTCCGCCCAGTGAAGGGGTCCGTACAGAAGACTGGAAGTACTTCAGGTACATCGATCACCCGTTGCATGAGGAATTATATTATTTAAAAGAAGATCCGCAGGAAATCGAAAATCTCGCCAAAGACCAGGCCTATGAAGACGTTCTGATGCAGTTAAGAAAAAAATGTGAGGCATTGATAAAGGAAAAATCCCCATGATAGCATTACATAGGCTTTCGATTGAAAGACGTACTATGGCGAACCGATACTGGTTTTACAAGAAAAAGCCCAGAGCTGGCCTGTCTGGTGAAAAGGTAGGCTCACGAGGAATTCGAAGGAAACTAAATTTGCCGTATCAACCCTTGCGGCGACAGTTGGATGTAAATATCGATATGGCGTAAAGGTTGATTTTTTCATCAAAAAAGTGAAAAAATCGACCCTCATCCCCCATTTTTTTAAAAACACACTTCTTCAACGAAAATATCTACTGCCCCTCCCTTTTATTTTAGAGACATTTGAACTGTTCTTATTTAAGCAAACTTAATTTCCAGGGGTGCCGTGATTATCTTGAGCTCACGGGTTAAGGGCACATCCTACTGTTGCTCCAAAACTAGGGTGAGATGATAGGTGTCTTTATTAATGGTTAAATATAGGTGGGCCCCCTGGAATGCTTAAATAGGTGTAAAATAGCTAAAGTATAGAAGAATCAAACCTACACCATATGGAAAACAAATCGTTAATACTGGAAGATGACGGATATGCCGTCGGAAATCACAACTATGATGATCAACTCAACTTTCAGTTGGATACCTCCTACTTCCGTGATTTTCAACATTCAAAAAACCATCATGGACTTCTAGCGGAGTTGAAGTATGTTGCCAAAGATTACATTCTTTTTACAAAAACCTGGTTGTCAAGGTTGATGACGTGGCCCGTGGACCAAGGCTATTCAAAACGGTATCGCCAAGACAAGATTCTCAAGGATTGCTTTATTCAAGGTGAAATTCAAGAGAAGCTCAGTACAATAAGAAGTAGGCTTTTATTTGCGAACCTTGATAAGGTGCCAATGGAAAGTCCGGTTATGGGAAGAAAACACTCCAGTATCAAAAGCGCCGGTATGTTTCCGCTCAGCGAGGCCGTATTACAATGGGTACAGCAGCAGTCGAATCTCAAGAACCTGATAAAAAAATACCCGAATCTGAAGAGGAACTCACAAGTTACGACACCTGAACAACTATGGATTGCCGATATCACGTTTACGAATACCCGAGAGGGTAAACGCTACTTTCATATGATTACCGATGCGTATACCAATCAGGTAATGGGATATGCCGTATCGGAAGATCTTACTACGGCATCAGCAATCAGAGCGCTAAAGATGGCTTTGGGAAACCGAAAGCACTATGGTGACTTGATACATCATTCCAAAAGAGGTATTCATTACTGTATGCATAGGTATATACAGCTTCTCAGGGAGAGCAATGTTAAAATGAGTGCTTCGGAATTTTAAGTGTCAAACCAAAACCAGTCCTTTTATGAAAGCATATAACAAATACAGGATAGAGCTGTTAAAAAAATTGACTGTACGGTATCAGACTCTGGTCGAACGTGCATATAACCTGAGACAAACCGATGAAAGCAAAAGTGATTATTTTACCTATGAAGCGACGAAAATCCTTCAGAAAATCAATTGGTTGGATCTGTAACCCCGGTGAGTTAGCGCGCATAGCGACATGGGCAGGCTGAAAGTATACCCTTCAAGCGCTATAGGTATCGGATTGTCACTAACCCCTTAAAACCTTTTGAGGTCAAGATTTCTAAAAACCAAGTTGAGGTTTTCTACTGATCTACTCCTCGGCCAAAGCATTGACCCCACATGTATTGTACCAGTGCTTGCCGAGGAAAGTAGATTTCCGTATTCTGGGCATTCATTGCGCTAGATTTTGACTATTTCACCTGTTGTACAAAAACGGTCGCTCCGAGGCTGTATTTGTTGGTGCTGTAGTTTTTTTCTTCTGAAAATCGACATGGACGATTTCACCGAAATTTCCTTTTTGTTCGATGGTGTGTACCACCTTTAAGATATTCGTATAATCACTATTCAAGGTGAAGCTGTAGGTATGTAAACTATTCTCGCCGATATGAAAGAGGTGAGGTTGTTTAAACTCCATCACCTGGGTATTGGTTTTGGTGGCCTCTTGGTTAATGGTTCGCAAAAGTTTGTTCTGAAAAGGATATGCTTCGTTCTGGCATGAAAATCCATTTCAGTGCTAGTTTGTATTCAAAGCGAATCAGCTGCAAATTTTTCTGCTCTTGTAGACGGTTCGTTTATGAATTTAGTAGATACTTTGGCCAAATGTCAAGAGGTTGTTGTCTGGGTCAAGTAAGGCAAATTCCTTTTGCCCCCAAGGTTTGGTCTGCAATGTTCCATTTGGATGTATCTCGATTTTACTGTCAAGCATGGACTCATATAAACCCTCAACATCGTCGGTTCTAATGTACACTTGCCCGTAATTCTCTTTGGGGTCAAGTTCTTTAAATTCAAAAAAATGAATTTCTATTTGATCCTTTTTGACCATTAAATACCCTTCATAGTCTCCTATTTCTTGAAAACCCAATTGATTGATGTAATACTTTCTTGAGTTGGATTTGTTGCGCATGGGTAATTTTGGATTAATATCAGTGAGCATGGTTCTATTTGTAAGTTTATACTATTTCGATGTTCAAATTCAGTTTAAAAATATTCCTAAAGTCCAATTTTGTAGTATGCCTAAATGCCCGGCCGAAGGCAAGCGTTTAGTCATGAGAGCTATCGATACGCAAGCAATGCATTTTTAGGCTTTGGTATTCATATTCTGGGACTAGTAACACCAAAAAATCAATTCGTAGTGATACTATTTCCACGTTTTCGTCGATTTCCCAAGATGATGAATGCATTCCATCTCCATATCCTCAATAAAACAGTGTTTGTCTATGGTTAGTTGCGAGGTTAGGCGACTCATGTTGCAAACAAAAACTTGCCATAGCGATTAATTCTAGTTTTGGTTTTGCTTCGTTTTTTAGTGTATTGTTTGAAGATAATTTACCATCCATTGCACCCCGAATTTATCTGTAAATGTCCCAAAGTACGCTCCCCAAAATGTATCGGCTAGTGGCGCTGTTACTGTTCCACCCGATGAAAGCCCATTAAATAGTTTAATAGCTTCTTCTCTACTCTCTGGACTAATGGATATGTAATAATTAGTTCCAAAGGTTAGCGATTGCCCCATCGATTCAAGTGCATCTGTCCCCATAAGGAAATTCCCGGGCCCTATGGGTAAACCAACATGCATTACCTTTCGCTTGTCGACTTCCGACATTGATTCATTATCAGGCATATCCCCAAAGCGTCGTATTCCACCAACGAATTCAACGCCAAATACCGATTTGTAAAAATTAAATGCTTCTTCAGTATCACCCATAAAGCTTAAATATGTATTGATTGCTGCCATATTTTAGTTTTTCAGAAATTGATTATTCTTAATCTTTTTAGTATTGAAGCGCAGCGGTCTCGGCTACGAGTAGTTAGGTGTTTTAAAGTTATGTTTTATTCCGAAGAACGAAAGGTTTCTTCGTAGGAAAACCCATTCTTTAATCATCAGCTGCAATTACTTATAGCCAATGTTGTATACAGTTTTTTTATTAGTAATCAGTTCGATTGAAGTCATTGCTGTCCAACCAAAAATTATCATAAATACCAATCGATGTGTAATTGACATTGACCAAAACCCAAATACAAAACCTATCATTGACAATACTAGAATGACAGCAGTGAAATTTGCCCTATTCCTTATTCTTCGTTTCAATTTTTGGTTGTATCCAAGTCTCGAAAGTCCGAAGAACCAAGATGCCAATCCTAGACAAATGGCTACTATGTGGGCTTTAGAAACTGATGTTCTGGAAAATTCCATATCAATCGGTATTGCTGTAAAGGCAAACCCTAATCCGAATAAGGCTAATAGTATTGATAATAGTTTATCATTGAGCAATTTCCCATATGAAAGCCCGAATATAAAAAGTAATATTCCTACCACTGCAAATCCAATTAGATTAAACCAAAGTGCATTGGGTTCTCCTTTTGCTCCAAGTTTACTTATAAAGTCCTCCCAAAAACTGAAACCTGAATTTGATACTCCAAAAATCAGTAGTGCAGTTATTAAAGTCAGTACCGATAGAAGACCAAAAATTCCGATATTTTTTTCAGTTAATTTCATTTTCTGTCTTTAGTGTTCAACTTGCTGGCAACGGTTTCGTGTATGAGTAGTAGCGGATTTCTATTCACAAACCTTTCGATTTTGAACAGACCTTTATTTTATACTTTCGTTTATCACTTGAACCACTATTATTTATATATCGTGTTGTAGAACGTTTATGTATTTAATTTTTAATTAGTGTTTCCCATTTTTCGCATCAATAAGCCCTTTTTGCATTTCTTCTTCAAATTCCGAATTTGGATATTTGGTAAGTCCTGCCTTAAAAAATTTAATAGCATTTTGGTAATTTTTATGTTTTAAGTAAAATTGGCCGAAACGATTTTGCCAATAGGCCGAAGCATATCTTTTTGTCGTCAACACATCTTCAAATTCGGTCATAAAAAGTGTAAAATACTCATAGTTATTTCTGTTCCAGGCTAACCAAATGAGTGCGTCTTTTGTGCTGTTATCTATTTGTTTATCCATACCAAATCGTTTTGACCGTTCTTCAAAATAGGTAGTCAGGTAGTTCATGCCACCTAAATCAATATACTCCCGTATGCTTTCGAACACAGGGGAATTATAGTTGTGGTAGAAATATTTCAGTCCTTTATAAAGAGCCAAATGTCCGAGAGATTCATGCACTTCATCATTAAACAAACTATATTTCCAAATAAGGTTTTGCGGAGCATGATTTTTCAAAACTTCATGGAACGCATCTGTAGAACTGATATAATAAATATCCTTTTTGGAGTTGGCCATGAATAGATATACGTCTTTTTTTGAAGTAAAACTTTTTACGTTATCCTCAGAAGCATAACCTCCATCAGTTATGATGGCCCCATCAAAAATTTCACTTTGTTGTAATATCAAATCACTTAGATAATAAGCAGCAGATTCCCATCCGAAAATCACCCGATCATCACTCGTCCTGTAGTTGGAATCTACGTAGTGAATGACTTCTTTGACTAAGAAATTAGTAAACTTTTCATTTTCATCTCCAAATAACTCTTGTCTTAATGGATTACTGGTATTAATGCCTACAACAATCATTTCTGGAATAGCTAGCGGTGTTTTCATTGCAGTCTGAATCGCTACACCACTTAAGAAATACCATTGCCCATCTAAAATATACAGTACAGGATATTCTTGTGCGGAATCTGAATAATCGTCTGGAACATAAATTTGAATTGTTCTGTCTTGATTTAGTATGGAAGACTTAATGGTATGATTAATCCCAATACTAACAGGAGAACTATCCTCCTGTGCTACACATAGTCTCGTATTTATAAAACAAAACATGGTGAAAATGAGCAATTTTTTCATGGAGTGGATTTCTTTCTTATGATTTCTAATATTCTACAACTGTTCGGCTAAGGTTCGTTGCTGTGATTCGTCAGAACCCCAATGACTATAGGGGCAGCCGAACCTAAACCTGCCTGCCGGTAGGCAGGGATAGCTTTTTGCACCGGATTTCCTGAAAGGAAATTCGCAAGCAATGAATTTTAGGCTTTGTTGTGTTTAGTTTTTATTCTTTTAAATATCCAAATCCCAATAGCAATTCGAACTATTGGTTGTAGATAAGAATAAATCCATTCATAAAGCCAATTTACTGGTTCATTCAATGAAGAAATTCCGAGATAATACCTTGTAAATGAGCAAAGGCTCAGTATTCCGATGAATAAAAATGAAACACCAATCCATTTTCCAAGTCCATTTTCCTGAATGAGTGCAGTACCGTATAGGAATGAACCAAGTCCAAAACCGTAGATAACAAGGAAATACTTACTATCTGAAATTCCGTTTGCAGCATTAATCAATGACTTAAACATACTTTTGGTAATCTCACTTTCAGCATTTACATAGTTAGGTCTCCATATTTGATTTAAGGTGTCTATTAATAAGGATTGTTGAGACATTTCAGTATATGCCCAAACCAACAAGAATAAACTACCAACTATAATTTGTGTAGGATATTTTCTAAAAAGAAGGCAAGCGATACCTAAACTTGCAATTATGTTTACCTGAGGGTGGAAAAATAATATCCAAAGTTTGGTTAAATATAGTTTGTTCTCAAAAAGTAAAGTTTGAGATTCGAAATCTGAAGCTACTGGATTTGGCAGGAATATTAACAAACTAGTTGATATCGCTCCAAGAATAGAACAAATTCCAGTAAGTTTTAGAAAGGATTTATAATTAGAAATATTCATTTTCATTATTTTATCCAAATTAAGCACACGCTTGAGCTACGAACAGTAGGGGAGCAAACTAACGTTTGCTTTTCACCGGGCACATAGCGAAATCTTTTTGCCTGCCTGCCGGCGAGGCAGGTTTTGTTTCTTTTCCTGTCTAAAGCAAAATCCCATTCCGACAGCTATCGGGATTGCGGACCTCATAAAAATACACAAACCATTCGATCCTGTCTGCCAGCAGGCGGGATCGAATGGTCTATAGGTGTTGTGATGTGCAGGCTTTTTCTCTTTCGTGGTCTAGTAACCAACGCTTTCTTTCCATTCCTCCACCATAACCCGTCAATTTTCCATTAGACCCGATTACCCGATGGCATGGAACTAGTATGGCAATCCGATTGCATCCGTTTGCAGATGCTACAGCCCTAATTGCCTTAGGTTTTTCAATTCTTTCCGCTTGTTGTTTGTAAGTAGAAGTTTCTCCGAAAGGTATTTTTATTAAAGAATTCCAAACTGAATTTTGAAAATCCGTACCTGGAGTATGTACCTTAACATCGAAAACTTTACGTTGGCCATTGAAATATTCCGATATTTCATTCTTGGCCTGTTTGATGTGTTCATTTTCGCCAGTGATAATTCTAGCTTTTAGAAGTCTTTGTAAATCTTTGAATTCAGTTTCTAGCATTCTTCTGTCCACGAATTCCAAAAGGCAAATTCCAATATCGGTTGCACAAATAAACATTGGGCCAATGGGAGTGGTCAACCTACTGATCAGTATGATATGGTCCTCTAAGCTTTTTTGTGGTGATTGCCCAAGTAGTTTTTTATAGGTATACCCAAAACCGCTTAACGATTCATAACTCGTATCGAATGCTGTTGCGGTAACTTTTTTACGGGTCTTTAGTTCTTGAAATGCACTATTTATGCGATACATTCTTTGGTAGGCGTGGAAGGTCATACCGTAATTTTTTTTGAACCACCTTCGGACAATTTCCGGACTCACCTTATTTTGGCGAAGTCTGAAATCCGAGATTTTTTCTTTTGGATGGTTTTTTACCAATTCCATTGCAATTTCCACTTGTTTGGGAGCTTGGTTGGCGTTTTGGGTGGGTTTGCAGATTTTACAGGGTCGGTAACCATGAGCTAAGGCCTCTTTGAACGAAGTATAAAATTCAACATTTTCCAATTTTGGTTTTCTTGCTCTACAAGTTGCGATACAGAAAACCGCTGTGGTTTTTACACCTACAAAGAAAATACCAACAAAACTTTGCTCTCTGTTTAACAGAGCAGCGTAATAGGTTTCTATTTTTTTCTTTTCTGTAATGCGCATTCTAAAAGATCGATTTAAATGAGTTGTCAGTTAGAACGGTTTTTGTGATTTTTTCAAGACTAGAATACATCTTATCAAATAAGAAATTGCCCATGCTTATTCGCTTTACACCTGATTTTTTCAAAGTTTCGAAGGATGGAAGGTTTGGCATGCACATTACATTTATAGGCAAATTAGTTGAACTTACAATTTCTTCAATATCGTCTTTTTTCTCAATACAAGGTGTGAAAATTCCATCTGCACCTGCATTTCCGTATAATTTGATTCGTTTTTTTGTTTCGACGATTACGTTCGGATGGCCTAATAAAAATGTGTCGGTTCTTACATTGATGAACATATTTACATTTGCTTTTTCAAGAAGTTGTCGTACTTCTGAAAGTGTCTGAGCGAATTCATTTTTGTTTAGCAAAGTTCTTTTCTTTACGACAACGCTATCTTCGATATTTATTCCAACCACTCCTAGATCTGCCAAGCGTTTAATATTGTCCGAGATTTTTTTTGGTAGACGGCTGTAACCAGATTCCAAGTCCACGGATAAGGGTACTTTAGAAACTGACGAGATTTTTTTCACAAAGTATTCCAATTCAGAAAACCTCATTTCTTCTCCGTCGTTGTATCCAAGAACACTAGCAATAGCAGCGCTCGAAGTACCAATAGCTTGAACGTTTAATTTTTCTGCAAGTTTGGTGCTCGCCACGTCCCAGACATTGCAAATTAGTAACGGACTATTTTGATGGTGTAGGGTTTTAAATTCCATTTTTCAGTTAAGATTTAGTGATATGTTAAGTATTGTTCTTGTATTCAAACTGATTTTTTTTTGATTGTATGCAACTCCAACACACAATGGAAGTCCAATGGAACCCCAATCGAAACTATAGTTGAGAAAAAAGCATAGTCCGGTTGTGTAGGTAAAGGAATCTGAATCCAACAACTGTTTGGGAACATACGTTACCTCTCCGAACCAATTGGTGTGCAATTTCCAATTACCTCCTAATTCTTTTGTTTTCAGGGTTGTTCCAAAGAAGGTGTAAAATCCATAAACATTGTTGTTATCTATGAACGTTGCAAGTTCGATAAATCTGGATTTGCGCGAAAGTCCAGCTCCTATTGATATAACTGGACTATAGGCTATTTCATTTTGGTTGAAGTTATAGTTGACGACTTGGGGCGTACGTAAAAATAAATTAGATTTTAGTTCCTGCCCAGTTCCAACAATCGGTAGTGGAGCCAGTAAAATGGTCACTAGTACTTTTTTGTATGATTTCATGACGCAAATGAACGCTTATGAAATCCCCTTCGCAACCGAAAACTTGACGACTATTTTTTCAGCTTGAACATAACTACTAGTCTACGGAAAGTAGGTCGGGTAACGAAGCTAAAGCTTATTGTCGGCCTTCCGGCAAGGTAGGTTTTATAATTACTTTTATTTTTTAATTGCAAGCTTACGGCAGTGTTCTCAAGAACTTTCATTGTTAAAAATTGAAATCACATGACTAAATCCAAAAGATTTGGCGGACTTTGCAAACATGCCCAGTCCATTAAATTTAACACTTTATGCCCTATTTGCTATAGGTATTGTTGGTAATTGTTTTTTAGTCAATCGGTTTTTCTTTTTGTAAAAGGGATCATCATAGGTGTTTTCTTCATATATGCTAAATACTTAGATTTAAAATTTGATTTTAAATCTTTTTCCTCGTATAGAGCTCCAATGAAGAAATACACAGTCAGAAGAACAGCGAATACCAAATGTGTTGCTGACATCACTGGTGTAGACCATAGTCCTATAATGCCACCTAAGTACAACGGATGCCTAGTATATTTATAAAACGAAACCACTTTAAATTCTAATTCAGTATATGGTTTATTTACTAATTCTAAATAGGTTTGTCGTAGACCAAATAAATCAAAATGATTGATTAGAAAAGTACTTACAAACAAAATTACCCAACCTAAAAAAAATAAAACGTACATAGTATAAAATAGAATACTTCCTTCTTCAATTGTCCATATGTTACCACCAATTGGTTCCCAGTTCCATATAAGAACAAAGAGCAAAATACCCGCTTGTAGTACATAGGTACTTCTTTCTATGGGTCTTGGAAGAACTTTAGTAATCCAATTTTTAAATGATTTCCTAGCCATTATGCTATGTGGTACTGCAAAAAGTAATACAAGTGCAAGATTTTTTAAAAGCGCATAATAAAATGGGACCTCAGGATTTCTGTCGATTGATATTTCCGGAATTAAATGACTTATCGATAAAATCCAAAATAATAGGGAAGCAAAACCAATACAATAACAGATAATTGAGTAGACGAACATGAATAGCTTTTTCATAATATTTAGTTGAATTAATAATGACTCAAAATTCAATTAAATAAGCGACTACAAATTTGCTGAGCTGTCCTAAAAATATTCTCTAAAGCTCAAAAGTAACCTATGAACTGGCATTTAGTTTCCTAAACTGATTTGGGGGGAACTTGTATTTTTCTTTAAAGGTTCGAATAAAATGAGATGTATTCTTAAATCCACTATCATAACAAATTTCATTGATGTTCAATTGGGTGTTAATGAGTAGCATCTTACTGTAGGTAAGCCTTCTATTAATGAGCCACTTTGATGGTGAGGTTTCAAAACACTTTTTGAAATCTCTCTTAAAACTTGAAAGACTTCGCCCCGATAGTTTTGCAAAAGCTTCGATTGGAAGATCATATTGAAAGTTAGCATTCATAATATTTTCAATACTAGCCTTCTTTTGATTTGAAATCTCGAGCAATAAATTTTTAAATGAGCTATTGTCTTTATTAAGGGTGATATTGTAAATCAATTCTTTGAATTTTAGCTCCACAAGTTCAGCCGGAATAGCTTCATTCATTGTCAGATATTGTAAAATACTCTGTATTAAAATCTGGAACGAATTGTTGGTCTTAATTTTTAAAATGCCATCTTCTATAACTTTGTCTTGAGAAGCTCTTGATGTTAAATGATTTTGCAAAGTAAATTTTCTGATGAACTCATCATTCATAAAAAAAAGCATAACGCAATAGTCTTCTTCAAGATATTGCTTTGTAGCATACACCCCTTTTTTAACAAATAGTGTATCACCTGCAGTAAGACCATAGGTCTGTTTAGGAGTTATCCAATCTTTACGACCGCTAATAACGTATGTGATTAAGTGAGATTTAGTCCATAGTTGAAACTTTTCAACATTTAACGGGCATTTATATTCCACCAAAAGAAAGTCATTTCCAATATGCTTATTGAATTTGGGATGCTTTTTGAAAAAATCATATACATCTATAGTCATAATCTTTCGAAAATATTCTAGCTCAATATATGTATATAAACTATTGAATTCAATATCATATTTTTCTATTTCAATTGGGTTTACGGGAGTGTTAGAATAAATTGAAATTATTCACCGTGTTGGCGGTAGTTTTTATTCTATTCATAAGCCTTTTTTTTCGAATCTTTCTTTTTCCCTTTAGTAATAGGTCCAAGTCACTGGTATTTGCCATTCTATCGGGAATAATTATAGATTCTTCTTTTTTTAAAACTATTTCCATATATGTAAAATCGGTAAAAGGAGGTCCATCCCCGTAAGACTCAAATAGTTTTAAATGTCCAATCTCCGATGTTAGAATTTCTTTTTTATTTGTTCCGTCTTCAACAGTTAGTTTAGGAGTCTCTTTGTCCAGAATAATTGTTTTATTTCCGGCCTCTATTTGATATGCTTGACGATAAGCCACAATTCTAATTAATATAGCCAAAATGAAAATAAAAGGAGATACGCCCAATAATAATTTCCAAAGTTGATTTTGATTCCCTTGAATTCCTATTGCAAGTATAAAAGCTAAAATTCCACCCAAGCATATAGCACTTATTATCCAAAACCATGTGTCTGTATGCTTTTTGTATTTAAAATATTGGGTTTTCATATATGTTCGTTAATATACATTGTTTACAAAAGTTATAGATTAGAGTTTGCACTAAATTGGTTTTAGTACACCTTTCTTATAATTTTTAAAATGATTTCGTAAAAACTAGGGGTGTACCTGTACTGTAAAGGTTTTTTTGTACCATTGTTCAGAACCGCTTGAATGCTTAAGTAATTTAAAGACCCCATTGTATTTAAGACTTTATGGAGGAGTGTTTGATTTACCTATTCGCAGTTGATCGCAACTGTTTTCTTTTTTTTGCAGTCGAAGGTAATCTCTTTTACCAAAATTAGGATGCTTTAAAAACATTGTGATTCTGTACCCATGCAATAAAAAAAGGCTCCCGATTTCTCGAAAGCCCTTTATTTGCTAGTAGCGGGGACTGGACTCGAACCAGCGACCTTCGGGTTATGAGCCCGACGAGCTACCTACTGCTCTACCCCGCGATGTATGTTTACCGGTGCATCGCTACACCTTATTTATTTCACTTGTTTTGCAACTTCAGGCCATAACCCTGACGAAATAAAAACACGCTACTATTTGTAACGGGCGACAAATATACAACGGTTTCTTGGTTTAATCAATACTTGTGCAAATAATATTTCTTCGCATGCCGCTTCTAGAAAACCTGAAAATCCATACCTTCGAAATCATGGAAATACTCAATACTATTCTAGCGAAGGCCAATGACTTTGCGAATTGGCCGATGTTTGTCTTGTTGATAGGGGGTGGACTTTTTCTGGCCTTTTATTCAAAATTGCTGCCGTACCGCTTCTTTGGTCATGCCATTGCAATTGTCAGGGGAAAATATGACGATAAAAATGCGAAAGGTGATGTTAGTTCTCTACAAGCCCTATCAGCGGCAGTGGCTGCCACGGTAGGTTTGGGCAATATTTCGGGAGTGGCATTGGCAATTCATAGAGGTGGCCCGGGCGTTGTTTTTTGGATATGGATGACCGCCCTTATTGGCATGTGTATTAAATTTTATTCCGGTAGTTTGTCCATTATGTTCCGCGGAGAAGATTCGGAGGGCAAGCTGCAGGGTGGACCAATGTTCTATATTACGCAAGGATTGGGTAAAAAATGGAAACCCTTGGCCACATTTTTCTGTATAGCCGGCATGTTCGGATTTTTAGGGGTATTCACAGCAAATCAGTTTACCGAGACCTTTGTGAATGTCATCAAGCCATCCGAAACTTTTTTTCAGATGAGTGAGTTTAACTGGAAACTCACCATTGGTATAGTTCTCGCTATAATTACATCTTTCGTTATTTTCGGCGGGTTGTCAAAAATTGCAAAAGTTGCGACAGCTATTGTTCCGGCGATGGTCATGATCTATTTGGGGGCAGTAATTTTGGTCATGGTAATGAATTCATCGCAAGTGCTACCTTCGTTGAAACTGATTTTTTCAGAAGCTTGGAATTTTAATACTATCATTACCGGAGGTTTTTGGGGCCTGGTCATCGTCGGGGTGAAAAGGGCGATGTTCTCCAATGAGGCCGGTTTGGGTAGTGCCCCTATGTATCATGGACAATCAAAAAATGACGAGCCCATTCGTGAGGGGTTGGTTTCTATGCTGGGCCCTTTTATCGATACCATTCTGGTGTGTACATTTACAGCAATAGTAATAATCTTAAGTGGAGCATATTTAGAAGATACCGATGGCATTGTCATGACGTTAAGTGCTTTTAGAACTACATTATTCGGCTATGGAGATTATTTGTTAATGATTATCGTAGCGGCTTTTGCACTGTCCACCCTCTTTACGTATTCATACTATGGCGTCAAGTGTCTTTCTTTTTTGACCAACGCCAAAATTGGGAAATATTATAACCATTATTTCGTAATAACCATTGTTTTGGCTGCCGTGGTATCTTTGGATTTCGTTACCTATTTGATTGATTTATCCTATGCTTTAATGGTGATTCCGAATATGATAGCGGTATTGTTGCTGGCCCCTAAAGTCAATGTGGCTGCCAAGACCTATTTTGCCAAATTGAAAAAGTCGTCTTGATGACATTTTGTTTTCCTTTCGATATATAGGAAAACAACATCATGGGAAAACCAAATTTGAAGCTTTTTACAATACTGTGCATTACAGTGTTGATTTCTTGTACTAAAGACGATGGCCCTGAAACGAACGCTAATGATCTGCAAGCGGTCCAGGCCCAGTTTTGCAATAACTTTCAAGGCCCGGCCGCCGCGTATTGGAACATGTCCAACGGTGTTTTCTTGCCCCTACCTGAATTTCCGATTATCAAGAACCCGGGCGGGCGTATTACGAACGACCAACAGCCCTTATTAAGTTTGTCCTATCCCGTAGGATATCGGGGTTTTCAGATCATAGACGCCCAGACCGCCACATTAGGATTGGATATTCTCAGAAACGATAACGCCGTTTTCTTCCGATGGGTTCCTGTTTCGACCTCTTTTGGGCTGACCGACTTTGATCAGATCATTGCGCGCGAGATCAATACCATGTTTGCCGTATTGGGCTATGATCCCAATAATGGTTTTGAGGCCGAATGTCGCCGAAGCGTAAATCAACCCTTCGAAGGATTATTGGTGAATTTTAACGCACGTCTGTTGCGCTTTGGAAATTTTACCGCCATTGTATGGGTACGTTCGATACTTGTACCGGGTCTGGGATCTGTTAATTCGGCCATCCAGATCGCTGCGGCACCGACTGCCGAATTTGATGCACGTACCTTGGATACCTTTTTACCCTTCAATTTTCAATTGCACGTACGGCCCGATGGTGGTGGTTTTGTCGATAACGATGGCGATGGCTCCCCGGCACATTTAGACCCTGATGATAATGACCCCAACGTACGTGGAACATAGTCTGAGTTAGTAGTTAGTTGCAGTTGCAAAGGCCTCCCTTTAACCAGTGGAGGCCTTTTTGTTATAGAACAAAAGACCTATAACTGAAACTAGGGCCAGAGCTCCTAACCACCAGAACCAATTGCCCGAACTTGACAATTCAATCGGTGCGGTATCTCCCATTAGTATAAGTCCTGCCCAATATTGTGGGTGTAACGTTCTGCCTTCGGCGACGGCCAAATAATCGAGCTTGGCTTTACGAAGGGCTTCATCCTTGGGTAGTCCCTCTTCCAAATAGTTGTAGAAAAACGTCAAGATTTCTGTACTTGATTGCTCATCGATCTGCCAAAGGCTGGTCAAAATACTCTCGCTACCCGCATAGTTGAAGGCATGGGCCAATGAAATCATTCCCTCTCCCGGTTGATAGGTGGGTTTCCCGGTTTCGCAAGCGGTCAAAATCGCCAAATTTGAATTCAGATTCTGATTGTAGATTTCATAGGTATATAGATAGTTGTCATTGATATTCGTCGAATCCGAGACGTTTTTTGCAAAGACCAAACGTGAAAGTTCGGGACTGATATTATTCGATTCCGCATGGGTGCCGATATGGATGATTTTGTGTTCTTTGGCCTTTTCGGTGAATAGTTGTTTTGAAGCTTTTACATTGAGAAATGAGGTACCATCGTATTTTTTTGAAAATCGTTCGGCAATCTCTGAAATAAAGGGTTGAGGGAGTAATGTCAGGTATGTTTTGTCTAAATCTATAGAGTCGGAAATGGCCAAGGCGTACTCGTTTTTCATTCGCTTGTCAAATGCAGGGGCGAATGCGATAAAATCATTTTCATAGCGAACGGGAGCTCTTTTTTCATCCAATAACAACAGACTGTAGTTGTACGAAATAGAATATGTTGCCATCAAAATTTGTTGGGCCAAAGTTTCGAAGGAGCTTACCTCTTCAGGGCTGAGTAATTCAAAGCTGAGATTGAACAATTCCCTATCTGGAAATATGAGAAGTTTGTTTGTTGAAATATAGGGTTCTAACGGTTTCCAGAGTTGGTTGTATAAGTGATTGGAAGCTCTAGAAAAAATGGAGAGGTTTTGATTGAGATCTGATAGCTCATCGATTTTACGGCTAAGATTTTCCGCGGAAAGTGGCACTAGTTTTTCCAACTTGGAATCTGCCACATAAGCATAAAGCTGTTCGGAAATAAAAAGAAATCGAATTAAAGTGGTGTTTTTCGGGATTTGCTCTTTCAAATTAGCAAGCGGAATGGATATGGTAGCGTATCGCATTTCATAGTACTTGGGATGCGATATTTTTAACGAATCTAGAAAAAGATTCCATGTATGGATGTTTTTTAAATAAGTGGTGTCATTATCGATTTTGGCATTCACTTTTTCACGAAGATAGTTTTCGCGTTGTGCGATTTCCTTCCCAATATGAAATGATGATGTGTTTTGCGATAGATGTAACCGAGAACGAATTTTGGTGTAAATCGATGACTCGTGAAAAGTGAGAATGTTTTTTAAATAATTCGAATTTGGGTTTAGCTGGTGTAACTCAAGATTGATTTTCTTGCCAAAATCAAAGACGTTCTCATGGTCTTGAATAAGACTGCCAACATCATTTTGATTGATACGCAAAGCTTTGCTTTGCTCTAACATGCGAATTGCTTTGTCCAATTGTTTGGAGAGTTTTTTGAGCGATGTCTCGTTTTGTTCGTCGTTCAAGAAGTATATCGCCTTGGTATTCATCGCGATCATTTGCGCTTTGAACATATTCGCTACGCCATTGGAAGTATCTTGGTCTAAAAAATCTTGTGTAGCCGTTTCGACATAGGCGTAATCTTTTAAAATATCACCTGCTTTGGCTTTTGTATATAGTACGGCATCTACGAGCCTACCACTTTCCGAGGCACCTGTATGGGCATTTTCCAATATGCGAATGGCGTCATGTCCTTTTCCAATGTGCGCATAACTAAGCGCAAGGTTCATCATACCGAACAGCCGATCACTGCTAAATGCTTTTTCCTGTGCTTGGCGATGAAATTCATCGCCAAGGGTATAGTATTTTGCCGCCTCGGCATAGTTCTTTTTGCCGTAAAGGGCCCCTCCTAAGATGGTAAAAAGATTGGCTTTTAATAAGGCGTTTTCCCCTTCCATTTGGGCAAGTGAGGCTTCCGCTTCCTTGCAGAGGGCTATAGCGGATTCAAAATCTTTGTTCAAATTTTTTGCTTCCGCTAAGAGGGTGATGGCGGAAAAATACTCCAATAAATGTGGTTCAAAAGTGGCCTTTGCATGATTATAGGCCAAGTTGGATATCCTCTCGCACATCGCATAGTCCCCGGTCTGCTCATATAAAGAGACCAGATTGCGGTAAGCCAACGATAAGTTGCGTTGCGAACGATAGCGTAGCGGATGTTTTTTTTCGGTCCTTAAGAACTTGTTGTTTAAATGAATACAGTCTACTGCGAGGGTCATGGCCTCTTCATATTTGTTTTGACTCTGCTTTAAAAGCACCATATTCGCCTTGACGGCCGCAGGAAAATACAATTGGTTTTCACTGTTGCTTTCCATGACGTCTATTTTAAGGAGCGCTTGATTATAGTAAAAAAGTGCACTATCGGGTTTTGATGTGAGGTACATCAGTGCTCCCATATAATTTAAAACACGTGGTGCGATCTTGAATTTCATTTCTGGGTTCGCCTGTAACTTTTGATGGGCTTTTCTAGTGTTTTCTTCGAACGTAACAATGTTTCCCGAACGTAATCCGTACTCTCCTAAGTAATACAAAACTTCGGTCAGCATTTCTTGATTGTTTAGGGGTACCGCATATGACTTGGCGATGCTGGCGATTTCAAACGCTTTGTTGGCATTTCCCTTTTCATTATAAAGCTTTGATATGGCCAGATGGGAATGAAATAGTGCTTCTTTGGAACGGGATTTCAGTTTAATTTCTTGAAACATATCCAGAGCTCTCGGAAACGATTTTTGAGGGTGGGTCGTGAGTTCGATTTTGCCCAACCAATAGACCACTTTTGCAAGTGCATTATAATCGTTCCGCAATTTTGCCTGCGCTATTCGTGCATCAATCCGCATTTGGGCCTTTTGAATACTGTCTTGAATGACAAGTTGACTGATTTCACTGTTGAATTGGGTAGCTTCGTTTTGAGCATTTCCCACAAGGTGAAAACCCACAAGGAAGAAAACAAATACTATTTTAAATACCCT
The DNA here is from genome assembly GCF_047345415.1 of Maribacter corallii. Classification (NCBI taxonomy): domain Bacteria; kingdom Pseudomonadati; phylum Bacteroidota; class Flavobacteriia; order Flavobacteriales; family Flavobacteriaceae; genus Maribacter; species Maribacter corallii. The sequence goes on from NZ_JBLFEP010000002.1 coordinate 989,641, forward strand.
GTACATTATTGATTTTGAAGTAGCGTTTGAGAGAGCTCTTTGGCTTTCTTGAGGTCACTTGACTCCAAGAAGTCAATTGCTTTTTTTCGATTCCCTGATTTCAAATGAATCAAACCCAAGTAGTAATAGGCTTCCATTTCAAAATGGGTGCCTTTTGTTTGGATGGTATTTTCGAAAAAGGGAGTGGCTGTATTCGTGCTTCTATTGCCCAAGTGGGCCGAGCCCATAAAATAATTCAACGTATCGTTTGTAGGTTTTTTTTCAAGCAATTTTCCCCATTTCTCGATGGCAATATCGTAATGGCCTTGTTTGTAATCTACCATGGCCTCATAAAATTCGTAGTTGTCATTCGAGCCCATTACGGTAGGTAAACCGGGGTCTTGTGTATAGTAATCATCGAATAGTCGTTCGTTAGGGGCGGTGCGATTGAAAAACCAAAAACCGCCTACGGACAGTAAAAGGAGTACAGTAGCAGCAATACGGAAATTGAACTTTCTTTTGGGACCGTTCAGCTGCCGTACGGGAACGCCATCCTCATCCATGTTCTGATGAAATTCTTGGAGTTTGGCACGCATTCCGGCTTCTTCTACGGTGTGAAACAGTGCTTTGAACGTATCGAATTCGTTCTGAAGATCCTGGTCTTCGATCATCTTGGTCTCAAAAGCCCCTCTTTCTTCAACGGTCATTTGCCCAAGAAGATAGCGCTCAAACAATTCTTGTCGTTCTTCTGATATGTATTTGGGGTACTTATCCATTATTTTTTATTTCCAAGGTCAACTTCCGCAACTTTTCCATACAGCGGTACTTTTGATTTCTTGCAGAGGCCGAAGCCAAATTCAACGTTCGTGCGATAGCATCCATTGACTTTCGTTCAAAATAGAACAGGTTCAATAGTACTTTACAATTTTCACCCAATTGCGCCAAGGCTTGTTGCATTGCCTTTCTTTTGGTTTCTTCTTCGCTTTCATCCAATCCGCTAGTGTCATCCGCCGTAACGGATTTCAGTAGGTCAGGGCCCGACTTCTTTTTTTTGTATTCGGCCGAGCGCAGGTAGTCCGTCCATTTATTTTGGGCTATACGATACAAATAGGCTTCTACATTGGAATCTTCGGCCAATTTGTTGGCCTTGATGTTTTTCCAACACGCGATAAAAGCATCTTGAAAAATATCTTTTGCCTGGGTTTCATTGCCATTATTCTTTAAAACATAAATCTTTATTTTAGGAAATACACGCACATAAATTCCCTCTAAAACGTTGGTATTGTTTTTTCGAAAACCCTGAACGAGCTGCTGGTTGGTTTGTTCTTGTGTATTCCCCATACTCTTGAAAGTACAGGGAATTTACAGATTTTCATTCGGTTATAAAATTTTCTCTATCTAACTCCTTTTTATGTCGATTAAATTCATCATTTAATTAAAAATGGGAGTAATCGCTATGGTTACCGGCTCTATGGTTACTGAATTCACGAATTCTTGGGCCTTGGCTTCAGCTTGCCCCTCATTACAGCTGTTGAAAATTCGAATACTGCCTACGCCCGTGGTAAAGCTCAAAAGTCCGTCACCGAGGTCTCCAACATTCAATGTGATTTCATCATTCACCAGTCCATTGCTTCGGGTAATGATTCCTTTATATCCTATGGCACCATCGACCGCTTCGAATGCGGCTCGGTATGGTACAGGGCTGAACGCTTGAAAACCGATATCATTGGGACAGGTCGAATCGGGGATTTCCCTGAAATTGGGCTGCCTTTCAAAAGGTACTGTAAATGATTCACAGGTTTTGATATTGTTGACGGTCATTTTGTCGCGCCCTGCTTCGGTAAGTACCCCTGTCATTTTGTTTCTGAAATATAGCACTACCGTGACGGTCTCGGGGTTGTTGCCGTTTCCTAAATCAGATTCCAAAGCAGTACTGATATACGAAACAAAGTTGTTTTTTGAGACGATGGATACTCCAAAATTATTGGCGTCATCCCCAATATCCTGAACTCTTCCTCCGAATTTGTTGCTAGTACTCCAATGAAATTCGAATTCTTCGACTTCTGGGTCGAAATCGGTAATAACGGTTACCCGCAGTTCTGTGGCCTCTCCTAGGCATAGTTCGACATTATCTTGTTGCATTTCAACCACAGCATCAATTGATTTTACCGACCAGCTTTCAAAGTTGAAGGCTTCGGTACGCAGATTGCCAAAGTTCGCTCGGGTGTTGGTCGCCTTGATATTTTGGTCTATCGTACGCAAGATGACCTTTGTTCTGTCCAATCCGGTTTCGATAAGTTCTTGACTCTGAATGAATGTGTTTGGGAATTCCCCGTTTCCGGAAAGCGTCTGGTATACTTCCTGGAGCAGGTTCCTTAGATCGTTGCTAAGCCTGATATCATCATAGAGTGCCGGTAAGAATAGTTTGGTGGCTTCCTTGAATTCATTTTGGATGACCCGCTGCATTACATCGGGATATTGCTCTAAAACGGGAAGAACACTATTGACCAGCGCGGCTTCCTTAGTACTCCCGAAAGGAGGCAACAGCGATTTGTTTCCACCGACATCGAGTAAGGTCGGAAGGAAGTAGTCAAGTATATAGGTCTTTTTGGTCAAATCGGTATAGATGCGCAATTCTTCTGCCGTCATGTTCCTTGCGTCTGCACGATCAAGGCCCGAGCCGATAAGAACTACCTCGTATTCAGCTACGAACTCGGTTGCCGGGTTTACCGGAAGTAAGATCGGCCCGGAGTCGGAGGCATTGTCAATTGATGCCTGTTGTGTGCTGATTTGTGCTAGTGGACTGCCAACTTCCAATTCGGCAATTTGATTTAACTTACCGGTTTCCAATTCAAAATTCCCCACCGGATTGTCCAAATAATTCGCGATGTCCATGACATTGCCATTTCGGTCCGTAACGGATTTTTTATAGATAACAACTTCCGACCGGCGTGGAAGGGCGTTTTGAAGTCTGATATGTGTAGAGTCCACACTGGAGAGGGTAACACCACTTTTCGTGGCGTCATCCTTGAAGAATATCCTGGCTGATGACAGATTCGTATCCGTTTTTTTAGCTGTGATTTGGCTGACTGTCGTTTCGAGTGCCGAAGTATACGTTCCGGCGCTATACATCATGGGGTCTTGTACAAAAAGATCCGTGATGCCGCTTACAAGACTGCTAAAACTGGGTAGTTTTCGCACATTGTCCAGAAAGGCCTTTTTTCCGCTTTCCGGAAGTAGGTAATAATCAAGGGCATAGTACAGCATTACTTCGGCCGTGGTCTCTAGGTTCAACTCTTTGCGATTGTCGGAGAGAAATCCGGCCAACAACACATTGTTCGAATCGTCAAGAAGGTACCCAAGTTCATAACTACCCGTGTTTATGGGAACTTCCGTAGCGACACCGTTTGTCAATGTAATCGTTTTTCCTAACGATTGGAAGGTGGTCGACATGAGGTTGACGTCGCTCTCGGCCGGAAGGCTCACCACCACATCTGCCATCTGAAATCCTCCTGTTGTAGGTGTTTCTGGTTCATCTGGATTCTCCGGGTCTTTTGGTTCTTCTTTTTGAACGGGGTCGACCACGGTATCGATGGGGTCATCCGAACTGCAACCAAAGGGGAGAACCCATAAAATCAATAAGGTTAAAATGTATGTTGTGCGTTTCATAGTGTGTTTTTTGTTGATTATTTCCAATAGGCTTCAAGCTATCAGTTTCTATTTCCTTCCCAGGTTCCTGAAATCTGATCCGCAGAGTTTTCCCATTCCCCGGAACCCGAATTCTCTGTGAAGGTGCCCGTATAGGTTGCCCCATTTGCAGCAGAACCAGCGGTGGCCCTAAAATCACCACTGGTATCTACCTTGCCGTTTATATCTAAAAACCCTTGGAGGTTCGCTGAAAATACTTCTCCGGAAACGGAACCGCTGTTACTGATGGTAATAGACCATGTTCCACTGTCGCCGCCAGAAAAGGTGCCTGACCATTCTCCGGCAAAAGGTACGTTTATGACTTCATCGTTATCATTCGAACATGCGGTTACGAGCATGCTCATGACTATGAAAATGGAAAGTTTGATTGCTGTTTTCTTCATAAGTATCTGTTATTTTAAGTGGTACGCTTTAGCTTCAATTGTGATGGTTTGTTCTTCTTTTTTAGTAGTCTTCCCAAACCTTTGACCATTCCGTATGGTTTAAAGAGTTATCCGCATTTGGGTTAAAGAATAAGTCATTGCTATTGATGTAATTGCCATCATTATCCATCCAGGTTTCTTGCGCACCTGCCTCTATTTGATAGCTATTTCCATTAGGGTGGGTTACGGTTTCTTCACCATGGATCATGTTTACGAAGTTCTGTTGCCCAGCACTACTTCCACTTCCGAAATTACGGTTCATAAAAGAGGCATGACTGGCATCTTGCGCGGCCCAAATACCTTGCATTTTTTGTTGATGGGCATTAAAACTGGCTTGTCGTTGCGCCATACGTTGTTGGTGGGCAAGGGCCGATTGTTGCATTCGTGCTTCCGAGGCCTGTGCCTGGCGTCGTGTATCCTCTTTCCGTTTGGCCGAGAGTTGGGCCATGTAATTGTCCCATTCGGTGGTAGGTTCACTATCAAGATTGGCCTTGATAAAATCAGCTACATTTTGATCGAAGTCATTGGAGTTTGAGATAAGTACATCGGTGGAGTACATCCAGGCGATTATTGATTGTCCGTTGTCAGTAGATTGGGTCATTTTCCCATGGTTCAGAACAACAAGGGCTTTTTGCCCTTGGCTGTTTTTCCAGATAGTACCGCTAATACTGATATCCATTGGTGCACTTGTATTTTTTCTAGCCGCTTTAAGCGCCTTTTGCTCTAGACCGGGAAAAGTCTTGGAGCTTTCATAGGAGAAGCCTTTACTTTGAAGTTTCGGGGCGATCTCAGATTGTGCCAATTGCTGTGGGCTCAACAATTTTTTCACATTGCTTTTACCTGAATTGCGCATCATTTGTTCAATCTGGGGACTGGTACTGGCGTAATGCATTTTCATCGGTGTATTGAAGGCTTGCATGCCATCGGAATCTTTGATCTGATAGCGAAAGGCGGGAATGATGGGGTCGATTTTGTATTCGGCCTTCGTTTGGATTTCCCAATCGGAAGGATAGGTCGCTGTGGAGACCAATAGCCCTGATTTGGGATCTTTGAATTCATAGGTCTTTTTGGAGTTTCCGAATAAGGAGAAAGAAGTATCGGTCGAACTGGTTTGAGCGGCTTCTTTATCACTGCTGCCACAGGCCTTCAGAATAATTGCCATAGCTATGAAGAGGATTATCTTTGTCGTTTTCATGAGTATCTGTTTTACGGGTTACACTAGGGTATCGCAGAAAAGAAAAAATGTCATCAAGAAATTTTTAGTGATGACATTTTTGAACCTTTGCGATATGAGCATAGAACCCTTAAAAAAAGATGGAATGAAACACCAAAAACAACTTGTATTACTATTGCTCTCTTTGCTCTTGTTCAATTGTAGCAAGGATAACACTCCAGAGCCTGTGAAGGTTATGGAAGTCATCTCGCCTCCAGAGGAAACCACCTTATCAAGTGCCAAGGAGTTAATCGAGTTTTCGGTGACTTCGGCCAATAACCCTGATTTACGCATTGATGGCGATGTACAACAAACGGGAACAAGTTTGAAGCTGTTTTTCCCTTTTGGAATGGATCTTTCCCAACTAAAAGTTTCATATCAGGTGTCCGATAAGGCCAAATTGAAGGCCGATGGCAATGAGGTCAGCAACAACAGTACTGCTCTCGATTTCTCATCGCCCGTGACCCTTACCGTTGAAGCGGAAGACGGTTCTACAAAAGACTATAGCCTGACAGCCGAGGCGAACTTTGCGAATATCGATAGCGCTATTCAAGAACTAATGGAAACCAACAATGCGCCAAGCATGCAATTGGCCATTACCAAAGGGGAAAAACTGGTCTATCAAGCCCATTACGGCACTGCAGATCTATCCAATACCGAACAAGTTACCGATGAATCGGTATATAGGATCGCGAGTGTCTCAAAGGTCGTTACGGCGATTGCCATTCTAAAAATGAAGGATGATGGGCTCTTGGATTTTGATGACACGGTATTTGGGGGGAATGGAATTTTAGGAACCGATTTTGGAAACCCTCCGTATAAAACCAATATTGAGAATATTACAGTGCGCCATTTGCTTGACCATACCTCAGGTTTCACGAATAACCCGAACGATCCTTTCTTCGTCAATTACGACTGGAGTTTACAAGAATTGATAGATGACGTAATCGACAATCGCAATTTGGCAACCGTGCCCGGCCAGACCTATTACTACAGCAATTTCGGGTATTGTATGTTGGGACGAATCATTGAAAAACTATCTGGGATGACCTACGAGAATTATGTGAAGCAGAAGATACTCGCTCCTTTGGGCATTCAAGAAATGAACATCGGTAAGAACGGTATGGAAAATAAGTTGCCGAATGAAGTGGAATACACGGTACAAGAAGCTTTTAGTGCCTATGCCTACAATATTGAGCGAATAGATGCCCTTGGTGGATGGACGGCCAGCGCCACCGATTTGACGAAGTTCTTGATTGGCATTGATCGACAAGCTGGTGTTTCCGATATTGTTTCGCCAGCCGCTATGACGGGTAGTTATTTTATGTTCGACGAATGGGTTTTCTTCGGGTCGTTGCCAGGCACCTCGGCCGTCGTGGGTAGGCTTAATGAAGAGTTTAATTATTCCATAGTGACCAATACGAGGTTGATTCCCATAACATTGAACCAAAAAATGTACGAGACCATGAAAGCCGAGATTTTGGCACGTAGTTCTTGGCCAAACTATAACTTATTTGAGTTAGATTGAGCACTACCGTATCGGGGGAACTCGGTAGTGCAATAAAAAGGCGGGAACTCCCGCCTTTTTCATTTAGAAAAGGTCGGGAAGAGTTCATAGTTGTATCTTTGAATTATGGACAAAAATCATAGATCAGGCTTTGTTAACATCATTGGTAACCCGAATGTGGGCAAGTCTACCTTGATGAATGCCTTTGTCGGCGAAAAGTTGTCGATTATAACGTCTAAAGCGCAAACCACGCGCCATCGCATTTTGGGTATTGTCAATGGTGCCGATTTTCAGGTCATCCTTTCGGATACCCCGGGTATCATAAAGCCCGCTTACGAACTTCAGAATTCGATGATGAATTTCGTGAAATCGGCCTTTGAAGATGCGGATGTCTTACTATATATGGTCGAGATAGGAGAGAAGGCCTTGAAAGACGAGGCTTTTTTCGAGAAAATCTCAACGAGCAAGGTGCCGGTTTTGTTGTTGTTGAACAAAATCGATACTGCAACCCAAGAATTGTTAGAAGAACAAGTGCAATACTGGCAAGAACAATTGCCCAATGTGGAGTTACACCCTGTTTCGGCCTTGTCTAATTTCAATGTTAAAAATGTATTCGAACGAATTTTGGAACTACTTCCCACAGCGCCCCCATACTACCCTAAAGATCAACTGACCGACAAGCCAGAACGTTTTTTCGTCAACGAGACGATACGCGAAAAAATACTGCTGCACTACAAGAAAGAAATACCCTACGCGGTCGAAATCGATACGGAAGAATTTTTCGAAGATGAAGCTATCATTCGTATGCGGTCGGTAATTATGGTAGAGCGCGATTCTCAAAAGGGAATCATTATTGGCCATAAGGGAAGTGCCCTGAAACGTGTGGGAATAGAGGCTAGAAAAGACCTCGAAAAGTTCTTCGGTAAACAGGTACATCTTGAGCTCTATGTGAAGGTGAATAAGAACTGGAGAAGCAACGAAAGACAACTAAAACGTTTTGGATATAATCAAAAATAGAGCAGTACTGATCCAATAGCTCATGTTTTCCCGTACATATTATAGCGTCATCGAACAGATTTAAAAAAAGTGCAATAAATCTGAGGTTTAATAGTTCTCTAGATGAAGGCGATGAAATAGACTGAAAAAACATTTCAACGAAAAAAGAGGACTTATTAACAATTTACAGATTACTTTTTTTATATTTGAATCATCGATGAAATGCATAAAAGCCCCGATTAAATGCAGAACATAGTTATTTTTGGAGCCTCCGGACATGGAAGTGTAGTCCTTGACTGCATTGAAAAAGAGGCAAAGTACAAGGTTGTTGGCTTTGTAGATTCTTTCAAAAAGAAAGGAACTGAGGTAAATGGCTATGAGGTACTTGGCAGTGAATACGACCTACCGCTGCTAATCGATAAATACCAGATTTATGGTGGAATCGTTGCTATTGGAGATAACTGGACACGTAATCTAGTCGTGGACAGAATTCTGAAAATCGTACCTGAATTCAACTATGTAAGTGCGGTACACCCCAATGCTCAGGTAGGTAAAGACGTGCAAATCGGTCGTGGCTCTGTTGTAATGCCCGGTGTTACGATCAATGCAAATGCGATTATCGCAAATCACTGCATCTTAAATACCAATTCTTCTTTAGACCACGATGGTTTTATGAATAATTTCTCAAGTTTGGCCCCCAATGTATGTGTGGGGGGCAATTTTATCTTAGGAATGGGTTCTGCCATCTGCTTGGGCACCAACGTTATCGAAAATATTACGGTTGGTGAACATTCTGTTGTAGGAGCGGGATCGTTGCTCGTAGGCAATGTGTCCGATTGTGTCGTCGTTTACGGAGCGCCTGCCAAGATGGTGAGAAAACGTATTCCTAGTGAACCATACCTGTCAGGTAATAAAAATCCTTCTTCGGTAATTCCCTTGTTGGCCAAGGAAATTTGATTTCCTTTTTTTCAGAAGAAAAGCAAACATAATACTCCGATTCAAATTTCGAGGAGTAGTCCTCAGTTAACAGTATCAAAACTTTCATAACCTTAGTTTTTCATTTTACTAAACGTTCGTTGTTTTTAGCCTAACTTTTGATTTAAGTGGGAAACTCATCTTTGGAGTTAACTAAAAACTGATCTGTAAGATGAAAAAAACCCAGATGCTATCCGTTGCGGCCGCAGCCCTATTCCTTTCTTCATGCGAATTAATAGATGATTTTATTGGTGATCCGGTTCAGCCATCATCCGCGCTAAAATTCACAAAAGTTACTGCCTTTTCCAACGGTTCCGGAGACGAGGGCTTCGCCGAAATAAGTGCTTATGACCAAAAGACCAAAAAACTCTTTGTCGTCAATCCGAACGAGACCGAGGTTTCGGTATGGGACATTTCAAACCCCCAATCAGCTAGTAAGCTGTCGGGAATTGCCCTACCCGCAACACCGAATAGTGTCGCCGTAAGGGATGGCTTGTTGGCCATTGCTGTCGAAAATCAAGATAAGCAGGCCGATGGTAGTATCATTACCTATGATACGGAGACTATGGTAGCCCAAAACACTTACCCTGCAGGAGCCTTACCTGATATGGTCACTTTCAGTCCGGATGGAAAGTATATTGTCGCGGCCAACGAAGGAGAGCCCAATGATGACTATACGATAGATCCCGAAGGGAGTATCACCGTGGTCGATGTAGAAAAGAATCAGGTGAATACTCTTTATTTCTCCCAGTTCAACGGAACTGTAGTGGGAAATGATTTTCGAGTTTTCGGTCCCAATGCATCGCTTTCCATGGACGTGGAACCAGAGTATGTGGCCATCAGTGACGATAGCAAGTATGCCTACATCGCCTTGCAAGAGAATAATGGTATGGCAGTAGTCGATTTGAAGGCCATGACCATTAGTCAACTTTTCGGCTTAGGCGTCAAGGACTTTACAAAAAACGGCAACACGATGGACGCTAGTAATCGGGATAATATCATCGGCAACTTCAAGAACTGGCCCGTGTTGAGTTTTTACCAACCCGATGCCATTACCTATGCTACTATAGACGGTGGTGGGTATATCATTTCGGCCAACGAAGGTGATGCCCGAGACTATGATGGCTATTCCGAAGAAGAACGGGTCAAGGACCTACTTTTAGATCCGGTTGTTTTTCCAAACGCAGGGGAATTGCAGAAAGATGAAAACCTTGGAAGGCTGAAAACGACAACCGCCAATGGTGATATTGACGGAGATGGGGATTTTGACCGGATTTATGGATATGGAGGTCGTTCGTTTACCATCTGGAATACCCATGGGGGACTGGTCTATGACAGTGGTGATGATATCGGACGAAGAACCTTCGAAATCAATGCCACGCTATTCAACAATGATGAGGGTGAGGCAGATGGTCGAAGTGATGACAAAGGTTCCGAACCTGAAGCAGTAGCTACACTTGAACTGGAAGATGGGTCCGTTCTTCTCTTCGTGGGCCTCGAAAGAACTGGTGGCGCCATGGTATATGACATTAGCAATCCCTATGCGCCGGAATTTGTCGAATGGCTTGTCGATGCTTCTGATGTCGGGCCTGAAGGGTTATTGGTTATTCCTGCAAAGGAATCCCCCTCTGGTGAAAACCTCCTAGTACTCACGCATGAGGTCTCCAATACCATTTCCATTTACGAAATAAAATAGTATTTGTTACAAGTAGTATGGCCCCTAGGTTGCTAATGGAAGAGCCTAGGGGCCTTTTTTTACACCCAACCTGTTGATTGTTTTTACTTTGCAAAAGACGTTCCTTAAACCAAAACACTTAACTTCAATAAAATAGAATTACTTTTGCACCTCAAAAAATAAATGGGATGAGTGCTATTGTCGCTATCGTTGGAAGGCCAAATGTGGGCAAATCTACTTTCTTTAATCGTTTGATTCAACGAAGGGAAGCCATTGTTGATGCCGTAAGTGGGGTCACCCGTGACCGTCATTATGGAAAAAGCGACTGGAACGGAAAGGAGTTCTCCTTGATCGATACCGGGGGGTATGTACTTGGGAGTGAGGATATTTTTGAGCAAGAAATCGATAAACAGGTAGAGTTAGCGATTGAAGAAGCGGATGCGATTATCTTTATGGTCGATGTTGAGGCAGGGGTAACCGGAATGGATGAAGACGTGGCCAAGCTATTGCGTCGTGTTGATAAACCGGTATTTCTGGCGGTGAATAAGGTGGACAATGCCAAACGTGGCGAAGATGCCGTGGAGTTTTATTCCTTGGGACTTGGCGATTATTTTTCCCTTTCCAGCATCAACGGCAGTGGAACCGGTGAACTTCTTGATGCCTTGGTCGAGGTATTGCCCGAAAAGGAAGCCGAAGAAAGCGATTTGCCGAGATTTGCGGTCGTCGGACGACCCAATGCCGGCAAGTCATCTTTTATCAATGCGCTGATAGGGGAAGAGCGTTATATCGTTACTGATATCGCAGGAACTACGAGAGACAGCATCGACACCAAATACAATCGTTTCGGGTTCGAATTCAATTTGGTCGATACGGCAGGAATCCGCAGAAAGGCCAAAGTGAAGGAAGATCTGGAGTTCTATTCGGTAATGCGGTCGGTTCGCGCCATTGAGCATAGTGATGTGTGTCTGTTGTTGCTTGATGCCAGCCGTGGCTTTGATGGGCAGGTATCCAATATTTTTTGGTTGGCGCAGCGGAATAACAAGGGTATCGTCATTTTGGTCAATAAATGGGATTTGGTAGAAGACAAAGAGACCAATACCATGAAACAGTACACCCAAAAAATTAAAAAAGCGATTGAGCCTTTTGTCGATGTGCCTATTCTTTTTATATCCGTATTGACCAAGCAGCGTATTTACAAGGCTATTGAAACCGCGGTGGAAGTCTTTAAAAATAGAAGTAATCGTATTTCAACGAGTAAGTTGAACGATACGATGCTTCCCATAATTGAAAACTATTCGCCTCCGGCCTATAAAGGCAAATACGTAAAGATCAAGTTCTGTACACAATTGCCGACGCCTTATCCGCAGTTCGCTTTCTTCTGTAATTTACCCCAGTATGTGCGCGAACCGTATAAACGATACTTGGAAAATAAACTACGGGAACAATTCGATTTTTCAGGAGTACCTATTTCGATTTTCATGCGAAAGAAGTAGTTTTGTTAAGCGTTAAGCTCTAGGTCTTGGATATTTGATATTTCATAGGAAAAGGACTAGGTAACCTCCAAACCATCACCACCCTCCAGAAGCACCTCCGCCACCGAAGCCACCACCACCAAAACCGCCTCCGAAGCCTCCAGAACCGCCACCGAAGCCCCCGCCAGAACCGAAACCGCCACTAGAACCACTACTTCTTCCCATATTACTGAGGATGATGATATCCCAAAGATCGAGTCCGCTAGAACGTCCTCCGCCATTACGGCCACCTCCTCTTCGATTGCGACGTGAGAGAATAATCAAAATAACAAAGAAGATGATAAAAGGGAGGAGCGTATCCAAAGGAAAGTCCTGTTGGTCAGAGAAGTCACGAGTCTCCTTGAATTCACCGTTCAACACCTGAAAAATGGCATCTGCACCCGCATTCAGTCCACCATAGTAATCATCTTGTCGAAATCGGGGCACGATCACATTGTCGATAATACGTTTTGACATGGCATCGGTGAGGGCAAACTCAACACCTTGACCTGTATTGATGGCGATTCTTCGATCATCCTTTGCCAAGAGTATCAGTACGCCATTGTCTTTATCCGCTTGCCCGATACCCCATTTTTGACCCCATTGGGCCCCGAGATAGTTGATGTTTTCTCCTTCTGTCGAACGAATAATAGCGATTACGATCTGCGTGGAAGTACTGTCCGAATAACGGATGAGTTTTTGTTCTATAGTATTCTTCCGATCTGCGGATAGTAGATTGATATAGTCATAAACGCTGGTTTCCTTTTCCGGTTTTGGAGGAATTTGAAACTGCGCGAGGGCCAATCCACAGAAAAAGAAGACGATGAGGTGTAAATTAACCTTTAGATACCTCATTGCTCAGTTCATTTAGATCCCCATGCTGCCATGGAAAGTGTGCTTCAAGTTCTTTTCCCGCATTAAGGATTCCTGCTATGATGCCCTGTTTGAAATTACCTTGGTGAAAATGCTCTTGAATGATATCTTTGGTCGTATTCCAAAAGTCTTGGGGTACCGCCTTGTCAATACCGCGGTCACCGTAAATTACAAACTTTCGATCATTGACCGCCACATAGAGAAGTACCCCATTTTCATCTTTGGTGTTGTCCATTTTAAGCAGGTGAAAAACCTCTTTGGCACGCTCAAAATGGTCAAGTCTTGTATGGGATTCGATATGCACCCGAATTTCACCGGAGGTATTTTTTTCGGCCTCCAGTATGGCCTGAACAATGTCTTGTTCTTCCTCCTCGCTTAAAAATTTTTCGACGCGCGACATGAAGATCGATTATTGAAAATCGAAATCTACGTCGGGTGCGTTTTCAGAGCCGGGGTCGGCCGAGTAGCGGGCCATTTCTTCGAAACCGAATAGGCCTGCCAACAGTTTTCCGGGGAATTTGGTGGTATGAATATCGTAGATGTTCACCTGCTCATTGAAGCGATCGCGTGCCACATTGATCCGGTTTTCCGTGCCCTCTAACTGTGATTGCAGATCTAGGAAATTTTGATTGGCCTTCAATTCGGGATAGCGCTCCACAACGACCATCAACTTGCTCAATGCACCCGTCAAGCCACTCTGTGCCTGTTGAAAGGCAGCCATGTTCTGAGGAGTTAGGTTGTTGGCATCAATGGAAGTCGAAGTGGCTTTTGCCCTGGCCTCGATGACATCTTTCAGTGTACCTCTTTCAAAATCAGCAGCTCCTTGAACGGTCTTGACCAAATTGCCTATTAAATCGTTTCTGCGCTGGTACGAGCTTTCGACATTCGACCAAGCGGTTTTGGCATTTGCCTCATAAGTGACCGCAGTATTATTAAAACCCACGGCCCATTGGTACAATCCTATTCCGAGAATCGCAACAACAATCAGTACAATCAATCCTTTTTTCATAATCAGTGTTGTTTAATGTCATTCTTGCCGAAACAAGAATTTCTAGTGTTTACAATGGTATTTATAGTTGTTCTTTGATTTTTACAAGTTCGGCCCGCACGCGCTGAAGTTTATCGATAATATCGAAATTGGTAAGGGTCTTTTGCTTGCTTTCCTTTAGATGGGTCTTGGCCCCTTCGAGCGTGAAGCCACGTTCTTTTACGAGGTGATAGATAAGCTTGAGGTTTTTGATATCCTCAGGGGTGAATTTTCGGTTGCCCTTGGCATTTTTTTTTGGCTTTAACGCATCGAACTCTTTTTCCCAAAAACGGATCAGCGATGTATTGACATCAAAAGCCCTGGCGACTTCACCAATACCGTAATAGCGTTTTTCGGGTAGCTCTACTTGCATTAGTCCAGCGATTGATTTTCTTGATTTGCGTATTTCAGCATGTTCTCGAATTCCTCGGCGGTCAAACTGCCATAGTAGAAATTGATGGGATTGATCTTTTCCTTGTCCTTGAATACTTCATAGTGCAGGTGAGGCGCCTCCGATCGTCCGGTACTGCCCACAAACCCGATCAAATCACCTCGTTTCACTTTTTGACCCCTCTTGACGTTGTACTTGCTCAAATGGGCATAAAGACTAAGATAGCCATAGCCATGATCGATTCGGATATGCTTTCCGTACCCAGAGGAATTATTATCGGCCCTGGTCACTTTGCCATCTCCTGAGGCATAGATGGGCGTACCCTTTGGCGCTGTGAAATCCATACCCCAATGCATTTTTCTTGCCTTAGTGAAGGGGTCGGAACGCCAACCATAACCTGAGGCCATTCGGGTGAGTTCATCATTGTTGATGGGCTGTATGGCCGGAATGGCAGCTAACAGTTTTTCTTTTTCAGCGGCCAATTTTGTAATCTCATCCAAAGACTTTGATTGAATGGTCATTTGTTTCTTGATGATATCCAAACGTTTGGTCGTAGCAATGACCATTTCCGAATTGTTGAAACCTTCGAGTGATTTATAGCGGTTGATACCTCCAAACCCGGCACGACGTTGTTCTTCAGGTATCGGATTTGCTTCAAAGTAAAGCCTGTAAATATTATTGTCGCGGTCCTCGATATTGGCCAGTACATATTCGATTTGCTCCATTTTCCTGTTGAGCAGTTCAAACTGAAGTTCGTAGTTTTTCAGTTCGCGGGCCAGAGAAAGTTCTCTAGGCGTGTTGATCAAATTGGTGTTCAGAAGTAAAATCAATCCTAAAAGTCCAAAAAGCAAAGAGCCCAGAAAAAACAAAGCAATATTTCGATAGCGGCGCGATTTATTGGTCTCTATCTTTCGGTAAGAGAGCGTGTCCGGATCGTAATAGTACTTTACTTTAGACATGAATGTATTTTATTCTATTTTTGTGCATTCGTTTTAACAGAACAAACAAATATAAAAATTGTTTTGTACAAACCGTTAATTTTTGTCAAACCTTAGCATTTTCTATGAATTCCAAAGAAATCAGGAAGCGGTTTTTGAACTTTTTCGAAGGGAAAGAACATAAGATCGTGGCCTCTGCGCCCATGGTCATCAAAGATGATCCCACCTTGATGTTCACCAATGCCGGAATGAACCAATTCAAGGAGTTTTTTCTTGGGAACACGAGTTCAAAACACAAGCGTATCGCGGATAGCCAAAAGTGCCTTCGCGTAAGCGGAAAGCACAATGATCTGGAGGAGGTAGGCAAAGATACCTATCATCATACGATGTTCGAGATGCTGGGGAATTGGAGTTTTGGTGATTACTTTAAAAAAGAAGCCATAGCATGGGCCTGGGAGTTTCTCACCGAGGTCTGTGAAATCGATAAGGATAGTCTCTATGTTTCCGTTTTTGAAGGAAGTGATGATGCCGATGATCTAGCAATGGATTCGGAAGCTTTTGATTTATGGAAGGCCATCGTGCCCGAAGACCGCATCATCATGGGCAATAAAAAGGACAACTTTTGGGAGATGGGTGATCAGGGCCCATGCGGACCTTGTTCGGAAATACATGTCGATATTCGTTCGAAGGAAGAAAAGGCCAAAGTACCTGGAGCTTCTTTGGTGAACGAAGACCATCCGTTGGTTGTTGAGATATGGAACCTGGTCTTCATGCAATACAACAGAAAGGCGGACGGAAAGTTGGAAACCTTGCCTGCAAGGCACGTCGATACCGGAATGGGTTTCGAACGACTTTGTATGGTGCTACAAAATGTGGAATCGAACTACGACACGGATGTTTTTACCCCGATAATTCGTGAAATAGAGACGATCACGAATTCGAAATACGGCCAAGCCGAGGATACCGATATCGCGATTCGGGTTATCGCAGACCATATCAGGGCGGTCTCCTTTTCTATTGCGGATGGTCAACTGCCCAGCAATACTGGGGCGGGATATGTGATTCGCAGAATTTTACGGAGGGCCATACGTTACGGATTCACTTTTTTGGATACAAAAGGGCCATTCATGTTTCGTTTGGTCAGAGTGCTGACCGATACTATGGGCGATGCCTTTGCAGAGTTAAAGGAGCAGCACCAACTTATCGAGAACGTTATCAAGGAAGAGGAGCATTCGTTCTTGAAAACCTTGGAACAAGGGTTGGTGTTGTTAGATAGCGTTATTGTCAATACCCAAGGGAAACTGGTAGATGGCCGAAAAGCATTTGAACTCTACGACACCTATGGTTTTCCGATCGATCTTACCGCTTTGATTTTGCAAGAAAAGGGGTATGAATTGGACGAAAGCGGTTTTAAGACCGCAATGCAGGAGCAAAAAAGCCGATCGAAATCGGCGTCTCAAATTTCTAAGGAGGATTGGATCGTTCTTCTTGACGATGTGGAGCAAGAATTTGTTGGGTATGATGTCTTGGAAGCTGATGTGACCCTCGTAAAGTATCGGAAAGTGACTTCTAAAAAAGATGGAGAACACTATCAAATGGTATTCAATTTGACCCCGTTTTATGCTGAAGGCGGTGGTCAGGTCGGTGACAAGGGCTATTTGGAATCCCCAAATGGTGATGTCGTCTATATCATCGATACCAAGAAGGAGAACAATGAGGTCGTTCACTTTTCAAAGAACCTTCCCAAGAAGACAGGCGAGACCTTTAAAGCTTCCGTAGATAAAAAACAACGTTGGCGAACCGAGGCGAACCATACAGCTACACACTTGCTGCACCAAGCGTTGCGAGAGGTTCTTGGAACCCATGTAGAGCAAAAAGGGTCGGCTGTACATTCGAAATACCTGCGTTTCGATTTTTCGCACTATGCTAAACTGACTGTTGACGAGTTACGGGAGGTAGAGAACTTCGTCAATGCGCGAATTGCGGGTCAATTGCCTTTTGAGGAAAACAGGAGTGTTCCTATGAAAGAGGCCTTGGCGCAAGGGGCCATGGCTTTATTCGGGGAAAAATATGGAGACGCTGTGCGCACCGTTCGTTTTGGTCAGTCTATTGAACTCTGCGGAGGTACACATGTAAAAAATACCGCTGACATATGGCATTTTAAAATCCGGTCGGAAGGAGCAGTAGCAGCCGGGATCCGTAGAATCGAGGCCATAACCTCCGATGCGGTAAAGGATTTCTATTTTGAGAACAATCGTGTGTTGTATGAAATAAAAGACCTGTTGAATAACGCACAAGATCCGCTGAAAGCCGTTACTTCATTGCAAGAAGAAAACATCAAGCTCAAGAAAGAGGTAGAGCAGTTACTAAAGGACAAGGCGAAGAACCTAAAAGGAGATTTGGTAAACGAACTGGAAGATTGCAACGGGATTCAATTTTTGGCCAAGAAGGTGGATTTGGATGCTGGTGGAATCAAAGACCTTTGCTTTGAGATGGGGCAGAATAGAAACGACCTGTTTTTGCTCTTTGCGACCGAACAGAACGGAAAAGCCCTATTGTCTTGTTACATTTCCAAGGAAGTGGTAGCCGCTAAAGAGTTGAATGCCGGCACCATAGTTCGAGAACTGGGCAAGTTCATTCAAGGTGGAGGTGGAGGACAGCCTTTTTTTGCTACCGCGGGAGGTAAGAATCCCGGTGGTATTGCCGAGGCCTTGTATAAGGTAAAAGAATATCTTCAATAAGACTTGGGATTTTTGAGTCCTAGAAGGTGCTCGTTTATTCGTTCCAAACCGAAGTTTTAAGCCACGAAATGGCATCTTCGAGGTATGGGAGGTAATTACAGGGTTCCCCATGGGTCAAACCTGTGGCTTGTACCAAAGTGACATCACTACCGACACTTAAGGATTGTTCAACATAGGTTTCGGTATTGGTATATGGGAACAATTCATCCAATTCACCCTGGATCGCATATATAGGAATTTCCGTTCTTTGAAGAAGCCCGTTTTCATAGGATAGGCCATATGCCGTAGCCATGGGTATTCCGGCCGAAAACAGTTCGGGGTATTCGTCCGATAAAAACCAACTCCCATTGCCTCCATCACTGTATCCGGTGACAACCACCCTTTCCGAGTCGACCTGTAGATATTTTAGCGCAAAATCAACGAGATTGACGACCTGCCACTGGTTCAACGCATCATACCATAGGAGGCCCTTCGAATTCGGACTTAAGATATATGCCTTCATGTCTTTCAAGGCGGGTTCTATCAAACAAGCCGTTCCCTTATGTGCATCCGCTCTTAGCGTAAGGGCCCCACCATGAAGATTTACGAAGAGCGGAACAGTTTCATTATCCAATACTTCAGGGGCAATGATCCGGAAATCCCAGGTTTGATTGTTCGCAATACGAATTGAAAAATCATTAATGCCCGTTTCAATAGTAAGCTTGGCGAATTCTTCTTCAATTTCTTCAATGGTCAGCGGTGGAAATTCCACAGTTTCAGGAATAGGCACCGTCTTATTCTCCAAAAAGCTATCACTGCAGCCAAGAAGGAGTACGCCGAGATAGGCTAAAAATAGCAGTACTTTTACGTTTTGCTTCATAGGTTGATCGGTGTTGAATGTAGTGAAGATACAATATTCTATCCTAGTGTGTTAGTAGGGAATGTTAATTTAAAAACGGCCATACGCCTATGAATACTCCATAATGAAGATTAAGTTTGTATTTTTCAAGAAGCAGTTTTCATAGCGATGAAATTACAGACCACCATACCGTTGAAACCGGTCATTACTCAGATTGATTATACGAGCGCTATAGTGCTACTGGGGTCCTGTTTTTCCGAAAACATGGGATGCAAATTGGAGTATTTCAAATTTCAGTTGTTGCAAAACCCATTCGGAATTCTGTTTCATCCGCTAGCCATTGAAAAGTTGATTGCAAAAGCCGTTCAAAAGAAAGCATTTTCAGAGGAGGATATTTTCTTTTTAAATGAGCGCTGGCATTGCTTTGATGCGCATTCCGAATTGAGTGACCCGTCTCCAGAAAAATTACTTCAAAAACTAAATCAGGGTCTTCAGGAAACGAATCAGCAAATCAACAGATCAACCCATATCATTATTACACTTGGAACAGCATGGGTGTATCGAAAAAAGGAATCCAACTCGATTGTGGCAAATTGCCATAAAGTTCCGCAACAGGAGTTTTCAAAAGAGTTGTTAAACGTTGAGGAAATTCGGAAGGGTTTAGAAAACATTGTGAACTTGATAGGTTCACTTAATGAAAAAGCGCAAGTAATTTTTACCATTTCTCCTGTTAGACATCTAAAGGATGGGTTTGTGGAAAACCAAAGAAGCAAGGCGCACTTAATAACGGCAATTCATGATTTCCTGTCATTTCGAGCGCAGACGAGCAACTGTACCTATTTCCCATCGTACGAAATCCAAATGGACGAACTTAGAGACTATCGGTTTTATGAAGCTGATATGATTCACCCGAACCAACTAGCTATCGATTATATTTGGGAAAAGTTCAAAACAGTTTGGATTTCCCAAGAAGTATATCCGCTTATGAACAAGGTGGAGGCCGTTCAAAAAGGACTAGAGCACCGGCCTTTTAATCCCGATTCCGAACAGCATCAACAGTTTTTGAAGTCTTTGAACGAGAAAATTAAGTATCTTCAAGACCGGTATTTCCATATGAAATTTATAACTACCTAAAGGCAAACAGGCGCGTGACTTAAGATAGGCCTCATGTCCATTACAGTATAGATAAACCCCCTAGCGTATGAAAAAAGTAGTAGCTGGTATGCTGATTACCTTGTCAGGAGTCCTCATTTTCCGTTCTTGCGCAGCCGATAAAAAGCAGGAATCCATCCTTCAAGAGAATACCATGCTGATTCAACAGCAAATTTCGAATGTTTCGAAGCTGATCGTTACGGAAGGTCATTTTGCGGAAGTATACAACTACAAAGATTCACAAGAATTATTCGGGCCGCTGATTACCGCGGACAAAAAGGCCTTGGTCGTTGTCAATGCCGAAGTAGCTATCGCCTATGATTTGAGCCAAATCGATTTCGTGGTAGACGAGGTGAATAGAACACTTTATGTAAAGAGCATTCCAGAACCCGAAATCAAGATCAGTCCCGATTTTGAATACTATGATGTGACTGCCGATTATCTAAATCCTTTTGGTGCTTCCGATTACAATAAGATCAAGAAGAATATCAATGCTTCTTTATTAAAAAAAATCGAAGCTTCAAACCTAAAAGGGAATGCCCAAAACCGTCTGTTGAGCGAGCTTCAAAAGTTTTATGTGTTGACAAATTCCTTGAATTGGACATTGGTTTATAAAGATCAACCCATCGATAATTTCGAGAAACTCCAGTTCAGGGATTGATGTTGAACATCTTATGGGCCCATATGAGATACTGTTCCCAATCATACTCCGTTACATCATGCTTTCCGGCTCTTAAGTGATAAGCGACTGTGTTTTGTATCGGTTGTTGTATTTCGGGTAGTTGCGCTTCCGAAATTCCCTTTTTATGAAATAGTTCGTATACTTTTGACGTATGGTATGCCGATAAAAACTCCCCTTGGGGGTCTGCCCACTGGTCTTCTTTGGCACTGGCCACATATAAGGGTCTTGGGGCGACGAGCGCGAGCAAGAGGTGTTGATCCACCGGTAGGGCTTCTTCGTTGTTGTTGTACCCCTTGAAATTATGACAAAACCAATGTGGAAATTGGGTGTTGATAACGTTGATGGTCTCTCCGAATCTACGTTTGGACAGCGCCGCTCCGCCACAACCTGAATTATTGCTGATTGCGCCTGCGAACCTTTGGTCACTTGCCGCCGCCCATAACGCCGCCTTGCCCAGACGGGAATGGCCGAACACGATTACTTTTGTCGGATCGATAGCGTCATCCGTAAGTAGGTAATCAAGAGCCTTGCTATACCCAAAGGCCCAAGCCGAAAGACTTCCCCATTCGTCACGTTTCGGTCGCTCTTGTCCTTTTTCGTAAAACAGCGCATGAATACCGTCGTTCATATCACTCTTGTCTGGGTCAATTTCCCCGTAATAGATTGTCGCCAAACCAAAACCTTTTTCGATGATGTTGTCAACCGCCCAACGGTGGGCCCTACCCCCTCGAGAGGCTGCAGTAAGTTTGTGATTGTCGATGTTTAGCGACGCGTTGTTCATTGACCAGGCGTTGGATATCAATACCTCGTCCTCCGCTGTGACGGTGTGATTTCCATGAAAATTATAGCCTAAAAAAATAGGAATGTAAGACACTCCTTTAGGCAGATAAATGAGCAGGGTAAAGCGAATCGATTTTCCATTCTTCAGAAGTGTAATTTCGACCTGCTTTCTCAGGGCTTTTCCGCCCAAGGCGTTATTGCCTTCCTCCAGAGTCTTGAAAGTGACCTTATCAAGCGGCCCGGGGACCTTACCATATACTTTTCTTTCGAAGAATTCATAAACTTCAGGCCTCCGTTTGGTATCCCATTCCTGGGGAATACTGATTCGCTCCCCAGAAAAAGTGGTTAGGGGCTCTGGCACCTTGAATTCAGGTACTTCGGTTTCTTCATAATTGATATCGAATTGGGCAGATGACATAGCGCAGAGAAAAAAGGCGATTGAACATTGAACGAACACTTTCATGTACATGATTTTGAGTCCCATTAAAATACTGTTTTTCCTCGAATTACCGGTATGGAATGGGCGATTACCCTAAAATCGAAACGGTGTTACCCGTACAGTCGCTGAATTGTAGTACATTCATGGGGAATCAAAACCACAACCCATGGAAACAACCAACCACAGAAGAAATTTCATCAAGACAGGGAGCCTTTTCGGGGCCGGTCTGTTACTACCCCAAATGTACTTCGCCAGTTCGCCAATGTCCAACTTGAGTGAGGGCATGCATATATTCGGTAAACGAGAAGGTTTTACGGATCAAATCAGCATTTTGGTCTCTATGATGGACTGGATGCGTTTTACGGTCTTGCGCTCAGTCAAAGGCATGTCACAGAAAGAACTTGACTTTCTCTTGGACGAGGAATCAAATTCCATAGGAGCGATGCTGATGCATCTGGCGGCTACGGAACGTTTTTACCAAATACATACGTTTGAAGGCCGAAAATGGGGTGATTTCGATAAAGCGGATACGGACATTTGGAATGTCGGTAGTCGCTTGGGGGATCGTGCCCGAAAGGAGCTAAGGGGTAATCCGCTGTCCTTTTATACCGATAAACTCGAAATGGTTCGTGAAAACACCAAAGAAGTATTGAAAAAGAGAGATGATAGTTGGTTGATGGAATCTACGGAGTTTTTTGCGAATGAACCTACAAACAATTATTGCAAATGGTTTCATGTAGTGGAACATGAATCGAACCACAATGGGCAAATAAAATATATCAAGAGCAGGATGGCCTAGGCGTAGCGATTACTTCGGGATCAATTGTAAATCGACCAATTGCAGTCCATCATCTATCAAATGCCCAAATCGGGGATGGTTTTGCTTTACGATTTCAAGGTGCGAGGCAATTTCCATGGCGAAATCCAGATCGCCGTTGGTCTTGGCCAATTCATACAGTTCAATGGATAGTAACCAGTCACCGGGGAACTCAACGGCAAGCTGTTCAAAAACCTTGTGTCTCGATATCGTTGTATTGCTACCCTCTCGAAATTCACGTACCTGTTGGTAGTACTTCTCCAGTTTCTTTTTCTCGGGAGCTATTTCTGTTTTTGAAGTGGTCGATGTAATCTCATGATCGATCAAATCAAAGCTTTGTAAGTCCGCTGGGCCGTTGAATGCCGAAACGATATGTTCGCCCACGGCCATGTTATAAAGCCGTTCGTCAGATTTAAAAAGTATTTTTTGCTTATGGTTTACAGTACAATTCCTGAAGGTAATCAGTATGATCTCGCCTTTCAGGTTACGGGTACCGGTAACGATTTCTCCCGATATGGTAATGCCGCCCTCGAATTCAAGGGTTATGGTCTGTCCCTCAAATATATTGTAAGCTTTTAGGTCTCTCGGACTCATCGCTTCTATAGCCAAGTTGATGCCTTTTAATTTTCCCATGGGTGAGCCAAAACCATCATAATGGTGTTGTGTACTGTGCCCCACTAACTCTTTTTCGCGAAAGGCGAGTGCGGTGGGTCCCTTGGTTTGAAAAAACACGGGCTTGCCTTCAAAATCGATGGCATTTTCAAAATTACCTGAGACTTGAAGACCGGTGCTCAGCTCAATGGTGCCAAGCTCTTTTGAATTGATGAGTTTTCGTAGGGCGCTCAAGCCCCCTTTTCGAACGGCCATGCTGTTTGCAAATTCTTCCAGCACCTGGCTGAGAAATGCAAAATCGGGAGTCACAAAAAGTTGCGGTTGTGGTTGGGTAATATCGAAGGAGGTATGCGCCGCTTCAATGGAATAGGGTATTTTCCTTACTTTATCGGTCATGCACCATGCACTTTCGCCAATTGAAGAAAGGAGGCCGGCTCCGTAAATTTTAGGATCGTCGACCGTTCCGATCAGTCCGTATTCCACCGTCCACCAATGTAGATTTCGAATCAGGGCCATTTCACTGGGCTCGCCCATATTGTTTTGAAGCTTCGCAATATGTTTTTCTGCCTTTTCGATATCCTTTTTGGGTGTTCCAGAAGCTTCCTTGATGATCGAAAGGTGCCGCACTGCTTCGTACAATTCAAAATCCTTGGCACTTGAAATCGCCTTGCAGCCTATTTCGCCAAAGCGCCGTAAATATTCCGCATACTCAGGATTGGCAATAATGGGGGCATGTCCTGCGCCTTCATGGATGATATCGGGTGCTGGGGTATATTCGATATGCTCCAACTGACGAATGTCTGAAGCAATGACCAATACATTATAGGCCTGAAATTCCATAAAAGCGGCCGGAGGAATAAACCCATCTACGGCGACGGCTGCCCAGCCGATTTCCTGAAGAATACGGTTCATGCCATACATATTCGGAATACGGTCTATGGATATCCCCGTTTTTCGTAAGCCCTCGACATATGATCTGTGGGCAACTTTGCTGAGGTAATCCACATTTTTTCGCATGACATAGCGCCAAACGGCTTGATTGATAGCGGTGTATTCCTCGTAGTCTTGAGGCTTTATAAATTGCTTCAGATGCTCTGGAAGCTTATCGAGAATAGGATTACTTTCGAAAGACATTCTTACCTTGATTTGCGATAAGTAAAGTTACGAAAATTGAAAATGGAATTGGGTTTATAGAGTGGGCAATGGGCTAAAAAAAACCGCCCTGTTGGGCGGCCTATAATTTATTTTGATGCGATTGCATTGGGGGGATATTCCTCTAAAATTTCGGAGACGAACTGTTGTATTCGAGCTTCCTTCTTCTCTATATTTTTGTTGTTGCCTAAGGTACCGACACCTTTTCCTTGCCAGATCAATTCTTTTTTCTTTGCGTCGATCAAGTCGATATAGAGTGATCCTTCCGTTCTTGTACTGACAGCGTTGCCGCCCCAGCCCCAACCAGGACCCCATCCGCCCCAGCCCCAACCGGGTCCGAAGCCTCCCCAGCCCCAGCCTCCCCAGCCGCCCCAACCGAAGTTGTTATTGTAGACGTCTACTTGCTCGCTCTCTTTCGTGAAAATACTCACCAAAATATCAGGGGAATCCGATTTTACAAAACCACGTGAACCCATTTCAGTTTCAATGGCCCGTAAAATACGTTTCTTGTCCAAATCGGAAATCTGTGCCTTGTCGATGCCTGTCTTATAGAAGGCATACGACTTAAACTCATTAAAATCTGCTGCCCTATCATAATCGGATAAGACCCTGACCGAGGTGCAGGAGCTTAAGAAGAGTAGGAGTAGCAACGGTAGGGCAAGAATCTTTATCTTTTTCATAGTACAAACTGTTTAAGGAATTCGTCAAGTATTTTGTAGTTTTAGTCTCAAAAACCATGCCGAAACCTTAGGTTTCTAGCCTTGACTATTTTTCTTGATATCGTAACCATAAGGGCAATGCCTACAGCCACTTTCACAACAATAACCTCTTTTGAGATGGTATTGTTTGGTAAAAACGCGATAGCCTTCTTCCGACCAATAAAAATCCCCTTTTTCGATAGGAATGATTTCTTTCATTTTGCTTGCGATTCAATCATAAAATTAGTCGATTTTGTTGATAATACTTCCATCTATTGCTCCAAAACGTCCATTTTGCGGACATATTTGTGCTATTCAACGGATAAATACAATTGTTGGCAACATATTTGAGTTCTATCCGACACATGCGCCGATAACAATTAAATTTGTGAATCGTCGTTTTAAAGCTGATACATGATTTTAGTCTTTAAACATCTTTTCTATAAAAACTACGTCGGTCTTTCGGTGTGGCCGTTCATTATTTTAAAAAATGATGCCCTCAAGGAAGATGGTGTTCTGATCAATCACGAGAAAATACACTTAAAGCAACAATTGGAATTATTGATTCTGCCTTTTTATGCAGTATACATTACCGAATGGCTTTTTCGGAGTCTTTTTCATTTGAGCTTTTACCGAGGGTATCAGAACATTAGCTTTGAACAAGAGGCCTATGCGAACGAGCACAACTTAAATTACCCAAACGAAAGAAGGCCATTCAGCTTTATAAAGTACCTTTGAGAAGTTTAAACGACTTCCGTGAAGATCCAAAATCAGCAGATAAGCCTCCCCATTTTACAAGAAAAAAAGGTACTTCTTTTTATCAAGCGTGAAGACCTGATCCACCCCTTTATTTCGGGAAATAAGTTTCGTAAGCTAAAGTATAATTTGCTGGAAGCTAAAAAAAAGGGGCACGATACCTTGCTAACGTATGGTGGGGCCTTCTCCAATCATATTGCTGCCACCGCCTATGCGGGTAGAGAAGCGAAAATGAGGACCATCGGCGTTATTCGAGGCGAAGAACTGCGCACCAAATGGCATGAAAATCCAACTTTGGCATTCGCCGGTCGACAGGGGATGCAATTCCACTTTTTATCAAGGGAGGCCTATCGAGAGAAGACCACTTCCGCTGAACTGCAAAAATTGGAGGCGCTTTTTGGCCGATTTTATGAGCTGCCCGAAGGAGGTTCGAATAGTTTGGCGGTAAAGGGATGTGAAGAAATGCTAACGCCCAGAGACCTTCAATTTGATGTGGTCTGTGCAGCGGTCGGCACCGGTACGACCCTTGCAGGGATATCCAATGCTGCTAGCTCGGAGCAGTCCGTTTTGGGCTTTCCTTCCTTGAAGGGCGATTTTTTAAAGGAAGATATTCGTAAATTTGCTTTCAAGGGAAATTGGAACTTGCAGACCGAGTACCATTTTGGGGGGTACGCCAAAGTTACTCGTGAACTGATCGAATTTATGAATAGGTTCAAGCAAGAAACCCAAGTTCCATTAGACCCTGTCTACACCGGAAAGCTGCTGTATGGCATACTGGATATGGTCAAAAAAGACCGATTCAAACCGAATTCAAGCCTGCTGGCCATTCATACTGGCGGCCTTCAGGGAAGGATAGGAATGAACATGAAATTGAAAAAGAAAAATTTGCCATTGATTCAACTATGATACAACGACTGGCTACAGTAGCGATACTCCTTTGCTTTTTATCCGGATGCAAGGTGAAGCAACGGGCGACCCGCCAAAGTGAAACCCAACGGACGGTAGTGCGGTCTGATAACGACACTGAAGAAACAGAAGAGGATGACGGATCATTGGTGCTGCCCAAGGACACCGGTAAGTTCGTCCGATTCGAAATCGGTTCGGTTATCGAATACGTGCAGACGTTTTCGGAAATAGCCCAATTGGAGATGAAAGCGTATGGCATACCCGCTAGTATCACCTTGGCACAGGGGCTATTGGAAAGTGGCTTCGGCAAAGGGGAACTTGCTAGGAAAACCAACAACCACTTTGGAATCAAATGCCATACAGGCTGGCAGGGAGATTATGATTTTCATGATGATGATGAAAAAGGGGAGTGCTTTCGCAAGTACAACCACCCCATGTATTCCTATCGCGATCATAGCGTCTTTCTCAAGAATCGTTCTCGCTATGCTTCCCTGTTCGATTTGCGAAAAGATGACTACAAGAAATGGGCCTACGGACTTAAAAAAGCGGGGTACGCTACCGATAAACGCTACCCGTCCAAACTTATCAGTATTATAGAGAAGTATGATCTACATAAATACGATCAGGCTGTTTTAGGTAACCGTTACAAGGCGAATACCCATACAAAACCAGTGACCGCTAGCACACCGTCTATCGATAAACATGTGGTGAAAAAGGGAGATACACTATACTCCATTTCTAGAAAATATGCGGTCTCTGTAGATGATTTGAAACGCTGGAACTATCTGTATGACAATTCGATCAAGGTAGGGCAGAAATTGACCGTGAAAACCAAAAACTTCAATTGAGGGAATAGAAATGGGCAGTTGATGTGCTATCAAGGTAGCTTAGAACGAGCTTTTAAGAAATTCTGAGTGAGATTTCAACAAGCGACATGATAAAAAATATATCCAGGTACCACCTTATTGTTCTTGTGTGTACTACCCTTTATATGGGAGTAGTAAAAGGACAGCAGAAAATAAGCTTTTCGTTTGATGACGGATTAATTACCGACAGACCCGGGTATTCACTACAGGAGTGGAACCAACTTTTATTGGACAAGTTGCAGAGGCATAAGGTGAACTCCATTTTGTTCGTAGCGGGATATAATAAATTTGGTGAGAAAGGCAGATACGTATTGCAAAGTTGGAATGATAAAGGACACCTTATCGCCAATCATACGACCAATCACCCTAATTATAACAATGACGAAAGTACCTATCGTAAATTCTCGAGAGAACTACTTTCGAACGATAGTTTGATCAATGGGTATTCGAACTATGTGAAGTTGTTTCGGTTTCCGTACTTGAAAGAAGGAAATACTCCAGAGAAAGTCGATTCCTTTAGGTCTTTTATGGAAGAGATGGGGTATCGAAACGGATATGTGACCATTGATGCTTCCGATTGGTATATCGATAGTCGTTTGGTAGAACGATTGAAAGAAAACCCCAAAGCTGATGTGACGGATTTCAAGAAATTCTATCTAGAACATATCTGGGAAAGGGCCCAATTCTATGAAAAGCTATCCTTTGAACTGAACGATAGGCATATCGCCCATACCTTATTGTTGCACCATAATTTGGCAGCGGCACTTTTTATAGATGACTTGATTCAAATGTTCGAAGCTAAAGGGTGGCAAATTGTATCGTCGAAAGAGGCGTATACGGACCCGATTTATGCGGTAACTCCGGAATATGCGGGGGAAAGCCTCATCTATGCCCTGGCCAAAGACTCTGGGAAATACGAACACCTATTGAGGTATCCGGCCGAAGATAGTAGGTACGAAAAGAAACGAATGAATGCCCTCGGATTATAACTAACAAAGTTTAACTATACTATGATTTACCAACGAAGCAGTGCACTTTTCCAAGAAGCCAAGAACTATATCCCGGGAGGAGTAAATTCTCCGGTACGAGCTTTTAAGGCAGTGGGCGGAGATCCTATTTTCGTAAAGGAAGCCAAAGGAGCCTATCTATATGACGAAGACGGTAACCGATTGATCGACTATATCGCTTCATGGGGCCCATTGATTTTAGGGCACGCATATGCACCCGTAATCGATGCCGTCATCGAAAAGGCGAAGAAGGGAACATCGTTCGGAATGCCCACGGAAATTGAAACAGCGTTGGCGAAATTAGCGGTTTCCATGGTGCCGAATATTGACAAGATCCGTTTCGTGAATAGTGGTACCGAGGCCTGTATGAGTGCCGTTCGCTTGGCGCGCGGTTATACCCGAAAGGATAAAATCATCAAATTTGCCGGCTGTTATCACGGTCATTCCGATTCTTTTTTGATTCAAGCAGGCAGTGGGGCTGTTACGTTCGGAAGCCCTAACAGTCCGGGTGTGACACAGGGTACTGCAAAAGATACCCTATTGGCAGACTACAATGATTTGGAGGGCGTGCAACAGTTGGTCGAGGCCAATCGAGGTGAGATAGCCGCCATTATTATCGAACCGGTCGCCGGTAATATGGGCTGTATTGTTCCCACAGTTGCGTTTATCCAGGGATTACGGGAGGTGTGTAACCAAGAAGGCATACTATTATTGTTCGATGAGGTGATGACCGGATTTCGATTGGGAAAAGGGGGCGCACAAGAAGTTTTAGGTATAAATGCGGATATCGTAATGTTCGGAAAGGTGATTGGGGGTGGACTTCCAGTCGGCGCCTTTGCCGCGCGAACCGAGATTATGGATCATTTGGCTCCGGATGGACCCGTCTATCAAGCAGGTACCCTCAGTGGAAACCCTCTGGCCATGAGCGCTGGTTTGGCCATGTTGACCGAGCTGAATTCCAAACCGGAAGTCTTTGAGAGTCTTGCGGACAAAACCGAACATTTGCATGAAGGGTTTGATAATGTCATGCGACGGAAGGGTATTCCTTATCAAATCAATCGTTTTGGAAGTATGATATCCTTGCATTTCACAGATGAACCGGTCGTCGATTTCAAATCCTCGGCCAAGGGAAACAACGACACCTTTAAAAAGTACTTTCACGCTATGCTTGAAAAGGGTATTTATCTTCCACCTAGTGCCTTTGAAAGTTATTTTCTAAACGATGCGTTGAGCTATGCCGACCTGGATGAAACCATTGCCGCGTTGGATGCTATTTTTTAAGGACGTTTCCCTAGAATTGGATTTCTGATCGATGGAAAAGGGTATTTCATCGCAAATATGTGCGATTCACCAATTTATCGTAAGTATTTACCCCTTAATCGAGTTATCATAATACCAAGTCAAGTATACCAAAATTGTCCCCTATGAGATTGAACGTTATTGTAATTGATGATAGTGTGCTACAGCTCACACTCTCTTCGCAGTTAATCAAGAAGAATCCGAATCTAAATCTTTTAGGCGCATACTCTGATCCTTATTTAGGTCTAGAGGCTGTAAATCAGCAAGATGTCGATGTGGTTATTTTAGATGTAGAAATGCCGGAAATCGATGGTTTTTCACTTCAAAAGCTATTTAAAGATTCTGTTGAGGTCATTATGAACTCCACTAAGGCATGTTTTGAGCTTCAAGCCTATGTCAACGGGGCAATAGATTTTATATTGAAACCATTATCAGCTTCAAAAATTACTCGCGCGGTTCGTAGAGTTGATGAAATCAAGGAGATCATGGCTACGGAAAACGCGGTTATAGCAAATATTGCCATTTGATCGATCTCGTTTCATTCTATGGTAATGGTGCCTAAATGTACGGGTATGATTACCCTTGTTTCAGGTGAGCGTTGTCGCACATCTTTTTGAAAGGGAAGGAGTTTTTGGGTTACACCAAGCTCTTGTGAAAACCCATAGGGCAGACGAAAATTATCCCAATGTGTCGGGATAATGATGTTCGGGTAATTGGTCACTGCCAACAAGCGTTCATTGTACTTGTAAAGCCCCAACTGAGACCGGTTGACTCCTGCCAATAAAATATCCGGTTTTTGACCTATCAATTCTCTTTCCACAAAGTTCATCGAACCCATAGTAAGTACCGTATGTCTGGCAAAACGAGCCAAGAACATTAAAGAGCCACCTTCGATAAATTCAGATACTTTAAGGGGTGTTTTCGGTGTCTCGGTATACGTTCTTGAATCAATATAATGTTTGTCATTTAACGCCGAATGAATCGAGGGAATGACTTGAACCGAAAAATCATCGAATTGATAGTCTTCTCCACCTTTCACTGGATATAGCTGTTCTTCAGGGATACCGTAGCCACGTAGAATATTCCGTGTGGTCTCGGTTCCGATGACTTTGGCGCCTGTTTTTTTGGCGATATAGGGCACGTCGGCCAAATGATCAAAATGCGAATGGTGTACTAAGATGAAATCAGCCTTGGTGATCAAACTATCGATCAAGAGGGTGTCGGAGACAAAGATATCTGAGCGTAATACGGTTTTTCGCGTATCCTTTTCGCTTACCCCCGGCCCTGTACCCAGTTTCATTCGAGTTAGATACGGATCGACCAATACCGTGATTTTTCCATCTGAAATTTCCCAGCCGGCGGTTCCGAAATAACGAAGTTGAATAGGTTCTTCCTGGGCCGGAGCGGAAAAAGAACTGAAAAGGACCAAGACTAGTAGGCCGATTGTCGTGTTGATTTTGGTTTGGCTCAATGCTAACATAAGATGGTTCATAATGGGTTTCTATTTGCTCGATGGTCGAGATGTATACCTGCCTAATGTCGGGCGGACGTCAATTTGGTTAATTTAGTTTTTCGGTCGAGCTATATAATAGCGATTAAGGCCGTCGGAATTCGCTTCTACAATATCAACAAATCCGTCACGGTTGACATCCGCAGTGATGATATCATATGTATGTAGCGTTTCTTCATTGAGTTGATGCGCCTTCCATTCTTTTCCTTTGGCGTTGTTGAAATATACCCAATTGGTACTTCCCGAATTCGCGACAATGATATCCAAATCGGTATCCCCATCCAAATCGGCCAAAGCCAGTGCATAGCTATCCGATTCGGTTAGGTCGAAGATGACCGATTCTTCGTAGGACCCTGCCGTGGTTCCAAAATGAATTCGGTTCGGTTCTCCGATATTCGCGCTTACAATATCCAATACACCATCTTGGTCGATATCACCAACACCCACGGAACGTGTTTGGTCATCGCCTGTACCATAGGGTATTTTGGACTCAAAACCCATCTTTCCGTCGTTGAGGTAGATGAAATTAGGTTGTCCATCCCGATTGGCCAAAACGAGGTCAAGATCTTGGTCCCCGTCCATGTCGGCGACTTCCACATCTATGGTGGAGTCCTTTGAAGTTCCAAAATTCATCGTTTCCATAAAGTTCCCATTTCCGTCATTTATGCAAATCTCATTGGCTCGCCCCCGATTGGTGATTAAGATATCGATAAAACCATCTTGATTAAGGTCGGCAAGTGTCAAATTTCTTGTTGGGGTATATGACTTCCCGAAAGTGCTATAATGAGAAAAGTTACCGTTCCCATCGTTTCGGAAAAGAGCATTCGGGGCCATATCATTACCCACGGCGATATCAAGATCTCCATCGTTATCGAAATCCCCCAGTTCGGTGGCATAGGTGGTCTCGCGTTGTGCTCCCAAGTTCATTTCCACCGTAAAAATTCCTTTGCCGTTATTCAGAAATATTCTGTTTTGGCCTGGCCAATGTCTACCATTCGCTACGAGAACATCGATATCCCCATCATCGTCTATATCACCTGTGGCCACTGAGGCAGTGCGTTCTTGATAGGTGCCCAGAATACGACGGCCATTGGTTTCAAGTGTCATCTCCTGTGCCATGCAACAAGCGCATGTCATCGTAAGAAAAACAACAAATTGTACTCGTGTGTTTTTCAAGTGCGGTCTTTTTCAAGCTTTGGTTTCAAAGCTAGTTCTTTCTAAATATATGAAAAAAGGAGGTGGAAGTATACAGTGGTCGCCTGTAAAGGTGTTTTTCTAAGAGTTCAAGCTGTTGAGAAACGATTTACGCATACGCCAGCTAAAAATGAGGCTACAAAAAATAAAGGCCCCCAAAGCCAAATAATGTCCCCAGAACGGTTCTGCTCCTTCAAAATCACCTTTGATACGGGCAATGTAGGTTATGATCATCACGAGGCTTACATAATAGAAATAGATCAATTGCCAGAAGTACTTCAAACGATGCAATTTGAAAGGGGCCATTACGATCATCACATAGGCCAAGGCTCCCCCGACCAATTTAACAGGCACTACGGGTAGGGCATTCAGATACATGTTCATAGCCAAAAAAACGAAATGAATCAGGTGTACTGCAGCAAAAAGGGTGAGAAGATTGCGTAATTGAAGATTGGTCTTTAAAGGAGATGGAAACGACTTGGCATAGTTATAGAAGGCGCACAAAAATACTACAGCCGATAAGCGGCCAGAATAGCGGGCGGCATGCCTGAATGTCTCTGTGTAATCTTGGTGGACAACATATGAAACCAATATTATCACGGCTTCGAGGACAACGCCCCAGAACAATAGTTTTTTCAATGAAGGGTTCATCTTTATATGCGGTTTCATAACGGTCGTTGTATTTACCTAAGATCGAAATCAGTGCTTACCCAATTGCAAATCCGATTTCTCATAGCGTACAAATCCGTTCTTTGTTGGCAACTGTTTTTTTAATTGCCAGTACTTCTGCACATCTTTTACGGTCTTACCCTCATTATCCGCTAAAAAGTCACGGGTGTATTGTGCAAGCATATTGTTGGCTGCTATGGTTCTTTTAAAGTTCGGGTCTTCTTTTCTCTTTTCCAATGCATACCACTTTTTGACCGCATCACCCAAATTTTTTCCCGCACTTGTTTTGACCCAATCCATGAAGTCACTGTGACATGTGAATTTACTCCCGATTTGGCTCTTCATGAACCGTCTAAAATTGGGTCCGAAAGAGACATTGTCCGTAATTATCGTTTCGGGGGTCAATTCAGAATTCACCCAATTGAATTTTGATACGGTTGGGTTTTTCTTTGGCTGGGGTTTGATTTTTCCCTCATTGTCCAAAGCGTACATGATTCGATCTCTCAAATCAAATTTGCGCCCATGAGAAGGTAAGTTCAGGAGTTTACAGATGGACACCATTTCTTCTTTGAGCCAATACCATTGGTTAAACTCCCGCCCTGATTTTATAGTTTCGATTTCCGGTCGTTGCATCGATTCATATTTGGTTGGTATAATTGCACCGCAACTCCGAATATACAACAGAATGAACATTTCTAGGGAGTTTTTAAGGTGGACGAGAGCAAAAAACACTCTTGCGATGGTCCGACAGTGGTAGGACCGTACTTAATGGACCCGTTTCAAATAGCACGACGTGAGTTTGAAATCCATTTTGGTCGAAATTATATTCAGAGGTGCGAAAATGAAGTACTTGTCAAAATGTAAGGAGGCTGATTTCAGGCTAGTGTCACCCTAGGGCAAATGATTCTCATTTTGGTTTTTTGAGACTCTTTTTGAGAAAGTCGCGGTGATTTTATCTCTAATTTTCGGAAAAATACGTTGTTATGAATTATTTGAGATTAGTAGGTAGGTCCATGACATTGATTGTGTTGTGTATGGTCGTGTTCTCATGTTCTTCCAGTGAAAATGATGATGACACAGGAGATGTTACAAATACGGCTGTTGAAGGCCGCTATTCGGGTACGATTGAAATCACACTTTCCGGGGATATGATATCCGTCCCGATTACGATGACGGTAAGTGAAAATTCGCCCACCAGATTTTCCGGAGATTTTTTTGAAACCGGCAATTTTGTACCCTGCTGTAGTACAAACCCGCAGGATGGAACGTTTACGTTCAATTTTGATCCGGCGAGCATGACTATCGACAATTTTGTCATCCGAGTGGATTTCAATATCAATCCTGATATGCCCTGTACGGGCGTATACAGGGGTTCTGGACGAGTTGAGTTCGATGAAAGAAGTTCAATAGAGGCCGAGATGCTTTTTAATGATTGTAATGTTTCCGATACTACCGGAACAATTTCCCTCACTCGAATCGGTGGTTTGTGATGAATTGATACCAGTTAATGAGGTTAGTGGTTATAGCGGTCTTTTATTTTCTGTGCTTTTCTGAAACGGATGAAAATGGTAGTAAGTATTTGATTGAATGCCACCATCAGCACCTTTTAAATTAGTTTAAACAAAAAAGACCGCATTGTAAATTGCGGCCTTTTCAAACTATTCATCCACCGGAACTATTTCTTTTTACCGTGGCGATCACGACTTTTTCCGTTCTTGCCATTTCTGTGCCTGCTTTTTCGGTGTTGCATTTGTTGCCATTGGGTATACTGTTCTTCAGACAGTATTTTTTTCATTTCCGCCTTTTGGGCAATTTGATGATCCAATCGGGCGTTGGCCATGGCATAACGTTCTTCGGATGTGGGCTTTTTAGCCTCCCCATCTTCTTTCGATGCTTTGCGTTCTTCCATTTTGGCTTTATGCATTTCGGCATTTTCCAATTGAATCACCTTGATCTGTTTCTGTTGCGCCTCGGTGAGGTCTAGAGCCAAGGTCATTTTCTTGGTTCGCAAGGTGGCCACTTGTTCCGGGGTCAAATCTTTCATGGCATCTCTATGGGTTCTTTCCCCTTTTTGGGCCGTTGCTGTGAATCCCGCAAGGAGCAGGATCATCATTACTGTTTTTTTCATCTGTATGGTTTTAAATGATTTCTGCAACTTTGACCCGAGTGTGCGCCATTGGTTTAATCTGGGAAGAACAATTGTGATTTTTTTAACTGAACATTTTTATTTTCCGGTTCTCTTAGCAGGGTTTTCTGTTGTTTACAAAAGGAAAGTGGCATGAGTTTGGGGAAACTCATGCCGCTTTTTCAAGTAGGTGTTTTCAAGGTGAACACAATTTGGGTTTTGGAAAGCCCTTGAATGTGTTCAAAATATTTTCTAGTTCAACACGTCGTCGGTTGAAATCTGTTCTATTGTGTTTTCCACTAATTGGGTATTCTCGATCGTCTCGGTAGTATCAATACTGTAGTAGGTCATTACAGCTAATACTAGACTTGAGAAATATAGGGCACTTTTTATTTTATGTGACATGGTGATTTGGTTTTTAATTCTGAAGCTAATCTACTTCGGATTTGTGTTCAAAAAAGCCGATTGTTGCGAAATGGGCCATTTCTGATGTCAAAATCACGTATGTTGTTGAATAGCGTTTTTTTTTACCGAACTTATTTTCCGTTCAACGATGCTTAGGGAAAATTACATTTTGACGACTCTCTGGTTCACCCTCGATTTTATTGTCAGAAATAGGACTATAGCCTACAAAAAGGGAATAAAACCTTTATCTCTTTTTTTGTTTCTTGATGAATTGGTCTAGAGGGCTAGTTCCTGACTATTTTATAAATTTTTAAGTCATTTGAAGTAGCGATGTTGAGTAGGTATACTCCCTTTGCCAATCCTGTCACGTTTATGGTGATCCTATTATCATTGACCTCGTACAACTTTGAAGAGACCCGTGTACCTCTCATGGCGAACATCGAAACGACCAACTCACTTTCAAGACCGCCTTCCAATTCAATGGTCAACTCATCACCTGCTACGGGGTTCGGGTAGACCGCTACTTCGGGAATCAAAAGAATGGTCTCTTCGTAGGGAGTGTCACAATCCCTGCCAGAGGTAACCGTTAACTCATTACTCGTAGCGGTTAAGGGAAGCCTGACCTCATTATCGGTAAACGTCTCCATTTGCCCATTCAAGGTCACGGTGTAAGTGTCGCTTCCGGTTAGGGACAGGGTAAGCTCATTGGTGCTTAGGCTCAATTGCGTGGTCACGGAGAAGGCTTCGAGGGCTTCAACAGTAATATCAAAGCAGGCCACATAGCCTTCTTCACCATCCACTGTAATACAGACGGTGTATATTCCCGGATCCAAACCTTCAAAAAAGACCGACTCAGTAAAATCCTTTGAACGGCCAACATCATCTTTCGATAATGTGGCCTGATAGCGATAATCTTCAGCAACATCGATTTGAAGAGCACCCTTCCCGGGTTCACAGTCTGAGCGTACCGTAAAGGTGTAATTGGTATCCGGAAGATCAAAAATTGTATCACATACATCACCGATGCCGTCGTTGTTGGCATCCGCTTGATCTGTATTGGCTACCAACGGGCAGTTGTCCACAATGTCTAAAATGGTATCATTATCGTCATCCGCGTCACAGGCATCACCAATACCGTCTCCGTCGGAATCCAATTGATCGGTATTGAAGGTATTCGGACAATTGTCTTGGTCGTTCAAAATGCCATCACCGTCAAGATCATCGGCGACGCTGTCGCAACTGTCACCTATGCCATCATTGTCTGCATCTGCCTGATTCGGATTTGCTATTAGCGGACAGTTGTCATCAATGTCCAAAATACCATCTTGATCATCGTCTTTGTCACAAACATCACCTATGCCGTCGTTATCGGTATCCAATTGATCCGGGTTGTACAAAAGAGTACAATTATCCACAGCATCCAAAATGCCGTCGTTGTCATCGTCAGTGTCGCAACTATCACCTAAATCATCTCCATCATTGTCTTCTTGATTTTCGTTGGCAGTATCAGGGCAGTTGTCCTCTGAATTAGCAATACCATCGCCATCCATATCGTTCGGGTCTTCACAAACATCTCCGATTCCGTCACCGTCAGAATCCGCTTGATCAGGGTTGCTGGTGAGCGGACAGTTGTCATCAACATCCAAAACACCATCATTGTCATCATCTTCGTCACAGACATCGCCCATACTATCACCATCGGTATTCAATTGATCGGCATTACTGGTCAGCGGGCAGTTGTCTTCAACGTCCAAAACGCCATCATTGTCATCGTCGTCGTCATCGATTGGAGTGCCCTCGATTACAAAATCATCGATAACCACCCCTTCTTGGTTTACAAACTCGTCGGAGTGAAAAACAAAGCGAAACATAATATTGGGCTCATTTGACAAGTCGGTCTCGTTGGCGGCATTCGCTTCGAAATCATACCCATACTCTTGAAATTGAGATCGGGTACCGGTCCACTGTCCACCAGGACAGTTTTGGCAATCATTCGCACCTCCCGAACTCGCATTGGTCCGGTTACTGGTATACCAATTGGGTAGACTAGAGGTGTTCCCTAAATTGCTCCAGCTTCCCCCGGCGTCCAAAGAATATTGTACATAAAGAATATCAAAATTGATTTCAAGACTATAGGCCATCTGGAACTTTAGTACCGGAGCTTGCATGGCCGAAAAGTCATAGCAATTGGTGACTAGGTAGCTCAGTTTTGATTCAGGATACGATCCCGACAAAACCGTTCCGTAGGCATTGGAGCCCGTATGAGCTGTATTTAATAGGGCGCCGTTGGGGGTGCCTCTTTCCCAAACGGAACCGGCACCGAAATTATCATAACTGATAAGGGCATCATTCGATGTTTCGAAAGAATTGGTCTGCTCGGCAACTCCTGAAGTATTGGCGAAGAAATTCGTTACGATGGTATTATTGTTGGGCAGATCATCATTCGTTATTTCGGCAATGACTTCAATATTGGTTTCGCCCGAGGTACTTAATGTGATTTCGTCTAAGGTTAACGTGAGGGTTTCCTGTGGTGCTATCCCGTTCGAAAACGATTGTGTTTGTTGTGTTCCTTGATCAATACGGTAAAGGATATCAAAGTTGGAAATGGGGTTCAATCCGTTATTGATGAGGGTTATGGAGGGTGAGACACCTCCACAAATCAAATCTCCTTCGTCGGGAGTCATGGAGAGTACTCTCAAATCGTTTTCCGGGGTTTGTACGGCATATTGTCCGGAGATGGAATACTTGCCAATGGAAGCATAGTCGGAATAGCCATTATCTACGGTACCGGAACCCACCCCTTGAATTTCTAGAAAATAAAGTCCAGCTGAGATATTCTCGGTTAGCGTGGCGCTCAACCCTGATGGATTACTCGAGGCCAGTTCACTGCCTGTTTCATCCAATAGGCGTACTTGAATGTCCAGATTTGGATGTACTTGATTGGGATTAAGGGTAAATGTAGCCTCTCCGGCTTGGGCCAGAAAAGAGAACAGGTCGATATCATCGCGATCATGGATAATCCCACTGTTCTGTGCCTCAACAATGGCACCCGAACCGTCGGCTTCCAATTCTGTTGCGGTATTGGTCGTATTGCCATGATCATCGGGAATGAAACCAAAATTGTTTTGATTTCCGGCGATGATAAGCAAATCGTTTTGGTTGTTGGAGGCATTGCTGTATTCGCCAAGACTCCACTGTGCGACAGGTTTGCCCAAACTGAAACCCATAATCGGGGCCCAATTGCCATGCCCAGAATAATATTCAGTGGATCCCCGGCCATCATGATTCAGGCCCATTGTATGCCCGATTTCGTGTGAACCGGTGTCTCCGGCCTG
Source organism: Maribacter corallii (assembly GCF_047345415.1). Lineage (NCBI taxonomy): Bacteria > Pseudomonadati > Bacteroidota > Flavobacteriia > Flavobacteriales > Flavobacteriaceae > Maribacter > Maribacter corallii. Next base: position 1,028,839 of record NZ_JBLFEP010000002.1, read on the forward strand.
TTTTCCATTTCCAATATTGTATACCCAGCAAGGATCATCCGTATTCCAAGAGAAGGAATTGAGAAAGGCCACTCCTCCTGAACCAGGCTCGGCTGTGTCGGTAGGAGTAAAAATACACATCATTCTTCTGTTCCTGGGTGTCGCATCAAACACGGATCTATCGGTAACGATATTCACGTCGAACGGACTAAAATCCTCGGCCATGATTTCCCAAGTAGCTACGATTTCGGCATCCGACAAGCCGGCGGCTTGGGCGTTTATGGTATTTCCATTATTCCAATTGGTGTTGCTCACGGTTTCCCCATCGAAATCCAAATACACTACTGCTGAGGCAGAGGGTCGACTTTGAAGGGTGAAGGGTGAGCTTTTACCTAAGGGGTTGGAGATCGTTGACGTTTTGGAGGCTGGTTTTCTGGCTTTTTCAAAGGCGATGCAGAGAATAGCATTGATATCGGTCTCTTCAATAAATACTTTTCTGTTCGGTCCGGTAAATAGGCGATAAGCCCTGCTCTCCTCTCTTTCTATAATATGCCCTTCAATCTTGCCATCGGCGTAATTGAACCCAAAAGAGCCGCTTTTTTTATCGTAAATGACACCTATATATGAGCTGGTCTCACCAACGGTATTTTTGACATTGAGCTGTAGGTCAAGAGTTTCGGAATCAGATACGGCGATGGTCATCCGTTGCGGGTTCTTGGCAGAAACACTGGAGGCGGACAAGTCATTCATGAAAATAGAAGGATTATCTGCCACTGCTTTAGGGAAATCAATCTTGTTCTGGGCATGAACAAGAAAAATCGGGCCCAATAAAAGGGCAAAAAGCGAAAAACGCTTTGCAAATTCGGTCATGATAAGGGGTCGTTACCCTTCGTGAACGTCTATCAAGCCTTTTTATTTGATTTATTGGATGAACGGGAAAAGAAAAGGGCCCGAAATTCTTCGGGCCCTTTTTTGGGTAAGTAGGTGTTTGTTCTTGGAGAATACCAGAGCACCATAGGAAAATGCAATAGGTATTCAAAATATCTTCTAGTTCAACGCATCGTCGGTCGATGGCTGTTCTATGGTGTTTTCCACTAATTGTCTGTTCTCGATTATGTCAGTAGTATTGGTACTATAGTAGGTTACAACGGCGAGTAATAGACTTGCGAAATACAGGGAACTTTTTACTTTATGTGACATGGTGATTTGGTTTTTAATTCTGAAGCTAATCTAGTGCGTATTCGGGTTCAAAAAAGCCGATTGTTGCGAAATGGTCCTTTTATGATGTCAAAATCGGGTATGTTGTGGAATAGCGCTTTTCTTTATCCGATTTATGTGTCCATACAACGATAGGTCGATAAAAAGACTATTTGTCGGGTCATTGATTTTGTGGTTAAGAATACGGTTTGAATAATAAGATCAATTATAAAGAAGAGTAGATTGAAAAAGAACTCAGCAGAAAACCACTACCTTAATTTGGACTTCCCATCGAATGGTTATCGTTTCAAATGAAGTTTTTTTTCTTTCTACTGTAACATTTTGGTTTTTCAACAGTCTTATAAGTAGTGAATTTTCATTTAGTGTCCCGATGCAAATCGGGATTGAATTAGTCAAGATAAAGTCGCATACTGTGGTTGGTGTTTGCGGCTTTATTTTTTTTGCTGGTTTTAATTAAAGGAAAATTTATAATGATCCAATTATTCCGCGCGAGGATAATCAAGAGAACTCATCTGGAAATAAGCCCATGATGCTCGATTTTAAACACTCTTTTCCCATAAAATCGTGGGTAAAGTGTTTTGATATTGGTAGTTCATCGAAAAACCGGAAATGCTTCATCATAAAAATTCTCGGAGACTTTTGTTGAAATAGCAAGAAATCAGCTATTAAATTATGGATTTGATAGTTCTCATGTTCTCTTCTTGTATAAGCCTTCGTTTTTCTCAAAAGCCGATGAAATGCCCTGCTAAGTAAATAGGCAATAACGCGACAAACCAGCGTTATTATAATTCATATATAATCGAATATCGATATGAACAAAAAGAATTTAGCTTTAGCTATAGTAATGGGACTGACATTTGCGAAGGGAGTTTTCGCCGCGGACCCTGAAACGGAAAAAGAAGATTTTGATATTAATTCAATTACTTACATACAAGAGGAAGACGAAATCGAATTGGGTTTTGATGTCGCGGATTACTTACCTGAAGGGTTCGATCCGTACGCATTCTATTTCAATTTGGATTCCGTTGAATTCATCGAAGAAGAATGGTCACTTGATTTCGACACCGCTCAATACCTTCCAGAGGGTTTTGATGCCTATGCAGATCCTGTAGGAATTGAAGGAATCAATTACATCGATGAAAATGATGCCATCGAATTGGATCTAACTACTGAGAATTATCTTCCAGAAGGTTTCAATGCCTATTTGTAAGTAAAAACCATTTTAATATAACCTATAAAAAGGCCCCTGAAAGAGGGGCCTTTTCTTTTTCAACAATTACTTTGCTTATCAAGTTAAATTCCTAAGACCTCAGTGCCCCCCATATAGGTATCCGTAAATCTGGTAGATGAAAAGACCGATACCGGCAATGACCAAATACAGGTTGGCCGCTTTGTAAAAAGCGGCATAACTTTTTTTGTTTTGCCATTTTGTTATGATAAATACAATGGGAATCAGAGCCAAAATCTGACCCAATTCCACTCCGATATTAAAACTTACGATTTTGGCTAAAAACTGTGAAGTGCCCACATCGAAAGACTGTAACCTAGTGGAAAGTCCGAAGCCATGGATCAAGCCAAAAATAAACACCATGAACAAGAGGTTCGGTGATTTGCTCTTGAAGTATTTTTCAAATCCTCCCAAATTCTCGAACCCTTTATAAAGCACACTGAGCGCAATGACCGCATCAATGAGATGCTCATTGGCCTGGATGCCAAGATAGGTTGCCCCAATGAGGGTAATACTATGGCCGATAGTGAAAACGGTAATGAAGCGTACAATATCCTTAAACCCTTGCAAGTAGAATATAACACCGGCCAAAAAAAGCAGATGATCATAACCGGTGACCATATGTTTGGCACCAACATAGATATAGGATAGGAGCCCACCATTGTTCAAAATCTCCTGATCTCCAGCACTGACACCATGCGCCATGGCCAATACGGGAAACAAAAGCAGGATACAACCGATAAGTTTCTTCTTAGTCAACTTCATAGCCTACCGCTAATTTTTTCTGTTAAACCAGAAGAATAACAAACCGATCAATAAGACACTTAGAATCCAATAAACATAAGAAGGGATTCCACCTTCTTCATGAGTATGCGTGTCTTCTCCGTGAGCGTGAACCACTTCAAAGGTCAAGGTAGTCCAATTTGATTCATGAGTGTAGTTTTCCTCATCGGTCTCTACCAAATGTATGGTTTGTACATACCATATACCATCAGCGGATAAGCTCACCTCGATTACACCGTCGGCATCCGTGCGCATTTGTTGGCCAGAAGTATGGGTATGGGGTTCGATGTCGTCTTTTGTATCATTATCGTGCTCGTGGGCCTCATCTACTGAATGACTGTGTTTGGCCTGGGTTTCTTCGGCATGGGTATGTGAAGTGCTACCGTCTTTATGGGTGTGGGAGTGTTCATTCGCTTCCGATGTTTCCGTTTTATGACTGTGTTGGGTGGTTTCACCATCATGCGTATGCTTGTCCTCCGTTTTTGCTTCATGGGCGTGCCCTTGCACGGGATTTTCATCATGATCATGTGCCTCTTCCTTTTTCGTGTCATGTGAAAGTCCGTGTTCCCCTGCGTCAGTATGCGTATGCTCGGCCCCGGTTTCGGTACCATGGGTATGTCCATCTTCGGGCGCCTTGAAATTGGCATAGACCAACTGGTTGGCCAACGGCGCACCATTTAAAAGTAGTTTGATCCTTAAGGTATCCCCTGTATTCAACTCATAAGGATTGTCAAGCGGAACAAACTCAATCGGATACCCCAACGCTTTTTGCCAGTCATCTGACTTTTTATCTCCAACTTGAAAAATGGTCTTTACATGTTTGGAGTATTTTTCGACGGCACTACTGTCCATTTTATTATTCTCGTGACGCCAATCGATCATGTCTAGGATGCCTTCATGTTCGAGGTAGGTGTTGAAGGCGTCAGCATCCATTTCTATCGCACGGGGCGCAGTGGAAATACCTGCCACCCAAGTACCCGCTTCACCGGTCTTAAAATTCAATACAGTAACACTGTCCTTTTCGCTCCATTGCGATTCGGCTACTTTTATTCGTTGCCCGTTACCTAACAAACTAGCATCAAGCATGCGGTCGCGGTCGATAACATTTTCACTTTTATCAAAAGTTCCGTTGAATAGTTGGATGGTGGCAGCCGTGTTGGGTTCAAGAAAATAACCCTCTAACTTGAGATACATGACATGGCTGCTGAACAGTACAAAGGCAATTAACGCAATAAAAATCTTTTTCATAGGGACGTATTAAGTGAAGACCATATTGGCCATCAGGTGTATACTACTTGTAACATAGCACCTAAAAATAGTGAAAAAAGGTTGATTTGGCTCGATACGCTCATTCTCAGGGGGTATACACCCGCTATCTTAACGCTGGTGAACTTGAGGATGTCGCTTTATATTTTGATTTAGAATATCATGGGAATCACATATTGAAACATAAGAATCAATAGGGCTACGGCAATAAGATTTAGGATAACCCCAACTCGCGCCATTTCATGTACCTTGACATACCCACTGGCAAACACAATAGCATTGGGCGGAGTGGCCATGGGAAGCATGAAGGCACAACTGCTCGCAATAGTCACCGGAATGAGCAGATAGAGCACAGGAATTTCCAAACCAATGGCGATACCGGCCACGACTGGTGCTAGAACTGCAACGAGGGCTACGTTGCTCATGATTTCCGTCATAAAAAGCATGAGGAAAATAAGTAAGCTGGCCATGACCAAAATCGAAATATCGCTACTTGCGATAAGATTCGCGACAAGATCGACAATACCACTGACCGACATGCCTTTGGCGAGGGCCAATCCGCCGCCAAAAAGAATCAAAATACCCCAAGCCAGTTTGGAAGTGTCTTTCCACACAATCAAAAAATCACCTTTTTTTAGATTGTATGGTACAGCAAATAAGGATATGGCCGCAAAAATACTGATCATCGTATCGTTTAATTTGAGGGCAGGAAATAGATCATTGATCAGGGCCCTGAAAATCCAAAGGGCTACCGTGATGCCGAAGATAACGAGCACCATGCGCTCTTTTCCTGACATGGGGCCAAGTTTACGCAGCTCTGTATTGATCACCTCTTTCGATGCAGCAAATTTCAACTGTTTATTGGGAAACATCCATTTGGTCAACACGACATAGCTGATACCGATCATCGTAGCGGAAAACGGAATGCCCAATAACATCCACTTAAAAAAAGAAATCTCGATATCATATTCATTTTCCAGGAGCCCGATCATCACCATGTTCGGAGGTGTACCGATTACCGTGGCCACTCCACCTGCATTCGCTGAAAAAGCAATACCTAACATAACACTCAGAGCGAAGTTTTGATCACTCTTCGTAAACCCATCCTCGTCGTTCACCAATAAACCGATCACTGACATGGCGATAGGAAGCATCACCACTGTAGTAGCCGTATTGCTGATCCACATGCTCAGGGACGCAGTGGCGATCATAAAGCCCAAAACCACCTTATTGGGAGTAGTACCTGTGAGCTTGATGATATTTAGAGCTATTCGTCGATGGAGGTTCACTTTCTCCAAGGCAAGAGCCATGACAAATCCTCCAAAAAACAAGAATACGATAGGACTTCCATAGTTGGCGCCGACATCGGCAATGGGCATGACTTTAAGCAAGGGAAACAATAGCAGTGGTAGCAGCGCGGAAACCGAAATGGAAACAGCTTCGGTAATCCACCATACAATCATCCATACCGCCACCGCGATAACGTGGTCCCCTTGTTCGGAAACCATGTTAAAAGGTAGACTTAGAATGATCAAAAAAAGAATCGGCCCCAGAAATAGCCCTAGTTTTTTGCTTAGATGCATAGTTGGTAATTGCTAGCCCTAAGCTATGTTTTTTCTTTTGGATTTAGAAACTATTGCACCAAAAGTAATTCAGTAAACGATCGAATCGGAGGCAAGGGGCGGTAGTTCATAATTGCCGTAGTCGATTTGAATCGCTTCATTCGTTAAGGTTTGTATTTCTTTAGCGGCAACTTTGCTCTGAAAGAGGTATATTTTTTCCAGGCTTTGAAAATCGGAGAGGTCGGAAAGGTAATCTCCTTCGAAATCCGTATGGGTCAAATTGATCGATTTTAAATGTTCCAAGATTGTCAAGCTCTTGATTTGCCTACCTGTAATCGAGGTATGGTCCAATTTTAAAATAGTCAAATTTGGCAGTTGTCCCAGTTTTTCGAAAATGATATCAGTGACTTGGGTGCCACCTAAATCCAAACGTGCGATTTGAGTCTTGAGAGGAAGAAGGATTTCGAAATCATCATCTCCGAATGTAGGCTTGTTAATGGCCGAAACACTAAGAAAGTTTGATTCCTTACTGATAAGATCCACATGTATCCCAGCTTTTTCAATAGTCAGAATACTGTCTTGCGACGCCTCCGTTATTTCCATATCTGGATAATCGTTTTCTACTTTTCTAGGGAAAAAAGCAGCGAATAGCTCCTTCGGCAAGCCCGTGGTTTTTATAGTGCCATTGAAAGGGTGCCCAGCATCGATCCATGCCCCGACCAATTTGATTTCTTCTTTCGTAGGTTGTGTTTTTCCTTCTGGGGGCATATGATCATCATCATCCATAGGCAGGGTCATACGCGAAAATAACTCGCTTTTTTCGGCATTACCTTGGAGGATAACCGCACCATTTTCGCCCCCTTCTTGGATATCTTCGGGTGTATGCAATTGTAACGCACCCTTAGTTTTCTTGGGATTGTGACAACTTACACATTTATTATTTAAAATAGGTTTGATGACATCTTCGTAAATCAAGGCGTCCTCCCAATTGGTATCGTTCAGAACAATTTCTTTTTCCTCGAACGTTTCAAAACCCAAGGCCGATTTTACCGAATTGGGTAAAGGTTCGACCAGATAATCATCTCCATGGGTAATATTTCCGCCTTCATGTCCGGTAAAGGAAATCAAAACAAAGAACAGTACTGAAAGAAGTGCTGTGGGTACTTTATGGAGAAAACGGATGGTGCTTGTCTTTGAGAGTTTGGCGAACATGATAAAGGAAAACAAGGCCGTGGCTATACCCAACCACAGATGCCATTTTACCGTTTCAAAAGAATAGCCTTCCCCTAAGTATTGAAGATACCCGGTAATACAAGCCAATACGGCACTGAATCCGCCCCATAGGAATATTAACGGTACCACTGGGGCATACTGCTGTCTTTTTCGGGCATACCACTGCACTAGAAGGCCTAAAGTGATAAAACCGATGGGCAAGTGAACAATGAGCGGGTGAAGTCGCCCTATGAGTTGTTTGATAACTTCCATCTATTTCAAAGATGCTTTTAAATTAGTAAGAGAATTCAGCATTTTGGATTATTCAACCTGCAACCTGTCCTTCAGAACCTTCATCATGTACACGTTGGCTTTCCATTGATCTGCCACAGGCACTTGGGTGTAGGGTAGGGTCGGCATGTAATCCGCGGGGCCGAATTCCGTTGTAATCGTATATAAGTCCTGCGTTTCCCATTTCTGACGAATGACCTTTTCCCAAATGTCCATATGTCTGTTGACGGCTTTCTTCCATTCGGGGGCTTCCGGATCATTGACCTGAGGCCCTTCTGCATGACCCACTCGGGCATGAATGTGATAGGAACGTTCCAAGACTTCAGCCAGTTCTTGGTCTTGACCGCTCAATAACGATTCATGAACGACCATCCAATGGCTAATGTCAAGCGTCATCTTCAATTCTGGTATGGCCTCAATATAGTTTTTGGTATCCGGTAGATTGTAACTGAATCGTCCGCGGTGTGTTTCATGATAAATAGGAATGTTGTACGCTTTCGCCATCTTATTGGCGGCATCGATAAACGCTTTGTTCTGTTCAAAGGTGTAAAAGTCATTGCCTGTATGACAATTGATATAGGCCGGTTTCCAGGCAATCAAGGTCTTGAAGTGTGCTGTATACGCTTTCAAGCTTTCTGCAAAAGGGAGCGATTTGTTTGTACCATTCAAAAAACCGACTTTCAGCTCGTATTTTTCCAAAGCGGCCTTGAGTTCCGATTGGCCTTTTTCATCTGAAGGGAACCAGGTTTCGAGTCCGTCATAGCCAGAAGCCTTTGTTTTTTCGCAAAAGGCATCCCATGATATCTGTCGACCCCAATCCGTTTGAAAGAATTCCAGTTTTTTTTGTTGCGAGAAGAGCGTAATGGTGAATAAAGAAAGAATCGCAAAAAATCGTATGCTCATTTTTTTTGGTCTGGTTATTATTTTCAATTTTTTTTGGCCCTTTATGTTGAAACTTGATGTTCTTCCATTCACAACAGACGAAAAACATTCCTGCTATCGGGAAACTGTTCCGCCTACTAAGGAATACGCCACTTCAGAAGCTCGATCAACTTAGTATTTCTTTGATGACCTCACCCTCTACGTCGGTCAATCGAAAATTACGTCCTTGAAATGCATAGGTAAATTGCTCATGGTCAAAACCGAGTAAATGCAGGATGGTCGCGTGAACGTCATGGACCGATACACGTCCCTCGATTCCTGAGAATCCGATATCGTCGGTTTTTCCATGGGCAGCTCCTTTTTTGATGCCACCTCCGGCCATCCACATGGTAAAGGCATCTCCATGATGATCACGACCTTTATAGGCCATTTCCTTATTTCCACGGTTCTCTTGCATGGGGGTCCTTCCAAATTCCCCGCCCCAGACGATCAACGTATCCTCTAAAAGTCCCCGTTGCTTTAGGTCCAAAATTAGGGCCGCAATGGGTCGGTCTATTTCACGACACTTATTCCGTAATCCGAGATCGATCGAACCCTCGCGAATATTACCATGGGTATCCCATCCCCAATCGAAAAGTTGAACAAAGCGTACGCCATCTTCTACCAATTTCCGTGCGAGTAGGCAGTTGTTGGCGAATGACTCTTTGCCCGGTTCAACACCATACATCTGTTTGATGTTTTCGGGTTCGTTGTTGATGTTCATCACTTCTGGCACGGCAATTTGCATGCGGTATGCCATTTCGTACTGATTGATACGGGCTAAGATCTCAGGGTCGGCATATTTGGCATATTCCTCCTTGTTGATTTGATTGATGGCGTCGATCGTACTTTTTTTAAGATTTCTGGTAATCCCATCTGGATCTTCGATGTACAGCACCGGGTCGCCTTCCGATCGGCATTGCACGCCTTGATATACCGAGGGCAAAAATCCGCTCCCCCAAACACTTTTACCCGCATCAGGGGTGTTCCCCCCCGAAGTCAATACCACGAAACCGGGTAAGTTTTGATTTTCCGACCCCAAACCGTAGGTTGCCCAAGCACCGATGCTAGGTCTCCCCAATCGGGCACTGCCCGTATGCATGAACAATTGCGCCGGCCCGTGATTGAATTGATCGGTATGAACCGCCTTTAAAAAAGCCACTTCATCGATTACGCTCTTAAAATGGGGTAAAAAGTTCGAAACCCAATTTCCTGATTCACCTTCTTGCTTGAATTCAGCCTGTGGCCCCATTAATTTTGGTGTACCCTTTATGAAAGCGAATTTCTTTCCTTCCAACAAAGACTGCGGACAATCTTGCCCGTGATATTTATGGAGTTGGGGTTTATAATCGAACATCTCCAATTGCGAAGGGGCACCGGCCATATGTAAATAGATAACCGATTTCACTTTGGGGCTAAAAGGTGGGGACAAGGTCGCCAACGGATTCAAATCCCGCTCACCAAAGGCCATAGTGCTCTTGGTATTGGTAGATGGTTTTGGATCGCATCCCATAAAAATCGAGCTCAAGGCGAGACCGCCCATACCTTGGGCACAACTTTTTATAAAGTGCCGCCGGGTTTGCGCCTGTGCCTCTCGAACCTGCTTTTCTCGAATCAGTCTTTCTAGGTTGTCTTTCATCAGGCTTTGGTTAGAAATTCATCTAAATTCATAATGGCATTGGCAACGAGGGTCAGCGCACCTAACTCAGGGGTCGGTTGCTTTTCAAAAGATAAGAATACTTTTGGTGCCTCATTGTTTTTAGAGAACTCTTGTAGCGAGTTCTGATACAGCTCCTTTAGGACTTTTAATCGCGTAGGGGTAATTTTCTTCAAAGTTGCTTTTTCATAGCTTTTGGTAATGCTGAGGTCTATATTATCGAGGATGTAGTTGTTTTTTGCCAGTTGGTATGATGCCTCGATATACACGGGGTCGTTCAAAGTGACCAAAGCTTGTAAAGGGGTATTGGTTATGGTTCGGCGTATGGTACAGACCTCACGGCTTCCGGCATCGAAGGTCAGAAACGAAGGATACGGACTGGTGCGTTTCAAGTAGGTATAGATGCCACGGCGATAGCGATCCTCTCCTTTACTTTCAATCCACTGCGCGCTGTTGTATACGGTCTTCCATACGCCATCGGGCTGAGGGGGCATCACTCCCGGGCCGTACATTTTGGTACTTAAAAGGCCCGATACGGCCAGGGCCTGATCTCTAATCTGTTCCGCGCCCAGCCTGATTCTCGGCCCACGGGCATATAATTCGTTTTCGGGGTCGATTTGATATGCTTCGGGCGTACCCTCGGAACGCTGCCGATAGGTGCCAGAGCTTACGATTTCCTTGATGAGGTTTTTTACACTCCATTGGTGTTCGTTCATAAAGCGCAAGGCCAACCAATCCAATAGCGCCGGGTGTGAGGGAGGCTCTGACTGTGAACCGATGTCTTCAATGGTAGCGACAAGACCTCGTCCAAAGATTTGGTGCCATACCCTGTTGACAAGGGTTCGGGCCGTGAGTGGGTTTCTTTTATCGACAATCCATTTCGAGAGTCCCAGTCTGTTTTCAGGCCAATCAGGGTTCCAAGCGTTCAACGTTTCAGGGGTTCCAGGTTGTACCGTATCGGTTTGGGTCAACCAACTACCACGGTCAAACAACTGAGTGGTCCGCTTCATATATTCAGGATTCTCCGCTAAAATGGGTACGGTTTCGGCAGTGGTATTCAAGGCCTTTATAAAGGCGGAATTGATTTTGGACCAACCTGACCTTTCCATACCAGGCATATCTTGTATGAACCCGACCCAATAGAGGTTCAGAATATTGACTTCAGGAGCCACGGCGTCATTCTGGGTCTCGATGTAGATATCGGTTTTTCTATCGATATTTTTTAGGGCGAATTGGGCGGTGGTATTCTCCGAGGCCTTGTTGATGGTGAACTGTGCCAAAACAGGTCCGTTGGCGTCCTTTTCTCGAATGGTCACCTTCGTGCCATTATAGTGCGAACGATAGTTCAGGTACACATAGCTTGAATTATTGGTATAGGCATCTTCGATAATGAGGTTGCCATCGTCCCAAAAGACCACTGACGCATGATCATCATAGACGCTATTCTGAAACTCCTTGAAAAAGTGTGATTTGTATACGGGTTCTGTGAACTGTAAAAAGTCCTTATAGATCTTGTGCTGTTCTTCATTTCCATACTGACCGACCCAATCGAGCACCTGATCGACGGTCTTTTGTTGTTCGTTGGCATACAGTTTCAAAACCGGGGATTCGCTTGGCGTATCTTCATCCCTCGTATTGTTGAAAAATGCCATCAGGCGATAGTAATCTTCATGCTTAAAGGGGTCGTACGGGTGGCCATGACATTGCACACAACCTATTGTGGTACTTTGCCACACCTCAAAAGTGGTATTGGTGCGATCGATAACGGTAGCGATGCGATACTCTTCATCATCCGTACCTCCTTCATCGTTGTTCATGGTATTCCTGTGGAAGGCTGTGGCGATCAATTGATCGGCGGAAGGTTCGGGTAGCAGATCGCCGGCCAATTGTTCCATGGTAAATTGGTCATAGGCCAAATCGGTGTTGAAGGCATCGATGACCCAATCGCGATACTTCCAGATCGAACGTCCCATATCTTTTTCATAGCCCTTGGAGTCCGCATATCTGGCAAGGTCTAACCACCAGGTAGCCCATTTTTCGCCATACGTCTTTTGTGCCAATAGCGTGTCGACAAGTGTCTCATAAGTGAAACGTTCATTTTCAAAATCCTGCAATAATTCTTGAGAAGGGGGTAGGCCCGTAATATCCAAGGCCAATCGACGGGCGATGATATTCTTTTCGGCCTGGGGATTGGGTTCTAAGGCCTCGCTTTCCAATCGTGCCCAAATAAAACGATCGATGTCATTTTTTAGGAAGGAGGGAGAGGACTCTGGAACAAAACTAGCTTCATTGGCAATCGATGGAACATCAACTTCCGCAGGAAGCGAATAAGCCCAATGTTCGCCCCATTCTGCGCCTTGGTCGATCCAGCGGGTCAATAGATCGATTTCTTCATTGGAGAGTTTCGGTTTCTCGTAAGGCATCCGTAGTTCGGGGTCATCTTCATGCAGCCTTTTGATCAATTCACTACCAGATGCATTTCCTCTGATAATAGCGGGTTGGCCCGATTCTGTTTTGGCAAAAGCCTCTTCCTCGAATAAAAGGCTAAAACCGCCATTCTTTTTAACGCCTCCGTGGCAAGTGATACATTTGTTGTTGAGAATGGGCTTGATCTGGGTGCTGAAATCGACACGCTTCGAATCCTGACACGAAAATCCCAAAAGGAGGGCCGTGCTTAAGACACCCAATAACAATACATGTTTAACCAAATTCATAGCAACCCTTTCGTCGACCACTAAAGATAGTAATTATTTTAGGAGATTCCTCCTAGGTCCGAATGGATGAATGTGGTGTTATCCCAATTTTACAAAAAGGCCTTCCTCGTTCTTTTCAACCTTGGCCAGATTGTTCTTGGTCAACTCCTTGATGGATTTGTCCCATTTTTTGTTCGACAGGCCCGATTGTTCTTTCAAATCCGCTAGGGGAAGCATCTCTACCTTTTTCAATGAATCGAGTACTTGTTTTGCCTCTTCACTCAACTCCACCGCTTTTTTCTCTGGCCGCATTTGAGGGAAGAACAACACCTCTTGAATGGAAGAGTTATTGGTCAACAACATGACCAAACGGTCAATACCGATACCGATACCCGAAGTGGGCGGCATACCATATTCTAGGGCACGAAGAAAATCTTGGTCGATAAACATGGCCTCGTCGTCTCCTTTTTCAGAGAGTTTCAGTTGTTCTTCAAAACGTTCGCGCTGATCGATCGGGTCATTCAGCTCAGAGTACGCATTCGCCAATTCTTTGCCATTCACCATTAATTCGAAACGCTCTGTCAACGCAGGATTCGTGCGATGCTCCTTTGTCAACGGACTCATTTCTTTAGGATAATCGATGATAAAGGTCGGCTGCACATAGTGATGTTCGCATTTTTCCCCGAAAATCTCATCTATGAGTTTCCCTACCCCCATAGTTTCGTCAACTTCAAGGCCTAGATTTTTGGCGGTTTCGCGAAGTTCATCCTCACCCATTCCCGCAACATCTATCCCTGTATGAATTTTAATCGCTTCTAAAATAGGCACTCTGGCGTATGGTGCCTTGAACTCGATGTCGTTTTCGCCGACCGTCACCTTGGACGTTCCGTTGGCATCCAGCGCTACTTTTTCCAACAATTGTTCGGTGGTTTCCATCATCCAGTTGTAATCCTTGTAGGCGACATACAATTCCATAACGGTGAACTCCGGATTATGGGTACGGTCCATACCTTCGTTTCTGAAATCCTTTGAGAATTCATAGACCCCATCGAATCCGCCGACAATTAGCCTTTTCAAGTACAGTTCGTTCGCGATTCTTAGATATAGGGGAATGTTCAAAGCATTGTGGTGGGTCAAAAACGGTCGTGCCGCGGCACCCCCGGGAATAGGTTGTAGAATGGGTGTCTCTACTTCCAAATAACCTCTTTCATTATAGAACTCACGAATGCTGTTGGTAATCTTGGTTCGCTTGATGAACGTTTCCTTCACCTTCGGATTGACTACCAAATCAACATAGCGCTGACGATACCGCAATTCGGGATCGTTGAACTCATCGTAAGTATTCCCCTCGGCATCTTTCTTTGGTAAGGGTAGTGGACGCAATGATTTACTCAGCAGGGAGAAGCCTTTGACCATGATGGTTTTCTCACCTACTTGGGTCGTGAAAAGCTCGCCTTCAACCCCAATGATATCACCGATGTCCAGTAATTTTTTATAGACTTCGTTATAGTGGTTCTTGTCTTCACCTGGGCAAATCTCATCGCGATTAAAATACACCTGAATTCTTCCCGAACTATCTTGTAGCTCCGCAAAGGAAGCTTTGCCTTGAATACGTCGTGACATCAACCTTCCGGAGACAATGACTTTCTTCCCTTCCTCATAATGCGCCTTGATACTTTCTGCAGTGGCATCTACGGGATATAAGGCCGCGGGATAAGGATTGATACCCATCTCACGTAATCTGGTCAATTTCTCTCTTCTGATGATTTCTTGTTCCGACAATTGCATTTAGCTCCTAATTTAATGCGCAAATATAGGGTTTCGAGCGATGATTTTAAAGCTAGTTTTCGGGTTTCATGTTTTGTGTTTCCGGTTTGGGCGTGGATGTTCGAAGCTCGGTGCGCGATACTTGGTGTTGCATGTTGGATGCACGGTGCTTGGCGCCCGGAGCCGCTTGCTAATATCGAAAGGAGATTGCCGCATGGCTTAAAGAAGAGGGAAAATCCAAAACCCAAATTCCAAATCCAAAAAGGTTAGCAACTCAACTCTCGAAGCAAGGAGCGCATTGCGAATAACGTAGAGCGCATGGCATAAAGCACTAGGCATGTAGCTTCGGAAATTACGGTGCTATTTCTCAATCAAAATGCAATGATGTTGGATAGTTCGGGGTGTATTCCGAATCGGTGATGATCGCTTTAATATCAGTCTCTAATGTGGAAATCGGACTTTCGATAATGCGGTTGGTTTCCTTTCCGTCCTTGAGAAAAATAAAGGTGGGTACGCGTTTGATGCTGAGTCCCCATTCTTCTCCGGTCGGACTCTTTTTATACTGTTCTTTCCTTCGGTCGACCGCAACTATTTTGAGATTCTCCATGGGGAAATCGGCAGTTTCCAATATCTTGATAAAACGCGGAACTTCCCTTTTGCTATCGCCGCACCAGGTACCCATGAACACCAAAATCTTATGTTCGGACAGGGTATTTTTAAATGATGTTATTTCGTTTTTATTTACCTGATAGGCCTCATAGTTATTGGTGTACCAGCTTTGATATGAATTGGACGATAGCCCTTCAGTGCTGATTTGACCTACGAGAAAAGGCTGGTTGTTGTCGATTTTGATTTCTTGATTGATTTTTTGGGCAGATGTTATTGCTACAAAGGATACTAGAAAGAGTGTTAAGATACTTCGATTCATAATTTTCGGTTTTTAAGGTTTACTACCGAAAATTGCTAAAAAGGGGTGCTGTTATCGATTTTATCGGGATGGAAATAGGGACTAGACCCTAGGTTGATTTTTAGTAAATGTTCAAATCACGTGTTAAACCGGAAGTAAACGGATAGCGGGTGTCGTTTGATGAACGTAGAGGTCAGCCCAATAACTGTTTGATTTCATCGCGTGAGCTTACATTCAGTTTTTTGTAGAGATTGTTGATATGCGTTTTAACCGTGCTCAGGCTGACAAACAGATCAGCGGCAATTTCTTTGTTGGTTTTATCCTTTAAGATTTCATCGGCGATTTTCTGCTCTTGAGCAGTCAATTTGCCCAAAGCTTCATTTTTGCGGTTCTTTTTTAAGGAACGATGCCTCCTTATCAAATAAGCATTGCATGCTAGGGAAAAGAAAAGCAGTGTTCCTAAAATCCAGGGCCAGGGCGAGTTTGGTGCATTGCCCTGCAAGGCCATGCTTCGATCACTCGAAACGTCAGTGAGGTACAATTCGGTAAAGTTGGTATTTGGGTAAATAGCTTCTAGGCGCCCGCCCAAATCGGAATAATACTCATTTTTAGAAAGATCTTTTAAATAATGGGAATAGGTTTCGTTTCGCTTATCCGATAAAAAGTCGAAAATATAAAGTTCGGCCAAAGGCTCATTGAGATTTTCTCCGAAGTCTTGGAGTATCTTGAACCACTTTTTAGAATTTAGTTTCCGGCTGGCTTCACTTGGAAATTCGTAGAACTCAAAGGCCATTTCTTCCTTTAGCGCATCGATTTGTAGAAAAGCATCCGATTTTATATTTGTTGAGGTCAACTCACACAGTACCTCATTATCAAAAGAAGTGGGAAAGACAATCGTATCGCTATTGTTTGCGATGAAAAGTATGCTTTGGGTGTTTTGACATTGTCCTAAAAAATGGCTGGAATCAAAAGAATTTTGAGAACACTCATCCACATGAATGCGATAGATGCGATTCTCTAATGAAAGATTATCTCCCTCAAATTTAAAATACCCAGAAGAGTCGATCTCAGCTTTTTTAATGATTTGTTCTAAATAGGGTCTTGAAAGTTTGCGATAATCCTCGATAATGGAAAGGTAGATATCGGTCCCATTAACCGTTTCCGAGAGGTAGCCTTCAAAGCGATATTGCGAATAGCAGTTGAAGCTAAGTACAAACGAGACGATTAATATGATTTTTTGAATCATTGTGGAACGGGTTATACGCCTCTAAAATAGCGGATTTTGTAACAAAGCGCTTAAATTTGCGACACATAGGTACATCATCAATCAAAAATCCAAATCAAATGAGTTTTTTAAGAGTATTACTTGCCATCATATTTCCGCCCTTATCGGTCATTGGTAAAGGCTGCGGTTCTTTTATTATTGTTTTTCTGCTCACCCTTTGCGGATGGGTGCCCGGGGTGATTGCGGCCTTGGTCATATTGAACAATCCGAATTAGGGTTCGTATCTTTGCACCGATGAATAAAAAGGTGCATCTACAAGATTTAGGTCGTCGTGATTACAAAAAGACTTGGGACTACCAAGAAGAACTCTTTCGGCACATCATTGACCTTAAAATCAAAAACCGGCGGGAGGAATCGAACTTGGTCACCCCCAACCACTTTCTCTTTGTGGAGCACCCTCATGTATTTACCTTAGGTAAAAGTGGAGATCTCTCCAATCTCTTGGTCAATGAGGAGGAGTTGGAACGGAGAGGGGCGCAATTCTACAAAATCAATCGGGGAGGGGATATTACCTATCATGGCCCTGGTCAGATTGTGGGCTACCCCATTCTTGATTTGGATAATTTTTTCACGGACATTCATAAATACTTGAGATTACTGGAGGAAATGGTCATTTTGACGTTGTCCGAATACGGCTTGAAAGCGGAACGCTCCGAGGGTGAAACAGGAGTTTGGTTGGATGTTGGAACTCCCTTTGCCCGAAAAATCTGTGCCATGGGCGTTCGCGCTTCGCGATGGGTGACCATGCATGGTTTTGCCCTGAACGTAAACGCCGATTTAAGGTACTTTGATTTGATGATCCCCTGCGGAATCAAAGACAAGGCGGTGACGTCCCTAAATGTCGAACTAGGACGAAAAGAGGTTGATATAAACGAGGTACAACAAAAACTACTTCGTCATTTTGAAACGCTCTTTGAAGCCCAGTTTATCAAGGAAAAAACCCCAGTTTAAACTGAGGTTTGTTCATTTTATGGGTTAGAGTTTTTAGTAATCCAATCCAAAGAAGTCCATTGCTTCTTCATAGCTCATTTTAGAAAAGTCGGGATTCTTTTTCTTTCCACTTAATAAAATATTCGGGGGTACGATGAGGTATCTGAATTTAGCACCTCGGTTAGGATCGATTTGAAATTCATTGAGAACTCCCGAAAGGGCCTGCGCTCGAATCAAAATATCCTCAACTGCGGCACTGCCAGACCCAAATCCAGCTGTGAATTGCGCTCCCCTAAAATTCAATACCGGCAATAGGTAGACATTACCATCTCCAAAGCCACTGAAGTAAACCAGAATCAAATGGGTATTTTTTATGCTGAACGCGGAAGGCATCGTATCTGGAAATTTGATATCCATAAATTTGACCGTATCACTACTTCCGGTGAAATCAGCCGGTATCCAATTGCTATAATAGACTTCGGCATTGCCATCTTCACCAGCTGGCCCTTGGTCTCCCTGTTCCCCTTGATCTCCTTTAGGTCCTAGTAATCCTTGCTCTCCTGCTACTCCTTGTTCGCCTTGAGGGCCAATAGGTCCTATGGCTCCGTCTGTGCCATCCTTGCTACAGGAGGTTAGTGAAAGTGATACTGTTGCAAGTATGCAGCTCAGCATTTTAATTGTAGTTTTCATAATTTTAAAATTTGTTTGTCATTTTGTTTTCTTTTTATGTTCGTGTTGGAAAAAGGTTAACCTTAAAAGCACAAAAACCTCGGCAATGACCGAGGTTTTGATGATGGTTTTTGCTATTAATTGATTTTATATCCTTCGAACCAACTGCCCGTGCCATCAATGCGTACATCTATACTAGAAGAGAAATTTCTAAGAGACATATATACTTCTTGGCCTGCCGATAAACGATAAATACCACTGACATTAATCTTAACATCGTCACCATCGACAATTTGACTATATCGAGAATTCGGGTCTATGTTAAAATTGAGCCTAAAAAATGCGTCGGTGACCGTATTGGATTGACGTACATAGCCCTGTAGAAAGTAATACCCTGTTTCCGGTATGACGTAGCGTTTCGACGAACTGTCAAATGCATTGGCCGTGTCAAAATCTATGATTTCCCAGATATCGGTCTCAATAGTAGTGCCGCCATCCAAATCTTTAACGGCAAAGCCGTTACCGCGAACCTTAAAGTATATCGGATTGAATTCGGCATCCTCTCCATCAGCACCGTCTTGACCATCAGCACCATTTTGTCCATCAGTACCGTTTTGGCCGGCAATACCTTGCGCGCCTTGAATCCCTTGTTCACCTTGAGGTCCAATAGGTCCTTGTGGCCCTTCTTTTGTGCAAGAAGTTGTCGAAAGCGTTAACAGTACCATTACCAAGCTCAACATTTTAACTGTAGTTTTCATAATTCTAGATTTTTAGTTTTATTTCCCTTTAATGCCTATGATCGAGCAAGGTTAACCGTCGTAAGCAAAAAAACCTCGGTTAAAACCGAGGCTTCATTCCTTGTCCTGTTTTTAATAATCGAGTGCGAAGTAATCCATGACTTCTTCATATGTCATTTTATGGAAGTCAACTTGATGGGATTTACCTGATAGGGATATGCCTCCGGGAATCATTACATATTTAAACTGTGCTTGAATGTCTGCGCCAACCCCATTAACTTCATTGTCGTTTAGCTCGCTATCATCTGTACTTTCTAATGAAAATCGAACCTCACCTCTGTCCGAAAAGGAGATTGCGGTGATGGATCGCATGGTATTTCTGAGATTCGAGATATACGGTAAGGTATATTGTACATTTCTAGAAAACCTAAAAAAGCCAAGTACAATGCCACCTTCGTTAAAGAACTCATTTGTCAATCTGACTTCATCGACCTTCATGGCTTTGAACTTGGCTCCATCTATGAAGTTGAAGTCTTGATTTAACCATTCGCTATACATTACATTGACCGCACCTGCTTGGCCTTCTGTGCCTTCTGTGCCTTGTTCCCCTTGTAGCCCCTGCTCCCCTTGTGGGCCTATGGGCCCAACCGGTCCTTCAGGTCCCTCTTTGGTACATGAGGTCATCGCAAGGGTACAAAGTATCAAACCGATGGCCCATATTTTGATTGTAGTTTTCATAATTCAAATTTTTCGTTTTGTTTATTTTCCCTTTCATGTTGGATAGTTCGAAAGGTTAACGAGGGAACAAAAAAAACCGAGGTACAGACCTCGGTTTTTAGTGTGGGGTTTATAGGGATGTTGTCGTCTACTACTAATTCGTAAAGGTGTAGTCGACATCGACAAAATACTGATAAAGGAGGGTGCTTTGATCGGCGTTCCACATCTGAAAGCGAATTTGGTCTACTGCGCCAGGCCCATTCAAGGTAAAGAAACCACTGGCCGTACCCTCACCGGTTGGGTGTATCGGTGATGGGTGTGCTCCGTATCCGGGACTAGGACTACCGCCTGTAAAGGGCCTGCCAAAAATTCGAACTCCGCTGGCTTCGGTGGTCTTGTACTTGAAGTCGAATTCTACACGTTCTCCAGTACTCAGGGAGGCAGGTGATTCCGGACTTATGGTAACAAGATCTACTTTGTGGGCTACAAAGGTATAATCTACATCTACTGTGAATTCGTGCAAGAGCTCCGTTTGGGCATCATTATACATTCGAAAACGGATTTGGTCTACGGTACCCTCGGTATTAAGTGTGAAGAAACCAGTTGAGCTGCCTTCTCCTGTAGGATATAAGGGTGATCCATGGGCTCCATAGCCTGGGGAAGGATTGCCTCCTGTAAGAGGTCTTCCAAAAATACGTACACCTCCTGCTTCATTTGTAATATAATCGAATGAAAATTCTACCCGCTCTCCAAGACATAACGTTTCAGGGGCATCGGGAGTGATAGAATTTACGGTAACACTATGCGCTATAAATTCATAGTCTACATCTACAAATAACTCAAGTAATAGTTCGGTCTGATCTTCATTGAACATCTGAAATCGTATCTGGTCTATTTTTCCGGGTGTATTGACCGTAAAAAATCCTGATTTATTACCTGATCCAACAGGATGTAAAGGAGATCCATGTGCTGCGTAGTCAGGTGAAAGACCTCCATTCGTAAAAGGTCTTCCAAAAATACGGACCCCATCATCTTCGTTTGTTTTGTAATCAAAAGAAAAGGTTACTCGGTCTCCAATAAACAATGTAGACGGTGACGTTGGGTCTAAAGACAATACGTCAATGGTGTGATCTTCCAAACAAGTTAAATCGAAGGATGCTTGATTGGAAAGTACTTCGGTAGGTGCTATGATCTTTAATTGTTGCCATAGCCCTTCGTAGGTAGTTCCCCCTCCTCCTAAAGTCCATGAAGTGGTAACCGTTTGGGTTCCTGCCGCCTCGAATTCCAATGTTTCTTCCGGCGCTGTGGCCCCGTCGCTTCTTATCCAAGTGTAGGTTATGGAGGTCGGTGCGTCTACCTCTATGGTGCCCTCAAATTCAAATTTCTTGGGACACTCCCCGGTAAACTCATTTTCTCCAATGACAGCTACAGAGGTTTCTATACCAACAACTTCTGCGTCACATATCAAATCAAATTCCGCTTTGTTCGAGAGTATTTCCTCTGGTGTTGTTATTTTGATTTGCTGCCAAAGTCCTTCATAGGTGTTTCCATCCGCGCCCAAAGTCCAGGAGGTCGTGACCGTTTTACTTCCTGCGGCGTCGAATTCCAGGGTTTTTTCGGGTGATGTAGCGCCATCACTGCGCAACCAAGTATACTTCACGGTCATGGCGCCGTTCGTTTTAATTTCTCCGGTGAAGTCAAATTGCTTGGAGCATTTCCCTGTAAATGAGTCCACCGTGCTCAAAAGCACACTGGTTACCTTGGTCGTTTCCATAGGTGGCTCAGGCGCGTCATCCTTTTCGCAGGAAAGCGCGATTAAAAAGGTCAGTACGTACAAAAGGTGTTTTAAATTTTTCATCATGATTATTTTAAAGTTATACTATTGTTGTTTGTATTTAATTCTAAAGTCAAGGGGGAATGCATTGGCTTTCAACGGTATGTGCTCGTTGTCTATACTGCTGAATGCGTTGTGTTTAAGAGAGATGGTTCTTTTTAATTAATCTTCCGTTATAGCAGTGATTTCTCCCCTGGCTTCGCTGCCTCCAATTCCGTCATCTTGGTAACCACCGAACAACCAGAGTGCATCGTCGTAAAAAAGTATGGTGTGCGAACTAATACCATCGCTTCCGGGTCGCGGACCATCATAAAGCTCCCAGGTGGTCATGTTGGAAGAATACCAGATTTCATTGTTGAAACGTGCGCTTGGGTCTTGCCCGCCAATCGCCCATACCTTGTCATTGTAGACCGTAACCGTATGCGCATTTCTTCCGGTAAAGGGTGGGTCTGATCTAAGCCAATCGCGTCCATTCGTACTGGCCCAGACTTCTGCTAGTTTCGTACCGTCAATATCTTCCCCACCAATCACGTACATGGTATCGTTAAAGACAACGCCTTTTTGCCCCGCGCGGCCAGAAAAAGCGTCGTTTGTCTCTTGAACCCAATCAGCTCCGTTTCCTGTAGACCATACTTCGGTGTTCCCGCTGGTAGCGTTTCCCGCAATGACATATAATCTATCATTGTACACCAAAGTAGTATGTTCGGGTATGGGGCCAAAAGGTGGGGCCACTTCCGACCAGTTGCTACCGTCCGGGGAGTGCCAGAGATTGGTATATTTTACATCGGTAGCATCCCTACCGCCAATCAACCAGAGCTGGTCTTGAAATACGGTCAGGGTATGTCCAATACGGAAGTTGCTAAATGCTTCGGAAGTGGTTGTTGATACGGGTACTGTTGCCCAGTTTATTCCATTTGTACTGTTCCATAGAAAGTGGGAACTTGTTGCGCCATAATCATTTACACCACCTACTGACCAAACTTTGCCGTCAAAGATGGTCATGGCATTTTGGGCGAATCCGCCCATTTGATCTTCTTGGGTCTTTATATCAAAATTGAGCGAAAGGTCAGTTCCCTTAGGGAAGCTACCTTCTTTTGGTATCGATTTCCCATCTGTACGATCCACAATCGGATCTATAGGTTCCTCTTTTTCACAAGAAACGATTAATGCAAAAAAGGTAAGCACGTATAAAAGTTTTAATTTTTTCATCATTTTATTTTTAGTAAGCACCTTTTTATGATGAAACACGGTCGAGGTTAACATCAGGGCAAAAAAAACCGAGGATAGTACCTCGGTTCCTTATGATATTCAAAATGTGCTAGTCAATACGCCAAATATCATTTGCGACTTGATTGCGATTCCCACCAATAATATAGAGCCGGTCATTATGGTTTACACTTGTATTGCCCGATTTGATAGGATAGTCGCGCTGTTGTACGGCCTTCTTCCAATTGGTGCCGTTATCGGTAAACCAAAGTTCCTCATAGGTGAGCCCTCCAGTTACATACAATCGTTCATTATGAACTATGGCATCACTATAAAAACCTATTTGGAATGGTGGGTTTTCGGTAACAATACTCCAGTCTAAAGCGTCGACGCTGCTACGTATGATACTAGTTTTGGTTTCACTGAATGGAGATCCCTCAAAGGCGATAAGTTGTCCTTGAAATGATAC
This sequence comes from Maribacter corallii, assembly GCF_047345415.1. Classification (NCBI taxonomy): domain Bacteria; kingdom Pseudomonadati; phylum Bacteroidota; class Flavobacteriia; order Flavobacteriales; family Flavobacteriaceae; genus Maribacter; species Maribacter corallii. The sequence goes on from NZ_JBLFEP010000002.1 coordinate 1,052,170, forward strand.
TATTTTCATTCCATATTTTTGATTGAAACCATGGTTTTCAGTGATGAGCGTCCAGTTTTTTCCATCTGCTGAATTCCAAACGTGCCGTTCCGTAGTCAAATCACCGATAGATCCGTCATAGGCGGCAAATCGCCATATTTTTCCATCATGAACGAACATAGTGGTATGACTTTGCCCCAAAAAGGGAGTGTTGTTCCAAATACGATTATTTTCTTCTTGTATCCAGTTGATACCATCCTCAGAAGACCAAATATATTGATTCATAGAAGTATCGCTCGTACCACTGTACATCCATAGTTTGCCTTGAAATACCACGACTGCAGCAGATTTTCTTGGGCCGAAAGCAGCGTTATTGGTTTCCATATTCCAACTGACCCCGTCAGAGGAAGACCATACCTCTGCAAGAGGCTCGCCGGCTTCATTTTCCCCACCGAGTAAAAAGATCTTATCGCGAAACGATATAAGAGCGGCATTTTTGCGTTTGGAGAAAGGTGCGCTTTCAGTTAGTTGTGTTATCGTATTGTATTCTGTAATGAAGGAGAATGTTTCCGAGGCCTTCAAAGCTCCTTTTTCGTCTACGGCATCTACGCGCCATTGGTAATTCTGGCCTTTCTCCAAAGGTGTTTCGAGTAAAAAGTCCGTAGTGGTTATATTGTTGGCAATGGAAGTAAGGAGCTGTCCGTTGCGGCCTAGATATACATTGTAGGTGATGGCATCCGATTCTAGGTCGGTAGCTTCTTGCCAACTGAACATGGAGGTCAGCGCCACTAGTTCATCGCCATTCTCAGGGAGCGTTAAGAGCGGGGCTGAAGGTTCGGTATTGACCGATTCGAACTCCTCTTCCTTCTCAGGTGTCACGCTTTTTTCGGGTAGTATCGGTACGGGGTCCTCTTTCTTGCATTGCGTTGTGAGTAATACACCCACGATTAAACCTAATCGGAACAGCTGTTTCAAATTGATTATACACGTTTCCATAAAATTTGTTTTTAAAGTTTCTTCTTTATGGATCGGTTTTATGAAAGGTTAACATCAAAACGGATAAACCGAGGTGCCCACCTCGGTTTATCCTATACGTCATAAAGCAAAAATGAGATTAAAACCTTATGATTTCAGTATTGTGATTACCCGAATAGATGTTAAGTGATTTGAACAATGTATTCTCCATGGCGGAAGCCCCACCAAAATCCTTTACCATAAAATTGAACGCATGACTTATGTTTTCGCCATTTGGTCTGATTGAAGCTGTGAGGATCATTCCTGTCTGTGGATTTGAACGGTTTCCATACCAATTTATGGACGTGCTCAACCCACTGGAACGTGTGGTCCATGGGCTTGGTATACTGGTCTCGAATTCTACATAATCGGTGGCGTATTGCCATTGTATATGTTTGACGCCCCCTAGATCTGCCCCACTAAAAGTGATATTGTATCGGGCATCTTCCCTAAGGTTGAGTTGAAAACTATCAAAGTCCGTATCCTCATCGAAGGTTTGGTCGAATCCGTCTCCTTGGATTTGAAATCGAAATGTAGGTGGTTCAGTGTCGACATCCGGAATTTCGGTATCGCAGGCCTGCAATAGCACTGCTGCAATAAGAAATAGTGTGGTTGCGCGGAGGATGCTGAATTTGTCTTTGTTCTTCATTTGTTCTAAGATTTAAAAGTTAATTGTGTACGTACTAAATTTCTATTGTGTTGAACCTGACTGTGGTCAGAGAAACACTATTCCAGCTCGGTGCCAGGTCATTGTTCGGATATGGCAAGGAAGGGGTCCGTCTATTTTTTAGCTTTCTGATATGCCTTTCTTTGATTTCCTGCCCATAGGTAAACGCGCTTAAAAGAATTAGACTACAGGTGAAATATTTTTTAAAGTGCATCATAATCTGCTTTTATCTGGTATTAATTTTCAATATCGTTTTGACTCTTTTCCATGGCCTCTTGTAGTTTCTGACTAAAAGCGATACCCAATGAATCTTTCTTTTTAGGGTCCAAACTCATGTCGTATAGGTTGTATTGGTCTCGAAGCTCCTTTTTCATTTCGGGATTCATCTCGATTTGGTCCAATAGCTGTAGATAGTTGGTAGCCCCGCCGAAGGGGTTGTCAGCACCCATGCCCCCTAGTTCGAACACTTGACCAAATATTTTGGTCTGTTCATCCAAGAGATTCATTTGTTTGGTGCTATCCAAGCTCTCGCTATTGTTCGTTTGTGCATTAGTGACCCCGATGAGACACAAAAGGGTTAAGGTGAGCATTGTTTTCATAATCAAAATTTTTAAGGTTTCCTTTTAATGACAGCTCCCAAAAAAGGTTAACAAGGCGTCAGGTTTTTTTAGGAAAGGGACGTATTTAAAGAAGATTTACTTAAAATAATTGTGGTGGTATTCGTCCTACAAAGCCTTGTGGTGTATGATGTGGGAGGCTCTAAGCGAACCGGTTTTTTCTAAAAAATCGCTACTTTCGCTATTCAAGGTGTTAACCTTTCGAATCTCCTTTCATCAAAGTGCAAGAATCAAGTAGAACCAACACACTGGAAGAACTGCGGCAAGGCTCTGAATTGGCCTTTAAGCAGATCTATGAGCAAAACAGGGATAAGTTTCTGAATTTTGCCCGTAGGTATCACTTATCCGATGAAGAAAATATAGACATATACCAAGATGCCTATATTATTTTTCACGATAATGTAATGAGTGGTAAGATCAAAGAATTGACCAGTAGTATTTCTACCTATCTCTTCAGCATTGGTAAATATTTAATCTTTGATAGGATGCGAAAGAATAAAAAAACCGTGAACAGTGAATACAATCTAGACATTGTACGTGACGATGAATCCGTCATCGAGACACTTGACTTTGATACTGGTGAACTTACCCCGGAACAAACGCTTTTGAGAAAGCACTTTGCAACGCTGGGGAAGCAATGTCAAGAACTCCTTACCTTATTTTACTATCGTGGCTATACGATAAGAGAAATAATGGAAGCCGTAGACTATAACAGTGAAAATGTCGTCAAGGCTGCAAAATCACGATGCATGAAAACATTGAGAGAACGAATTCAGGCAAAGGTATAGGTATGGATAAGGAGCTTTTACTTTATAACTACTTTTCGAATCAGCTTACTGCAGAGCAAGAAAGAGCGTTCAATGACCTGCTGGATACGGACGCTGATTTCAAAGCCCAGTTTCTATTTGAAAAAGATCTGCAACAGGCGATTCGAAAGAAGGAAAACCAAGAGCTGAAGTCTAAATTGCAGGGTTTTGAGAAGAATATCCAAGCGAAATCAGCTGTTCCGAGGACCAATGCGCGTTTTCGACCTTGGTCCGTGGCTGCGTCTATTACCATGTTGATCGCTATTGGATGGTTTGCCTACACTTCACTGTTGGGTACGAGCAATCAAGACCTTTACGATGCCTATTTTGAGCCTTATCCGAATACGGTGTACACCATTACAAGAAGTGATGGAAACCAAACCCTTGAAAGAGCGGCTTTTGTTGCCTATGAATCACAAGATGATGATAGGGCAGCCGAACTTTTTTTAGAGGCCGGGGCGACCATAGCGCATGGCAATTTCTATTTGGCACAAGTATTATTGCGTCTTAATAGGAACGAGGAGGCCATCGAATTGCTTGCTCAAAGTATTCTTGAAGATAGTACATTCGAGGCGGAGGCAAATTGGTATCTCGCCTTGGCCTACCTGAAGGAAAACGATACAGAGAGTGCTACAGAAGTATTGGAGCGCCAAGTGTCGCAATATGATTTCAAAAAGGTAAAGGCCCAAGAGTTACTGGATTCGCTGCGATAGGTACTTTTTCCTTAAAAATAATACCCCACTAATAAGGGCGATGAAAAGAAGAATACCCCATTGCACAAACTGGGCCGAACTTCCGGGGCTCAGCGCTGAGGTATTTCCTGAAATGACAAATCCTGACCAATAGTAAGGATGTGCCAAAGCGTTTTCTCGATTTGCTTGCAAGAAATCGACTTTCGCCTTTTTCAATGCAGTGTTCTTGGTATCTCCGGCTGCTAGGTTTTTGTAGAATGCATCCATAATAGTAGCGGTAGATGCATCATTGATTTTCCAAAGGGTACTTGTTATACTGGCCGCACCACTGTAAAAGAAACCTCGGGCCAAGCTAAGAAAACCCTCCCCCTTTTTAAGTTCGCCAACCCCGGTTTCACAGGCGCTAAGGGTTACTAGGTTTGACTGCAATTGAAGATTGTACAAATCCTTGACATAGAGCAGATTGTTCTGGCCGGGAGTGCTTGAGAATGCCAAGTATGAAAACTCAGGTGCATTGTCATCGAACACCGCATGGGTGGCCAAATGCAAGGTGCTGAAATCCTCTAGTTGATGGGCAAAATTTCGAAGTGTTGCCGCTTCATCGACATATGATGTGCCATTGAATGAAGAAAGAATCTGTTTGACTTCCCTTTTATTATGCGGTAGGGGCAATAGCGTATTGCGATCCGGATTGACATCGGTCAGCTCTCCAGAGAATGTAGGGGCAAAGGCAAGAAGATCACCCTGCATTCGTTTTCGATTCGTAAGTTGCTCGTACAGGGTTGCCGAGTTGACATAGCTGATGTCATACTCCTCCATCAGATAAAATAATCCTTCATTCGTCATATTCAAGGCTCCGAAAGGAATATAATTAAGAAGGCCGTCAGGAATAATAATCAGTTTCCTTTTTTTCTTGGAATCCAGTAATGGGGCGATGAGTTGCTGAAATAGTCGATTCGAAATTCGACCTAGTTCCGCAATATCGGAATGCGGGTCTACCATCAGGGCATAGGTATTTTTGACCGTCCTTTCGAGCTCGGCATTCAGGGCTATCCGATGAATGCGTTTTTCGTTATGAGTTATTGCAATGGCAAATAGGGCATCATTTCCATAGAAATAGGAAATCAGTTGTTCATCGGGTTCCAACAGTTCTTGTGTTTGATAGAGCGAACGGCTCTCCGTATTGTATTTGAGATCATAGTAATCTTTGTAGTGGTTTTCAATACTGTCAATTAGTCTTCGATGCGATTCCTTCAGTTCAAAAAGCCGGTCCTTCAGAGCATTTTTGTCCTCTTTGGAATTGATGACTTTCTTCTCATTGAATGTGATTTCGGATTTCAATTGGAGCTCAAGTTGCAACAATGCTTCCGGCACATTGGCAAATTGGGTCGCCTTAGCACTTAATAGTGCTTCCAAAAGCAAAATGGACTTGCTTTTTTCCGCATAGTCGAATGCCAGGTCGATGTATTTTTCGCCACCTGGGCCTTGGGCCAATGTATAGGCCGTAGTTAATCCATTTTCAAAAAGCGTAAAGGCCTCATTGATCAAGTCGAGTTTGTCGACGTTGTTCTTGAATGAGGGCTTCAGTAAATCAAGAGTACTAAGCCCTTGGTCTACCGCACCTAACAGTTCATTGTTATCCGGAAAGGTGTTTGATAGGGCACTTAGGGCTTTGACCTTTCCACAAAATAGTGAGAATAGGATGTTTTTTCGCTTGGCCATCGAAGGGATTGGGTTTACTGTCTTTTGGTCTGATCCGGATTCTGCCGCGAGTTCCGCAAGCCCACTTCGGTAACTGTGAAGAGCATTTTCAGGTTCATTTCGTGTTAGGTATAGGTCACCAATTCGTTTTTGCACGTTGGGGCGATTGTTCTTCAAAGTCGTACTCAAGGCGTCTTGGAATAGGGATAACGCTTTGTCATAAGCTTTTTCCTTGACTAGAATTTCCCCTCGCGCTGAAAGAAACCGGTCTTCGAATGGATCATCCTTGGCTTTGAAGACTTCTGTTTTTTCCAAATAGTAGTAGGCACTGTCAATTTGATCAAGATCTTTGAACACTTTAGCGACCAATAGTCCGGTTGTGACCAAACTATTTCTATTTCGGTCACTGAAGTTCTTTTCCAGAAAATTCAGGGAGTTGATCCAAAGGGTTTTTGCCTTTTCGAAATCCTTCTGGGCGTAGAGCGAATTGGCATACAGATTGTAGATTTTATGAAGTCCCTCTTGATCATCCGGCAGGGACTGTTTATAGAGACGGATATTTTTTTCATAATATTCATTGGCTACCTGATAGCGACTTTGCTGTACATTCATTTGGGCAATGAAATTGTAACACTGTGACAGCAGCTCAATATCATCTTCATGTAGGGGTGTACCACTCGCCAAAAGATGCTTTGCTATTCCATCAAAATATACCTCGGCCCTTGCATAATCCTGGAGCTTGTGATAATAATTACCTTTATTGAAATTCAAGTAATTTTTTTGAAAATCCCCTTTATCGTGAAGGGTGTCAAGCACATGGGCATATTGTGCAATGAGAATTTCGGTACGCGCTATCGTCGATTTGATTTTTTCCAGATCGTAAAAGTACCCTGCGGAAAAGCAGACGTAGTTTAAATTGTCTATGGCGGCAGGTGCGTTCTGATGATCCAGTGCCAATTGAACAATACGATCGAAATAATGGTAGGTAGAATCCTTGTCCGAATAGAAGTGTGTATAGGCCTTGTCCTCAAGCAGAACCAGCTCCTGCTCGTACGTCTGTCCTTGACAAATTTGAACCGCCCATAAACAGAGGGAAAAACAAATGCAAACGAATCTTAGCAAAATCTTATTTTTACGATATCCCAAATAAATCTCCCTCTAGTATGCGCGAGCACTCACAAAGCGTCACCTAGACCCATACCCCAAAAACGTATCTATGAGGTCATGCTCGGACCACTTACGGTTTGCCACTAAAATAAACTATTAACATGGAAACCAGCCTTGTAAAGGGGCTGGTTTTTTAGTTGCATTGTGGCACTTCGCATGGGTTTTACTGACCTCCAATATCCGAGTTGACCACAAAGATGGTTATCTCATTGTCCGAAATTGCCTTTTCTTTGATTTGAACCGTGATTTCCCCTTGATAGCCTTCTCCTTCATAAAGGAAAACAACATAGTCCAAAAGGTTTCCTGCACGTCCTACCGATTCTGGGCTTCCTTGGGTGCTACCTAAAAACCCTCCATTCGCATCAAAAATGACCAACTCGTAGAATTCTAGTCCCGTGGGAATAGCGATGTATTGAATGCCGGGCCAATCACAGTTCCCATTTTTAGGGCAGGGGCCAGGTAGGGGAGGCCTTCTTCTATAGACCGCTTCACGTAAGCCGGCAATTTCGATGAGCTCATTTGATAATGCCAATCGATTGGCCTTTGCCGTATCCAGTTTTTCTTGGGTTTCTTCGGTACCCTGTCCAGCATCGATGATAGCATCTAATTCCTTGATCTCATCGTTGAGTTTCTCCACTTCTATTTCATAGAACGTTGTCTTGAAGTCATCCGAATAAAAGTAATTGGATTCCGTCAAGACGAGGTCCTTGTCATCGGGATGTCCATAATGATCTTTGATACACGAAACGACGCTCAAGGATAAGAGGGCAACTAAAAGTACTTTGATTTTCATTGTGAGGAATTTTAGTGGTTATATTATTATAAGAATTACTTTAAAAGTGACATACTGTTGGCTAAAATGGAATAACTCCTACTTGGAAACAGCGTTTCATATAAGGAAGGTAGATACTCACTTCGTATATTTTGTGAGCTCCATACGGTTCAGCAAACTACCGTTCTGTTTGTACGATTCTTGCTTGATCATACCTACACCTTCCGCCAACCAGAGTTTGTTAACCGTTTCACGGGTAGCACCCATGGTAGTTGATGAGGCGGTTTCTGTAATGACATAGCACTCAAAAGTACCTGCAGGAGTTGTGAGGTTCTCCTTTTTTTCGACCTTTCGGTCCGTTTGGTCGACGGAAATATTCATTTTCATTCCGCTCATTTTCATGGCGACCGATACATTGGCATCATCGAGTTCCTTTCCAACACTCAGGTCGTTCGGTAGTTGTATATCGGTTCCGCTAATGTCCATTTCAAGGCCCATGTCTTCATATTGCTTCATCATTTGAGCAGGAAAGAGTGATTTGTAGTCAATACTTATACCATCTCCGGAACACTGTATGGTATAGTCTGAATTATACACTTCCTTTCCTTTCTTATCGGTAAAAGTCAAATCAAACGTCGCTGAGGTAGCTCCCCCATCTGTACTGACTTCCGAAATCGTATAACTGGTTACGCCCTCGGTTTTCCCCTTTTTGTCGTACATGGTGTACGCAAAAAAAGAACCTTCCTTCATGGGGTAATATTTGCTGCAATTCTCTTGCGATTGTGAAGGACCGGTAACAAAGACAAATAAGAGAAAGCCTAATAGTTTATTTTTCATTTTGAAATTTTTACTGTTTAATAAATTCTACGCGTCGATTTTGTGATTTCCCATCAGTCGTAGTATTGTCGCCAACGGGTTCAGATTCGCCTTTGCCATCAGTTGTCAGGCGATTGGCCGAAACATTATAGATAGAGACTAGTGCATTTTTGACGGCATCAGCTCTCAGTTTCGAAAGTTTCAAATTAGTGTCTTCGTTCCCGTCCGAGTCGGTATGGCCCACAATTTTTAAGTTGAGACTACTTTCTTGGGCCAGCACTTGATAAATCTGACGGATAATGCCCATCGATTGTGCCTGTAGATTAGTCGAACCACTCTCGAAGAGAATACCATTGGTAGAAATTCGACCCTCGGAAATCAGTTTTCTACGAAGGTCTATTCCACCTTCGGCAATTTTAAAATTACTTAGATAAATGGCTTCTTTGTTAATGTCAATTCCTCTGAGATGTATTTTGATTCCTTGCATTTTTGTGTTGGCAGGAAGCAATCTTGGAACATCAACTAATTTTTGCTCGTTGATCCATATTCGAAATCGCTGTTTGTTTACTGCAAGCGATATATGGTGTTCCGAGGCGACGATTTTTCTAATATCCGCTCGGATGTCATTTCTAATCTCACGCTTACCATTGATATTGTTTTCAACGATTATTCCTGCGTCTATGAACTGGCAAAATGGGTATTCTACAAAACCATAGTTCTTGGGCTTTTCAAATGTTTTTGTGTCGCCGACCATAATCTGAAGGTAGGACTGGGATGAGGTTTTACTATCAAGGCCTTCCGTAATGACATCGAATTCCATAGTGAATTCTTCTGGTAGTTCTTCGACGTCAGGAATATACTCTGTGCCAAACCCAGGAAGGATCTTTAGCCATTTTGAAGGAGAGTCATTGATATTGACCAGTTCTCCTCCTCCATTGGTATTCCATTTAGAGGGAAAGTCTCCGATGAAATCATTTTTGAAATCATCCAGAAACAGCGGTTTGTCACCAGGGACAAAATCAAATTTGCGGTACACCGCTATGGATTGCTCCGGCTGATCCGGTGCCTTTTCAATTTTGCCGGGATCCGTACTTGTCGAAGGGCGCTCCCCGTCTTCCTTGTTTGGAATTGATTGGCCGTTCTTGCCTGTGGGTTGTTTTCCTTTTTTTCCAGGTTCAAGAATACTATCTAGCACCTGATCTGTTTTTTCAGTGGTTTCTTTTTCTACTCGTCGTTCTACGGCTCTTTCAGCAGCTTTCTCTGCTCTTTTCCCCAGTTTTTTTAGCAGTTGGGCATTTGCTTCAACCCCACAAAACAAGATAAAAAGGATGGCAAAAGCAGATTTGAGTTTTGTTCTATTGGTTTTCATCGTACATATAAATTATAAAAGGAATAGGTTTATATTTAATAACCCTTTATGACGCCTAATATAGTGAGGTTAACAAAAGTCGCTGGGAAAAAGCTATGGAATGCAACCCTTGATGTACGGCTGTAGCACATTTGTGTATAAATGGTATGCGCGTGCCTAATTCAATTTGTAAGTAAGAATAGTGTCGTTTTCATCGCTAACGACCATGTCAAGAATGGTATCATTATTCAAGTCCGCTAAATCTATTATGGAATTTCCGAAAACGGGGAAGTTGGGAATGGCTTTGGCCTGACTATCGAACAGATATACTTTTTGACTTTGCAAGTCGGTAACGCTCACATAAATCTTGTTGTTGATATAGCTAATTCGAGGTTTGGTGTATACCCCTAGCTCAAGTTCGACCTTCTTTCCACGAATGGTCAGTATGTTATCGTTCATAAGTACCAAGGTATTTGCTGTGGCGAACATACCGTGATCGTTGGATAGATTAAGATTGGTTTTAGATAGCCCACCTTTTGTATCGATTTGGTAGAGTGTTCCTTTTTTATCCGTAAGGGTGAACTTGTCTTTATTCAAGTACACTTCGTTCTCTGAAAAATCGATTTTCTCATTTACCCTCACACGAACATCCCCAACTCGATTCAGTATTTTCAACATGCCATTTTTCAATTTGAAGACAAGGTGGTCTTTATTGCCGATTCTGAGGTGTTTTGGGGCTTCCAAAATGATATCCTGGGCGTCGGTATACTTAAAGCCCTTTACAATAGAACCTTTGCTATTGTACATAAAAGTCTTTTTGCCCTGGGTGATTACAAAACGATAGTCTCTTTTACCGTCGTAATCAAAAACCGCTAATGGATTAAGTCCTCCGCCTTCATAGGTCTTTGTGAAACGTTTTACCTCTTTCCCATTTCGGTCTAAGACCAAAAACTGGTTATTGGTCGTGAAGGCAAGTTGTAATCGTCCATTTTTAAAAATATCTACTTGTTCTACGGCTCCTTGTATTTGACCCTCTAACTGTTTTTTCCATAGTACTTTTCCTTTTGACGAAATCAGGTAAAGGACATTATTGAAATCTTGTGCGACCACCTCCTTCGTTTTGGTCAGATGATTCGTGACGAACTGTGGTCGGGTAGCAATTGAGGTATCTAACTTCGTTTTAAACAAGGCGGTAACACCCGTATTGGATCCAATTCTTTCTTGTTTGCTGATGATGATATTGGTGTGATAGAAGTTTTTATCCGCACTTATTTGGGTGGCAATATCATAGGGTGACTGTAATGCTGTGCCGAGTTCTTTATGAAATTCTGCTGATAATTCCGTTTGGAAGATTTTTTTGAGGCTGGTTGAATTTGAAATGAGAAGGAGATTTGATTCTTCCGCAAGGGATTTGCCAAGTCTAGTAAAGGTGCCTCCCCTGTCGTAGGTAGCCCCATTCTTATGATTACGGATAATAAACTCAAGGAATTCCCTAGTTTCGGAAAATACCAAAACGTCATTGATGAAAGAACAGAAATTCGATCTGAAATTTGATATCAAAGGTGTAAACCCCTCTTCGATGAACCTACTGTGTTGTAGTCTAATGATTTGGTTGCCCTGATACTCGATAGTGGAAGTTTTGGATCGCTCGATATAGTCGGTCAGTATTTCCGGGCCATGTGTGCTTAAAACCACTGCCTTTCGTTTGTCGTTCAAAATAATGCCGACTTCTTCCACAGTTTCGAATAGGGGGTCGATAGGTCGGTTTTCGTTTAAATAGGCGTTTTGGTTTTTAGCAAATGTACCGTGGTTGTCAAAGGTATAGGCAAGTAGTGCATCTGTAGCTTCCGGAGCCAAACTGGGGGTTATTGGCGTCAATGGTTTGGTATTTGCGAAGAGATCAATGTAATTCCAGACTGAATCATTGGCAATACTAATACCGGTAAGACTTAGTTGTGAAGGTGTTAGACTGAAGTCAAGTGAAATCCAATCGGAAAAATTTGAAACATTGATTCTAGACAAATCGTTTATGAGGGAACCAAGAACCGAATTGCCTTTTTGTACATCAAGATATAAGGTGGCTGGCTTGTACCCATTTGAGATATTGTAGAGTTTTTGAAGCGTTTCGGAAGCGTTATTATTCTTGAGATTTTCAATTATTACTTCAATTATCGAAGGGGAAGAGGACATCACGAAGGTGGTGCCTAATTTGGTTTGGTAAAAAATGCGCTCTTCGAATCTGTAGGTCGTTAAGGCGATTCCCTTAAAATCCAGTGCTTCGACAAGCACACTTTCAAGGCTGTCTTGTTGTACAATACCTGGGGAATACGCTGTCAGATACACCGATTCAAATCCTAGGGTGTCATTTTCGACAAAAGCTAGGATGCTCTTTGATTCGGACTTCAGCAAATTCAAGAATTGAACTTTTTGTACTGCCTTTTTAATGGTTTGGGTGTTGCTCAACTCCTTAAGAAAAGTATTGGACCTTAGACTGGTCCTGAAGGTTGAAAGGTCATTGATCTTAATGATGGCCGAGGCATTTTTAGGAACGAAATCCAACAAAGGCTTGGAAAGGGATACATCCTCGGAACAACCCACAACCAAAAGGAATACAGCTAGGAACGGAATTCTGTAGTTCATTTATGAGAGCATTTACACAAAGTTATGCTTTTTAACACGTATTTGGATCATCTGCTTCGAACGCAAAAAAGCCAACTCAAATTTAAAGCGGCAAGGTGAACTGCTCCGGTAATTGTTTGAAACTTTTTCGGTGGTACTCGGTGATTCCATATTTTCGTATCGCTTCGCGATGTTCTTTCGTTGGGTACCCCTTATTTTGCTTCCAGTTGTACATGGGGTACGTTTTATGGAGCTCGGCCATGTATTGGTCACGATAGGTTTTGGCTAATACGGAAGCAGCAGCAATACTCAGATATTTACTATCCCCTTTTACGATACATTCATGGGGAATACCCTCAAAGGTCTTGAATCGGTTTCCATCGACGATTATGAATTCGGGTTTGATCTTCAATTTTTTGATGGCCTGATGCATTGCCAAAATAGAGGCATTTAAAATGTTGATTTTGTCGATTTCAGTATGGGGAATATGAGCTACGCCAAAGGTAATGGCCTCTCTTTCCAAAATAGGTTTGAGTTGTTCCCTGTTCCTTTCCGATAGTAATTTTGAATCGTTCAGCACCTCGTTCTGAAATCCGGCCGGTAGTATGATTGCGGCAGCAGTTACGGGTCCTGCGAGGCACCCTCTGCCTGCTTCGTCCGTTCCTGCCTCGTGTATGGTACTGTAAAATGCTCTCAACATTTTGGACTAGTGTTATTGATACTGTACGAATATAAATGAATTCTTGTGTAGTAGGTCAATAGTTCGATTCATTGTCGAGCTTGGTACGACCTTTAAACTTTCACATTTTATTACGAACAAAAAAAATTAACTTTGTCTCGTAACTTCAAGTAATGAGATATTTCTTTCTGCTGTTTTTGGTGCTGTCGTGTACCGCTCTATCTGCACAAGACAATCCTCCGCCAGATCTTCAAAAATCCGATACGCTGAAAAGGAAGTCTAAAAAGGCCAGGGACAAAGGAGCTCCGCCAGAAGGGGCAGAGATTACCATTGCTGATTACAAAATCATAAGTTTCGCGCGTGACACTACCTTCTTGGATACTACCTTGACCATTCAAAAGGAATACAAATACAATTATTTGCGAAAAGACGATTTCGAACTTATGCCTTTTGCGAATATCGGACAACCGTATAATAAGTTGGGGGTGGATCTCGACCGATTGAATCTGTATCCAAAATTAGGGGCGAAGGCCAAACATGCGAACTACTGGGAACTAGAGGATATCGATTACTATAATGTAGCTACTCCTTTATCGGACCTGATGTTCAAGACGACCTTCGAGCAAGGGCAGATGCTGGATGCCAAATTGGCCTTTAATACCTCAAGGCGCTTAAACTTTTCTATCGGGTATAAAAGCTTAAGGTCTCTGGGAAAATACCGTTTCAATCAAGGGGAGTCGGGTAACTTTACCACGACGACCAATTACGTAACCAAAAATGGGCGTTACCAACTACGGGCCCATATTGCAGCGCAAGACGTCAAAACCGAAGAGAACGGTGGCTTGCCCTTAAAAGAACTGCAATTTGAATCAGCAGATCCCGAGTTCAATGACAGGGTAAAGCTTGATATCCGTTTTGCGGATGCACAGAACAAACTGTTGGGCAAACGCTATTTTCTAGATCATAAATATAAATTGATCCGTACAAGGAAAGATTCAAGTAGAATTGAGAAGACCTCTCTGGCCATTGGACACCAGTTCAATTATGAGACCAAATTCTATCAATATACACAGGCTGCGCAAAATACGTATTTCGGGGAAGGCCTCTTGGGGGCGATCGATGACCGAATGAACCTGAAAACAATGTATAATCAGTTGAGCGCCGATTTCTATAATGCAACGCTCGGAAGTTTACAGGGGAACATTAGTTTATATAACTATAATTACTTCACGAACAGTTTATTGATTACTGAAGACCAAACGATTACCAATCAACTCGAAGGTCAAGAAGTCGCCCTTGGGGCAACCTATCGCAAACAAATAAAAGGTTTTCTATTGAAGGGGTCTGTGAAATATAACTTATCAGGTACCCTGACCGGTAATATTCTAGATGCTTCGGCGAGTTATTCCTTTAATGATAAACATAAGGTAAAGGCAGCTATCCACTCCTCATCCCGGATGCCCGATTTCAACTTTTTGCTCTACCAAAGTGATTATGTGAACTACAACTGGCAAAACACGAACACTTTTGAGAATGAAAGGGTCAACGCGTTGAATTTTGATTTTCAATCTAAAGTATGGGGAAATCTCTCGGCGAAATTTACAACGACCGACAACTATGCCTACTTTTCTTCAGATCCCTCAATTACGTTGGTCGAGGGTTCAGAACAGGCTTCCATTAAGCCTTTTCAAGAAACCAATAGTGTCAACTACCTAAAGTTAAAGTATTCGAAAGAGATAAAGGTGGGTGGTTTTGCCTTGAGCAATACAGTAATGTATCAAGATGTACAACAAACCAACAAGGTATTGAATGTGCCACAACTCGTAACACGCAATACGTTGTATTTCTCTTCTCATGTCTTTAAGAAGGCGATGTTTTTACAAACAGGGGTTACCCTGAAGTATTTTACTTCATATACGATGGATGCGTACAATCCGGTACTCGGTGAGTTTTATATTCAGAATACCGAGGAGTTGGGAGGTTTTCCCATGCTTGATTTCTTTATTAATGCCAAAGTGCAACAAACGCGAATTTTCTTGAAGGCCGAACACTTTAATTCTTCATTTGGCGATACGAATAGTTTTTATGCCGCGCCCAATTACCCCTATCGGGATTTCGTGATACGTTTTGGACTGGTGTGGAACTTCTTTTCTTAGGAAATAAGTGTACTTGACCTTATGATATAGGCCATATCTTTACCCGCTTTGTATTTAGCGTGCCCTGTTTTTTGAAGCCCTTTGAAATAGGGAAGTCATGAAAACCGAATTTATACCCTGGTCCTATCTTTTTTTTAGAATATTTTTTGATATGTAATACATTGATATACAGCTGTTAATATTTTTTTTTCGAAAGCTTTTTAAAATATTTCATTTTGGTATTGTGCAAACAAAAAAACCATCTTATATTTGCACCCGCTTTGGCAGTGATGTCGGGCAAGAAAAGGAAGTTCATTTGACATATTGTAGAGACAGCGCCCACTTTTATTAATAGGGGTGGGCTGTAAGTTTTTTG